>JBKEBY010000018.1:0-86924 GCA_047973445.1 Pseudomonas sp.
CAAGCCTTGGGTTAAGACGTCCTTCGCGCCGGGCTCGAAAGTAGCAAAGCTGTACATGGATGAGGCAGGCATGCTACCGGAGCTTGAAAAGATCGGTTTCGGCATCGTCGCCTACGCCTGCACCACCTGTAACGGCATGTCCGGCGCGCTGGACCCGAAGATTCAGCAGGAAATCATCGATCGCGACCTGTATGCCACTGCCGTGCTCTCCGGCAACCGCAACTTCGACGGCCGCATCCACCCCTATGCCAAGCAGGCTTTCCTCGCCTCGCCGCCGCTGGTGGTCGCCTATGCCATCGCCGGTACCGTGCGCTTCGATATCGAGCAGGATGTGCTGGGTCATGATGCCCAGGGCAGGCCGGTTACCCTCAAGGACCTGTGGCCGAGCGACGAGGAAATCGACGCTATCGTCGCTTCTTCGGTGAAGCCGGAGCAGTTTCGCCAGGTCTACATTCCGATGTTCGACCTCGGCGCCGTGCAGGAGGCCGAGAGCCCGCTGTACGACTGGCGCCCGATGTCCACCTACATCCGCCGTCCGCCGTACTGGGAAGGCGCGTTGGCCGGTGAGCGCACGCTCAAGGGCATGCGCCCGCTGGCGGTGTTGCCGGACAACATCACCACCGACCACCTGTCGCCGTCCAATGCCATCCTGGCAGACAGCGCTGCCGGCGAATACCTGGCGAAAATGGGCCTGCCGGAAGAGGACTTCAACTCCTACGCCACTCACCGCGGCGATCACCTGACCGCTCAGCGCGCCACCTTCGCCAACCCGCAATTGGTCAACGAAATGGCCGTAGTCGATGGGCAGGTGAAGAAGGGCTCGCTGACGCGCGTCGAGCCGGAAGGCACCGTCATGCGCATGTGGGAAGCCATCGAAACCTACATGAATCGCAAGCAGCCGCTGATCATCATCGCTGGCGCCGACTACGGCCAGGGTTCGTCCCGCGACTGGGCGGCGAAGGGTGTGCGTCTGGCGGGCGTGGAAGCCATCGTCGCCGAAGGCTTCGAACGCATTCATCGTACCAACCTGGTGGGTATGGGCGTTCTGCCCCTTGAGTTCAAGCCGGGCACCGATCGCAAGACCCTGAAGATCGACGGCACCGAGACATTCGACGTGATCGGCGAACGTACCCCGCGTGCCGACCTGATGCTGGTCATCCATCGCCGTAACGGCGAGACGGTCGAGGTTCCGGTGACCTGCCGACTGGATACCGCCGAAGAAGTCTCCGTCTACGATGCCGGTGGTGTGCTGCAACGCTTTGCCAAGGATTTCCTCGGCCAGGCCTGAACACGCCTTTCGTAGGGTGGATCACGCTTTACCGATCCACCGAGCGGTGTCGGGGTGGGTGTAAGAAACGACATCCACCCTTGCCTGTACTCCATTCCCGTTGCCGCCTCCTGGCGGCAACGCTTCATGAGGAACCGCTTTCATGGCTCATGCACCCCAGATCAAGATTCCCGCCACCTACATGCGAGGTGGCACCAGCAAGGGCGTGTTCTTTCGCCTGCAGGACCTGCCCGAGCCATGCCAGATACCGGGCGAGGCGCGTGACAAGTTGTTCATGCGCGTGATTGGCAGTCCCGATCCCTACGCCGCTCATATCGACGGCATGGGTGGCGCCACCTCCAGCACCAGCAAGTGCGTGATCCTGTCGAAGAGCAGCCAGCCCGATCACGACGTGGATTACCTTTACGGCCAGGTCTCCATCGACAAACCCTTCGTCGACTGGAGTGGTAACTGCGGCAACCTATCCACCGGTGCCGGCGCCTTCGCCATCCATGCGGGACTGGTCGATCCGACACGTATCCCGGAAAACGGCACCTGCGTGGTACGTATCTGGCAGGCCAATATCCAGAAAACCATCATCGCCCACGTGCCGGTCAGCAATGGTCAGGTACAGGAAACCGGTGATTTCGAGCTGGACGGCGTAACCTTCCCGGCAGCTGAAATCGTCCTGGAGTTCCTTGATCCGTCGGATGACGGAGAGGAGGGTGGTTCGATGTTCCCTACCGGCAACCTGATCGACGAGCTGGAAGTGCCGGATATCGGCACCTTCCAGGCGACGATGATCAGCGCTGGCATTCCCACCGTGTTCGTCAATGCCGAGGACATCGGCTACCAGGGCACCGAGCTGCGCGAGGACATCAACGCCGATCCTGCACAGTTGGCTCGTTTCGAAAAGATCCGCGTGGCAGGAGCGCTGCGCATGGGGCTGATCAAGACGGCCGAAGAGGCGCTGACTCGCCAGCATACGCCGAAAATCGCTTTCATCAGCGAGCCCAAGACCTACAAGGCCTCCAGCGGTAAGAGCATCGAAGCCGACGAAGTCGATCTGCTGGTGCGTGCGCTATCCATGGGCAAGCTGCATCACGCCATGATGGGCACCTGTGCGGTGGCTATCGGCACGGCAGCGGCGGTACCCGGAACGCTGGTGAATCTGGCGGCCGGTGGCGGCGATCGCGAGGCGGTACGCTTCGGCCATCCGTCCGGCACGCTGCGTGTCGGCGCCGAGGCCCGGCAGGTCGATGGGCAGTGGACGGTGACTAAGGCGATCATGAGCCGTAGCGCGCGCGTTCTCATGGAGGGAGCGGTGCGCGTGCCGGGCGATAGCTTCTAATCGCGATGTCGGCCCCAACAAAAAGTCCGCACCAAGCGGACTTTTTGTTGTCTAGCGAAGCTGCGTTATTTGAGCCGTCGCTCGACGCCTTTTTCCACCAGGATCTTGGCGGAAATTTCTTCGACGGAGAAATGCGTTGAGTTGATGTAGGTAATGTTTTCGCGGCGGAACAGGTTTTCAACTTCGCGGACTTCGAACTCGCACTGGGCGAAGCTGGAATAACGGCTGTTGGGTTTGCGCTCGTTGCGAATCGCGGCCAGGCGATCGGGATCGATGGTGAGACCGAACAGCTTCTGCCGATAGGTCTTCAGTACCGAGGGAAGTTGCAGGCGCTCCATGTCGTCTTCGGTCAGTGGGTAGTTGGCGGCGCGAATGCCGTACTGCATGGCCATGTAAAGACAGGTCGGAGTCTTGCCGCAGCGCGAAACGCCGACCAGGATCAGGTCGGCCTTGTCGTAGTGACGGGTGCGGGCGCCGTCATCGTTGTCCAGGGCGAAGTTGACTGCGTCGATTCGCTCCATGTAGTTGGTGTTGTGGCTGATCGAATGGGATTTGCCCACGGAATAGGACGAGCGAGATGTCAGTTCATGTTCGAGTGGTGCGAGGAAAGAAGAAAAGATGTCGATCATGAAGCCGTTGGATTCGGCCAGGATGTCGCGAATTTCCTGATTGACCAGGGTGTCGAAGATGATCGGTCGGGCACCGTCGGTTTCCGCCGCTTTGTTGATTTGCTGTACCATGGCCCGCGCTTTTTCTGCGGTATCGATATAGGGCCGAGTCAGTTTGGTAAAGCTGATGGTTTCGAACTGTGCGAGCAGACTCTGACCCAGGGTTTCGGCCGTGATGCCGGTGCCATCGGAGATGAAGAAAGCCGTTCGTTTCATCGCAGCTGGGGCCTTAGCAGTTTGTTGAAAGTTCTGGCGAGGTAGCCAGGACAGGGTAGATATCATTGAGAAGTAGCGTGGGCTCGACAACGGTATACGAGTTGCGCGTGAACTTCCGATGCGATTCCCAGGTAGTAATGGCGGCGCAGGTAGTTTTTCAACGGCCTGTTAAGTCAAGAACGGTTCTCAGCTATAGTAGCCCTCCGCCGGGCCACGACTAGCGGGCATTGTCACTTATTTTGCAGGGCCAGGCCACCGTCACGCGGACCGCGCCGACCGAGATTCCAACACAATGTGGAGAGTTCACCTTGGTAGAGTACGTAGTTTCCCTCGATAAGCTCGGCAATCATGATGTTGAGCGTGTAGGGGGCAAGAACGCCTCCCTGGGCGAGATGATCAGCAACCTCGCCGGCGCCGGCGTTTCCGTACCGGGTGGTTTCGCCACCACAGCGCAGGCCTATCGCGACTTCATGGAGCTCAGCGGCCTGAACGATCAGATCCATGCGTTGCTCGATGCGCTGGATGTCGACGATGTGAACGCCCTGGCCAAGGCCGGCGCGCAGATTCGTGGTTGGGTGATGGACGCCGAGTTCCCGCCGCAACTGGATGCCGATATCCGCGCCGCGTTCGCCGAGATGGCCGCGGGTAACGAGAACCTGGCGGTGGCGGTGCGCTCTTCGGCAACTGCCGAAGATCTGCCGGACGCCTCCTTCGCCGGCCAGCAGGAAACCTTCCTCAATATTCGTGGCGTGGACAACGTGATCCGCGCCGCCAAGGAGGTTTTCGCTTCCCTGTTCAACGACCGCGCCATCGCCTACCGCGTGCACCAGGGCTTCGACCACAAGCTGGTGGCCCTGTCTGCAGGTGTGCAACGCATGGTGCGTTCCGAAACCGGCACCGCTGGCGTGATGTTCACGCTGGATACCGAGTCGGGCTTCCGCGACGTGGTGTTCATCACCGGCGCTTACGGGCTGGGTGAAACCGTGGTGCAAGGGGCGGTGAACCCCGACGAATTCTACGTGCACAAGCACACCCTTGAAGCCGGCCGTCCGGCGATCCTGCGGCGCAACCTGGGCAGCAAGGCCATCAAGATGGTCTACGGTGCCGAAGCCAGCGCGGGCAAGTCGGTCAAGACGGTCGATGTCGACGAGGCCGACCGCGCACGCTTCTGCCTCACCGATGAAGAGGTCAGCAACCTGGCTCGCCAGGCACTGATCATCGAGAAACACTACGGCCGCCCGATGGATATCGAGTGGGCCAAGGATGGGGACGACGGTCAGCTATACATTGTCCAGGCGCGTCCGGAAACCGTGAAGAGCCGCAGCAGCGCCAATGTCATGGAACGCTACCTGCTGAAGGAAAAGGGCACCGTGCTGGTCGAAGGCCGTGCGATCGGCCAGCGCATCGGCGCCGGCCCGGTGAAGATCATTCGCGACGTCTCCGAGATGGACCGCGTACAGCCCGGCGATGTGCTCGTATCCGACATGACCGATCCCGATTGGGAACCCGTGATGAAGCGCGCCAGCGCCATCGTCACCAACCGCGGTGGTCGTACCTGTCACGCGGCGATCATCGCGCGCGAGCTGGGTATCCCGGCGGTGGTGGGTTGTGGTAATGCCACCGAACTGCTGAAAGACGGTCAGCGCGTCACCGTGACCTGCGCCGAAGGCGATACCGGCCTGATCTTCGACGGTGAGCTGGGCTTTGATATTCGCCAGAACTCCATCGACGCCATGCCTGAACTGCCGTTCAAGATCATGATGAACGTCGGCAACCCGGACCGCGCGTTCGATTTCGCCCAGCTGCCTAACGAAGGCGTCGGTCTGGCCCGCCTCGAGTTCATCATCAATCGCATGATCGGTGTGCACCCCAAAGCGCTACTGAACTTCGACGGCTTACCGACTGAAGTGAAGAGCAGCGTCGAGAAACGCATTTCCGGTTACGGTGATCCAGTCGACTTCTACGTCGAGAAGTTGGTCGAGGGCGTCAGCACCCTGGCTGCGGCCTTCTGGCCGAAGAAGGTCATCGTGCGCTTGTCGGACTTCAAGTCCAACGAATATGCCAACCTGATCGGCGGCAAGCTCTACGAGCCGGAAGAAGAGAACCCGATGCTCGGCTTCCGTGGCGCTTCGCGCTACATCAGCGACTCCTTCCGCGACTGCTTCGAGCTCGAGTGCCGGGCGATGAAGAAGGTTCGCGATGTCATGGGCCTCACCAACGTCGAGCTGATGGTGCCCTTCGTGCGTACCTTGGGCGAAGCCTCCCAGGTCATCGATCTGCTGGCCCAGTACGGCCTCAAGCGTGGCGAGAACGGTCTGCGCGTGATCATGATGTGCGAGCTGCCATCCAACGCGCTGCTGGCCGACGAGTTCCTCGAGTTCTTCGATGGTTTCTCCATTGGCTCCAACGACATGACCCAGCTGACCCTGGGCCTGGACCGCGATTCCGGCATCATCGCCCACCTGTTCGACGAGCGTAATCCTGCGGTGAAAAAGCTGCTGGCCAATGCTATTCAGGCGTGCACCAAGGCTGGCAAGTACATCGGCATCTGCGGTCAGGGCCCGTCGGACCATCCGGATCTGGCCAAGTGGCTGATGGAGCAGGGGATCGAAAGCGTTTCCCTGAATCCGGATTCGGTTCTGGATACCTGGTTCTTCCTGGCCGACGAAGAAATCGGCTGATCGGGAGCGAAGCGGAAGGGCGGGCATTCCGCCCTTCTTGCCATGAGCCGGTCATTGCTGGCTCGGTGAGTCGCGTCTGGCTGTACTCCATCGTTTAAAAGCGAAGGGGGCCTGGCGAGACTCGGGACGGTTCTTCAAGGAGATTTTCCATGCAATACGTCACGCCCGATCTGTGCGATGCCTATCCTGAACTGATTCAGGTAGTAGAGCCGATCTTCAGCAACTTCGGTGGCCGCGATTCCTTCGGTGGCCAGATCGTCACGGTCAAGTGCTTCGAGGACAACTCGCTGGTCAAGGAGCAGGTCGAGCTCGATGGCAGCGGCAAGGTCATGGTCGTCGATGGTGGTGGTTCGCTGCGTTGCGCCCTGTTGGGCGACATGCTCGCAGAGAAAGCCGCGCGCAACGGCTGGCAAGGCCTGATAGTTTACGGTTGCATTCGCGATGTGGACATCGTCGCGCAGACCGATCTCGGCGTGCAGGCGCTGGCCAGCCATCCGTTGAAGAGCAACAAGCGCGGGGTTGGCGAGTTGAACATCCCGGTGACTTTTTGCGGCGTGACCTTCCGTCCCGGAGAGTACCTCTATGCCGACAACAATGGCATCGTGGTCTCGCCCAAAGAGTTGAAAATGCCCGAGTGAGGTCGTGCTCTTCGGTTGACCAGAGCCCGGCAACGCCGGGCTTTTTGTGATTCGGGTGGACGAAATGCTGACAGAGGATCAGGGGCAGTCAGGGTTGTTGCACGCTCTGGTGCTGGACGGAAAGGGCGGTGCTCGCCAACTGGCCCATGCGGATATCCCGTCGCTGGAACTGGCGGAGGGCGAAAGTCTGTGGTTGCATTGGGACAGGAGTCAGCCTCAGGCCGTGGCCTGGTTGCGTGAATACAGCGGTTTGAGCGGTTTTGCCTGCGATGTCTTGCTCGAGGAAAACACCCGGCCGCGGCTACTGCCATTGCCGGATGACGAGCTCCTGCTGTTTCTGCGAGGCGTGAACCTCAATCCCGATGCTGAGCCGGAGGACATGGTTTCGTTGCGCGTCTTTGTCGATGCGCGGCGGGTGATTTCCCTGCGCTTACGACCACTGCGTTCCACGGAGGTGGTGATTCAGCAGTTGGCAGAGGGGGCCGGCCCGAAAACGACATCCGAGATTCTCATCAGTCTTGCCGAGGCGTTGACCGATCGGGTGGACGATCTGGTAGCGATGCTTGGCGAGAAGCTCGATGAAGAAGAGGATCGCTTGGAAACCGATGCGCGCTATACGCCACCGCAGGACAAGCTGCTCACCCTGCGTCGCCAGGCCGCGAGCCTGCGCAGGTTCCTGCTGCCTCAGCGCGAATTATACGGGCAACTGACGCGTAACCGGTTGCCCTGGTTCGTCGATGATGACACGGATTACTGGAACGAACTGAGCAACCGCTTGATTCGCTATCTCGAAGAGCTGGAGCTGGTGCGAGAGCGTGCCAACCTGGTGCTGGAGGCGGAAGAGCGGCGGATGCGCGAGCGAATGAATCGCACCATGTATCTGCTTGGTATCATTACCGGTTTCTTCCTGCCCATGAGCTTTCTGACGGGGTTGCTGGGGATTAATGTCGGGGGTATTCCGGGCTCGGAGAGTCCTTATGGTTTTGTCGTGGCTTGCGTCCTGATCGGTGCGGTGGCTCTTTTCCAGTGGTGGGTATTCCGCCGACTGAAGTGGATATGAAATGTGACTTTTCCCCGTCGATGCCGTCTAGATTGCACAGTTTAACGAGGTGAACATGGCCGACTCCTTTGAAGAATCCCTCAGGGACATGCTCAAGGCGCAGCCGATGCATGATGACGATGCCTGTCTGGATCGTGTCTTGAAGACTGCCAACCGTCAGGTCGGTGCGGGTGATCTGTTCGGTCTGGGTGGTCGTTGGCTGCAGGCTGCGGCGATCGCCTTCAACAATGGCGCCGGGCATGTCTCGCCCGTATCGCGACGCCGTGCTTCCCAATCCTTCACTTCCGATAAGGCCGACTGATCATGGAACTCGATCCCTGGAGCCAGAGCTTTTTAGGTGCCATGAGCGCGCTTTGGGCACCCATCGCGGCATTCATTCCTCGTCTGTTTGGCGCATTGCTCGTCGTCGCAGTTGGTTTCCTGGTTGCGAAGTTGCTGGATACGCTGCTGTCCAAGCTGCTGGCCAAGGTCGGGCTGGATCGCCTAGTCGCTGGCACCGGCGTGACCAAGCTGCTCGGGCGTGTCGGTATTCGCGTGCCCATTTCCACGCTGATCGGCAAGATCGTCTATTGGTTCGTGTTGCTGATCTTCCTGGTGTCGGCGGCCGAGTCGCTGGGGCTCGCGCGCGTTTCGGCGACACTCGATATGCTCGCGCTTTATGTGCCCAAGGTGTTCGGTGCCGGCATCATCCTGCTGGTGGGGGTATTGCTAGCTCAGTTGGTCAGTGGACTGGTGCGCGGCGCGGCTGAAGGCGTCGGTATTGACTATGCCGGCGGGCTTGCACGGATTTCCCAGGGTCTGATCATCATCATCAGTATTTCGGTGGCCATCGGGCAGCTTGAGGTCAAGACGGAGCTGCTCAACTATGTGATCGCCATCGGCCTGATTTCCGTGGGGCTGGCAGGTGCCTTGGCGCTCGGCCTGGGTAGCCGTGAGCTGGTAGGGCAGATCCTGGCGGGTATCTATGTCCGCGAGCTGTATGAGGTTGGTCAGCGCGTCAGACTCGAAGGGCTGGATCTGGAAGGCGAGATCGAAGAAATCGGAACCGCCAAGACCCTACTGCTGACAGACGAGGGGGAGGTGGTATCGATCGCCAACAGAGTACTGCTGGAGCAAAGAGTCGGCAGCCGTTAGGCGCGGCAAATCTGATAAGATACACCGCCTTTATTTTCTGAATGGCGGTCACCCCGGCTGCCGGTTCGAAGCGTCTTGACTAAAACCCATTCGCCCGCAATGAGCTATGACCCTCGCCAGCTTTCCGATGAAGAGCTGGCTCAGCGTGCCCATGACGAGCTGTTTCATATCACTCGGGCTTATGAGGAGTTGATGCGGCGTTATCAGCGTACGCTCTTCAATGTATGCAGCCGATATCTGGGAAACGAACGAGACGCCGACGACGTATGTCAGGAGGTAATGCTCAAAGTCCTGTATGGCTTGAAGAACTTCGAAGGAAAGTCAAAGTTCAAGACCTGGTTGTACAGCATTACCTATAACGAGTGTATTACTCAATATCGCAAAGAGCGGCGCAAGCGCCGTTTGCTCGATGCGCTGAGTCTCGATCCGCTTGAAGAGGCGTCCGAGGACGCCTCGCCGAAGGTTGAGGAAAAGACCGGCCTTGAGCACTGGTTGGTGCATGTGAATCAGATTGACCGGGAAATTCTCGTACTTCGTTTCGTAGCCGAACTGGAGTTCCAGGAGATTGCGGACATTATGCATATGGGGCTGAGTGCCACGAAAATGCGTTACAAGCGGGCGCTGGATAAGCTGCGTGAAAAATTCTCTGGAACCATTGAAACTTAACGGTTTAAAATTGTCGTATTGAAAGCGAACAGCTTGGGCCATAGACAACCGGTTTCCTTAGATTGTTCTGATATTAATCACCAGATGGGGATTTACGGATGAAAACTAAAAACTCCTTGGGCGTTGTAATTGGCTCGATACTGGCCGCCACGTCCGCCGGCGCATTCGCCCAGGGGCAGGGTGCCGTAGAGGTAGAAGCGTTCGGCAAGCACTACTTCTCTGACAGCTCCCGGGACTTCGAAGACGAAGGCGAGCTGTATGGCGCCGGAATCAGCTATTTCCTCACCGACGATGTTTCCCTGGGACTGTCCTACGGTGAATATCACGACGTGACGACCAACGATCCGGTCAATAACGGTTCTCACAAGAACATCAAGGGTAGTCTCACCGCGCTCGACGCGGTTTACCACTTCGGTCAGCCGGGTGTGGGTCTGCGTCCCTACCTTTCCGCAGGCATGGCTCACCAGAGCATCGGTCAGGCCCGCAGCGGTCGCGACCACAGCACCTTCGCTAACATTGGTGCGGGCCTGAAGTACTACTTCACCGAGAACCTGTTCGCCAAGGCCAGTGTCGACGGTATGCACAATATTGATGCCGGCGATACCGAGTGGATGGCGGGCGTGGGTGTGGGTCTGAACTTCGGTGGTGGTACTCGCCAGGTCGCTCAGGTTGAGCCGACTCCCGAGCCAGCGCCGGCCCCCATCGTCGATACCGAGCCGGAGCCGGAGCCGGAACTGGTCCGTGTTGAGCTGGACGTGAAGTTCGACTTTGACAAGTCTCGCGTACGCGAAGAAAGCTACAGCGACATCAAGAACCTGGCTGACTTCATGCAGCAGTACCCGCAGACCAGCACCACCGTTGAAGGTCACACCGACTCCGTCGGCACCGATCAGTACAACCAGCGTCTGTCCGAGCGTCGTGCCGAAGCTGTTCGCGACGTACTGGTCAATCAGTACGGTGTGGAAAGCCAGCGCGTCGACTCCGTTGGTTACGGCGAGTCCCGTCCGGTTGCTGATAATGGCACCGACGAAGGCCGTCAGATCAACCGTCGCGTTGAGGCTGAAGTGGAAGCTCAGGTTCGCTGATTCTTTTGAGCTGCTGAAAGAAAACCCGGCCTGCACTACAGGTCGGGTTTTTTGTTGTCCGAATTTTGGGGCTTGGGTGTGGCGAAGCGGCCGCCTCATTAATCAGACCATGAAAAAAAAGCCCGTACCTTTCGGTACGGGCTTTTCTTTTATTTCATTACAGGGTCACCTGGTCAGGTGCCCCTGTGTTTCTTGCTTCAGATTTCTACAACCTGGATCTTGGCCTTCTCCGCGGATTCGCGGAACTCAGCGATCTGGTCGAAGCTCAGGTAGCGATAGACATCGGCAGCCATGGTGTCGATTTCTTTCGCGTACTGCATGTACTCCTCGACGGTCGGCAGCTTGCCGATGATCGAAGCGACCGATGCCAGTTCGGCAGAAGCCAGATACACGTTGGTCGCATCGCCCAGGCGGTTCGGGAAGTTACGGGTCGAGGTGGAGACCACGGTCGAACCGGTCTGCACGCGGGCCTGGTTACCCATGCACAGCGAGCATCCCGGCATTTCCATGCGTGCACCGGCCTTGCCATAGATGCCGTAGTAGCCTTCTTCGGTCAGCTGGTGAGCGTCCATCTTGGTCGGCGGAGCCAGCCACAGGCGGGTCGGAATGCCACCCTTGACCTTGTCCAGCAGCTTACCGGCGGCACGGAAGTGGCCAATGTTGGTCATGCACGAGCCGATGAAGACTTCGTCGATCTTCTCGCTGGCAACGGTGGAGAGCAGGCGGGCGTCGTCCGGATCGTTCGGGGCGCACAGGACTGGTTCCTTGACGTCGGCCAGATCGATTTCGATCACGGCAGCGTACTCGGCGTCCTTGTCGGCTTCCAGCAGGTGCGGCTTGTCCAGCCATGCCTCCATCGCCTGGGCGCGACGCTCCAGGGTGCGAGGGTCGCCGTAGCCTTCGCTGATCATCCAGCGTAGCAAGGTGATGTTGGAGCGCAGGTACTCGGCGATCGCATCTTCCGGCAGCTTGATGGTGCAGCCGGCAGCGGAGCGTTCGGCGGAGGCATCGGACAGCTCGAAAGCCTGCTCGACGGTCAGGCCGCTCAGACCTTCGATCTCGAGAATGCGACCGGAGAAGATGTTCTTCTTGCCTTTCTTCTCGACGGTCAGCAGGCCTTCCTGGATTGCGTAGTAGGGGATGGCATGAACCAGATCACGCAGGGTGATGCCAGGCTGCATTTCACCCTTGAAGCGCACAAGTACCGATTCCGGCATGTCCAGCGGCATGACGCCGGTGGCTGCGGCGAAGGCGACCAGGCCGGAACCGGCCGGGAAGGAAATGCCCATTGGGAAGCGGGTGTGGGAGTCGCCGCCGGTGCCGACGGTGTCGGGCAGCAGCATGCGGTTCAGCCAGCTGTGGATGATGCCGTCGCCCGGACGCAGGGATACGCCGCCACGGTTCTGGATGAAGTCCGGCAGGGTGTGATGGGTGGTGACGTCGATCGGCTTCGGATAAGCGGCGGTGTGGCAGAAGGACTGCATCACCAGGTCGGCGGAGAAGCCCAGGCACGCCAGGTCTTTCAGCTCGTCGCGGGTCATCGGACCGGTGGTGTCCTGGGAGCCGACGGTAGTCATCTTGGGTTCACAGTAGGTGCCCGGACGGATGCCCTGGCCTTCCGGCAGGCCGCAGGCGCGACCGACCATCTTCTGTGCCAGGGTGAAGCCCTTGCCGCTGTCGGCTGGTGCTTCCGGCTTCTTGAACAGGGTGGACGGAGCCAGTCCCAGCTCGGCGCGCGCCTTCTCGGTCAGGCCGCGACCGATGATCAGCGGGATACGGCCGCCGGCGCGTACTTCGTCGAGCAACACGTCGGTCTTCAGTGCGAAGGTGGTGACGAGATCATCGCTGCCGTGGCGGCGAACTTCACCTTTGTAGGGATACACGTCGATGACGTCGCCCATGGCCAGGTCGGTGCAGTCGAATTCGATCGGCAGGGCGCCGGCGTCTTCCATGGTGTTGTAGAAGATCGGGGCGATCTTGGTGCCGAAGCAGAAACCACCAGCGCGCTTGTTCGGCACGTTCGGGATGTCGTCGCCGAAGAACCACAGCACCGAGTTGGTAGCGGACTTGCGCGAGGAGCCGGTGCCTACCACGTCACCCACGTAGGCGACCGGGAAGCCTTTGGCTTTCAGTTCTTCCATCTGCTTGATGGGGCCGACCGAGCCCGGAACGTCCGGGTTGATGCCGTCGCGGGCCATTTTCAGCATGGCCAGGGCGTGCAGCGGTATGTCGGGGCGCGACCAGGCATCCGGGGCTGGCGACAGATCGTCGGTGTTGGTTTCGCCGGTGACCTTGAATACGGACAGGCTGATCTTCTCGGCCAGGGCCGGACGGCTCTGGAACCATTCACCATCGGCCCAGGACTGCAGGACGGCCTTGGCGTTGGCATTGCCGGCCTTGGCTTTCTCGGCGACATCGTGGAAGGCGTCGAACATCAGCAGGGTGTGCTTGAGCTGTTCGGCAGTCACGCTTGCCAGTTCGGCATCATCCAGCAGTTCGACCAGGGTGGCGATATTGTAGCCGCCCTGCATGGTGCCCAGCAGTTCAACGGCGCGTTGTTTGCTGATCAGCGGGGAGGTGGTTTCGCCCTTGGCAATGGCGGAGAGGAAACCGGCCTTGACGTAGGCGGCTTCGTCGACGCCTGCGGGCACGCGGTTGGTGATCAGATCAACCAGAAAGGCTTCTTCGCCGGCTGGCGGGGTTTTCAGCAGTTCGACCAGGCCTGCGGTCTGTTCGGCGTTCAGTGGTTGGGGCACGACGCCCTGGGCGGCACGCTCTTCTACGTGTTTGCGATAGGCTTCAAGCACAGTTTTTACCCTCATCATTGGTCCCTTGGATGTTTCGGGACGCGCATCCGGAAGCTGTTTTCAAAGTTTTACGCCGGGCTGAGGGTGGTTGTACGGAGAAGGGGCCGTACAACCAACGGACAGATCGCTGAAAAATGAGTGCGCATGATTGTGGCCTGGAACGGTTCGAAATCCGCCTCCGCAGTACGCCCATCGCAATGGATGAATGAGCTTGTCCGGGGTTGAATTCGCCCTGTCTGGCCTGCCGCACGCTACATTTTTCAACGACCTGTCGATGACCGGTTCAACTGTGCTCGTGACGCTTTGAAAACAGCTTCATCTGGATCGTGGCGCCGAAAACGGCGGGCCGATTCTACTGGAACGGCCCTGTAAAGTTAAGCCGGACGCCGTGGCGGCCAGGCTCTGTGGTTCGGTGCGACGAATGCCGGATCTTCCTCAGTGCAGTGTTTACGCGGTCTCCGAGGCTGCTGCGGCTAGGGAAGCCCGCGATGCGGGTGACCTGGCTTGGACAAAAGTCTAAGATGCGCGGCTGGCTCCCTGGTATCTGTCTCATGTCTGACCAGCGCATCAAAACTCCCTGCATAGGACGCTGCTCGACCGTGTACGGCGACTTGGTCTGTCGCGGCTGCAAGCGTTTTCACCATGAGGTGGTGAACTGGAATGCCTACGACGAAGCCGCCAAGCGTTCGGTCTGGCAACGTCTGGAGGTGCTCCTGGTACAGGTGATGATTGGCAAGCTCGAGGTCTTCGATGCCACTCGGCTTCGTCAGCAGCTCGAGGCGCGACAGATCCGCTTCGTTGCCGAGCAGTCGCCCTATTGCTGGGCCTACCAGCTGATCGCGCGAGGTGCGCGTGTCATCCAGCAACTCGAGGCCTATGGCGTGGCGTTGTTGCCGGAGTTTCGTGAGTGGTCGCTGCTAGAGCTTCGTGACGCTATCGATGAGGAATATTTCCTGCTCTCGCAGGCTCACTATGATCGATACATCGCTCCGGAATTCGTGGTGGGAGAGGTTCGTTGAGAAAGACGCTGCAGAGCGTGCCTTCGCCCTGCAGCGCCGTGAATCACCGGCGGGATACCAGATCCTCGAGGTGTTCGATAATGTCGTCGGGTTTCAACACTAGAACGTCGCTCTCCAGTGCATCCAGTACGACCTCGGCGGTATTGCCCATGAGCGCACCGGAGAAACCGGAACGCGCCACGGTGCCGATGACCGTGACCACGGCGTTGATCCGGCTGCAGACACGAGGAATCAGCGCATCGGCGGGGCCTTCTTCGATATGCAGCTGGGCATCGGAGATGTCGAATTCAGTCTGGAACTGTTTGCAGGCCTCGCGATAGCGTGCCTCGATGGTTTCCTTGAGCTGGAAGGTCGGGTCCGCGGTGGAAAGCATCGGTGAAGGATGTGCGCTAATGACGTGCAGCTTGCCGCCGGCCAGTGCGGCAATGTCGAAGCCGTGGTTGACGATGCTCGCATGCAGGGTGCGGTGTTCGAGGTCGGCGTTACCGACGTCCACGGCTGCGAGGATATTGCCGCCGGTCCACGGACCGTCGGTCTTGACCATCAGGACCGGGCAGGGGCAGTAGCGCAGCAGCTTCCAGTCTTCAGGCGTCAGCAGGGCGCGCTTCAGGGCGTTGTCGGGCACGTGCTGCTTGATCACCAGGCCGCAGCCTTCGGCTTGTTGCACCTGGATGATGGTCTGATGGAGGTTGTCGCGCCAGGCCTGCTGCGAGCTGACGGTATGGCCCTGGTTGCTGAGCTGTTCGCACAGGCTCTCGAGGTGGGCGCCGTGATCCTCCTTGCCGTCGCAGACCAGGAGGTGCAGGCGGGACTGGCTGACGCTCGAAATCAGGCGGGCGCGTTTGAGTGCCAGGTCGTCGGGCTGTTTTGGGTCGATTACCACCAGGATGCAGCGAATGGCTTGCATGATCGGCTCCGTTTACTGATTTCAGATTGAATGACTATAGACGGACCCGTGCGCTGAATGCGTGACCTATATCAAGCGCGCTATTCGGTTGGTGCGCCGGACGTATAATGCCGGCACTCGCGGCGGGGCCTGCTCCGCTTCACTCTCTCTTTGATAGCAAGACTTTGCCATGCTTCCCGAATTGAATGAATTTCTTGGCTGCGCCACGCCGCCGGCCTGGGTCGGCGTTGCGCTGGCGAATCAGGACGTAATGCTGATCGATCACGGCAACTGCGAGAAGAAAGCCGCTGGAGCGGCTTTCCAGTTGATGTTTCGTTACGTTGATAAGCCGGACCTGCAGAACAAGATGTCGCGCCTGGCGCGAGAAGAGCTGCGGCATTTCGAGCAAGTGCTGTCGATCATTCGCAAGCGAGGCATCACGCTGCGTAACGTTGGCTCGTCACGTTATGCCGCCGGCCTGCGCGAACTGGTACGCAATCACGAGCCCTATCGGCTGACCGATACGCTGGTGATCGGTGCCTTCATCGAGGCGCGTTCATGCGAGCGCTTTGCGATGCTGGTGCCGCACCTGGACGAGGAACTGGGTAAGTTCTATCACGGCTTGCTCAAGTCCGAGGCACGGCATTTCCAGGACTATCTGAAACTGGCCTATCTCTACGGCGAGGCCACGGATATAGATGCCACCATCATCAGGGTGCGTGAGCGCGAGCGCGAACTGATCGAAAGCCCCGATCCGGAGTTCCGCTTCCACAGCGGCATTCCCGAAGCGGCCTGATCAGTCGAGATCGAAAGGCGCCTGGTGCAGGCCCGACTCGTCGATCTGCAAGGCCCACCCCTGTCGATCCCAGTCGCCCAGCACGATGCGCCGTGCGGCCTGGCCATTGATCTGTAGCGAATGGGTCGCCGGGCGGTGGGTGTGGCCATGGATCAGGGTGCGGACCCTGTGCTTGCGCATCACCCTGATCACTTCGTCGGGGGTCACATCGACGATGTCGCTGGCTTTCATTCGCGTTTCTTCTCTGCTGGTCGACCGCAGTTTCTGCGCCAGCTTCTGCCGTTTGGCAAGGGAGAGATGATTCAGGATGAACAGGCTGAGCGGATTGCGCAGCAGACGGCGCAGGCGCATGTAGCCTTCATCCCGGGTACACAGGCTGTCGCCGTGCATCAGCAATACGCGCTCGCCGCCGAACGTGGCGATGTGCGGGTCGGAGAGCAGCGTGCAGCCGGCTTCCTTGCAGAACGCCTGGCCGATCATGAAGTCGCGGTTGCCATGCATCAGATAGAGGCGGGTTCCGCTTTCGCTCAGGGCGCGCAAGGCGGCGGCGATCTGGTGCTGGTAGGGCGTCATGCCGTCATCGCCGATCCACACCTCGAAAAAGTCGCCGAGAATGTAGAGCGCCTCGGCCCCTGGCGCGCGCGTCTCGAGAAAACAGAGAAACGCCCGGGTGATGTCCGGGCGTTGCTCTTCGAGATGCAGATCGGAGATCAGCAGAATCAACGAGGCTTACTCGACGATCTCGGCTTTCTCGATGACCACGTCGTCCACCGGAACGTCCTGATGGCCGGATTTCATGGTGGTGGAAACGCCCTTGATCTTCTCGACCACATCCATGCCATCGACCACCTGGCCGAACACGGCGTAGCCCCAGCCCTGAACAGTCGGTGCGGTGTGATCCAGAAAGTCGTTGTCCTTGACGTTGATGAAGAACTGCGCGGATGCCGAATGCGGCTCCATAGTACGCGCCATCGCCAGGGTTCCGGTCTTGTTGGAAAGGCCGTTGTTGGCTTCGTTCTTGATGGGCGTGCGGGTGGTTTTCTGCTTCATACCCGGCTCGAAACCACCGCCCTGGATCATGAAGTTGCTGATCACACGATGGAAGACAGTGCCGTCGTAGTGGCCGCTCTTGACGTATTCCTTGAAGTTGGCCGTGGTTTCCGGGGCCTTGTCTTCGAACAGTTCGACGCTGATGACGCCATGGTTGGTATGCAGCTTGATCATTTGGAACAATCCTTATGGGGGAGGGCGCGACAGGATGTCCGCCGCGATTACCGAATGCATGTTGCCCCATGACAGACGCGATCCGGCAGCGGGCGCTTTGCTCTGTCAGGGGGTTGACGGGTCCGCTATGATAGGCGCTTTGATTTGGCCGGCCTACCCTCTGATAGGCCGTTGAAAAACTACCTGCGTTGGCAATACTGCGTTAAAAACAGCCTCAGAATGCTCATTTAGAACACCTAAACTGCGCTTTTCGGCCGTCTTTGCCTTGTCTTGCCTGCCTCGCCTACGTTTTTCAACGGCCTGCGAACTAGAGCCGCACACTCGCAGATCGTTAAGGACACCATGAGCAAGCCTGAGACTACCGTCGCCACCAATTTTCTCCGTCCGATCGTCCAGGCCGACCTGGATTCGGGCAAGCATTCCAGCATCGTCACGCGCTTTCCGCCCGAGCCCAACGGCTACCTGCACATTGGCCATGCCAAGTCGATCTGCCTGAACTTCGGCCTGGCCAAGGAGTTCGGCGGCGTTTGCAACCTGCGTTTCGATGACACCAACCCGGCCAAGGAAGACCAGGAATACATCGACGCGATCAAGAGCGACGTGCAGTGGCTGGGATTCCAGTGGGCCGGTGAAGAGCGCTATGCCTCCGACTATTTCGACCAGCTGCATGCATGGGCCATCCACCTGATCGAGGCGGGCAAGGCCTACGTCTGCGATCTGACATCCGAGCAGGCGCGCGAGTATCGCGGCAGCCTGACCGAACCGGGCAAGAACAGCCCGTTCCGTGAGCGTTCGGTCTCCGAGAGCCTGGATCTGTTCGCACGCATGAAGGCCGGCGAGTTCCCCGACGGCGCCCGCGCGTTGCGGGCGAAGATAGACATGGCTTCGCCGAACATGAACCTGCGCGATCCGATCCTGTATCGCATCCGTCATGCCCACCACCACCAGACTGGCGACAAGTGGTGCATCTACCCCAGCTACGACTTCACCCATGGCCAGTCGGACGCCATCGAAGGCATCACCCACTCGGTCTGCACCCTGGAGTTCGAGGACCATCGCCCGCTCTACGAATGGTTCCTGGACAACCTGCCGGTGCCGGCCAAGCCACGTCAGTATGAATTCGCCCGTCTCAACCTGAACTACACCATCACCAGCAAGCGCAAGCTCAAGCAACTGGTCGACGAGAAGCACGTGAGTGGCTGGGACGATCCACGCATGTCGACGCTGTCGGGCTTCCGTCGCCGCGGCTATACGCCGGCGTCGATCCGCAACTTCTGCGACATGATCGGTGTGAACCGCGCCGGTGGCGTGGTGGATATCGGCATGCTGGAATTCGCCATCCGCGAGGATCTGGATGCCAACGCAGCGCGGGCTATGTGCGTACTCAAACCGCTGAAAGTGGTCATCACCAACTATCCGGAAGGCCAGGTCGAAAACCTCGAATTGCCGCGCCATCCCAAGCAGGACATGGGTGTGCGCGTCCTGCCGTTCAGCCGCGAGATATATATCGATGCCAGCGACTTCGAAGAAGTCCCGCCGGCCGGCTTCAAGCGCCTGATTCCTGGTGGCGAAGTGCGCTTGCGCGGCAGCTATGTGATTCGCGCCGACGAGGCGGTGAAGGATGAACAAGGCAATATCGTCGAGCTGCGCTGCAGCTATGACGAGAACACCCTGGGCAAGAACCCCGAGGGCCGCAAGGTCAAAGGCGTGATCCACTGGGTGCCGGCTGCCGAGAGTGTCGAGTGCGAGGTGCGTCTATACGACCGCCTGTTCCGCTCCGCCAATCCAGAGAAGGACGAGGAGGGCGGCAGCTTCCTCGACAACATCAACCCCGGATCGCTGATGGTGCTTACCGGCTGCCGAGCCGAGCCGTCGCTGGCCAATGTCGTCCCGGAAGAGCGCTTCCAGTTCGAGCGCGAAGGCTACTTCGTTGCCGACCTGAAGGATTCGCAGCCCGGCAAGCCGGTGTTCAACCGTACAGTCACCCTGCGCGACTCCTGGGGTCAGTAAATGGCGCTCTCTATCTACAACACCCTGAGCAAGACCAAGGAAGCCTTCCAGCCGTTGGAGGGCAACCAGGTGCGCATGTACGTGTGCGGCATGACCGTCTATGACTTCTGCCACATTGGCCATGCACGAGTGATGGTGGCCTTCGACGTGGTCACCCGCTGGCTGCGCCAGCGCGGCTATGACGTCACCTACGTGCGCAACATCACCGATATCGACGACAAGATCATCCGCCGTGCCAATGAAAACGGCGAGCCGTTCGAGGCGCTGGTGGAGCGCATGATCGCCGCGATGCACGAGGATGAGGCGCGCCTCAACGTGCTGCGCCCGGACGTCGAGCCGCGCGCTACCCAGCATATAGACGGCATGTTCGCGATGATCCAGACCCTGATCGACAAGGGCTACGCCTATGCGCCGGGTAATGGCGACGTCTATTACCGTGTCGGCAAGTTCGCCGGCTACGGCAAGCTTTCGCGCCGCAGAATCGAAGACCTGAAGATCGGTGCGCGCATCGAGGTCGACGAGGCCAAGGAAGACCCGCTGGACTTCGTTCTGTGGAAATCCGCGAAGCCGGGCGAGCCCAGCTGGCAGTCACCCTGGGGCGCCGGACGGCCGGGCTGGCATATCGAATGCTCGGTGATGTCCACCTGCTGCCTGGGCGAGACCTTCGATATCCACGGCGGTGGCCCGGATCTGGTATTCCCCCATCACGAGAACGAGATCGCCCAGAGCGAGGCGGCCACCGGCAAGCAGTACGCCAACGCCTGGATGCACGCCGGAGCGGTGCGCGTGGATGGCGAGAAGATGTCCAAGTCCCTGGGCAACTTCTTCACCATTCGTGAGGTGCTGGAAAAGTATCAGCCCGAAGTGGTGCGCTATCTGCTGGTGTCCAGCCATTACCGCAGCCCGATCAACTATTCCGAAGACAGTCTCAAGGAAGCCAAGGGCGCGCTGGAGCGTTTCTACACCGCGCTGAGGGGCTTGCCCGAGGTGGCCGCAGCCGGCGGTGAAAACTTCGTCGAGCGCTTCGGCGCGGCGATGGATGATGACTTCAACTCGCCGGAAGCCTGCGCGGTACTGTTCGACATGGCGCGCGAGATCAACCGTCTGCGCGATGCCGATCCACAGGCGGCGGCTGCGCTGGCCGCTCGCCTGAGGGAGTTGGGTAACCTACTCGGCGTGCTGCAGATGAACCCGGATGTCTTCCTGCAGGCCGGTGCCGAAGGCAAGGTCGATGCTGCCGAGGTTGAGGCCTTGATCGCGGCTCGCCTGCAAGCCCGTACCGAGAAGAACTGGGCCGAGTCGGATCGTATCCGCGATCAGCTGACCGCTATGGGCGTGGTGCTGGAAGATGGCAAAGGTGGCACTACCTGGCGCTTGGCTGAATAGACGGCGTTGTTCGAACTTCCGCGAATGCGTGATGCGGGTGCTTGGCGTGTGTAATCAGCCGGGAACGAGTCCTTCGGCCCGCAGGCGTTTGTAGAGCGTGTTGCGGCTGACACCCAGGCGACGTGCCAGGTGGGAAATATTGCCGTGACACGCTTCGAACTGGACATGCAATGGCTGATTGTCCGGGGCTGGTGCATATGCCGGGGCGCTGCGGCAGTCTTTGCCTGGCGCCGGTTCGAGATCGAGCAGGAAATCCTGGGGCAAATGCTCGATACGGATCTGTTGCTCGTCGGCCAGCGCCAGCGCCACCTGAATCACGCTGCTCAGCTGGCGGATATTGCCCGGCCAGGGGTGGCGCTCGAACAACCGCTGCACTTCCGTACTCAATCCGGCCCACTGGTGCGGCTCGCGGTGCTGTTCCCAGACTCGCTGGAACAGCGCGCGCTTATCGGTACGCAGGCGTAGCGGCGGCAGCTCCACGGCGAGGCCGTTGATTCGATAGTAGAGATCCTGGCGAAAGCGGCCGCTTTCGACCTCCTGGCGCAACGAGTGGTTGGTCGCGCAGATCAGGCGAAAGTCCACCGGATAGGCTTCGCCTCCGCCCAGCGGCTGCACGCAGCGATCCTGCAGGACGCGCAGCAGACGCGCCTGCAGGTTGAGCGGCATGTCGCCAATCTCGTCTAGAAACAGAATGCCCTTGTCAGCCTTGCGGATCAGGCCGCTGCTGCCTTTATGGTGAGCGCCAGTGAAAGCGCCTTTCTCGTAACCGAACAGCTCGGACTCGATCAGCTCACCAGGAATCGCTGCGCAGTTCACGGCGATCAGCGGCGCTTTGGCCCGCGAACCCGCTTCGTGCAGCGCCTTGACCAGCACCTCCTTGCCGACGCCGGTTTCGCCGTGGATCAGCACCGGGATGTCCTTCTCCAGCATGCGCTGCGCCTGGTGGGCGGCCTGCTGCATGCGCTGATCGCCCTGGCCCAGGCTGCTCAGGTCGAGCAGCGGCGCCTTGCCGGCGCTCCTACGGAAATCCCTTGGTTGGCTGTGTGGCTTGCACGGGCGACGCATGATGCCGTGGAAGCGTTGGCGGCCCAGAGTGCGCAACAGCAACGGTAGTTCTTCCGGTTGATTCAGCAGGTGCAGCAGGGGCACATCGAACAGGCGCTCGATGCTCATTTGCGATAGACCGATCCCCAGCAGGCTGTCGGCGCGGCGGTTGGCCGAAACGATCAGGCCGGCCTCGTCGAATATCACCAGCCCCGCCCATTGGCTGTCGAGGTTGTCCTGGCCGGTGTTGAAGATCAGCTGAAAGTAATCGTCCTGGAACAGGTTGAGGATCAGCCGGTTCTCCACCGACTGGCTCATCATCTTCACCATGCCCAGGGTGTGGGAAGGGGGCAGGTAGCTGTCGCTGGAAACATCAAGTACGCCGATCAGCTGGCGAGCCGCGTCGTAGATTGGCGAGGCCGCGCCCGAGAGGTAGCGGTTGGCCCTGAGAAAGTGCTCGTCGCGCTGGATATGCACCGCCTGCCCGCTGGCCAGTGCGGTGCCGATGGCGTTGGTGCCGTTATCGCGCTCCACCCAGCTGGCGCCTGGCATGAAGCCTTCCCGTTGCCTCGGTTCGACGAAGCGGCGATCGCCCCAGGACTGCAGCAGCTGTCCCTGGCTGTCGGCCAGCAGGATCAGACAGTTCGAATTCGAAAGGATGTTTTCGTAATAGGGCAGCACCTCGCGTTGGGTAGTCTGCACCAGTGTCTGCTGGCCCTGCAGCAGCTCGCTGACGTCCGGCTCGGTGGCGCGGTGAAAGCTGGGTGTGCTGTGCTGAGTCAGCCCGTAGCCCTCGCAACGGGACCAGGAGTCGCGAACGAGCTGATCGTGAGGCACGGCCTTGGCGGAATCGACCATGGAGGGAATTACCTTTGCGCGCAGGTTCTTGTCGTTGTCTGCCGCGCCGGAATGCCGTGGCGCCCTGAACAGTCTTGTTCATATCTGTTCAGTGTCAATGTTCAAAACTGTTCAGATTTGCAAGAAAACGTTCACTCGAATCAGCCTAAGTAGCGTGCCAGAGCCTGCCGGCGAAGCTGGCACGCTTGTCGCTACATGGCGGACATAACAAGCATAAGGACGCGTCATGTCGCTCACGCTGGATCATGTTCGCCGAATCGAGAATAAGCAGCTGTACATCGACGATACCTGTCTGACCTTCGAGCCAGGTTCGTTCAACGTGTTGGTCGGCCGTACGCTCTCCGGCAAGACTTCGCTGATGCGGCTGATGGCCGGGCTGGACAAGCCGAGCAGCGGGCGAGTGCTGATGAACGGCGTGGATGTCACCGATGTGCCGGTACGCAAGCGCAACATTTCCATGGTGTATCAGCAGTTCATCAACTACCCGACCCTGAGTGTTTACGAAAACATCGCCTCGCCGCTGCGCCAGACCGGTGTCGGCAAGGCCGAGATAGAACGCCGGGTGAGGGCAACGGCCGAGATGCTGCACATCGAGGGGTTGCTGCAGCGTTATCCGCTGGAGCTTTCCGGTGGCCAGCAGCAGCGTATGGCGATGGCCCGTGCGCTAGTCAAGGATGCTGATCTGGTGCTGTTCGACGAACCTCTGGTCAACCTCGACTACAAGCTGCGTGAAGAGCTGCGCCAGGAAATGCGCGAGCTGTTCCGCACGCGTCGCAGTATCGCGGTATACGCAACTACAGAGCCCAACGAGGCATTGGCGCTAGGCGGCACCACTACCGTTCTGCATGAAGGGCGGGTGATTCAGAGCGGGCCGACCACGGAGGTCTACCATCGGCCGCAGCAGGTGCTGGCCGCCGAGCTGTTCTCCGAGCCTCCGATCAACCTGCTGGGTGGACGCATCGCCGATAGCGAGGTGAGCTTCGAGGAGTGCCTGCATTTCCCGTTGAATGCGGACCTGCGGCGGCTGGACAGCGGCGACTACCGTTTCGGCGTGCGTCCGAGCCATATCGGCCTGGTGCCTTCCAACGATGATGATCTGGAAATCTCGGCAACGGTCGAGCTGGCCGAGATCAGTGGATCGGAAACCTTTCTCCATGTGCGCAATGCGTATTTCAGCCTGGTGCTGCACCTGCAGGGTGTCCACGATTACGGCGTGGATGAGCCGATTCGGGTGTACGTCCCCACGCACAAACTGTTCGTCTTCGACGCGCAGGGGCATCTGGTCCAGGCGCCGGAGCGGCGTGTAGGAGGAGGGTGCTGATGGCTGAGATCCGCTTGCAGAACCTGGCTCACAGCTACAGCCGTCATCCTGAGGGCGCGCAGGACTATGCCATCCGTGAGATGAACCATGTCTGGCAGCAGGGCGGGGCCTATGCCTTGCTCGGCCCGTCCGGCTGCGGCAAGTCGACGTTGCTGAACATCATCTCCGGTCTGCTGAGCCCCTCGGAAGGTGAGGTGCTGTTCGATTCCACCGTGGTCAATCAGATGACGCCCGAGCAACGCAACATCGCCCAGGTTTTCCAGTTCCCGGTGGTCTACGACACCATGACGGTCTTCGACAACCTGGCTTTCCCCTTGCGCAACCAGGGCATGCAGGAGGTGCGGATTACCAGCAAGGTCACCGAGATCGCCGAGGTACTGGAGCTAGGCCCGCTGCTGCAGCTCAAGGCCCGCAACCTGACCGCCGACGAGAAGCAGAAGGTGTCCATGGGGCGCGGCCTGGTGCGCGACGATGTCTCGGCCATCCTGTTCGACGAACCGCTGACGGTGATCGACCCGTATCTCAAATGGAAGCTGCGGCGCAAGCTCAAGCAGATCCACGAGCAGTTCAACATCACCATGGTCTACGTCACCCACGACCAGCTGGAAGCCTCGACTTTCGCCGACAAGATCGCCGTGATGCACGGCGGGCAGATCGTCCAGTTCGGTACGCCGCGTGAACTCTTCGAGCGGCCTCGGCATACATTCGTCGGATTCTTCATCGGTAGCCCCGGCATGAACCTGTTTGAAGTGCAGAGCGAGGCCGCCGGCGCGCGCTTCGGTGACGTGTTCCTGCCTTTGCCCCAGGCGCTGCTTGCACGCTTGCCCGAGCTGGCGGGAAAGCGTCTGCAGCTGGGCATTCGCCCGGAATTCGTGCAGGTTAGCGATGCGCCCTGTACGGGGGCGCTGGCCGCTGAAGTCACCCATGTGGAAGACCTGGGCACCTACAAGATTCTCGACTTGCGACTTGGCGGGCAAGTCATGAAGGCTCGTTTGCCCGAGGAGCAGGCGGTACCACATGAGCGCGCGTGGGTCCGCTTTCCGAGCCAGTGGCTGATGCTCTACGCCGACGACCTATTGGTGGATGAGCTGCCATGACCAAGATGCCCAACAATCGCGCCTGGTGGCTGGTGCTGCCGGTGTTCGTGCTGGTGGCCTTCAGCGCTGTGGTGCCGATGATGACGGTGGTGAACTATTCGGTGCAGGACATCTTCGACTCATCGACGCGCTTTTTCGTCGGCACGGACTGGTATCGCCAGGTCCTGCAGGACCCGCGTCTGCACGATTCGCTGCTGCGCCAGTTCATCTTCTCCGGCTGCGTGCTGCTGATCGAGATACCGCTGGGCATCGTCATCGCGCTGAGCATGCCCAGAGGCGGGCGCTGGGCCTCGGCGTGCCTGATCGTCATGGCGATTCCCTTGCTGATTCCCTGGAACGTCGTCGGCACCATCTGGCAGATCTTCGGCCGCGCGGACATCGGCCTGCTGGGCTGGGCGCTGACCAAGCTGGGCATCAGCTACAACTATGCGTCGAACACCATGGACGCCTGGGTCACGGTGCTGGTGATGGACGTCTGGCACTGGACTTCGCTGGTGGCGCTGCTCTGCTACTCGGGGCTGCGGGCGATTCCCGACGTCTACTACCAGGCGGCCCGCATCGACCGTGCTTCGGCCTGGGCGGTGTTCCGCTACATCCAATTGCCGAAGCTGAAAAGCGTGCTGCTGATCGCGGTGATGCTGCGCTTTATGGACAGCTTCATGATCTACACCGAGCCCTTTGTGCTGACCGGCGGCGGCCCGGGCAATGCCACGACCTTCCTCAGCCAGACGCTGACCAAGATGGCCGTGGGGCAGTTCGACCTGGGCCCGGCAGCAGCGTTCTCGCTGATCTACTTTCTGATCATCCTGCTGGTGTCCTGGCTGTTCTATACCGCCATGACCCGCAACGACCAGGCACGCTGAGGGCCGCACGATGAAACTTCGCAAGGTCGTGGTGTTGGTGATCTATGTGCTGTTTCTGATGGTGCCGATTTACTGGTTGCTGAACATGTCGTTCAAGAGCAACACGGAGATACTCGGCGGCCTGACGTTCTGGCCGCGTGATTTCACCCTGGACAACTACCGGGTGATCTTTACCGACCGCAGCTGGTACAGCGGTTACATCAACTCGCTGTACTACGTGTGCCTGAACACGGTGATCTCGCTGAGCGTGGCGTTACCGGCGGCCTATGCCTTCTCGCGTTTCCGCTTTCTCGGCGACAAGCACCTGTTCTTCTGGCTGCTGACCAACCGCATGGCGCCGCCAGCGGTGTTCCTGCTGCCGTTCTTCCAGCTGTATTCGTCCATCGGGCTGTTCGACACACACATTGCGGTGGCGCTGGCGCACTGCCTGTTCAACGTGCCGCTGGCGGTGTGGATTCTCGAAGGCTTCATGTCCGGAGTGCCGAAGGAAATCGACGAGACAGCCTATATCGACGGCTACAGCTTTCCTCGATTCTTCGTGAAGATTTTTGTGCCGCTGATAGGGTCTGGCATCGGTGTCACCGCATTTTTCTGCTTCATGTTTTCCTGGGTCGAGCTGCTGCTGGCGCGGACCCTGACCTCGGTGGATGCCAAACCCATCGTTTCCGTCATGACGCGAACCGTTTCTGCATCGGGCATTGACTGGGGTGTGCTCGCCGCGGCGGGTGTGCTGACCATACTGCCGGGCATGCTGGTGATCTGGTTCGTGCGTAACCATGTGGCCAAAGGCTTCGCGCTGGGCCGAGTGTAGGAGTCGATCATGAACTGGATGGCCTGGACCCTTCCTACCGCGGTGTTCTTCGGCGTCATCGCAGCAATGCTGGTGGCGATGACCGTCTGGGAGTTGCGTCGACCCTGCGTGCCGCGTCGTGGTTTTCTTCCTCTGGTCACCACGCGGGGCGACCGTTTGTTCATTGGACTTCTGGGCAGCGCCTATTGGCATCTTCTGGTGATAGGGCTGACTGACTGGAGCATCTGGATAGCGTTCGCGCTATCACTTGTGTGGTTGTGTGCAGTGATGCGCTGGGGATGACCGTCGGCCATCCCTCCCGATAATTCAAAGGAGGCAGCTCATGTTCGAAAACAACAATAAAACCCGACATGGCATGGCACTGACGGCCTTGCTGACGTTGTCCGGACTGGCGGGTACGGCCTGGGCCGATGCCTATGAAGACGCCGCGAAGAAATGGCTGGAATCGGAGTTCAGTCCCTCGACGCTGACGCCCGAGCAGCAAATGGAGGAGCTCAGATGGTTCATCAAGGTGGCCGAGCCATTCCGTGGCATGGAAATCAATGTGGCGTCGGAAACCATCACCACCCACGAATACGAAGCCAAGACACTGGCTCGCGCTTTCAGCGAGATCACCGGCATTCGCCTGCGGCACGACCTGATGCAGGAAGGCGACGTGGTCGAGAAGCTGCAGACGCAGATGCAGTCCGGCAAGAACATCTACGACGGCTACATCAACGATTCCGACCTGATCGGCACCCACTTCCGCTACGGCAAGGCGGTGGCCATCAGTGACATGATCAAGAACGAGGCCAAGAATTACACCTTGCCCACGCTGGATATCGAAGACTTTATCGGCATCTCCTTCACCACCGGGCCGGATGGCAAAATCTACCAGTTGCCGGTGCAGCAGTTCGCCAACCTCTACTGGTTTCGCGCCGACTGGTTCGAGCGCCCAGAGCTGAAGAAGCAGTTCCGGGACATCTATGGCTACGATCTGGGTGTGCCGATCAACTGGTCGGCCTACGAAGACATCGCCGAATTCTTCAGCAAGCACGTCAAGGAGATCGACGGTCAGCGCGTCTACGGCCACATGGATTACGGCAAGAAGGACCCGTCTCTCGGCTGGCGCTTTACCGATGCATGGTTCTCCATGGCCGGTGCCGGCGACAAGGGCCTGCCCAATGGCTTGCCAGTGGATGAGTGGGGTATTCGAGTGGAGGACTGCCACCCGGTCGGCTCAAGCGTCACCCGTGGTGGTGCGACCAACGGCCCTGCAGCAGTCTTCGCGACGCAGAAATATGTTGATTGGATGCGTGAATACGCTCCGCGTGAAGCACAGGGCATGACCTTTTCCGAATCCGGCCCGGTTCCGGCCCAGGGCCACATCGCCCAGCAGATCTTCTGGTACACCGCCTTTACCGCGGACATGACCAAGCCGGGCTTGGCGGTCGTCAACGAGGACGGCACGCCGAAGTGGCGCATGGCGCCGTCACCCAAGGGGCCGTATTGGGAGGAGGGCATGAAGCTGGGTTACCAGGATGCTGGTGCCTGGACCTTCCTGGTGTCCACGCCAGAGAAACGCCGTCTCGCCGCCTGGTTGTACGCGCAGTTCACGGTTTCAAAGACCGTATCGCTGAAGAAGACTCTCGTGGGCCTGACCCCGATTCGTGAGTCCGATATCGAGTCGGACGCCATGACCGAAGCGGCGCCGAAGCTGGGCGGTCTGGTGGAGTTCTACCGTAGTCCGGCGCGTACCCAATGGACGCCGACCGGCACCAACGTGCCCGACTATCCACGCCTGGCACAGCTCTGGTGGCAGTACATCGCCGAAGCGGCCAGCGGCGACAAGACACCCCAGGAGGCACTCGATGGCCTGGCACAGGCCCAGGACACCATGATGGCGCGGTTGGAACGGGGCAAAGTACAGCCCAAGTGCGGGCCCAAGCTCAACGAGCCGCGCGATGCCGAGTACTGGCTGAGCCAGCCCGGCGCCCCGAAACCGAAACTGGAGAATGAGAAACCGCAAGGACAGACGGTCAGCTACGACGAGCTGATCAAATCCTGGGAGCAGGAACGTAACTAGGGTCGATAGCAGAACGGCACCCGAAGGTGCCGTTCTGCTGATGCGTCATGCGTGCAGGTGCTCTGCCGCATGCAAGGTGTTTTCCAGCAGGCAGGCTCGGGTCATGGGGCCAACGCCGCCGGGAACCGGAGTGATCCAGCCGGCTCGCTGTGCAGCCGGTTCGAACTCGACATCGCCAACCAGCTTGCCATCGGCCTGACGGCTGATACCGACGTCGATGACAATGGCACCTTCCTTGATCCATTCGCCCTTCACCAGCCCCACGATTCCGGTGGCGACCACCACCAGGTCGGCACGCTTGACGTGCTCGGCTAGGTCATGGGTGAAGCGGTGGGTTACGGTGGTGGTGCAGCCCGCCAACAGCAACTCCAGCGCCATTGGTCGGCCGACGATGTTCGATGCTCCGACAACCACCGCATTGAGGCCATGCAGATCGACGCCAGTGCTTTCCAGCAGCGCCATGATGCCCTTGGGCGTGCAAGGGCGCAGCAGCGGCATACGCTGGGCGAGACGACCGATGTTGTAGGGATGAAAGCCATCGACATCTTTGTCCGGACGGATGCGCTCAAGCAACTGCGAGGCGTCCAGGTGCTTGGGCAGCGGCAACTGAACCAGGATGCCGTCGATGGTGGGGTCGTCGTTGAGCTGATCGATCAGCGCCAACAACTCTTCCTGGCTGGTTTCGGCGGGAAGATCGTGGGCCTTCGAATGAAACCCGACTTCCTCGCAGTCCTTGCGCTTGTGCGCCACATAAACCTGGGAGGCCGGGTCCATGCCCACCAGAATTACTGCCAGGCCCGGAATCCTCAGCCCTTGATTGCAGCGCTCGGCAACCCGCGCGGCAATCTGCTGGCGAATGTTGGCTGCGATCGTTTTACCGTCGATCAGTTTTGCGGTCATGACGCCTGGTTAACCATCGGAAAGGATTTAAAAAGGAGCGGCATTCTCGCACGTCGAGGCGATGCGGCAAAGGCAGGGCGGTGTGGCGTCTGTAACTCCTTTATCTAACTGAAATTTTTTGCGTTTTGGTGTTGACGACCCAGGGCGGCCTCTATAACATGCGCCCCGCTTGTCGAACACAGCCTGCTGCTGGGTAAGACGGCTTTTGAAGAGGTTTTTCAATAGCCGGAGCTTGAAGTCTGCGCTCTGAATGGAATGCAGCTAAAAGCGCCCGTAGCTCAGTTGGATAGAGCATCCGCCTTCTAAGCGGATGGTCGCAGGTTCGAATCCTGCCGGGTGCGCCATTCATTTGGTCTCTGGCACAAGCAATGCAATATGGTGGGCGTAGCTCAGTTGGTAGAGCACAGGATTGTGGCTCCTGCGGTCGTGGGTTCGAGCCCCATCGTCCACCCCATATTCCGAAGCGCCAGGCACTGCCTGGCGTTTTCGTTTAAAGCGTTTGCGGACGTGGTGAAATTGGTAGACACACCAGATTTAGGTTCTGGCGCCGCAAGGTGTGAGAGTTCGAGTCTCTCCGTCCGCACCATGTGACAAGCTGAAAGCCCCGGATTCCGGGGCTTTCGCGTATCTGGGCGATGGCGAAAGAGCGAGAGTTTGTTCCCAGCGTGTTCCCATTAAGAACAGGTGTGCGCAACGAGAACGTGCTCAGGTTGGGGTTGCTCGCGTCTTATCCTGACCCATCGGAAACGGGTAGCTTTGGTAATTTCTTCGACGCTGCGCAGAAAAGACCTTTGCTATCAGTTGGTTAGGGTTGATTCTTAAGGATAACTTTTTGGTGTTCCGGGCGTGGTCAGCTCACCTGATCTGACGGTCATGTTCCAGAAAGCGCAAGCCATGTCCATGGTGAACCCAGCGTGGCTGCCGCTCTGGTAATACTTGCGGCGGAAGAGGGTGGCTATTCGCTTATTAAAGGAAACTGTGCGTGAGGAGGTCGCTCGCTTGCTGGGCTTCTGCGCGAAGCGAGCGATTTATGGCTACGCCTTCGAGTTGTGGCGAGGTGTAGCTCACTTTCTAAAGCGGCCATTTGAGAGAGAATGGCCGATAATCTGCAACCACAACTAGGATGAGCTGTATGCAAGATCAAGGATTAGAGTACGCAGGGTTTTGGTCAAGGGTAGGAGCGGCACTCGTTGATACTGTTCTGCTGATGCTGATAAACGTTCCGTTGATTCTCTCAATTTACGGGTGGGAGTATTTCGGTGCAGAGCAGACTGATTTCATCGCAGGTCCAGCTGACTTCCTAATAACCTGGATACTTCCTGCCTTCGCGACGATTGCATTCTGGATATACAAGCAAGCGACCCCGGGGAAGATGGCAATCTCGGCCAGGATCGTTGATGCAGGAACGGGGCGGCCTGCCAGTACAGCGCAACTGGTCGGTCGATATCTCGCTTACTACATATCGATTCTTCCACTTGGCTTGGGCCTGATTTGGGTCGCGTTCGATAAGCGTAAGCAGGGCTGGCATGACAAGCTTGCGGGTACCGTTGTCATCAAGCGGACCAATACAGGCCCAGAGCCGGTCAATTTTCAGGGCGCCTGACTTGCAGCTCTCTAGATAGGCTCTTCTCAACGGGTAAGCAGGTAGCACCGCTCCAGAAGCGTGATGCCGACATCTACGCAGAGAAACAGGTGAATATCCGTGAGGTCGAGCCGTATGCTGCCATCCGAGCTCCAATACGGTCATGTTCGAATCCAGCCATTTCTTCCTTGCGCTGCTGATCCTGACGTTCCTGGTCGCCGGACTGGTCAAGGGAGTCACCGGCATGGGCCTGCCTACCGTGGCCATGGGGCTGCTGAGCGTCCTGATGCCGCCGGCAGCCGCTGCGGCCATGCTGGTGATTCCTTCGTTCGCGACCAATATCTGGCAATGGCTTGCCGGCCCCGATGCGGCGGGTCTATTGCGAAGGCTGTGGCCTATGATGGCGTGCATCGTGCTGGGCACGGTAGCCGGCGCGGCACTGCTGGTGCGTGTCGATCCCTTGTGGACGGGGCTGGCCCTTGGGATCGCGCTGCAGGTCTATGCGAGCTACGCTTTGGTGTCGCCCACGCTGTCGATTCCGGCACGTGTCGAGCCCTGGTTGTCGCCCTTTGTCGGGCTCATTACTGGTGCGGTCGCGGGGGCTACCGGTGTCTTCGCGATGCCGGCCGTGCCCTATCTGCAGGCGTTGGGGCTGGACAAGGACGAACTGGTGCAGGCGCTGGGATTGTCGTTCACGGTCTCTACCGTTGCGCTGGCCGCTGGTCTGCTGTTGCACGGCGCGTTTCGGCTGGATCAGCTGGGCCTTTCGGCGCTGGTCATCGTGCCGGCGCTGGCCGGGATGTGGCTGGGGCAGAAGATCCGGGCGCGAATCAGCCCTCAGCGCTTCCGGCAATTCTTCCTGCTGTTCCTCGGGCTGCTGGGGCTGGAGTTGGTGTCGCGGCCTTTCTTCTGAGTAGCCTGCCCCCCTGCAGGCTACGTCATCAATGTAGGTCTACGCTTGCCGGACGGAAAACCGAAGCAGCCAGGAGCTGCTCATTCTGGAGAGCCAAGATGACCAGCAAGAACACGATTTGCCTGTGGTATGACGACACTGCGCTGGAGGCTGCAACCTTTTATGCCGAGACGTTCCCGGACAGTGCCGTGAGAGCAGTTCATCGCGCGCCGGGTGACTATCCGGCGGGCAAGCAGGGCGATGTCCTGACGGTCGAGTTCACGGTGATGGGTATCCCGTGTCTGGGGCTGAACGGAGGGCCGGCGTTCAGGCATAGCGAGGCATTCTCGTTCCAGGTCGCGACCGATGATCAGGCCGAAACGGACCGCTTGTGGAACGCCATAGTGAACAACGGTGGCCAGGAAAGCGCATGCGGCTGGTGCAAGGACAAGTGGGGGCTGTCGTGGCAGATCACGCCCCGCGCGCTAACGGCCGCGATAACCGATCCTGATCGAGCGGCAGCCAAGCGCGCATTCGACGCCATGATGAGCATGACGAAGATCGACATCGCAACGATCGAAGCGGCTCGAGGGAGGTAACAGCGCGCCTGACTCGGGCCCAGTTCTTCCGTGTCTGTTCTGGCATTCATGGCGCCTGACGCTGGCGCGGCGCAGGCATCATCGGCAACAGTGCTTCAGGCTATCTGCTCCATCAGGGCCTGGCGGAACGCCTGTGCAACCGGCCCGAGCGGCTCATCCAGGCGGTGCGCCAGATAGGCTTCATATTCCACCTGGCTGTTTCTGCCAAGATCGGTAACGCCAACGCGCACCAGGCGACCTGCCTGGAGATCGTCCTGTATCTGCCATTCCGGCAGCCGACCCCAGCCGAGTCCGGCTCGAATGAGAGCCAGTTTGGCATCTTGCGTATTCACCCGACAGGTATATGGCGAGAGGACTCCGAATGTTCGGCCTTCAGATAGCGGACTGGGGTCGATCAACACGATTTGCTGATGACTGGCGAGATCCGGTAGCCCCAGCGGTGTGTTCTCGCCGAGTTGGGCGAGCGAGTGATCGGCATGCACCACGGCGATCTGCCGAACCGAGCCGATTGCTTCTTGTGCAATCCTTGCGCTGCGAAAATCATCACCTACCAGGATCGCGAGCGTGCAGCGCCTGTTGTCCAGCGCCGCAAGAGGGCCTCCCAGCGGTTGCGACTCCAGGCGAAAGTTGGTCGAAGGATATTCCGCACACACCTTGGTGATCGCTTCCGCCACCGAGTCGATCGGAAACAGCGTGTCTACCACCAGTGACAGCTCCAGCTCGACACCCGCGCCAAGCGCGCGTGCGCGTGCGCGCATGGCATCCGCCCTGAGAAGGATGTCGCGTGCATTGGCCAGCAATGCCTGCCCCTCCGCTGTCAGCACTGGGCGATAGCCGGAACGGTCGAACAGTTTCAGACCCAGCTCAGCCTCCAAATTGGCAATCGCATGGCTGATCGCCGACTGCACGCGCAGTAGGCGCGCGGCGCCGGAACGGAAACTGCCGCTGTCGGCCACGGTAACGAATGTGCGGATCTGATCCAGCGTCAAATTATCCAGCATGATCTGTTCTGTAGATCGAGTTGTTCGATTTTTTATCACTCTTTCAGGGCATGTGAAAGGACTAGGCTTGCTTTCGTCAACGACATCTGAGGACAAGACGATGACGAAAGTGCTGGTGCTCTATTACTCCTCCTATGGCCACATCGAGACCGTCGCGCATGCGGTTGCCGAAGGTGCTTGCCAGGCTGGCGCCTCGGCCGTGGTCAAGCGTGTACCCGAGCTGGTTCCCGAGCAAGTCGCTCGAAAGGCCGGATACAAGCTCGGTCAATCGGCCGACGTGGCAACGGTGGCGGAACTGCCGGGTTATGACGCCATCGTGATTGGTACTCCGACGCGCTTCGGCAACATGGCTGCGCAGATGAAGAACTTTCTCGACCAATGCGGCGGACTGTGGTTCGAGGACAGGCTGGTCGGCAAAGTCGGTAGTGTGTTCACGTCTACAGGAAGCCAGCACGGAGGGCAGGAAAGCACGCTTTTGACAACCCATACCGTGCTGCTTCATCTGGGCATGGTCGTGGTTGGGCTGCCTTACAGCTTCAAAGGACAGTTACGAATGGATGCGGTCACCGGAGGCACGCCATACGGCGCATCTACGCTTGCCGACGATGGTAGCGGTGGTGATCGCCAGCCAAGCGACAATGAACTGGAGGGCGCGCGTTTTCAGGGGCGGCACGTTGCACGAGTCGCCGCGGCCCTTGCGGCTTCCTCCGTCGGCAGGACTTTATGAGCATGAGGATTGGCGTCGTGGTTTGGCTCATCCTGGCCTGTGGTGTCGTTGCGGCCCTGCATGTAGGCAAGGCAGCCATCGCTACCCCGATGCTGCTGGCGGATCTGAGCCTTGGTCTGGCTGAGGCGGGCTGGCTTACCGGCATCTTCGCGATGCTAGGGCTTCTCGGTGGTGCGCCAGCCGGTGTGGTGGCAGCGGCCATAGGTGGTCGAACGACATTGCTGCTGGGGCTTGGCGTGATGTCGCTTGCTGGAGTAGTGGGCGCCGCCGCGCCTTCATATCCGATTCTGCTGGCGTCCCGGCTCCTGGAGGGGCTGGGCTTCGTGCTGATCATCGTTGCCGGTCCGGCAATCCTGGAGCGCTTGACGACGGGTGCGCGGCGAGACATGGCGTTCTCGCTCTGGAGTTGTTTCATGCCATGCGGAATGGCGATTGCGATGCTGGCTGGTCCTCTGTTCCAGACGTGGCAAGCGTTCTGGTGGTCGAGTGCGGGGCTGGCTGCAGTTTCGGTCGTGCTCGTGTTCTGCTGCGTACCCCGAGGCGCCTCGCTCGGCGGTCACGCTGTGGGGCGGGTGGCGGGTGATATTCGCTGCCTGTTTACTTCCCGAGGCACTCCCTTACTGGCCATCGCCTTCGCGCTGTACAGTCTGATGTTCTTTGCGTTGTTCAGCTTTCTGCCGGTGTTGCTGATGGAGCGCATGGACGTCTCGTACCGCAATGCAGGACTGTTGAGCGCACTGGCAAGCGCTATCAATGCCAGCGGTAACCTGGCGGCCGGTTATCTGCTTGCACGTGGGGGCGGGCGCGCTTCACTTGTCATCATTGCAAGTTGCGTCATGGGTGTATCCGGAATTGGCATATTTTCCGGGTTGGTCCCGGCGTTTCCGACCTTCTTGCTGTGCCTGCTCTTTTCGGCGGTAGGAGGGGTGATTCCAGCCACGCTGCTGGCCTCCGCACCGCTGGTTGCGCGTGATGCCGCGCTTGTGCCGGTTGCCGTTGGCCTGATCATGCAAGGAAGCAGTCTGGGGCAGGTGCTTGGCCCGGTCACCGTGGGCAGTGTCACTGCTGCCTTCGGATGGGGCGCCGCTGGTGCAGTGGTAGCGCTCTCGGCCATAGCGGCCTGCGTAACCGCGCTGCTGTTGTCTCCGGCATTTTCAACGCTTCACGCCACTTGAGGGGTTGCTTGATCCTGCGAAAGCTACCGATCCTACGCACCTGCGCCGCACAGGAAGAACCGCTCGAGCGCCGCCGCGGAGCCGGCGCTGGGCGCTCGTCCCCGACGTTCGGCATCGACCATGCCGTAAACGAGGGACGCGAAAAGCTCGCTCAGTACCGGGGCGCCGATATCGATGCGAAACAGACCGGCGTGCTGGCCCCTCAGGAAGAAGCTGTCCAGCGCATCGACATAAGGAATCCATTGCGCTCCTTCGGTATCCGGGTCGAGTGAATCGGGCCGGTACTGGAACATCAGGAACACAAGCAGCTCTCGATGTGTCAGATGCCCACGGATAAGCCGGTTCAGTGCGGTCAACGGCTCAGCCTGCTCCAGGTCGCTGTCCTGAATGACCTGTGTCAGCGCTGACAGGCCGTGAGTCATCAACATTTCCAACAGCTTGTCTCGTGTGCCGCAGAAGCGGTGCAGAGTAGCCTTGCTGATGCCCGCCGCTTCGGCCAGCTCCTTGAGCGTTGCCCGTGGACGGTCGACGATGGCCACGGCCAGTGCCTTTAACAGTCGATCATTCTGTGCAGGCTGGGACATGATTCCTCGCTGATGAAAATGCCAGGGCCGGCATTGTGCAGGAATGATTTTGTTTGACAAGTTTCAACTTTCTTTGGATTTCATGTGAGTCGTGTGAAACATGTTTGACTCATATAGTGCCTCTATACATTATGCGAGACTTCAAAATCGCGTCGGGTGAGTCATGCGAAAGCTGGGGAAATTGAGTGCAGTCATGTTGCTGGCGGGGTTTGGAGTCGCCGGTTGTGACAAGGGAGGCGAAGAGGGAGGCCCCAGTGCTCCGGCGCGTCAGGTCGAAGTCGTTACGGTCGTGGCAGAACAGTTGGTACTGGCGACGGAACTGCCGGGGCGTGTGGAGCCCGTACGGGTGGCCGAGGTGCGTGCGCGTGTAGCTGGCATCGTGATCGGCAAGCGTTTCGAGGAGGGGGCCGAGGTGGCTGCCGGTGAGCTTCTCTTCCAGATCGACCCCGCCCCGCTGAAGGCCGCCGTATCCCGCGCCGAAGCCCAGCTGGCGCGCGCCAAGGCCTCGCTGTTCGATGCACAGGCGCGAGTGGAACGGTACGAACCGCTGGTCAAGTTCGAAGCCGTCAGTCGACAGGAGTACGACAGTGCGCGCGCTGCGCTGCAAAGTGCCGTGGCGGATAGAAGGTCAGCCCAGGCCGATCTGGAAACGGCGCGTCTGAACCTTGGTTACGCCTCGGTCACGGCACCCATTTCCGGGCGAATTGGCCGGGCGCTGGTCACCGAAGGGGCGCTCGTGGGGCAGGGCGAGGCGACCCTGATGGCGCGTATCCAGCAACTTGATCCGATCTACGCCGACTTTACCCAGCCAGTGGCCGAAGCGTTGCGTCTGCGCGATGCGCTTGTGCAGGGACAGCTTTCGGCGAGTGGAAACGATGCCCTGATGCTGAAAGTCGAGGGCACCGACCGCGAGCGCAAGGGCAAGCTGCTGTTCAGCGACGTTTCGGTCGAGCGCAGCACGGGGCAGTTGTCGATGCGTGGTGAGTTCGCCAACGCCGACGGCATGCTGCTGCCGGGCATGTACGTGCGCATACGTACTCCACAGGGGTTGGATGACGAGGCCATTCTGGTGCCGCAGCGGGCCGTCCAGCGCGACAACGTCGGCACCGCCCAGGTGTGGATCGTCGATTCGCAGAATCGCGCCCAGTTGCGGCAGGTCGAGACAGGCGTCATGCAGGGGGCCCGCTGGCAGATTCGCAGCGGACTGAACGTCGGTGACCGGGTCGTGGTTGGCGGGTTGAATGGCCTGGCAGCGGATGCCCCGGTCGCTCCGCAGCCATTCCAGGAGCAACAGGACGCGGCCCGTTAGCAGGCCGTTGAAAAATGTAGGCGAGGCAGTCAGTGCAAGACAAAAACAGGCTAAAAATGCTCATTTAGTAGACCTAAACTGCGCTTTTTAGCCTGTTTTTTAACGCAGCAATGGCAACGTAGGTAGTTTTTCAACGGCCTGTTAGGTCCGTCCACGTCGAGGAATCACCATGTCCCTGTTCTTCATCAGGCGCCCCAATTTCGCGTGGGTCGTGGCGCTGTTCATTTCCATCGCGGGCTTACTGGTCATTCCGATGCTTCCAGTGGCGCAATATCCCAGCGTCGCCCCGCCGCAGATCTCGGTCGCGGCCACCTATCCCGGCGCGTCGGCAAAGGTGCTGGTCGACTCGGTCACGAGCGTGATCGAGGAGGAGCTCAACGGCGCCAAGGGGCTGCTGTATTTCGAGTCCACCAGCAACTCCAACGGCATTGCCGAGATTACCGTCACCTTCGAGCCAGGCACCGACCCCGACCTGGCGCAGGTCGATGTACAGAACCGCCTCAAGAATGCCGAAGCTCGTTTGCCCCAGGCTGTGCGGGATCAGGGTATTCAAGTCGAGCAGGCCAGTGCAGGGTTTCTGCTGATCTACGCGCTGCGTTACAAGAACGGCGGAGGAGCATTGGACACCACTGCACTGGCCGACTACGCCGCGCGCAACATCAACAACGAGCTGCGCCGTGTGAAGGGCGTGGGCAAGCTTCAGTTCTTCGCCTCGGAAGCGGCGATGCGGATCTGGATCGACCCGCAGAAGCTCGTCGGCTATGACCTGTCCATCGATGATGTGAGCAGCGCGATACGGGCGCAGAACATTCAGGTTCCGGCAGGTAGTTTCGGCAGCTCGCCGGCCCTCGGTCAGCAGGAGTTGACGGCCACCCTGGCGGTGAAAGGCACTCTGGATGACGCGGAGGAGTTCGGCCGCGTGGTGCTGCGCGCCAATCTGGACGGTTCCAGCGTGATGCTGGCCGACGTGGCTCGTATCGAGGTGGGCAGCCAGGACTACAACTTCGCCTCGCGACTGGATGGTGAGCCTGCTGTTGCCGGCGCCATCCAGCTGTCACCGGGCGCCAACGCGATCCAGACGGCCGAGGCGGTCAAGCAGCGCCTGGAAGAGCTGTCGGTGAATTTTCCGGAGAATGTCGAATTCTCGGTGCCCTACGACACCTCCCGATTTGTGGAGGTCGCGATCGAGAAGGTCATCATGACTCTGGCCGAGGCCATGGTGCTGGTGTTCCTTGTCATGTTCCTGTTCCTGCAGAACGTACGTTACACGCTGATCCCCGCGATCGTGGTGCCGGTGTGTCTGCTGGGCACGCTCATGGTGATGTACCTGCTGGGCTTCTCGGTGAACATGATGACCATGTTCGGCATGGTGCTGGCGATCGGCATCCTGGTGGATGATGCCATCGTGGTCGTGGAAAACGTCGAGCGCATCATGGCCGAGGAGGGGCTTTCTCCCGGAGCCGCCACCGTCAAGGCCATGGGGCAGGTATCCGGTGCCATCGTCGGAATCACCCTGGTGCTCTCGGCGGTGTTTTTACCTCTGGCATTCATGGCCGGCTCGGTGGGGGTGATCTACCAGCAGTTCTCGCTGTCGCTGGCAGTCTCGATTCTATTCTCTGGCTTCCTGGCGCTGACCTTCACCCCGGCGCTGTGCGCTACCCTGCTCAAGCCCGTTTCGCAAGGGCACCACGAGAAGCGCGGTTTCTTCGGTGCCTTCAATCGTATGTTCGCGCGTCTGACGGGGCGCTACACGGCGCTCAACAGTCGTCTGGTGCGTCGGGTGGGGCGTGTCATGTTCGTCTATCTGGGTGTCGTGGTGCTGCTGGGATTCGCTTATCTGCGCCTGCCCGAGTCCTTCGTGCCGGTGGAGGATCAGGGGTATCTTATCGTCGATATCCAGCTGCCACCGGGCGCGACCCGTGCTCGCACCGATGCGACCGGCCAGCAGCTCGAGCAGTTTCTGGCCAGCCGCGAGGCCGTGAGTTCGGCTTTTCTGGTAATGGGTTTCAGCTTCTCCGGCATGGGCGAGAACGCGGCGCTGGCGTTTCCTACCCTCAAGGATTGGTCCGAACGTGGCGAGGGCCAGTCGGCCGACGATGAAGCTGCAGCGGTCAATGCGCGCTTCGCTTCGCTGAACGACGGGGCGATCATGGCCGTTACGCCGCCGCCCGTTGAAGGGCTGGGCAACTCGGGTGGTTTTGCCCTGCGACTGCAGGATCGTGGCGGGCTGGGTCGCGACGCCTTGCTTGCGGCCCGCGATACGCTGTTGGCTCAGGCCAGCAGCAATCCGAAGATTCTCTACGCGATGATGGAGGGGCTGGCTGAAGCGCCACAGTTGCGCCTGGTGATCGATCGAGAAAAGGCCCAGGCCCATGGCGTGAGTTTCGAGGCCATCAGCAGCGTGTTGTCCGCCGCGTTCGGCTCGTCGGTGATAAACGATTTTGCGAACGCGGGTCGACAGCAGCGCGTGGTCGTCCAGGCCGAGCAAGGCGAGCGCATGACTCCCGAGAGCGTTCTGAAACTCTACGTTCCCAACAGCAGCGGCGAGCAAGTGCCGCTGGGCGCCTTCATCACGACCCGTTGGGAGCAGGGGCCGGTCCAATTGGCACGCTACAACGGCTACCCGAGCATTCGTATCACGGGCGATGCGGTGCCTGGCATCAGTACGGGTGAAGCGATGGCCGAACTCGAGCGGATCGTTTCCGAACTGCCGGCGGGCATCGGTTACGAATGGACCGGGCTTTCCTATCAGGAAAAGGTTGCCAGCGGCCAGGCGGCACAGCTGTTTGCGCTGGCCATCCTCGTAGTGTTCCTGTTGCTGGTAGCACTATACGAGAGCTGGGCGATTCCCCTGGCAGTCATTCTGATTGTGCCGGTAGGCGCCCTGGGGGCGGTGCTTGCGGTGACGGCGGTCGGTATGCCGAATGACGTGTATTTCAAGGTTGGCCTGATCACCATCATTGGTCTGTCCGCGAAGAATGCGATTCTCATCGTCGAGTTCGCCAAGGATTTGTATGCGCAGGGGCGTTCGTTGCGCGATGCGGCAATCGAGGCCGCACGCCTGCGGTTTCGGCCGATCATCATGACTTCCATGGCCTTCATTCTCGGCGTTGTGCCGCTTACGCTGGCAACCGGAGCCGGTGCGGCGAGCCAGCGCGCCATCGGAACAGGGGTCATTGGCGGTATGTTGAGTGCGACGCTGTTGGGCGTGGTGTTCGTTCCGATCTTCTTTATCTGGGTGCTCACGCTGTTGCGCCGCAAGACTGTGGCTGATGCCGGCCAGCTTCGTGCGGAAGGTCGTCAGGAGTGAGGCGCGTGGGCGTGAGCGTGAGCGGAACGAAAAAACGGGCGATTGCTCGCCGCAGTGCGAGTTGCCTTCGCGTCCGCCCATGACCGTGGTGAGCATGCTGCGCTCGTAACGGCCTATCGCCAGGTGCATATCATCTGGCGTTGGCCAGCTCCTCGTAGCGTCCGGTCAGCTCGTTGACCTTCCTGAGCAGTGTTTCGGTGGTAGTGACGATGACCGTCGGTACGTAGCGCGAATCGCTCGCCAGGCTGAAGCCGGCCTGGGCGAAGCGCCATTGCGTGGCGATCTGATCGAGACGCTGGTTGATCTCCGTGGTGTTCTGTGGCGCCCGACGCAAGTCCTTGATGCCCTGGTCGAACTCCTGGACGGCGGTATCGAACTCGGTGCGCAGCTGTTCCGCCGGGAGGTGCCAGCTCATGGCCAGGTACAGTTTGGCGATGCGTTGGCTGAGCATGCGCTGGCGACCGCTGCGATTGACCAGTTGGGCTGCCTGGTTGCCGGTATGCTGCTCGATCAGTTTTACCAGCTTTTCGTTCTGTTCCAGGGCCTGGTCGCTGAGCTGCAGAACCTGCAACGCACGCTCCTTGTTAGGGTTGGTCAACACGACTTCGCGGTAACGCTGCCAGGTTTCGTTGGCCTCGTTCAGTGCGGCGCGTATCGGCGCGGTTGGTGCGTATTCTTGCAGCAGTTGGCTGTTGGTTTCGAGGTCGGCGATGCTCTGGTCGAGCTGGACGACGGCGACCTCCACCCGCGTTTCGGTACCCAGCATCAGGTAACTCTTGGCGACACGCTGGCTCAGCATGCGCTGCATGCCAGCGCGGTTCACTGCTTCCGCATCGCTTATCGCCGCCTGGCCCGGCAGGCTGCAGGTAAGCAGGCCGAGCGCCAGCGTTAGGTTCAGCAAATATCGAATCATCGAAACATCCTTCTGCAGTGTCGCCAGCAAGCTGGCGACGCTATCCATGGCCGGTTGGGTGGCCTGCCAGGGCAGGCCACCCATTTCATCAGTAGCTGTATTGCAGTTGTGCCCAGAACTTGTCGGTGTCGACGCCTCTCTCGTCCGCGTTGTACGCGGCGTATTTGACGGTGGCGACCAGGCCTTTCAGCAGCGGAATGGGGCGGCTGTAGCCGACGTCGATCTCCGTGCCGTACTGATCGCTGCCGCGTTCGGCGCGGAAGTCGTGATACCAGGCCTGCAGCTTGCCACCCAGCAGAGGCATGCTGCCGCCCAGATAGGCATCCTTGATGCCTTTCTCAGGCGTGGTCAGGAAGGTGTCGGCCCAGCCCTGGAAGGCGTGCTTGGTGGCGAGAGGGGTCTGGAAGGCGCGGTTGCCGGGGCCGGAATCACCTCCGAGGATCTCCATCCCGCCTTTTAGATCTACGCCTTTGAGGGTGTACCCCAGTTCGGCCAGGTAATACTCGCTGCTCAGCTCCAGTGGGTTGCCGGCGTAGTCGCGCTGCTGTGCGTATTCCAGGGCGTAACTGATACCCGAGAGGTTGCCGTTGAGGCGCAAGCCGTGGGTCTTGCTGGAGAGGGTGCCGAAATCCGCCGTAGCGCTGCTGGCGATGTTGTCGAGCCCCAGCAGATAGCTGTAGGCGGTGACCGTCAACTCGGGCATCACCACGTATTGGGCGTTGATCAGGTGGCTGTGACCTTCGATGTTGGACGGGTTGCTGCGGTTGTCGTAGCGGTTGTCGTCCGGACCGAAGATGGTGTTGATGTTATCGATGTAGGCGTAGGTTAGGGTCAGCCCATCGAGTGGTTTCAGCTGTCCGAGCATGCCGTCGTAGGTCTGCTCGTTCTGCCGCCAGCCGACGCCGCCGACGAAGCGCTGATTGTCGAGGTTGATGCGTTGGCGACCAACCACCGCGCTGCCCAGGGTGTGGTCATAGCGAAGCAGCGCCTGGTTGACCTCGCTGCCGTCGGGGTCGACTACGGTGGAATAATCGCTCTGCCCATTGCGGGTGCTGTTGTAGGCGGCATCGCCGATGCGGCTGACGTTGTCGACTTCGATCAACCCGGAAAAGCCGTACCAGCTGCCGCTCTGCAGGCCGAAGCGGGTACGCAATGTCTGTGCGTTGGCGTTGCTCAGGCTGTTGTCCTGGTCGACGTGCTCGTAGCGATAGCGTAGGTCGAAGATTGCCTTGGCGTCGGTGAACAGCGAGCTGAACTGCTCGTCCGCTGTTGCCGCCGAACTGCAGGCGAGACCGGCGGCCAGCAGGGCGAGGGACAGGCGGGATGGAATGGGGTGGCTCATGGCAGTGCTCCTTGGTTGTGTTGGAGCAAAAGATAGGCTGCTTATGATCTTTTCCATTGATTGCCGTCAAGGTGCGACAATTGGGCCGAAAAGCGCTCAATTGTCGCGATTTGAACTTGATCACGGATATTTTTGCGAGCAGGCAAGCGCGCTGCGTCTTGTACGCAGCGGTTGCTGGATACTGCTGAAACTCCCTGCAGAGGTCGGACTGACGGCGCTGTTCAGCGTGCCAGGGAGCGTCCTTCAGCTTCGTATTCGTTCATGTTCGAGGATCCAGACGGCGGCTTCGACGCGTGAGCGCAGTCCCAGCTTGTGCAGCAGGTTCTTCACGTGGACCTTGACGGTTCCTTCGCTGATGTCCAGCTTGCGCGCGATCATCTTGTTGGTCTGGCCCTTGGCGATCAGTCGCAACACATCTCGCTCGCGCTTGGTCAGGCTGGCCATCGGCGCCCCGTGGCCTGGCTTGGGGCGTTCGCGGATTGCTTCGGCGAGCACCCGGGTCAGTTCGGGGCTCAACGCCAGTTTGCCCAGCGCGGCGAGGCGGATCTGGCTGATCAGCTCTTCGGGCTCCATGTCCTTGAGCAGATAGCCGTCGGCGCCTTCGCGCAGGGCTGCCAGCACGTTGGCGTGGTCGTCCGAGACGCTGAAGATGACGATGCGCGCCTCAACGCCGGCCGCACGTAGCTGGCGAATGGTTTCCAGGCCGTCCATGCCCGGCATGTTCATGTCGAGCAGAATCAGGTCCAGTTCCAGCTCGCTGGCCAGTCGCAGGGCTTCGGCGCCGGTACCGGCTTCCGCCGCTGGCAGCAGGTCGTCTTCCATGGCCAGCAGGGCGCGCATGCCGCCGCGCATCATGGGGTGATCGTCGACCAGCAGGATGCGGGTCTTGTCTTCGTCGTTCACGTGGTTTCAATCTCCTGCTGCAATGGGATGCGGCGGTAGGCTGGCAGAAACTGCAGATGTACCTGCGTGCCGCCTTCACGGCGCGGGCCGATCTTCAGGCGGCCATGCAGGCTGCCGGCGCGCTCGGCGAGAATGCTCAGGCCATAATGGCCGTTAGGGCTTTCGTTCACGTTGATGCCGACTCCATCGTCGTCGACGCAGATATGCACCAGGCCGTGCTTGTCCTGATGCAGCCATAGATCACAGCGCGCCGCCTGGGCATGCTTGATGACGTTGCTCAATGCCTCGCGGATGATCTGCAGGCAGTGAATTTCCTCGTTGGGGGACAGCGGGCAATGCTCCAGCGCATAGCGCAGGCAGATATCCACGCCCGAATGACTGCTGAATTCGAGTACCGTGGTACGTACCGCAGCGGCCAGCCCCGGCATGTCCAGCTTGATGCGGAAGGTGGTGAGCAGTTCGCGTAGCTGCCGGTAGGCGGCGTTCAGCCCGTCCTGGATCTCAGCCAGGGTGGCATCCAGTTCGGCCTTCGGGTGGCCGCTGGCGACCTGTTTCTTGTAGCGACTCAGCTGCAGTTTCTGGTACGACAGCGCCTGGGCGAGGGAATCATGCAGTTCCCGGGCGATGACGGCGCGTTCTTCCATCAACGCAAGGCGGGCCTGCTGCTGGCCCAGCTGACTCAACCCGAGGGAGGCGGCGAAGAGCTCCGCCACTGCGCAGAGCAACTGCTCCTGCCAAAGTTCCAGTGCCACTCCTTGCGGCTGCTCGACGCGCAGCGTACCCAATTCGCTGTTGCCCGAGCGCAGGGCGAAGTTGATCAGTTCGGTGCCGCCTGCGAGCTTGCCATCTCCTGCGTGAACCGGACACTGCTCGCAATCGGGAAGACTGCAGTAGTGGGGCGGTTGACGCTCCGCACTGACTGCCGTATGGGCGCTGAAACAGGTCTTCTGCGAAGCGTGGTTGAGGCACAACGACACCGGGCCCGAGCCCAGTGATTGCTGTACCGGCAGCAGCAGGCTGGCCAGCTCCGGAATGGGGTCGGCTGAACTGTGATAGAGGCTTCGGGCACTGTTGAACAGCAGTTCCAGCGAATTGTTGCTGCGCTGCAACTGAGCGGTTTTCTCGTCAACCTTGCGCTCCAGGTGATCGTAGAGGTCGGCCAGCTCATCACTCATCTGGTTGAAAGCCCGGGCCAGCAGACCCAGTTCGTTGCGCGCCTCGTAGTAGGCCTTGCTGCGGAAATCGCCACGACCTATCTGCTGGGCCAGGCGCGTCAGCTCGCGGAGCGGGGTGATCAGGTTGCTATAGATGCCCAACAGCACGAAGAAGGCCATCAGCACCGTGAACAGCAGCGTGCCGATCTGCAGGCCCCGAATCACCGCCAGCTTGCCCTCGGAGTTGACCTGCAGGGCGTGGACGAACTGGTCCAGTTCATTGACGAAGACCGGTACTTCGGCGCGAAAGGCGCGTTTCTGCCGCGGTTCGTTCTGTAGCAGTGGCAGCATCGAATCGCGCCAGCGTTCGACAACCTTGCCATACAGGCGATGCAAGGTGCTGGCCGGGTCGTTGCCGATCGCTCGGATCAGGGAATAATCCAGCAGTGTCTGTTCGAACTTCGAGATGTGTTCCTGCAGCAACTGCTCTTCGTTCTCCAGCGCCAGCAGGGCCAGACGGTAGGATTGCATGCGCAGACTACCGGCCTTGTTCAAGGCTTCTGCATCTCCCTGTATGGATTCGGCCATATACATGCCACCGAGCATGCTGCAAAGGGTGACCCCAATAACGAGAATGAACGCCAGCGTGGTGTGCTGAACGATCGAGTTCCGCAAGGGCGAGTGAGTTACATCCGAATGGCTCACGACTCGTCCTCATTTATCTGGTGCCGCCACGTTACTCGCTGGTCGTTATTTTTACTATGGGTGGAGGGGTACTCCCAACGCGTTAAATTGACGCTGCCAATTTATTGAGCGGTGTCAAGTTTGAGCCTGAACTCCCATAAACAATAGTTTTGCACGGAATTAATTGGGTATTACGAAGTGGGTAGTTCGTTATTATCTGGCTCTCGCATATGCGTTAACGATGACCATGGTCAAGTTTAACCAGCCATGGCTGGTCGTAGCCTTCTGCCTGGATTGCATTTAACGGAGCGAGGGAGTTATGACCAATATCCGAAAGTGGGACGTGGAAGTTGCCGAGTTCTGGCAGTCCACCGGTAGAAAAATCGCTACCCGCAATCTCTGGATATCCATACCTAGCTTATTGTTGGGTTTTGCGGTCTGGTTGATGTGGGGAATCATTACGGTACAGATGCTCAATCTGGGCTTCCCCTTCGAGCCGGCGCAACTGTTCACTCTTACCGCCATATCCGGCCTGGCGGGCGCAACGCTGCGTATCCCCGCGTCGTTCATGATCCGTATCGCCGGCGGACGCAATACGATCGTCCTCACCACTGCGTTGCTGATGGTTCCGGCAGTGGGCGCAGGTATCGCCCTGCAGGATACCAGTACGCCACTCTGGGTCTTCCAGTTGCTGGCGTTGCTCTCGGGACTCGGCGGCGGCAACTTCGCCTGTTCCATGAGCAACATCAGCGGCTTCTTTCCCAAGAGCCAGCAGGGGTTGGCGTTGGGCTTGAATGCCGGGCTTGGCAATTTCGGCGTGACCACCATGCAGATCGTCATCCCGCTGGTGATGACGGCAGGCATATTCGGCGCGATCGGTGGTGAGCCCATGGCCCTGGTCAAGGACAGCGGTACGCTGATAGGGCGGATTCCCGCGGGTTCCGATACCTGGATCCAGAACGCCGGCTGGGTATGGATGCTGTTGCTGGTGCCGCTGGCCATCATCGGCTGGTTCGGCATGAACAACCTGTTGCCGATCACGCCCAATCCGGGCCATACGCTGGCGGCTTTCGGCAAGGTTATCGGTCTCTATGGTGTCGGCTTCCTGACCGCCACGGCGGGTCTCTATCTGTATTTGCCCAAGCCTTTCGGCCTGGGCGTGCTGAACATGTGGCTGGCTGTGCCGCTGATCGTGATTGCGACCCTGGGGCTGCTGCGCATGCTGCCGGGCAGCATCAAGCCGAACATCAAGCGTCAGTTCGATATCTTCCGCGACAAGCACACCTGGTCGATGAGTGTGTTGTACATCCTGACCTTCGGCTCCTTCATCGGCTTTTCCATGGCAATGCCGCTGTCGATCACGGTGATCTTCGGTTACATCACAGAAGTAGCCGCCGATGGCAGTGTGAGCCGCGTGGTCAACCCCAACGCGCCCAGTGCGCTGACTTACGCCTGGATCGGGCCTTTCATCGGTGCGCTGATTCGCCCCGTCGGTGGCTGGCTTGCCGACAAGCTCGGCGGCTCGATCGTCACCCAGGTGGTATCGGTGGTCATGGTCGCATCCTCCGTGGCGCTGGGTTACGTGATGCAGCAGGCCTACGGCTCGACCCAGCCGGAAACCTTCTTCTTCGCCTTCATCATCCTGTTCCTGGTGCTGTTTGCCGCTTCGGGAATCGGCAACGGCTCTACCTTCCGCACCATCGGCGTGATCTACGACCGCGAGCAGGCCGGCCCAGTGCTGGGCTGGACCTCTGCGGTGGCGGCCTATGGCTCCTTCATCGCGCCATTGGTACTCGGCAACCAGATCAAGGCTGGTGCGCCGGAGCAGGCAATGTACGGCTTCGCCGTCTTCTGCGTGTTGTGCCTGGTCCTCAACTGGTGGTTCTACCTGCGCCCCGACGCCTATGTGAAGAACCCCTGATCGACAAGCCAGTCACTGGAGCGAAGTTAATGAACATCATGTTTGCCTATGACGATTCGCGCAATGCACGGCTCGCACTGAAACGCACTCTGGATATGTTCAGGAAGTTAAGTCCGACAATCATTCTGATTGCCGTAGCTGAACAAAACCTGGATGCCAGTAGTTCCAGTGAGAGTAACTATCTGCAAGCCAAGGAGATGTTTGCCGCGGCCGTTCGTAAAACTGCTGAGGACGTTAGCGAACAAGGCTTCGATGTCGAGGTGATTATCGGTGAGGGCGATGCGCGCAAGGTGATTCTGAAGGCCGTACAGAACTTGAGCCCCGACCTTCTGGTGATTGCCCGTCGCAGCTACGAACCGGACGGTAATGTAATCGGCCAGTCGATAGATGCGCTGGTCGAGGAATTCAATTTCATGACTTTCGGTAGCGTCAGTTCATTCCTGGCCAGGCGTGCAACTTGTCCTGTGCTTATTCAGGCTTGTCCAGCCGTACTTTGAGTGGGGGAGTCGTAATGAAAGTTTCTGATCTGTTCAAATATCGGCAGCCGGAAATAAGAGCGCTGCATCTGACTTGGATTGCCTTTTATATCTGTTTCTTCGTCTGGTTCAACATGGCGCCGCTGGCTACCAGCATGCTCAAGAGCGCGAACTGGCTGACCGCCGACGACCTGCGGCTATTTGCCATCGCCAACGTGGCGTTGACCATTCCCGCCCGGATCCTGGTGGGTATGGCGCTGGACAAATGGGGCCCGCGGCGGGTGTTTTCCGTGTTGATGGTGACCATGGCTGTGCCGGCGATCACCTTTGCCCTGGGCGATTCTCGGGTGCAACTGCTGATCTCGCGGCTGGTGCTGAGTTCGATCGGCGCCAGTTTCGTGGTCGGTATTCACATGACCGCCATGTGGTTTAAGCCCAAGGATATTGGCTTCGCCGAAGGCTTCTATGCCGGCTGGGGCAACTTCGGTTCGGCTGCGGCGGCGATGAGCCTGCCGGCGATCGCCTTGCACGCGTTCGGAGGGGACGACGGCTGGCGTTATGCGATTGCCACGACCGCGCTGATCATGGCGGCCTACGGGGTGTTCTATTGGTTCGCCATCACCGATGGTCCGGCGGGCACCGTGCAGCACAAGCCGCGCAAGGTGGCGGCTATGGAGGTCAGCAGCTGGGGCGACATGTTCAAGCTGATCCTCTGGACCATCCCCATGGTCGGCATCCTTTCGGTACTGGTCTGGCGCATCGAGAGGATGGGTTACCTGGGGGCTGGCTGGGCGTGGGTTTGCCACGGTGTGATCGTGCTGGTGGTGCTCTACCAGATTCTGCAGATTCTGCGGGTCAACGTGCCGATTCTGCGCAAGGGCGTGCCGGAGGATGACAAGTACCCGTTCAACTCGGTGGCGGCACTGAACTCCACCTACTTCGCCAATTTCGGCGCGGAATTGGCCGTGGTGTCGATGCTGCCCATGTTCTTCGAGTTGACCTGGGGGCTGTCGGCCACGGCGGCGGGCATCATTGCCGCTTCCTTCGCCTTCGTGAATCTGCTGGCACGGCCCATCGGTGGCTTGGTTTCCGACCGTTTCGGCAACCGCCGGTTCGTGATGCTGGCCTACATGCTCGGCATCTCCGTGGGCTTTCTGCTGATGGGGCTGATGGGGTCCAGTTGGCCGCTGGTCATCGCCGTGGTCATCACTATCTTCTGCTCGGTTTTCGTGCAGGGGGCAGAGGGCGCCACCTTCGGCATCATTCCCTCGATCAAGCGCCGTATCACCGGACAGATTTCTGGAATGGCAGGGGCCTACGGCAACGTGGGCGCGGTGTTCTACCTGACTATCTACACCTTCGTCACCCCCTCGCAATTCTTCCTGATCATCGCTGCTGGCGCCTTGCTCAGCTTCATCGCCTGCTTCTTCTGGCTGAAGGAGCCCGAGGCGGCCTTCGCAGAAGAGTACTTCGTGTCGTCTGTCGACCAGGCAATCGCCGAACAGACTGCCGTAGCGACCAAGTAGCCAATCATTGCCGGTGCTGCTCGCCGGCAATGTCGGATCTGCAAACGCGGACGCCACGAGCTGGCGCCCGCAAAGGAGTAAGAGATGAGCCATCTACTCGACCAGCTGCGCTTCTTCAATCGCAAGCAAGGTGAGTTCGCCGACGGTCATGGCGAGACCCGTATCGAGTCCCGTGACTGGGAGAACGTCTACCGCTCGCGCTGGCAGTACGACAAGATCGTGCGCTCCACCCATGGGGTGAACTGCACCGGGTCGTGTTCCTGGAAGATCTACGTGAAGAACGGCCTGATCACCTGGGAAACCCAGCAGACCGACTATCCGCGCACCCGCAACGACCTGCCCAACCATGAGCCGCGCGGCTGCCCGCGCGGCGCCAGTTACAGCTGGTACATCTACAGTGCCAACCGTCTGAAGTACCCCAAGGTACGCAAGCCGCTGCTCAAGCTGTGGCGTGAAGCGCGGCGCAACATGACACCGGTGGACGCTTGGGCCAGCATCGTCGAGGACAAGGCCCGCGCCGAGTCCTACAAGAGCAAGCGCGGCATGGGCGGCTTCATCCGCTCCAGCTGGGACGAGGTCAACGAGATCATCGCCGCGGCCAACGTCTACACCGTCAGGCAGTACGGACCGGACCGCGTGATCGGCTTCTCGCCGATCCCGGCGATGTCCATGGTCAGCTATGCCGCCGGTAGCCGCTACCTGTCGCTGATCGGCGGCGTGTGCCTGAGCTTCTACGACTGGTACTGCGACCTGCCACCGGCCTCGCCACAAGTGTGGGGCGAACAGACCGACGTGCCGGAGTCGGCCGACTGGTACAACTCCAACTACATCATCGCCTGGGGCTCCAACGTCCCGCAGACGCGCACCCCGGACGCGCACTTCTTCACCGAGGTGCGCTACAAGGGCACCAAGACCGTGGCGATCACCCCGGACTACGCCGAAGTCGCCAAGCTCACCGACCTCTGGCTCAATCCCAAGCAGGGCACCGACGCGGCGCTGGCCCAGGCCTTCGCTCACGTTATCTTCAAGGAATTCCACCTGGAGAAGCCGAGCGAATACTTCAGCGACTACGCCAAGCGTTATACCGACCTGCCGGTGCTGGTACGCCTGAACGAGAAGGACGACGGCTACTTCGCCGACCGCTTCCTGCGCGCCTCGGACCTGGCCGGCAACCTCGGCCAGGAGAACAACCCGGAGTGGAAGACCATCGCCCTTGACGCGTCCAGCGGCGAACTGGTGTCCCCGTTGGGTTCGATCGGCTACCGCTGGGGCGAGAAGGGCAAGTGGAACATCGAGGCACGTGAAGGCAGGGACGGTCGCGAGATCGACCTGGCTCTGAGCCTGATCGATGGCGGCGAGACTGCCGAGGTCGCCTTCCCGTACTTCGGTGGCATCATGCACGAGCACTTCCAGCACGCCGAAGGCGAAAGCATCCAGCTGCGCCGCGTGCCGGTGCGCTCGATCGCCCTGGCCGACGGCAGCACCGTCAAGGTCGCCACTGTGTTTGACCTGATGGCCGCCAACCTCGGCATCGACCGTGGCCTGGGCGGCGCCAACGTCGCCGCCAGTTACGACGATGCCAGCGTGCCGGGCACCCCGGCCTGGCAGGAAAAGATCACCGGCGTCGCACGCGAGAAGGCCATCCAGATCGCCCGCGAGTTCGCCGACAACGCCGACAAGACCCGTGGCCGTTCCATGATCATCGTCGGCGCGGCGATGAACCACTGGTACCACATGGATATGAACTACCGCGGGCTGATCAATATGCTCATGCTCTGCGGTTGCGTGGGCCAGACCGGTGGTGGCTGGGCCCACTACGTCGGCCAGGAGAAGCTGCGTCCGCAGTGCGGCTGGCTGCCGTTGGCCTTCGGCCTGGACTGGCACCGTCCGCCGCGGCAGATGAACGGCACCAGCTTCTTCTACAACCACAGCTCGCAGTGGCGCCACGAGAAGATGAGCATCCACGAAGTGCTCTCGCCGCTGGCCGACAAGTCGCAGTTCCCCGAGCATATGCTCGACTACAACATCCGCGCCGAGCGCGCCGGCTGGCTGCCGAGCGCACCGCAGCTCAACCGCAATCCGCTGCAGATCTGTCGTGATGCCGAAGCCGCCGGCCTGTCACCGGTGGACTACGTGACCCGGTCGCTCAAGGATGGCTCGCTGAAGTTTGCCTGCGAGCAGCCGGACAACCCAGACAACTTCCCGCGCAACATGTTCATCTGGCGCTCCAACCTGTTGGGTAGTTCGGGCAAGGGTCACGAGTACATGCTCAAGTACCTGCTGGGGACGAAGAGCGGCGTGATGAACGAGGACCTCGGCAAGCGTGACGGTTTCAAACCGGTCGAGGCCGAGTGGGTCGATGAGGGCGCCATCGGCAAGCTCGACCTGGTCACCACCCTGGACTTCCGGATGTCCTCGACCTGTGTGTACTCCGACATCGTCCTGCCGACTGCCACCTGGTACGAGAAGGACGACATGAACACCTCGGACATGCATCCCTTCATCCATCCGCTGTCGGCGGCCATCGACCCGGCCTGGGAAGCGCGGTCCGACTGGGAAATCTACAAGGGCATCGCCAAGGCCTTCTCGAAGATGGCCGTAGGCCAGCTTGGCGTGGAGAAGGATCTGGTCACCGTGCCGCTGTTGCACGATAGCCCCGGCGAACTGGCGCAACCGTTCGGCGGCAGCGACTGGAAGACTGCAGGCACAGATCCACAGCCGGGCAAGAACTGCCCGAACATGGTGGTGGTCGAGCGCGACTACCCGGCCACCTACAAGAAGTTCACCTCCCTCGGTCCGTTGCTGGACAAGCTCGGCAATGGCGGTAAGGGCATCAACTGGAACACCGACGACGAGGTCGAGTTCCTCGGCGAGCTTAACTACAGGGTGCGCGAGGAGGGCGTCAGCCTGGGCCGGCCGAAGATCGAGTCGGCCATCGATGCCGCCGAAGTCATCCTCAGCCTGGCGCCGGAGACCAACGGTCACGTCGCCGTGAAGGCCTGGGCCGCGCTGTCGCAGTTCACCGGTCGCGACCACAGCCACCTGGCGATGCCCAAGGAGCACGAGGCGATCCGTTTCCGCGATATCCAGGCGCAGCCGCGCAAGATCATCTCCAGCCCAACCTGGTCAGGCCTGGAAGACGAGCATGTGTCGTACAACGCAGGCTACACCAACGTCCACGAGCTGATCCCCTGGCGCACCATCACCGGCCGTCAGCAGTTCTTCCAGGATCACCCCTGGATGCAGGCTTTCGGCGAGCAATTGATGAGCTACCGGCCGCCGATCAACACCCGCACCACCGACTACGTGAAGGGCAAGAAGAGCAACGGCAACCCCGAGATCGTCCTCAATTGGATCACCCCGCACCAGAAGTGGGGCATCCACAGCACCTACTCGGACAACCTGATCATGCTCACTCTGAGCCGTGGCGGGCCGATCGTGTGGATGAGCGAGATCGACGCGAAGAAGGCCGGCATCGAGGACAACGACTGGATCGAATGCTTCAACGCCAATGGCGCGCTGACCGCGCGTGCGGTAGTCAGCCAGCGGGTGATGGAAGGCATGGTGATGATGTACCACGCCCAGGAACGCATCGTGAACGTGCCCGGCGCCGAGAGTACCAAGACCCGCGGTGGCCACCACAACTCGGTGACCCGTGTGGTGCTGAAACCCACCCACATGATCGGCGGCTACGCCCAACAGGCGTACGGCTTCAACTACTACGGCACTGTGGGCTGCAACCGTGATGAGTTCGTCGTGGTGCGCAAGATGGCCAAGGTCGACTGGCTCGATGGAGCCGACGGTACTTCGGGCGGCAACGACCTGCCGCAACCTCTGCCGCAAGACATCTGAGGATTGATGCCATGAAAATTCGCTCTCAAATCGGCATGGTCCTGAATCTGGACAAGTGCATTGGCTGCCACACTTGCTCGATCACCTGCAAGAACGTCTGGACCAGCCGCGAAGGCATGGAATACGCCTGGTTCAACAACGTCGAGACCAAGCCCGGCATCGGTTATCCAAAGGAGTGGGAGAACCAGGACAAGTGGAAGGGTGGCTGGGTACGCAACGGTGATGGCACCATCAACCCGAAGATTGGTGGCAAGTTCCGCGTATTGGCGAACATCTTCGCCAATCCAGATCTGCCGACCATTGACGACTATTACGAGCCGTTCGACTTCGATTACCAGAACCTGCACACCGCGCCGCTCTCCAAGCACCAGCCGGTGGCCCGGCCGCGTTCGCTGATCTCCGGCCAGCGCATGGAGAAGATCGAGTGGGGGCCGAACTGGGAGGAAATCCTCGGTACCGAGTTCGCCAAGCGGCGCAAGGATAAGAACTTCGACAAAGTCCAGGCCGACATCTACGGCCAGTACGAAAACACCTTCATGATGTACCTGCCGCGCCTGTGCGAGCACTGCCTGAACCCGGCCTGCGCGGCCTCCTGTCCGAGTGGTGCGATCTACACGCGCGAGGAGGACGGTATCGTCCTCATCGACCAGGAGAAGTGCCGCGGTTGGCGCATGTGCATCAGCGCCTGCCCGTACAAGAAGATCTACTTCAACTGGAAGAGCGGCAAGTCCGAGAAGTGCATTTTCTGCTTCCCGCGCATCGAGGCCGGCATGCCCACCGTCTGCGCCGAGACCTGTGTCGGGCGCATCCGCTACCTCGGCGTGCTGTTGTACGACGCCGACCGCATCCACGAGGTGGCCAGCACCGTCAACGAGCAGGATCTCTACCAGAAGCAGCTGGACATCTTCCTCGACCCCTTCGATCCGCAGGTCATCGAGCAGGCGCTGAAGGACGGCGTGCCGATGTCGGTGATCGAGGCCGCGCAGAAGTCGCCGGTATACAAGATGGCGGTGGACTGGAAGCTGGCGCTGCCGTTGCACCCAGAGTACCGCACTCTGCCTATGGTCTGGTACGTGCCGCCGCTGTCACCGATCCAGAACGCCGTCAGCGCCGGGCAGGTCACCATGGACGGCGTGCTGCCGGACGTCGACAGCCTGCGCATCCCGCTGCGTTATCTGGCCAACCTGCTCACTGCCGGAGACGAAGAGCCGGTCAAGCTGGCGCTCAAGCGCATGCTCGCCATGCGCGCCTACAAGCGTGCCGAGCAGGTCGATGGCGTGAAGGACCTTGAAGTGCTGGAGAGCGTCGGGCTGTCGGTGGCTCAGGTCGAGGATATGTACCGCTACCTGGCCATCGCCAACTACGAAGACCGCTACGTGATTCCCACCGCACACCGTGAAGAGGCCATGAGCGACGCCTTCGCCGAGCGTTCAGGTTGCGGCTTCAGCTTCGGCAGCGGCTGCTCGGGTGCCTCGGATACCAACATGTTCGGTGCGAAGAAGGCCAATCGCCGCGACATCATCAAGACCGTGCAGCTGTGGGAGGACTGAGTCATGCGCATCCTAAAAGTGATTTCCCTGCTGCTGGACTACCCCGACCAGCACCTGCGTGACGGCCATGTCGAGCTGGCTCAGGCGATCGACTTGGCCCGCGAGATCAGCCCCGAGCAACGTAGCGCACTGCGCCGTCTGCTCGACGAGCTGAGCGAAGGTGACCTGATGGATGTGCAAGAGCGCTATACCGATCTGTTCGACAAGGGACGTGCGCTGTCGCTGCTGTTGTTCGAGCACGTGCACGGCGAGTCCCGCGATCGCGGCCAGGCTATGGTCGACCTGATGGCGCAGTACACCGAGGACGGTTTCGACATCGGCGTGCGTGAGCTGCCGGATTACATCCCGCTGTACCTTGAGTACCTCGCCACCCGTGAGGACCTCAAGGCCCGCGAGGGGCTGGCCGATGTCGGTCATTTGCTGGCCCTGCTGGCGGCCCGACTGCAGGAGCGCGAGAGTCCCCATGCGGCGTGCTTCACCGCACTGCTGCAGATCGCCGGCGAGCCGGTGCAGGAAGCCCTCGCGGGCCTGCAGGAGCAGGTCGCCGCCGAGGAGCGCGACGACTCGCTGGAGGCACTGGACAAGGTCTGGGAGGAGGAACAAGTCAACTTCCTCCAGGCCGAGCAGCAGGATCGCTGCCCATCAATGCCGAGCGGGCCGGGAAAGGCCAGAGAGGAAAGCTCGGTGCCGCTGCACTGGACCGATTTCAAGCATGACGGGCAGGCCGCCGCGCTCGCCCAGGAGGTGCGCAATGTCTGACTTCAATTTCCTGCTGTTCGGGGTCTACCCTTATATCGCCCTGGCCATCTGCCTGATCGGCAGCTGGGCGCGCTTCGACCTGTCGCAGTACAGCTGGAAGGCGGGCTCCAGCCAGATGCTGTCGAACAGTCGCATGCGTCTGGCGAGCAACCTGTTCCACGTCGGCATCATCTTCATCCTGGCCGGTCACTTCGTCGGCCTGCTGATGCCCGAAGCGCTGTACCACCACTTCATCACCAGCGGTCAGAAGCAGGTCGTGGCGATGGTCTCTGGTGGCTTTTTCGGCATTCTCTGCCTGATAGGTCTGGTGATGCTGATTCAGCGCCGTCTGACTGATGCGCGCGTACGTGTGACCTCCAATACCAGCGACATCATGATCCTCTTCGTGCTGCTGGCGCAGTTGGTGTTGGGGCTGCTGACCATCGTCGCCTCTACCGGTCACCTGGACGGTTCGGTGATGGTGTTGTTGGGCACCTGGGCGCAGAGCCTGGTCACCTTGCAGCCGGTCAAGGCCGCCGCGGCGATCGAGTCGGTCAGCGTCATCTATAAGCTGCACGTGCTGCTCGGCGTCAGCCTGTTCGTGCTGTTCCCCTTCACCCGTTTGGTACACATCGTCAGCGCACCTGTGTGGTACCTGGGGCGGCGCTATCAGATCGTCCGGCAAAAGGGCGTCAAGCCGGCCATACCGCGTCCGCAACGCCCGCGTGGCTACGAGGCGCCGGCGCATGAGCCTGCCGCTCCGGTCGCTGCGCCCGGCTACGCCACGACGAAGAGCAAGAGCCCGGTGTGATGTCCTGCTGGTCGGCGCCTTGGGCGTCGGCCAGCAGGCTGAGCGGAGCGACCTTATTACGGTTTTATCGAGGTAATCATCATGGGCTGTGGATGTGGTGGAAACACGGGAGGCGGCTGTGGTGGCGCTCGCCCGGAAATCGAGGTGCCGGCTGAGGCGCCGCTTTTCGAGGAGCTGCCACGTGAAATGGAACCGGAGGCCGACGAAGCGGCTGGCGAGCCGTTGCTGATCGCCAGCAGCGAACAGGAGTGGCCGCGGGTACGGGTCAATGGCGTGGAGATCGCGGCGCAGGCCATCGCCCAGGAGCTGCAGTACCACCCAGCCGAGAGTCGCGATGAGGCCGTCTACCTGGCGATCCAGACGCTGGTACTCCGCGAGCTGCTGCAGCAGCGCATCGGCGAACTGGACCTGATGGTGCGCGCCGAGGCCGGCGAGAGCGAGGAGGAGGCGGCCACCCGTGCGCTGATCGAGCGCGAAGTGCCGCTGCCGCTGGCCGACGAGGCCACGTGCCGCAAATACTACAGTGGGAATCGGTCGCGCTTCGTCAGCGCGCCGCTACTGGCCGTGCGGCATATCCTGCTGGCCTGTCCGCCGGATGATGCCGAGGCGCGTAGCCTGGCGCAGGAGCAGGCGTTGGTCCTGTTGCAGCAACTGCAGGCGGCACCGCAACGCTTCGCCGAATTGGCGCTGCAGCATTCGGCCTGTCCGTCGAAGGTTCAGGGTGGTGCGCTGGGGCAGCTAAGCAAAGGCCAGACGGTGCCGGAGTTCGAGCGCCAGCTTTTTCGCCTGCCGGTCGGCCTCAGCCAGCAGCCGCTGGAAAGCCGTTACGGCTATCACCTGGTGTTCGTCGATCAGCGCATCGACGGCGAGCAGTTGCCCTATGAGGCGGTGGCCGGTTCGATCCGCGCCGAACTCAATCAGCGTGTCTGGCAGGTCGGCGTCAGCCAATACCTGCAGGGCCTGGTCGGCGCAGCAAATATCGAAGGCATCCTACTGCAGGGAGCGGAAACACCGTTGATGCAATAGGGGCAGCCATAAGCTTCAAGCTTCAAGCGGCAAGTAAGGAAACCGGCTTTTGCTTGCCGCTTGCCGCTCACGAAACCAGGCGAGACATTCCCATGCCTTCACTCATCGATGCCCACAACCGCTCCATCGACTATCTACGCATGTCGGTGACCGATCGCTGCGATTTCCGCTGCATCTATTGCATGGCCGAGGACATGATCTTCCTGCCGCGCCAGCAGGTGCTCAGTCTGGAGGAGCTGGAGCGCATCGCTCGGATCTTCGTCGGCTTGGGCGTGAAGAAAATTCGCCTCACCGGTGGCGAGCCGCTGGTGCGCCCGGGCATCGTCGACCTCTGCGGGCGCATCGCCGCGCTGCCCGGGCTGCGCGAGCTGGTAATGACCACCAACGGCTCGCAACTGGTCAAGCTCGCCGAACCGCTCGTCAGCGCTGGGGTCAAGCGACTGAATATCAGCCTGGATAGCCTGGATGCCGACAAGTTTCGCGCCATTACTCGCACCGGCCAACTGCAGCAGGTGCTCGACGGTATCTCTGCGGCACGTGCCGCCGGCTTCGAGCGGATCAGGCTCAACGCCGTGGTGATGAAGGGTCGCAACGCGGAGGAGGTCGCCGACCTGGTCGACTTCGCCATCGCCGGCGGGCTGGACCTGAGCTTTATCGAGGAAATGCCGCTGGGTGATGTCGGTCGTTCGCGCGGCGAGAGTTTTTGCTCCAGTGATGAAGTCAAAGCGTTGATCGCCGAGCGCCACGTGTTGATCGATTCGGCCGAGCAAAGCGGCGGCCCGGCGCGCTATGTGCGTCTGCCGGAGCACCCGCAGACACGTATCGGTTTCATCTCGCCTCATTCACACAACTTCTGCGCCACCTGCAACCGCGTGCGGCTGACAGTGGAAGGTCGCCTGCTGCTGTGCCTGGGTCATGAGAACTCCATCGATCTGCGCGCGCTGCTGCGCCGTCACCCGACCAGCGACCAGCAGTTGATCGACGCCATCCACGCCGCGTTGCAGTGCAAGCCGCTGCGCCACGATTTCACCCACAAGGACGAAGTGCAGGTGCTGCGCTTCATGAGCGCAAGTGGCGGCTGACTCAAGGTGTCGTGAGCAATGGGCTCGCAGTCGCTGGTCCTCGCTCGAGAGATACGAAACCATTGCTTCCTTATATAGCTTCGTTTCGTCGACCATTTTCCCGGATTGTCGTTGCGCATTCTTTTGCAAACGCATTGTCGGGTCAGGGTGACTTCTGTAATGCGAGCCACTAGAATGCTTGCCCATTCTGGGGCCGGAACGCCCGGCTTATGTCTGTGCAACGAGGAAAATCCATGCAAGTTTCTGTTGAAAGCACCTCCGCTCTTGAGCGCCGCATGACCATTGGCGTGCCGGTCGAGCGCATCGAGACCGAAGTCAACAAGCGTCTGCAACAGACCGCCAGTCGTGCCAAGATCCCAGGTTTCCGTCCCGGCAAGGTGCCGATGAGCGTGATCCGCCAGCGCTACGAAGCGGCGGCTCGCCAGGAAGCTCTGGGCGATCTGATCCAGGCTACCTTTTATGAAGCCGTGGTTGCAGAGAAGCTGAATCCGGCCGGCGCGCCGGCCGTCGAACCGAAAGTGTTCGAAAAGGGCAAGGACCTCGAGTATGTCGCTACCTTCGAAGTGTTCCCCGAGTTCAAGGTTGCTGGCTTCGAGTCCATTGAGGTCGAGCGCCCGCAGGCCGAGGTTGCCGATGCCGATGTCGACAACATGCTGGACATCCTGCGCAAGCAGAACACTCGCTACGAGAACGTCGAGCGTGCAGCTGAGAACGATGACCAGTTGAACATGGATTTCGTCGGCAAGATCGACGGTGAAGTCTTCGCTGGTGGTTCGGCCAAGGGCACCCAGTTGGTGCTGGGCTCGGGCCGCATGATTCCGGGCTTCGAAGAAGCACTGGTTGGCGTCAAGGCTGGTGAAGAACGCGTGATCACCCCGACCTTCCCCGAGGACTATCAGAACCTTGATCTGGCCGGCAAGACCGCCGAGTTCACTGTTACTGTCAACAGCGTCGCAGCTCCTCAGCTGCCGGAGCTGAACGACGAGTTCTTCGCTCAGTTTGGCGTTCAGGAAGGTGGTCTCGAAGGCTTCCGTGCCGAAGTGAAGAAGAACATGGAGCGCGAGCTGCGCCAGGCCATCAAGACCAAGGTCAAGAACCAGGTCATGGAAGGGTTGGTCAGTACCAATCCGATCGAGGTGCCCAAGGCCCTGATCGACAACGAAGTCAATCGTCTGCGCGTGCAAGCCGTTCAGCAGTTCGGTGGCAACATCAAGCCCGAGCAACTGCCAGCCGAGATGTTCCAGGAGCAGGCCAAGCGTCGTGTCGTACTCGGTCTGATCGTCGCCGAAGTAGTCAAGCAGCACGAGCTCAAGCCCGATGATGCGCGTGTCCGCGAGCTGATCGAAGAGATGGCTTCTGCCTATCAGGAGCCTGAGCAGGTGGTGTCCTGGTACTACAAAAACGATGAGCAACTGAACGAAGTCCGTTCGGTTGTGCTCGAAGAGCAAGTTGTAGATACTGTTCTGCAGCAGGCCAAGGTGACCGATAAATCGGTCTCTTACGAGGAAGCGGTTAAGCCAGCGGAAGCACCGCAAGCGGCCTGATCCTCTTCAACGATCGAGCACATCATTCATAAGCCAGCCTCGTGCTGGCTTATGTATTTGAGGCATGACATAGGGAGTATCGCTGGACATGTCCCGCAATTCATTTATACAAGCTCCGGACATTCAGGCCGCTGGCGGTCTGGTGCCGATGGTCATCGAGCAGTCGGCGCGCGGCGAGCGTGCCTATGACATCTATTCCCGTCTTCTCAAGGAGCGGGTGATCTTCATGGTGGGTCAGGTCGAAGACTACATGGCCAACCTGATCGTCGCGCAGCTGCTGTTTCTCGAGGCGGAAAACCCCGAGAAGGACATTCACCTGTACATCAACTCTCCGGGTGGCTCGGTGACGGCCGGCATGTCGATCTACGACACCATGCAGTTCATCAAGCCGGATGTGTCGACCATCTGCATCGGCCAGGCCTGCAGTATGGGTGCGCTGCTGCTGACCGGTGGTGCGGCTGGCAAGCGTTACTGCCTGCCGCACTCGCGGATGATGATTCACCAGCCGCTGGGTGGCTTCCAGGGCCAGGCGTCGGACATCGAGATTCATGCGCGCGAGATCCTCACCATTCGCGAGCGTTTGAACAAGGTCATGGCCGAGCACACCGGCCAGCCGCTGGAAGTGATCGCACGCGACACCGACCGCGACAACTTCATGAGCGGCGAGGAAGCCGTCAAGTACGGACTGATCGACCAGGTTCTGACCCAGCGCCAGCTGGCCGTCTGATCACGCTGGTCTGGCGATATCCGGCTAGTACGTGGGCTTGAAAAAGCCCACGATTGCCTTCATCTTGTGTTTCAAGCCTTCCCGATTGGATCGTTCGAATGACTGATACCCGCAACGGCGAGGATTCCGGCAAGCTGCTCTATTGCTCTTTTTGCGGCAAAAGCCAGCATGAAGTACGCAAATTGATTGCCGGTCCCTCGGTCTTTATCTGCGACGAGTGCGTCGACCTGTGCAAGGACATCATCCGTGAGGAGGTGCAGGAAGCCCAGGCCGAGAGCAGCGCGCAAAAACTGCCTGCGCCCAAGGAGATCAGCGGCATTCTCGACCAGTACGTCATTGGTCAGGAGCGCGCGAAGAAAATCCTCGCAGTGGCTGTTTACAACCATTACAAACGCTTGAACCAGCGCGACAAGAAAGAAGAAGTCGAGCTGGGCAAGAGCAACATTCTGTTGATCGGTCCTACCGGTTCTGGCAAGACGCTACTGGCTGAAACACTGGCGCGGCTGCTCAACGTGCCGTTCACTATCGCCGACGCGACCACGCTGACCGAAGCGGGCTACGTGGGCGAGGATGTCGAGAACATCATCCAGAAGCTGTTGCAGAAGTGCGATTACGATGTGGAAAAAGCCCAGATGGGTATCGTCTACATCGACGAAATCGACAAGATTTCACGCAAGTCCGACAATCCGTCGATCACGCGCGATGTGTCGGGCGAGGGTGTGCAGCAGGCGCTGCTCAAGTTGATCGAGGGCACTGTTGCATCCGTTCCGCCGCAGGGCGGACGCAAGCATCCGCAGCAGGAGTTCCTGCAGGTCGATACGCGCAATATTCTGTTCATCTGCGGCGGTGCGTTTGCGGGTCTGGAGAAAGTTATCCAGGGTCGTTCCACCAAGGGTGGGATCGGCTTCAATGCCGAAGTGCGCAGCAAGGATCTGGGCAAGAAAATCGGTGAATCTCTGCGAGTGGTTGAGCCTGACGATCTGGTCAAGTTCGGCCTGATCCCTGAGTTTGTCGGCCGTTTGCCGGTTATCGCTACGCTGGATGAACTGGATGAAGCCGCACTCATCCAAATTCTTACCGAGCCGAAGAATGCGTTGACCAAGCAGTACGCCAAGCTGTTCGAACTCGAAGGCGTCGATCTGGAGTTCCGTCCGGATGCACTCAAGGCGGTGGCCGGGCGTGCGCTGGAGCGCAAGACGGGTGCTCGCGGCCTGCGCTCGATTCTGGAGGGGGTACTGCTCGATACCATGTACGAGATTCCTTCCCAGAAGGACGTCAGCAAGGTGGTCATCGACGAGAGTGTGATCGAAGGCACCTCTCAGCCACTTCTGATTTACGAGAACAGCGAGCCGCCCGCCAAGGCAGCGCCTGACGCGTGATCGAAAAAGGGGCCTTCGGGCCCCTTTGCATTTTCCCGGTGATCCTTGTTTTTTACAGATCGCACCCTCATCTTGTGTCGTCAGGGTATGTTTCTCCCGTTTACCGCCGTATGGCCGTCGTAGAGCTGAATTTATGAAGACAACCATCGAATTGCCCCTTTTGCCGCTGCGCGATGTTGTGGTCTACCCGCACATGGTGATACCGCTGTTCGTTGGGCGTGAAAAATCCATCGAAGCGCTCGAGTCGGCGATGTCGGGTGACAAGCAGATTCTGCTCGTGGCCCAGAAGAACCCGGCGGACGATGATCCCGCTGAAGATGCACTGTACCGTGCAGGTACGGTGGCCACGGTGTTGCAGTTGCTCAAGCTTCCCGACGGTACCGTCAAGGTTCTGGTCGAGGGTGAGCAGCGCGGGATAGTCGAGCGTTTCGTCGAAGCCGACGGACATTGCCGCGCCGAAGTGGCGCTGATCGACGAGTCCGCACTGGATGCACGCGAGGCGGAGGTGTTCACTCGCAGTCTGCTCGGCCAGTTCGAGCAGTACGTGCAGTTGGGCAAGAAGGTGCCGGCCGAGGTGCTGGCATCGCTGGCCAGCATCGAGGAGCCGGCGCGGCTGGTGGATACCATGGCCGCCCATATGGCGCTGAAGATCGAGCAGAAGCAGGAAATCCTCGAAATCACCGATTTGCCTGCACGCGTCGAGCATGTTCTGGCCCTGCTGGATGCCGAGATCGACCTGCTGCAGGTGGAGAAGCGCATTCGTGGTCGCGTCAAGAAGCAGATGGAGCGTAGCCAGCGCGAGTACTACCTGAATGAGCAGATGAAGGCCATTCAGAAGGAATTGGGTGATATCGACGAAGGCCACAACGAAATCGATGACCTCAAGAAGCGCATCGAGAACGCTGGTCTCAGCAAGGATGCGCACGCCAAGGCGACGACCGAGCTGAACAAGCTCAAGCAGATGTCGCCCATGTCGGCCGAAGCGACCGTGGTGCGTACCTACATCGACTGGCTGGTCAATGTGCCGTGGAAGGCTTCGAGCAAGGTGCGCCTGGACCTGGCAAAGGCAGAGGAAGTGCTCGACGCTGACCACTACGGCCTGGAAGAGGTGAAAGATCGCATCCTCGAGTACCTGGCCGTACAGAAGCGCGTCAAGAAACTCAAGGGACCAGTGCTCTGCCTGGTCGGGCCTCCCGGTGTCGGCAAGACCTCGTTGGCCGAGTCCATCGCGCGCTCGACCAACCGCAAGTTCGTACGCATGGCGCTGGGTGGCGTGCGTGACGAGGCTGAGATTCGCGGTCATCGGCGCACCTACATCGGTTCGATGCCGGGCCGGTTGATTCAGAAGATGAGTAAAGTGGGAGTGCGCAATCCGCTGTTCTTGCTCGATGAGATCGACAAGATGGGCAACGATATGCGCGGCGATCCGGCCTCGGCTTTGCTCGAGGTGCTCGATCCCGAGCAGAATCACAACTTCAACGATCACTACCTTGAGGTCGATTACGACCTGTCGGACGTGATGTTCCTCTGCACGGCCAACTCGATGAATATCCCGGCGCCGCTGCTGGACCGCATGGAGGTGATTCGTCTGCCGGGCTATACCGAAGACGAGAAGATCAACATCGCCATTCGCTACCTGGCACCGAAGCAGATTCAGGCCAACGGTCTGAAGAAGGCCGAACTGCAGTTCGAGGAAGAGGCGATTCGCGACATCATCCGCTACTACACCCGCGAGGCTGGCGTTCGTAGTCTCGAGCGCCAGCTGGCCAAGGTCTGTCGGAAGGTGGTCAAGGAGCATGCGGCCGACAAGAGCTTCAGTGTCCAGGTAACACCCGAGACGCTTGAGCATTTCCTCGGCGTGCGCAAGTTTCGCTATGGCCTGGCCGAACAGCAGGATCAGATCGGCCAGGTGACGGGACTGGCCTGGACCCAGGTAGGTGGTGAGTTGCTGACCATCGAGGCTGCCGTGGTGCCTGGAAAGGGCCGTCTGACCAAGACCGGGTCGCTGGGTGACGTCATGGGCGAATCGATTACAGCGGCGCTGACAGTGGTTCGTAGCCGTACCGGCAGCCTGGGGCTGGCTCCCGACTTCCATGAGAAGCAGGACATCCACATCCATGTCCCGGAAGGGGCGACGCCCAAGGATGGCCCCAGCGCGGGTATCGGCATGTGCACGGCGCTGGTGTCGGCACTGACCCAAATACCGGTACGCGCCGAAGTTGCCATGACGGGCGAGATCACCTTGCGCGGCCAGGTGCTGGCGATCGGTGGTCTGAAAGAGAAGTTGCTTGCGGCGCACCGGGGTGGAATCAAGACGGTCATCATTCCGGAAGAAAACCAGCGGGACCTGAAGGAAATTCCTGAAAATATTAAGCAGGACCTGCAGATTAAACCGGTGAAGTGGATTGACGAGGTCCTGCAAATTGCGCTGCAATACGCGCCGGAGCCCTTGTCTGATGCGGCTCCCGATATTGTTGCAAAGGACGATAAGCGCGAGACTGATTCCAAGGAGCGAATCAGCACGCATTAGGCTGGAAGCGTTGTTGACACATTTTTGGAGGCCTTGCTATAAGACCTCCCTTTGCGTCAATACGATTCCTGCACTGCTTTGCTTACATCTTAAAAAACGAAGAATGACTCAACAGAAATAAGGGGACTTAGAGTGAACAAGTCGGAACTGATCGATGCCATCGCCGCATCTGCTGATATCCCGAAAGCTGTTGCTGGCCGCGCGCTGGACGCAGTAATTGAATCCGTCACTGGTGCTCTGAAGGCTGGTGATTCCGTGGTTCTGGTTGGTTTTGGTACTTTCGCTGTCAAAGAGCGTGCAGCTCGCACTGGCCGCAACCCGCAAACTGGCAAGCCGATCAACATCGCTGCTGCCAAGATCCCGGGCTTCAAAGCGGGCAAGGCTCTGAAAGACGCGGTCAACTAAGCGTTTTCCGATCCCGTCAGTCATCAGTTAACGCTGAAGCTGACCTGGAGCGATTGTCGAGCAGGCAGTGCCTGCCACGTTCTGGCTTGGGGGATAAGCCCAACCGCTCCAAAAGCTCCGAGAAGGCGCATCCCTGGATGCGCCTTTCTTTTATCCGGTTTCCACCCGTGCTGCAGACACTATTACGCAGCTGACTCCTGGGGGACGCATGCTTCAGAACATCAGGGACAATTCACAAGGCTGGATTGCCAAAACCATCATCGGCATCATCGTCGTTCTGTTGGCGTTGACGGGGTTCGAGGCGATTTTCAATTCCTCGGGTAACGCCCGAAACGCGGCTGAGGTCAATGGCGAGGAAATTTCGCTGGATGAGCTCAACCAGGCGGTAAACATGCAGCGTCGACAGCTGATGCAGCAGTTGGGCTCGGATTTCGACGCCTCGCTGTTCGATGACAAGTTGATGCGCGATTCTGCCCTTGGTGCGCTGATCGACCGAATCCTGCTGTTGCAGGGGGCTCGGGATGCCGACTTCGCATTTTCCCAGGCTGCTCTGGATCAGCTGATCCTGCAGACTCCGGAGTTCGCCGTCGATGGTGCGTTCAACGCGGCCCGCTTCGACCAGGTCATCCAGCAGATGGGCTATACGCGAATGCAGTTCCGCCAGTTGCTCGAACAGGAAATGCTCATCGGCCAACTGCGCGCGGGGATCTCGGGATCGGGCTTTGTTACCGATCAGCAGATCGAGCGCTTCGCCCAACTGGAGCGCCAGACGCGTGATTTCGCCAGTATCACTGTGGCGGCGGACAGCAGTGCGGTGAAGGTCAGCGATGAAGAGGCTCGCCAGTATTATGAAGCCAACGCCGAACGTTTTCGTTCGTCTGAGCAGGTCGTGCTGGAATACGTCGAGCTAAACAAGGAGGCTTACTTCGACGAGGTGGATGCCTCGGCAGAGGAGCTGCAGGAGTTGTATCGCCAACAGATCGGCAATTTGGCCGAACAGCGTCGCGCTGCGCATATCCTCATCGAGGTGGACGGTACGAGCGATACCGAGGCCAAGGCCCAGTTGGAGGAGATTGCCGCTCAGTTGGCAGCCGGTGGGGATTTCGCCGCCTTGGCCAAGGAACACTCCGACGACCCAGGTTCGGCCAATGAAGGTGGAGACCTGGGCTATGCCGGTCCGGGTGTTTACGATCCGGCATTCGAAGATGCGCTCTATGCGTTGAAGGAAGGTCAGGTGTCTGCGCCGGTACGTTCGGAGTTTGGCTGGCATCTGATCAAGCTGCTGGGGGTGCAATCGCCCGAAGTGCCGAGCTTCGAGAGCATGAAGCCGGAACTGGAGCGTGAGCTGAAAGCGCAGCAGGTCGAACAACGCTTCGTGGAAGTGACCAAGGAACTCGAAAATCTGGCTTTCGAATCCGCCGACCTGGAGCAGCCTGCACAGGAACTCGGCCTGACCATCAAGACTACAGAGCCCTTTGGGCGTGAGGGTGGTGAAGGCATCACAGCCAATCGTCAGGTCATTCAGGCAGCCTTCAGTGATGAAGTGCTGATGGATCGTGCCAACAGCAGCGTGATCGAGCTTGATCCGAATACCGCCGTTGCTGTGCGTATCAAGCAGCACCTCGAGCCCGAAGTACAGGCGTTCGAGACAGTGCGCGATGGTATTTTCGAGCAGCTGCAACACAGCAAGGCTGCTGAGCAGGCACGCAGCGAAGGTGAAAAGCTGCTGGCAACGCTCCGTGACGGCGGCGAGGTAGAAGGGCAGTGGCAGTCTGTCGAGGCGGCAACCCGGGGCCAGGACGGCATCGCCCCGGCCGTACTGCAGACGGTGTTCCGGATGCCCAAGCCCGAGAGTGAGAACTCTACCTTCAGTGGCGTGACGCTCGCCTCCGGCGATTATGTGGTGATTCGCCTGAATGGCGTCAGCGAACCGGATGGCGAACTGAGCGCCGAGGAGAAGCAAAACTATCGCCGCTTCCTGGCGTCACGCAGCGGCCAGCAGGATTTCGCGGCCTATCGCGAGAAGCAGCACGCAGAGGCCAAGATAGAAAGGTTCTGACGGTAAGTTGAGCGTTACACGAAAAGCCCCGTTCAGCATACTGACGGGGCTTTTTCGTGAAGCGGTTCTGCTGAAGCAGCCGGCGGCCTCGGCTCAGGCGACATAAGAAAGCCCCGCGCAGCTTGCGCTGCCGGGGCTTTTGCGTTGAGAAATCTGGTGTCAGTCTTCCATTGCGCCCATCGCAGTGGTGTTGAAACCGCCGTCGACGTAGAGGATTTCCCCGCTGATGCCGGAGGCCAGATCGGAGCAGAGGAAGGCACCGGCGTTACCGACTTCTTCGATGGTCACGTTGCGACGCAGTGGTGTCTGCTTCTCGTTGGCCGCGAGCATTTTGCGGAAGCTCTTGATCCCGGATGCGGCGAGCGTACGGATCGGGCCGGCGGAGACGGCGTTGACGCGGGTGCCTTCCGGGCCGAGGCTGCCAGCCAGGTAACGCACGCCGGCTTCCAGGCTGGCCTTGGCCATGCCCATGACGTTGTAGTTGGGCATGGTGCGCTCGGCGCCCAGATAGGAAAGGGTGAGGATGGAGCCGTTACGGCCCTTCATCATCGGTCGACCAGCCTTGGCCAGGGCCACCAGGCTGTAGGCACTGATGTCGTGGGCGATCTTGAAGCCTTCACGGGTGGTGACCTCTGTAAAGTCGCCGTCGAGCTGATCGCCGGGGGCGAAGCCTACCGAATGCACGATGCCATCGAGGCCATCCCACTTCTTGCCCAGTTCTTCGAATACCTTGACGATGTCCTCGTCATTGGCCACGTCGCAGGGGAAGCAGAGTTCCGGACCGGAGCCCCAGCCTGCGGCGAACTCTTCGACGCGTCCCTTGAGCTTGTCGTTCTGGTAGGTAAAGGCCAGCTCCGCGCCCTCGCGATGCATGGCCGCAGCGATACCCGAGGCAATCGACAGTTTGCTGGCGACGCCGACGATCAGTACGCGCTTACCGGTAAGAAAACCCATGTGCTTGTCCCTCTTCTGGTTGTTCAGTTGCAGGCGCCAGAAAGGCGGACTCCAGCAACTGCTGTGTATACGGATGTTGCGGGGCGGCGAAGATGGTCTCGGCCGCACCCTGTTCCACTACCTTTCCTTGCTTGACCACCATCATCTGGTGACTCAATGCCCGTACCACCGCCAGGTCGTGGCTGATGAACAGGTAGGTCAGGTTGTGCTTGGCCTGCAGCGAGCGGAGTAGCTCGACGACCTGCCGTTGCACGGTTCTGTCCAGCGCGGAGGTCGGCTCATCCAGCAGGATCAAGTCCGGCTTGAGTACCAGCGCCCTCGCGATGGCTATGCGCTGCCGCTGCCCACCGGAAAATTCGTGGGGGTAGCGGTGGCGACTTTCGGGATCCAATCCCACTTCCGTCAGCGCATCGATGATTGCCTGCGCTCGTTCCTTCGGACTGCCCATCCGGTGGATGTCCAGCCCTTCGCCGATGATCTGGCCCACCGACATGCGTGGGCTCAGGCTACCGTAGGGGTCCTGAAACACCACCTGCATCTGTCGACGCAACGGCCGAATCCTTCGCTGCGACAAATCCTCCAGCGCTTGCCCCTGGAAGCGGATCTCGCCGCGGCTGGACAACAACCGCAGGATGGCCAGCCCCAGTGTCGACTTACCCGAACCGCTTTCACCCACGATACCCAGCGTCTGCCCCTTGGGCAGGCTGAAGTCGACGCCATCCACTGCCTTGATGTGATCGACGGTGCGCCTGAACACGCCTTTTTTGATCGGAAACCAGACACGCAGGTCTTTCACTTCCAGCAATGGCGGGGCGGCCTCGACCGGCACCGGACCTCCGCTGGGTTCCGCGCCGAGCAGTTCCTGAGTATAGGGATGCTCCGGTGCACGAAACAGTTGTTCGCAGGATGCCTGTTCGACGACACGACCGCGCTGCATGACACATACGCGATGCGCGATGCGTCTGACCAGGTTCAGATCGTGGCTGATCAGCAGCAACGCCATGCCCAGACGCTGCTGTAATTCTTTGAGCAGTTCGAGGATTTTCAGCTGTACTGTCACGTCGAGCGCCGTGGTGGGTTCGTCGGCAATCAGCAGTTCGGGCTCGTTGGCCAGTGCCATGGCGATCATCACGCGCTGACGCTGACCACCGGATAATTCATGGGGATAGGCGCGGATGCGCTTGCGCGGCTCGGGTATGCCCACCAGTTCCAGTAGTTCCAGCGTGCGTGCGGTGGCGGCCCGACCACGCAGCCCCTTGTGCAACTGCAGGACCTCGTTGATCTGCACCCCGACGGTATGCAGCGGGTTGAGCGAGGTCATTGGCTCCTGAAACACCATGGCGATGCGGTTGCCACGGATGCGACGCATGTGTTTTTCGTCGCTCTGCAGCAGGTCATGCCCGCCATAGGAGATGCTTCCGGCTGGATGACGAGCCAGGGGGTAGGGCAGTAGTCGCAGGATGGAGTGGGCGGTCACCGATTTACCGGAGCCGCTTTCGCCAACCAGCGCCAGGGTTTCGCCCTTGCGAATGTCGAAGCTGACGCCCTCGACCACGCGCTGCGTCTGTTCGCCGCTGACGAATTCCACGGCGAGGTCGCGAACCTCGATCAGATTGTCAGCCATCTTATTTCCTTGGATCGAATGCATCGCGTGCGGCCTCGCCGATGAATACCAGCAGCGTCAGCATCACGGCCAGGACGACAAAGGCGCTGATGCCCAGCCACGGCGCCTGCAGGTTGGCTTTGCCCTGTGCGACCAGCTCACCCAAGGACGGCGCGCCCGGCGGTAGACCGAAGCCGAGAAAATCCAGCGCGGTCAGGGTGCCGATCGCGCCGGTGAGGATGAACGGCATGAAGGTCATGGTCGAAACCATCGCGTTGGGCAGGATATGCCGGAACATGATGGCGCCGTTCTGCATGCCCAGCGCTCGCGCCGCACGCACGTACTCCAGGTTTCGTCCGCGCAGGAACTCGGCGCGGACTACGTCCACCAGGCTCATCCAGGAAAACAGCAGCATGATGCCCAGCAGCCACCAGAAGTTCGGCTGCACGAAGCTGGCGAGGATGATCAGCAGATAGAGCACCGGCAGGCCGGACCAGATCTCCAGCACCCGTTGCCCGACCAGATCGACCCAACCGCCATAGAAGCCTTGCAGTGCGCCGGCGATGACACCGATGACCGAGCTGATCAGAGTCAGCGTCAGTGCGAACAGCACCGAGATACGGAAGCCATAGATTACCCGTGCCAGCACGTCACGGCCCTGATCGTCGGTGCCGAGCCAGTTGTCCAGCGATGGCGGACCGGGCGCGGGGACCTGCAGGTCGTAGTTGATGCTGGAATAGTCGAAGGGAATCGGCGGCCAGATCATCCAGCCACCTTTCGCCTTGATCAGCTCCTGAATGTAAGGGCCCTTGTAGTTGGCCTGCAGTGGGAACTCGCCGCCGAAGGTGGTTTCGGGATAGCGCTCAAATACCGGGAAATACCAGCCGCCATCGAAGCGCACCACGATGGGCTTGTCGTTGGCGATGAGTTCCGCGCTCAGGCTGAGCGCGAACAGCGCGAGGAATATCCATAGCGACCACCAGCCGCGCTTGTGGGCCTTGAACAGGGCGAGCCGACGCTGATTGAGCGGAGTCAGTTTCATCTCAGGCCTCCCTGCTTTCGAAGTCGATGCGCGGGTCGACCAGCGTATAGGTCAGGTCGCCGATCAGCTTTACCACCAGGCCCAGCAGCGTGAAGAGGAAGAGGGTGCCGAACACCACGGGGTAGTCCCGATTGATCGCCGCCTCGAAACTCAGTAGGCCGAGGCCGTCCAGAGAGAAGATCACCTCGATCAACAGCGAGCCGGTGAAGAACATGCCGATGAAGGCTGCCGGGAAGCCGGCGATGATGATCAGCATGGCATTGCGGAAGACATGTCCGTAGAGCACGCGGTTCTTGCTCAGGCCCTTGGCGCGTGCGGTGATGACGTACTGCTTGTTGATTTCGTCGAGGAAACTGTTCTTGGTCAGCAGGGTTAGGGTAGCGAAGTTGCCAATCACCAGCGCGGTGACCGGCAGCGCCAGGTGCCAGAAGTAATCGATGAGCTTGCCAGCGAAGCTCAACTCCTCGAAGTTGGTAGACGTCAGGCCGCGCAACGGAAACCAGTCCCAGTAGCTGCCGCCAGCGAAGAGCACGATCAGCAGGATGGCGAACAGGAAGGCCGGAATTGCATAGCCGACGATGATCGCCGAGCTGGTCCAGACATCGAAGGCGCTGCCATGTCGCGTCGCCTTGGCGATTCCCAGCGGAATGGAGGCCAGGTACATGATCAGGGTGCTCCATAGCCCCAGCGAGATCGATACCGGCATCTTCTCGATGATCAGGTCGGTGACCTTGGCATCGCGGAAGAAACTCTCTCCGAAATCAAGGCGCAGATAGTTACTGAGCATGATCCAGAAGCGCTCGGCAGCCGGTTTATCAAAACCGTAGAGGCGCTCGATCTCCGCCACCAGGTCGGGATCGAGCCCTTGCGCGCCGCGGTAGTTGGTGCCGGCCATGGCAACTTCCGATCCTCCACCGGCGATGCGACTGGTGGCGCCTTCGAAACCCTCCAGTTTGGCGATGGCCTGCTCGACCGGCCCGCCGGGTGCGGCCTGGATGATGAGGAAGTTGATCAGCAGAATGCCGAAAAGAGTGGGGATGATCAGCAGCAGGCGCCGGAAGATGTAAGCGAGCATGCTCAGCGCTCCGCCTCGACGTCATCCGGCACGGTCGACGGCAGGGGGACGCCGGCTTTCTCGGCCTTCTGCGCTTCTGCCGGATCGGCGGCAGGGGTGGCGGCATCGGGTTTGCGCCACCAGGTCATCAGGCCGATGTCCTGTCGCGGCGTGACGGTCGGATGGGCGAGATGGTTCCAGTAGGCCACCCGCCACGACTTGATATGCCAGTTGGGCACCACGTAATGCCCCCACAGCAGCACACGATCCAGCGCACGGGTGTGGGTGATCAGCTCCTGGCGAGAATCGGCGGCGATCAGCCCCTCGACCAGTGTGTCGATCGCCGGGTCCTTGAGGCCGATGAAGTTGCGGCTGCCGGGGTTGTCCGCGCTGTTCGAATGCCAGAAACCGCGTTGCTCGTTGCCGGGAGAGCTGGACTGGCTGAAGCCGCTGACGATCATGTCGTAATCACGTGAGCGCAGCCGGTTGATGTACTGCGAGACATCCACCCGGCGAATCTCCAGTTCGATGCCCAGGTCGGCAAGGTTGCGCTTGTACGGCAGCAGGACCCGCTCGAACTCGGCCTGTACCAGGAGAAACTCGAGCTTCACCGGCTTGCCTTCGGTATCAACCATCCGGTCGTTCTCGATTTTCCAGCCAGCTTCGGTAAGCAGCCGGTAGGCCTGACGCATCTGCTCGCGGATCACGCCGTTGGCCTCGGTGCGGGGCAGTTCGAACGGCTTTTCGAATACCTCGTCCGGGACGGTGCCACGCAGTGGCTCCAGCACCCTGAGCTCGTCCTTGTCGGGCAAACCGGAGGAGGCAAGTTCGGAGTTGTCGAAATAGCTGCGGGTTCGCGTATAGGCGCCGTTGAACAGCTGACGGTTGGTCCACTCGAAATCGAAGAGCAGACCCAGGGCCTCGCGGATTCGGCGATCAGCCAGATGCGGACGTCGAATATTGAGGACGAAGCCTTGCATGCCGGCCGGATTGTGATTGTCGATTTCCTCACGAACGATGCGGCCGTCCTTCACAGCGGGGATGTCATAGGCGGTCGCCCAGCTCTTGGCGGTGCGTTCTTCCCAGAAATCAAAGTGTCCGGCCTTGAAGGCCTGCAGCGCTACGGTGTTGTCGCGGTAGTAGTCGAAGGTCAGGTGGTCGAAATTGTAGAAGCCGCGGTTCACCGGCAGGTCCTTGCCCCAGTAGTCCCCGACGCGTGCATAGCGGATTGTGCGTCCGGCCTGGACGCGCTCCACACGGTAGGGGCCACTGCCCAGCGGCGGCTCCAGGCTTCCCGAGGTGAAGTCGCGTTCGGTCCACCAGTGAGCGGGCAGCACGGGTAGCTGGCCTAGAATCAATGGCAGTTCACGATTGCCGGCATGTTTGAAGTCGAAGCGCACCCGACGCGGACTTTCGGCGACTACTTCTTCCACGTCGGCATAGTAGGCGCGGTAGTGCGGCGCGCCTTTTGCCAGCAGGGTCTCGAAGGTGAAGACAACGTCCTCGGCTGTTACCGGCTCACCGTCATGAAAGCGCGCCTCGGGCCGCAGATAAAAACGGACCCACTCGTTGTTCGGTCCACTCTCGATTTTCTCGGCGAGCAAGCCATAGACGGTGAATGGCTCATCCATGCTGTTGGTGGTCAGGGTGTCGTAGACCAGGCCGATGCCGTCCGCTGCAACTCCCTTGTTAATAAAGGGGTTGAGTGAGTCGAAGCTGCCAAAACCGGCCTGGCGCAGGGTGCCGCCCTTCGGCGCGCCGGGGTTGGCGTAGTCGAAATGCTGGAAGTCAGCCGGGTACTTGGGCGTCTCCCCGTACAGGGTCAGTGCATGTCGAGGTACTGCCTGGGCCGTCGCGGCTAGACAGAACAGCAGGATACCGGCGTGCAGAATGGGCCGCACAATGCGATGGGTCATTGGTGCTTCTCCAGGTTCTTCAGCCACCAGGTGTTCAGCCCCAGTGTGTAGGGTGGTGTGCTGACGTGTGCGAATCGGTTGCGGTACGCCAGGCGGTGGTGATCGATGAACCAGTTCGGAATGGTGTAGTGGTTCCATAGCAGTACGCGGTCGATGGCCCGCGAGGCGGCTACCTGCTCGTCGCGGGTCTGCGCGGTGAGCAGCTTATCCAGCAAGTCGTCGACGATCGGATTGGCGATGCCGGCATAGTTGCGCCCGCCTTTCACGTCGACCTGGCTGGAGTGAAAGTAAAGCCATTGTTCGATTCCGGGGCTCAGGCTCTGCCCCAGTGTCGCAAGGATCATGTCGTAATCGTACTGGTCCAGGCGCTGCTTGTACTGTGCACTGTCCACCGTGCGCAGATTCGCCCGGATACCGATACGCGCCAGATTCTCCACGTAGGGCTGAAGGATACGCTCCAGCCGCGGGTTCACCAGCAGGATTTCGAAGCGCAAGGGACGGCCTTTCCTGTCGGAAAGACCGTTTTCCGAGAGCTTCCAACCGGCCTCGGCAAATAGCGCCAGGGCGCGACGCAGAGTGGCTCGCGGAATGCCGCGACCCTCGGTTCGCGGCAGATGAAAGGGCTCGGTGAATACCTCGGGAGGCAACTGCTTGCGATAACGAGAGAGCAGCAACCACTCGGCACCTTCAGGCAGGCCGCTGGCGGTGAAGTCGCTGTTCGGGTAGTAGCTTTCGCTGCGACGATAGGCCTCGTAGAACAGCGCTCGATTGGTCCATTCGAAATCGAACAGCATCCCCAGCGCTTCGCGCACCCTGATATCAGCAAAGGTCCCGCGACGCCCATTCATGAACAGTGCCTGGGTCTGGGTCGGAATCTGGTGCGGAATGCTCGTACGGATCACGTCCCCCCGTTGCACGGCGGGAAATTGATAGCCGTTGGCCCAGTTCTTGGCCTGGTGTTCGATGTAGAAATCGAACTCACCGACCTTGAACGCTTCGAAAGCCACTGTGCTATCGCGATAGAACTCCACCTCGACCCGGTTGAAGTTGTACTTGCCACGGTTGACCGGCAGATCGGCGCCCCACCAATTGCTGACGCGCTCGAACACCACCTGGCGGCCTGGCTGCACCCTGCTGATCCGGTAAGGGCCGCTACCCAGGGGCGGTTCGAAGGTGGTGGCCTTGAAGTCCCGGTCCTTCCAGTAGTGCTGCGGCAGAACGGGCAGTTCGCTGAGGCGCAGGATCAGCAGCGAATCGTTGGCCGTCTCGAATACGAAACGAATGCGGTGGCGGTTGAGGATATCGACACGGCGTACCCCTTGCAGGCCCGTCCGGTAGCGTGGGTGACCATCCTTGAGCAGCAGGCGATAGGAGAAAGCGACATCGTAGGCGGTGATTGGCTGGCCATCGTGAAAACGGGCTGAATCACGCAGGTTGAAGACGACCCAACTGCGGTTGTCGGCGTACTCGATTGACTCGGCGATCAAACCGTAGGCCGAGGAGGGTTCGTCACCGGATGGATCGTAGACGCCGGTACCTACCATCAGGGGTTCATTGAGTTCGCTGATGCCGTACTGGAAAAAGCCCGGTGTGGCGCTGGGGCTTGTGCCCTTGAAGGTATAGGGATTGAGTGTGTCGAAGGTGCCTGAAGCCATCAAGCGTACGACGCCGCCTTTCGGCGCCTCGGGATTCACCCAGTCGAAGTGGGTGAAGTTCTGCGGGTACTTGAGGATGCCGAACTGCGCGTAGCCGTGACTTTCGCTGATAGCGGCAAACGCGGGGAAGCTCAAGGCCAGGCAGATCAATGGTAATAGGGCGGGTCGCATCAGATGGTGAATCCGATCCATGGCGCTTTCAGCTTTTCGGCCGAGTACAGTAACAGCTTGTATGGGCAGGAAAAAGCGTGGCCGTAGTGGAGTGGTATCGCCTTGTTCCGAACTGCAGGAAGGGGAGGGAGATGATCCGACGTGCGCTCCACCTGGGCTGGAGCGACGAGGCCTCCGAGCGTTGGGTGGGGTCGCGCCATCTTCTGCCATATTTGCCGCGACGCCAGCGAGTCGTGGCGCCGCAGCGTGGCGGATCAGTGGGGCAGATATAGTGTGAGCGTCTGTCCCGGCTTCAGCATGGAGCTGTCCATCGGATTCCAGCTGCGCAGGTGATCTATGCCTACATTGAAGCGCTTGGCGATCTGGTAAAGAGAGTCGCCTTTCTTGACCTTGTAATAGGTCGGAGCCGCCTTGGCGGTTGCTGCCTTCGGTGCCGGACCCTGGAGAAACAGCGCCTGGCCGACCTTGAGAGTACTGCCGGAGAGCTTGTTCCAGCTTTGCAACTCATGAACCGTCACCTTATGTGCCTTGGCGATATCCCAGAGATTGTCACCCTGGCGCACACGGTAGCTCCGCGGCGTCGGCTGGCTACGGGTCACGGCATGGAGCAGTTCGCGCGATGAGCCCCTGTCGGCGGACTGTGGCAGGCTCAATAGCTGACCGATGCGCAGGTGGTCGCCGTCGAGTCGGTTGATATCGCGAATCACGTTGACCGACAGTCGGTGACGGTTGGCGATGGCACCTAGCGTATCGCCCGGACGAACCTTGTATTCCTGCCAGTTGACCAGTTCCTGGGGCTTCATCAACGCTAGGTTGGCCGCTAGCATCTCCGCTTTGGCGGTCGGGATGAGCAGTTGCTGCGGGCCGTCGAGTGTGATGCGTCGGGTGAACGCGGGATTGAGTTGGTAGATTTCTTCTTCATCCAGATCCACCAGCGCCGCTACCCGGGCGAGATCCATCTGATGCTTGAGCGCCACGACTTCGAAGTAGGGCTCGTTGGCGATAGGGCTGAGATTGATTCCGTAAGTCTCGGGCGCTTGTATCAGTTGCGACAGGGCCAGCAGCTTGGGCACGTAGTCGCGGGTTTCCTTGGGTAGCGGCAGGTTCCAGTAATCGGTCGGTAGGCCTCGCTTCTGGTTGCGCTCGATGGCCCGGCTGACGGTACCTTCGCCGGCGTTATAAGCCGCCAGTGCCAGCAGCCAGTCTTCGTTGAACAGCCCGTGCAGATAGGTGAGATAACGCAGCGCGGCAGTAGTTGATGCGGTGATGTCGCGACGTCCGTCGTACCAGCGGGTCTGTTGCAGGTTGAAGTGTCGGCCGGTGGAGGGGATGAACTGCCAGAGACCGACGGCCTGTGCCGGCGAATAGGCGAAAGGATTGTAGGAGCTTTCGATGATCGGCAGCAGCGCCAGCTCGAGCGGCATGTTGCGCTCCTCGAGCTGCTCGACGATGTAATGGATGTAGGGGGCGCCCCGCTCACTGACCATCTCGATGGATTCGGGGCGGCTGGCGAATACCAGTCGTTGTTGCTCAATGCGCGGGTTACTGTCCAGGTACTCCTGCAGCTTGAAGCCGTCGCGAACCCGGTCCCAGATATCCTGGTGGGTTTGTTTGGCGGGTTTTTCCATCAGCCAAAGGGTTTGTGCCGAACCGGCAAAAGGCGCGCTGGAGGCTGTCTGAGTCGATCCTGGAGCTTGCATGGCGGTGCTTTGGCAGCCGGCAAGTACGCTGAGGATGGCCAGTGTCAGAAGCCGGCCGGAGGCTGCCAAGGCGTCCGGAAGAGGGCGATTTGAAGAGTCGGACGGCATTGGCTGGACGTTTTCCCTAGCGCAAAATTCGGGGGAGTTTAGGAATGCCGTCCGGACGGGTCAAGCAAGCAGGCTGGTTTTGGGGAGTGGTCGAGGTTCCTCAGAAGCGATCCTTCCAGGCGCGAAGTGCCCGAAAAACCGCCGTTGGATTGTCCAACGGTTGTTGGCTGTAGGCACTGGCGGCTGCGGCCACTGCTGTATCGCTGCTGCGCAGAAAGGGGTTGGTGGCCAGCTCGGTACGGATGTCCGAAGGCAGCGTGATGCGGTTGGCTTCGCGCTGGCGTGTCGCTTCGGCAAACCGCTCGGCGATGGCCGGGTTGGAGGGTTCCACGGCTTGTGCAAAGCGCAGATTGCTCAAGGTGTATTCGTGGGTGCAGTAGACACGTGTCTGCGCTGGCAACGAGGCAAGGCGTTGCAGTGAGTCGAACATCTGTTCGGCCGTACCTTCGAACAGGCGACCGCAACCGGCTGCGAACAGCGTGTCGCCGCTGAGGAGCCAGGGTGACTGTGGGTCATCGTGGAAATAGGCGATATGGCCGAGCGTATGCCCCGGCACCTCGATGACTTGCAACTTGTGGCCGAGCACATCGACCAGTTGGCCTTCGACGAGCCCCGCGTCTCTGGCGGGGATATTCTCGTTCGCCGGACCGAGAACCCGTGCCCCGGTTGTCGCCTTAAGCTGTTGCACGCCCCCCACGTGATCGTGATGGTGATGGGTGATCAGGATATCGGTCAGTTGCCAGTCAGGGTGACTGTCGAGCCAGGCACTGACCGGCGCGCAGTCACCAGGATCGACCACCGCACATTCCTTACGGTTGGCATCCTGCAGCAGCCATATGTAGTTGTCGGTAAAGGCGGGCAAAGCATCTATCTGCAACATGTCGGCGGTCGCCAAGTCAGTGACAAAGGCGCATCCTATGGTCTGTTTCTGCTTCGTCGCAAGCCGAAGGGCCGGGCGGAGCGGGAGTAGACCCTCAGGTCGGTCGAGCCGAACCCATAAAAGGTAGTCGTGCAGACCGAGCCGATGAATGGAGTCGAGCATGAACCACGACCACAGTGTCAAGGCGGATGCCTGCTGGTTATCCCTGATCGACGAGGCCAATGCCTGGTTCGAGGGGCCACTGGGCCTGCAACTGCGCGAGCAGGAGCGCCGGTTGCTCAGGGATGAGTTGGAGCGCTGTTTCGGCAGTTACCTGGTGCACTATGCGCCTTTCGTCGATGCGCCTATCGAATCGCAGAAGATCAAACGCAGCGTGCGCCTGGGTGCACCGATGCCTGGCGTGGAAATCATCTGCGAAGAACAATCCTGGCCGCTGACCGAGCATGCCGCCGATGTGGTGGTGCTCCAGCATGGACTGGATTTCAGTCTGTCGCCGCACGCCGTGCTGCGTGAAGCGGCGCGCAGCGTCAGGCCGGGCGGGCATCTGCTGATCGTCGGTATCAACCCCTGGAGCGTTTGGGGCGCGCGTCATCTGCTGTCACGGGAGATCCTGCGCCAGGCGCATTGCATTCGTCCCAACCGTGTCGGCGACTGGCTCAATCTGCTTGGATTCGCGCTGGAGAAACATCGATTCGGGTGCTATTGTCCGCCGCTTTCCTCGGCCCGCTGGCAGAAACGCTTGACGCGGCTGGACATGATCGGCGAGCAGCTGCAGGCGCCCATGGGAGGCTTCTACCTGCTGGTGGCCCGCAAGCTGATGGCCGGACTGCGGCCATTGCGGCAGAACCGGCGGGAACGGATGGGTAAGCTGCTGCCGTTGCCCGTGGCGAAAATCAGCCGTCGAGATGCTGAATAAGAGAAGAGCTAAGAATTCCAGATGAGTGACGAGGCGGTCGAGATTTATACGGACGGTGCCTGCAAGGGCAATCCGGGTCCAGGTGGCTGGGGCGCGTTGCTGGTCTACAAGGGGGTCGAGCGCGAACTCTGGGGCGGCGAGGCGGAAACGACCAACAATCGGATGGAGTTGATGGCGGCGATCCGTGCGCTGGAAGAACTCAAGCGACCCTGCCAGGTTCGCTTGATCACTGATTCCCAGTACGTCATGCAAGGCATCAATGACTGGATGCCCAACTGGAAGAAGCGCGGCTGGAAAACGGCCTCGAAGCAGCCGGTGAAGAATGCCGACCTGTGGCGCCTCTTGGACGAACAGGTCAATCGTCATCAGGTGACCTGGAAATGGGTGCGCGGACACACCGGGCATCCGGGCAACGAACATGCCGATCTGCTGGCCAACCGCGGCGTGGTGCAGGCCAGGCGACAACCCGTCTGAGCGTGCCGGGGCGACGTTGAATCCGCGTATCTACAGCTCGTAAACTCCAGGCGACCCGATTCGCCTGAGACACTCCCGAGTCAGGCCAGACTCACCTTTATTCCGTTGCAAGAGAATCAAACACCATGCGTAGCGTCGTTCTCGATACCGAAACCACAGGCATGCCGGTTACCGATGGCCACCGGATCATCGAGATCGGCTGTGTGGAGGTCATCGGGCGCAAGCTGACCGGACGGCACTACCACGTCTATCTGCAACCGGACCGGGAAGTGGATGAGGGTGCCATCGCGGTTCACGGCATCACCAACGAGTTTCTGGTGGACAAGCCGCGCTTTCGTGACGTGGCCGATGAATTCTTCGAGTTCATCAAGGGCGCGCAGCTGATCATTCACAACGCGGCGTTCGATATCGGCTTCATCAACAACGAATTCGCCCTGCTGGGGCAGCAGGATCGGGCCGACATCGCCGATCACTGCTCGGTGCTCGATACGCTGTTGATGGCCCGCGAGCGGCACCCGGGGCAGCGCAACAGCCTGGATGCGCTCTGCAAGCGTTACGGCGTCGACAACTCGGGCCGCGATCTGCACGGCGCCTTGCTCGATGCCGAGATCCTGGCCGATGTCTTCCTGACCGTGACCGGTGGGCAGACGCATCTTTCTCTGGCAGGCGAGGGGGACGATTCCAACGGCGGCCGCCAGCAACCGACGGCGATCCGGCACCTGCCGGCCAATCGTTTGGCTACCCGAATCATCCGCGCCAGCGATGACGAGCTGGCCGCCCATGCGGCGCGGCTGGCGGCCATCGAGAAAGCGGCTGGTGGCCCGTCGCTCTGGGTCCAGCTGGAGCAGCCGATGGACGCCGAGACGCAACCTGCCTGAGGGCGTTTCAGCGGTTTGCTTGGAGCTTGTGCATGAAGCTTCTACCCTGAAGGCAGGTGTCTTCAGGAATCCTCCATGTACAAAGACTTGAAATTCCCCATTCTTATCGTTCACCGCGACATCAAGGCCGATACCGTCGCCGGTCAGCGCGTGCGTGAAATCGCAGCCGAGCTGGAGCAGGACGGTTTCCATATCCTGCCTACCGCGAGCGCCAGCGAAGGGCGCATCGTCGCCTCCACCCATCATGGCCTCGCGTGCATTCTCGTTGCGGCCGAAGGGGCGGGTGACAACCAGCGCCTGCTGCAGGATGTTGTGGGGCTGATCCGCGTGGCCCGGCGCCGCGCGCCGCAACTGCCGATCTTCGCGCTCGGCGAACAGGTCACCATCGAGAACGCGCCGGCCGAAGCCATGGCCGATCTCAACGAGCTGCGTGGCATCCTCTATCTGTTCGAAGATACCGTGCCTTTTCTGGCGCGGCAGGTGGCCCGGGCGGCGCGATCTTACCTGGAGGGCCTGCTGCCGCCTTTTTTCCGGGCGCTGGTCCAGCATACCGGCGACTCCAACTATTCCTGGCATACACCCGGTCACGGCGGTGGTGTGGCCTTTCGCAAGAGTCCGGTGGGGCAGGCGTTCCACCAGTTCTTCGGCGAGAACACCTTGCGTTCCGACCTCTCGGTCTCGGTGCCTGAGCTGGGTTCGCTGCTCGATCACACCGGGCCGCTGGCGGCCGCCGAGGCTCGGGCGGCACGCAACTTCGGTGCAGACCACACGTTCTTCGTGATCAACGGCACCTCGACGGCGAACAAGATCGTCTGGCATTCCATGGTGGCCAGGGGCGATCTGGTGCTGGTGGATCGCAACTGTCACAAGTCGATCCTGCACTCGATCATCATGACCGGTGCCATCCCGCTCTATCTCACCCCGTCGCGCAACGAGCTGGGCATCATTGGGCCGATCCCGCTGGAGGAGTTCAGCCGCGAGTCGATCCAGGCCAAGATCGATGCCAACCCGCTGACCCGTGGCCGACCCGCCAGGGTCAAGCTGGCGGTGATCACCAACTCGACCTACGACGGCCTCTGTTACAACGCCAATCTGAACAAGCGCACGCTGAGCGACTGCGTGGAGGTGCTGCATTTCGACGAGGCCTGGTACGCCTATGCGGCGTTCCACGAGTTCTACGACGGTCGCTACGGCATGGACACGCGCGAGCAGGGGCCACTGGTGTTCACCACGCATTCGACGCACAAGGTGTTGGCTGCCTTCAGCCAGGCATCGATGATCCATGTGCTCGACAGCCAGACCCGTCAGCTGGATCGCGATCGCTTCAACGAAGCCTTCATGATGCATATCTCCACTTCGCCGCAGTACGGAATCCTCGCCTCGCTGGATGTGGCGTCCGCGATGATGGAGGGGCCCGCTGGCCGCTCGCTGATCCAGGAAACCTTCGACGAGGCATTGAGTTTTCGCAGGGCTCTCAACAACCTGCGCCAGCATTTGGCGACGGATGACTGGTGGTTCAGTATCTGGCAGCCCACATTTGCCGAGGATCCGGAGGCGCTGGTCACCCGTGACTGGCTACTGGAGCCGGATGCCGACTGGCACGGTTTCGGCCATCTGGCCGAGGACTACGTACTGCTCGATCCGATCAAGGTCACGTTGGTGACTCCGGGCCTGACGGCTGCCGGCAAACTGAGCGAGCGTGGCATTCCCGCCGCGGTAGTCAGCAAGTTCCTCTGGGAGCGCGGACTGGTCGTGGAAAAGACCGGTCTCTACTCGATTCTGGTGCTCTTCTCCATGGGCATCACCAAGGGCAAGTGGAGCACCTTGCTCACCGAGCTGCTGGAGTTCAAGCGACATTACGACAACAACGTCTCGCTATGCGAAGCGCTACCGGCAGTAGCCAGCGCGGGCGGCAGCACATACGAGGGCATGGGGCTGCGCGATCTCTGCGACGCGCTGCATGCCTGTTACCGCGAAAACGCCACCGCCAGGGCGATGCGGCGTATGTACACCGCCTTGCCCGAACTGGCGATGAAGCCGGCGGATGCCTACGACAAGCTGGTGCGTGGCGAGGTGGAGGCGGTGCCCATCGAGCAGCTGGAAGGGCGTGTCGCGGCCGTTATGCTGGTGCCGTACCCGCCGGGAATTCCGTTGATCATGCCAGGCGAGCGATTCACCTCCCAGACGCGCTCGATTGTCGATTACCTTGAGTTCGCGCAGAACTTCGCCAAGCGCTTTCCGGGGTTCGATGCCGATGTGCATGGGCTGCAGAGCGAGGCCGATTCCAACGAGCCGCGCTATACGGTCGATTGCATCCTGGATGGTTGAATGAATATTCGAGCGGTAGCTCATGTGCGAGGCCGTGGGCTGCATCACATCGTCGCGCAACCACTTTCAGCCGGCTGTTGTTATAGTTGCTCGGCTATGCGTCGCTGTATTTGGCGGGGCGTTGAACCTTTGTGATGCACCATGGTGCCTGCCGTTGTCGGGGATGAGAGCATGACTGAATACCAAGCCTTCCAGGTCGAACTGACGGACAAGATCGCCCATGTGGCGATCAACCGTCCAGAGAAGGCCAACGCGATGAATGCCGCGTTCTGGACCGAGATCATCGATATCTTCCGCTGGGTCGACGAGACCGACGAAGTCCGCGTCGTCGTGCTGTCCGGTAACGGCAAGCACTTCTCGTCAGGCATCGACCTGCAGTTGCTGGCTCAGGCCGCCAGCCAACTGGGCAACGACATCGGGCGCAACGCCGAACGGCTGCGACACAAGATCCTCAGCCTGCAGGCTTCGCTCAATGCTGTCGACCATTGCCGCAAACCGGTGATTGCAGCCATCCAGGGCTACTGCGTGGGCGGCGCGGTCGACCTGATTTCTGCGTGCGACATGCGCTACAGCACGGCCGATGCGCAGTTCTCCATCAAGGAGATCGACATGGGCATGGCGGCGGACGTAGGTACGCTGCAGCGCCTGCCACGGATCATCGGTGATGGCATGATGCGTGAACTGGCCTATACCGGGCGCAATGTGAGCGGCGAGGAGGCGCAGACCATCGGCCTCGTCAATCGCACCTATGCTGATCATTCGGCGCTGATGGATGGCGTTTTCGCACTGGCCGCCGAAATCGCCGCCAAGTCGCCGTTGGCCATCCGCGGAACCAAGGAGATGATTCGCTACATGCGCGATCACCGGGTCGACGATGGTCTCGAGTACATGGCAACCTGGAATGCCGCAATGCTGCAATCCGCCGACCTCAAGGTGGCCATGGCCGCCCATATGACCAAGCAGAAACCGGATTTCGCCGACTGATGCATCCTCTAAACGTTGCGCGGGAGGCGCGCTAGGCATGGTTACTGGAGCTACTTCACTCAGTCTGGTGCGGGATGAGCTGTTCGCGACCATGGAAGAGGCAGAGCAGAGCCTCGAACATTTCATCATTGACCGGAACAATGGCGGCCTGTTGCAACAGGCAGTCGAGAATCTCAAGCAGGTTCGCGGCACCCTCAAGCTCGTCGAACTGACCGGCGCCGAACTCTTGGCCCAGGAAGTGCTGAACCTGGCCACGGATATTCCCGTCGGCGCGGGCGACGAGCGCGATGCCCAGCTCGCCGCACTGAGCAATGCGCTCTATGTGCTGGGGCGTTATCTGGAAAGTGTCGATGCCAGTCGCCAGGAGATGCCCGAACTGCTGCTGCCACCGATAAATGCCCTGCGTCTTGCCGGTGGCCAGCCAGCGTTGCCGGAGAGCTTCTTCTTCAGTGTTCGCCTCGATCATGCCCGCCCGCCAGTCGCCGTGGCGGTGCGCGAACCGGCCGTTCGTACCACGGAGGCTCGTCGTCTCAGGCACATGTATCAGGTCGGGCTGCTTGGCTTCATTCGTGAAGACAACGTATCGGCGAGCCTGAAACTGATGGCGCGCGCGTTCGCCCGGCTCGACATCCTCTTCGCCGATGCGCCGGCCGGACGTCTGTGCTGGGTCGGTAGTGCGGCCCTGGAAGCCCAACTGGATGGACAACTCCTGCCGCGTCAGTCGCGCAAACAGTTGTTCTCCCGACTCGACCGCGAGCTGCGGCAACTGATCGGCAACCCTGCCTATGAACCTTCCCGCAGCCTGCTCAAGGAATTGCTCTATCTGGTGGCTTTGGCAGAAAGCTCGGGGCCGTTGGCCAGCCAGGTGCGCGAGCTGTTCTCCCTCAGTCCCTTGCCCTTTACCGATCACCTGATCGAGGACGAGAGCCAGCGTCTGGCTGGCCCTGGGCAGGCGGTGATGCGTTCCCTGTCCTCAGCCATTCGCGAAGAACTTGCCAGCTGCAAGGACCTTCTGGATCTGATCGAGCGGAAGACGGCCCCCGCCGAGTCCTATGCGACATTGCACAGCCAATTGGGCAAGCTGGCCAAGACTTTGGGCATGGTGGGCCTGTCTTCGGCTGCCAGCACGCTCCATGCCCAGTTGTCGGTGGTTTCGTCCTGGAGCAACGAGCAGTTGCCCGAACCCCAGGCTCTGCTGAGATTGGCCGATGCCGTGCTCTATGTCGAAAGCATGGTCGCCAGCCTGGAACGCGGCGAGCGCCGGGAAGTGCGTTCGCAGCTCGCCCAGCCCGGCCAGGAGGCCGAGGCCTTCGCTAGCCATCAACTGGCCGAAGCCTGCATCGTCGTGCTCGATGAAGCCACGGCCGGATTGGCTCTGGCCAAGCGGGCGATAACCGCCTATCTGGAATCCAATGGGGAAAAGCTGCATCTGGCCAACGTACCCTTCAGCCTGATGGCCGTGCGTGGCGGCCTGCGTTTTCTCGAACAGGAGCGCGCGGCGGAGCTGATCGGTGCCTGCTCCGACTTCATCCAGAAGCAGATGCTCGAAAGCGTGCAGATGCCGCCAGAGCAGATGCTCGAAACACTCGCCGATGCCTTGACCAGCCTGGAGTACTACCTGGAAGGCGGCGCGCTGCTGCGTCGTGACGATTCGCGGGCCAGCGTGCTCGATCTGGCAAGCGAAAGCGTTCGTGCCCTGGGTGTATCGGTCGCCGCCTGATGAGCTTGCGCTGGCAGCCCGCGATACTAGATCCCGCGAAGGAGGGTGGTTGGGCGCTGGTGCATTGCCAGCAGGGTTTTCTGATCGATCGTAATGGGGTGCTGTTTCCCCGGGACTGGCTGAAGCGCCTGGATCTGCCAGTGCTGAGCGAGCAGGGGCTGGGTTACTTCGATGGCGACGAGGTGTTCCTGCTGGAGCTGGCGCATCCGGCCGAAGTGCCAGGCTCCGTCTGGCAGGGGCTTCGTCAGTTCATGTTGCAGGATGAGGATGCCGAGCGCTTTCGCATGCTCGGTTATGCGGCGCAGATCGGTACCTGGGTCAATCAGCATCGTTTTTGCGGCAGTTGCGGCCACCCCATGCGACAGCACCGTAGCGAGCGGGCCATGCAGTGCGAAGGCTGCGGCATTCGACACTATCCGCGCATCTCGCCGAGCATGATCGTCCTGGTTACGTGTGGCGACGAACTGCTTCTGGCGCGTTCCCCGCGTTTCGCGCCCGGCGTCTACAGTACGCTCGCCGGTTTCGTCGAGCCGGGGGAATCTGCCGAGCAATGCGTGGCGCGGGAGGTGCAAGAGGAAGTGGGTGTGTCCATCCACCCGCCGCGCTATATCTGTAGCCAGGGCTGGCCCTTTCCACATGGCTATGTCTGAGTTAGCTGTTGCATAGCCGCTCGTCCCAGCGCTTCCCTCAAGCAAATCAATGGATTGAGCTGGGTCTTATGACGTTCGAGCAGGCGACGCCATCCCAAGTAATGCGTCAGGTACTTGGTGGCCACACCATGAAAGGGAATCATCCAGCCCTTCAACCGGCTGTCGTAGGCGTTCACGTTCTGGATGTGGAAAGGTCCATCGACCCTGCGCTTCTGGCTAGGATTGATCGGTCGGTGA
>JBKEBY010000020.1:0-4650 GCA_047973445.1 Pseudomonas sp.
AGGAAGTCGACTGCCTCGCGCACCTCGGCGATGCCGTTGCTGAAGGTCTTGCCGGCTTCGCGGGCGAGCAGACCCATCAGCGGCTGGAGCTGCGCTTCCATCAGGTCGGCGGCGCGCTCCAGCACGGCGGCACGCTCGGCCGGCGGGGTGGCTTGCCAGATCGGTGCGGCGGCCTGGGCGGCATCCAGTGCGTGGCTGACGTCCTCGGGGCTGGCTTGCTGGACCCGCCCGACCAGGTCGCGCAGGTCGGCGGGGTTGCGCACTTCAACCCAGTCGCCACTGCTCTCGGCGCCGGCCAGAATCGGGCGCGCGCTCCACTCGTGATAGCTGAGCAGCGCGCTGGAAAGCGAGGCCAGACGGTGCTCGTTGGACAGATCGAGACCGCTGGAGTTGGTGCGTACCTCGCCGTACAGCTCGATCGGCAGTGGGATGCGCGGGTGCGGCAGGCCCAGGCTGCCTTCACGGGCCGCGGCCTGCTCGACACTCACCACCGGGTCCTCGACCAGTTGCGCGATGGACACCGACTGGTCGGCGATGCGGTTGACGAAGGAGGTATTGGCGCCATTCTCCAACAATCGGCGCACCAGGTAGGCCAACAGGGTTTCATGGGTGCCCACCGGAGCGTAGATGCGGCAGGGGCGGTTGAGCTTGCCCTCGGAGATCTTGCCCACCACCTGCTCGTACAGTGGCTCGCCCATGCCGTGCAGGCACTGGAACTCGTACTGGCCGGGGTAATAGCTGGGGCCGGCCAGGTGGTAGATGGTCGCCAGTGTATGGGCGTTGTGGGTGGCGAACTGCGGGTAGACGGCATCCGGCACCGCCAGCAGTTTGCGTGCGCAGGCGATGTAGGAGATGTCGGTATACATCTTGCGGGTGTACACCGGATAGCCTTCCAGGCCGTCGAGCTGGGCGCGCTTGATCTCGCTGTCCCAGTAGGCGCCCTTGACCAGGCGGATCATCAAGCGGTGGCCGCTGCGGCGGGCCATGTCGATCAGGTAGTCGATGACGGCGGGGCAGCGCTTCTGGTAGGCCTGAATGACGAAGCCGATGCCGTTCCAGCCGCGCAGTTCGGGCTCGAAGCACAGGCGTTCGAGCAGGTCCAGCGACAGCTCCAGGCGGTCGGCTTCTTCGGCGTCGATATTCAGGCCGATGTCGTAACGTCGTGCCAGCCGGGTCAGCTCCAGCAGACGCGGATACAGCTCGTCCATTACCCGTTCGTGCTGGGCGCGGCTGTAGCGCGGGTGCAGCGCCGAAAGCTTGATCGAGATGCCCGGACCTTCGTAAATGCCACGACCGTGGGAAGCCTTACCGATGGCATGAATGGCCTGCTCGTCGGAGGACAGGTAGGCGCGTGCATCCAGCTCGGTCAGCGCGGCCTCGCCGAGCATGTCGTAGGAATAGCGGAAGCCCTTGGCTTCGAGTTTGCTGGCGTTGGCCAGGGCCTCGGCGATGGTTTCGCCGGTGACGAACTGCTCGCCCATCAGGCGCATGGCCATGTCCACGCCCTTGCGGATCACCGGTTCGCCGCTCTTGCCGATCAGGCGATTGAGCGAGCTGGAAAGCCCGGTCTCGTTGTGGGTGGAAACCAGCCTGCCGGTGATCAGCAGGCCCCAGGAGGCCGCGTTGACGAACATCGACGAACTCTGGCCCAGGTGCTGCTGCCAGTTGCCGTTGCTGATCTTGTCGCGGATCAGCGCGTCACGCGTGCCCTTGTCCGGGATGCGCAGCAGCGCTTCAGCCAGGCACATCAGCGCCACACCTTCCTGGGACGATAGCGAAAACTCCTGCAGCAGCCCCTGCACCAGACCGGCGCGCCCGGTTGCGCCTTTCTGCTCGCGCAGGTTTTCTGCCAGACAATAGGCCAGATCGTAGCTGGCCTTGGCTTGCTCCATGGGAAGCCGCGCCTGTTCCAGCATCAGCGGCACCACCTCCGGCTCCGGGCGACGATAAGCGGCGGTGATGGCGGCGCGCAGCACCGATTGCGGCAGGATGCTCTGGGCGAACTCGAGGAAAGGCTGGTACGCCGGCTCGGCCAAGGCTTCCATCGCCTCTTCGTCACCTTCGCCGATACGCTGCGCCAGCGCGCTAAGCTCCGGCATGCGGGTGTCGTTTTCGAGGGTTTCGAGGTAGCTGAAGATCGCCTGCTTGATCAGCCAGTGCGGGGTGCGGTCAATCTTGTGCGCAGCCTCCTTGAGACGGTCGCGAGTCGCCTCGTCCAGCTTGACGCCGAGGGTAGTAGTGGCCATGGATGTGTCCTCGTGAAGATGACCGGAATTCGCGAAGATAGCCGAGGCGTAAATGCAGGTGCAACTAGGTGCAACCGCAGAGCGACGAATGAACGAGCGTGCCCTGTCGGTTAAAGATCGCGAAAGGCTCCGACACGGCGGCTGTCGTGTCAGATAACCACTGGATTAACACTAGCAGGGGACGTGAAGAGTGAAATGTCCGGCGTCTGTTGGACAGATCGAAGCGCGCGCAACCTCCTTGCGTCGGAGCTCGGTCATCGGCGGTGAACAATCAGCACACGGAGTGCAGCGGGCTATGGTGAGTTTCGAGAAACCGAAAGCTTGATCGATGGCAGAGCAGATGACACGGCCATCGGTGTGCGGTTTGGCTCTTAAGGCCAGGATGAGCGTTCGGCGCGTTGAGAAAGGAAGCACCGAAGCGATGACGCGACGCTGAAAACGAAAAAGGCCCACCTTTCGGTGAGCCTGAGTCGTTGTGTCTATGGTGCCGGCACCAGGAGTCGAACCCGGGACCTACTGATTACAAGTCAGTTGCTCTACCAGCTGAGCTATACCGGCTTAGAAGGGCCGCCATTATAGCGATTGCTTATGCCCTGTAAACCGATGCGCTCAAAATTCTGCATTCCTGCTCTCGGTGTATCGCACTCCTGAGCAGTTGGCTCCGTCCCCATCCAAACGTCACGGGGCACACGAATCCTCCGGGGCGAAATGTGGCAAAGGAAAGTCGGGGTGTCAAGCTGCCATCACAAAATCCGATATTCCGCCGCCAAGCGGGTCTTGAATCGTGAACCTGCCCTGCGCTTTACCCGATGTCGCTTGCTAGGCTCGTTCCTTCCTACCAAGGCCTCAAGGACGATCATGGCTTTAGTCATCAGGGAAGGTGACCCCACCAGCACCGGCGGTATCGTGGTGGCTGGCTCTTCCACACACACTGTTGAGTTCCGAAAAGCTGCCAGGATCAGTGATCCCGTATGGTGCCCGGCCTGCAAGAGCATGGGCTTCATCGCCGAGGGCAACCCTACCGTCATTGACGAACACCTTGCCGTGGCTACCGAGGGGCACGCTGTCAAATGCGGCTGTCCGTTCGGAAGTAATCGGCTGATCGCCACCCAAGGGAGTGTTGTCGCCGGCACGGGAGGCTCGATTGGTATCGAGCCGGACTTAGTCGTGCGGGCGGAGGCTGCAACCGAGATTTGGGCCAGGGCGATCCGAGAAGGCACCTACACCAATCAGTTCACCACCGATATTCCCACTCATGCTGTGCGCGGTCTTGCCTCGAGTCAATGTGTATTCGCCAAATCCTGCAGTGTGCCGCGTGGATCCACCACAGCGGGCACGACCGTAGAGCCTGCTGATAGCTTCGGGCGTATCGCCTTGCTTGGCACGGTCGAGCAAAAGAGCTCCGTGGTCGCCAGCGATCGAGGCGCGGCCGCCGCCGGCACGGTGGCGTTGGGGCGGGTGGCTGGGCAGTCCATATTCGAAGGGCTGGGGAGCTGGGGACTTCGAGGCACCGCGATGACGGCCGGGACGGCAGCCAGCACTTTGTTGCTGGCTCTGTGGCCGTCCAACATGGGCGACGGCACTCTTTACAGCGAAGATGAGCTGCGAGGGCTGAGCGCTGCGTCAACCCGCGTACGCTTTCAATTCCGTCGAGGGACAGATGGGATTGTGCGGGCCTACGGTCTGCATACCCAAACCGGGAGCGTTCCGGTTGTAGACGCGCGCTGGAGCGACGGCAAACGAGCAATGGAAGCCCAGCTCGGTGGCGTAACCATCATCTGGACGCCAAACGAGGGGCCGGTCGTGAGTGCGCCTACGACATATCCAGGCGTAACTGAAGCGCTGGATAACGTTCTGGTACACCCCATCGCGGAAGACGCCGATAGCGAGATCGAGGTGTTCCCGGCCGAGGATGATCTGACTTGGCAGGACGTGATCATCACCTTCCCTGCTGATTCGGGCGTGCCTCCTCTGTACCTCGTATTTGCCAAGCCGGCAGTCAAGCCGCTGGAGGTGGACACTTTTGGCGCATTCAGCGGCAGGCCCCGCAATGGTCTTCACGTGGACCATATGCCCTCTCAGGCAGCCATTCGGCGTTACCTGCAGAACAACTTCAGGACTTTGACTGCGAAACAGGTGGAAGAGTATTTGAAGAAGGCTATGTCTGAGCTAACTGTTGCAACAGGCTAAGCTGATCATGACGTCTCCACATACGGGAGGTGAATCATGAGAGCGAGTCATTTCAACAGCTGGATTGCCCGGCTCTCCCAGCTCAGCCCGGGGCAGCGTGAGCAATTGGCGAGATGCCTTTCGGTATCAGGACCTCTTGCGCAGGATATGATCCCCACGCCCAATAGCTGCCCGCATTGCCAGTTCAGCGAGTTGCGTCCGTGGGGTGCCAGCG
>JBKEBY010000007.1:0-18840 GCA_047973445.1 Pseudomonas sp.
GACCTTTCCACATCCAGAACGTGAACGCCTACGACAGCCGGTTGAAGGGCTGGATGATTCCCTTTCATGGTGTGGCCACCAAGTACCTGACGCATTACTTGGGATGGCGTCGCCTGCTCGAACGTCATAAGACCCAGCTCAATCCATTGATTTGCTTGAGGGAAGCGCTGGGACGAGCGGCTATGCAACAGCTAACTCAGACATAGCCATTAAAAATTGCCCCAGTTTCCACTCGCCTGTCGCTTACTCGATTGATTGCTGGTTATACCAAACGAAACGTCAGAAATACTGCACAAAATCTATGTGCCCCCCATTTTTACAACTACTGCCAGGCCGGCTGTCGTGACTTCGCCGACAGCAGGCTGGCGGTAATTGGCCGTCTTGTCCATGCAAGGGGAAACTGTGCTTGCCCGGATCGATACCATCCAGTGCAACACTGCTCATGATGACGGCCTGGAAATAGAACACCCTGCGAAAGCGTAGCCTTCGCAGGGTGTGAGGGTGATCATCTCATTAGCCCCGACGGCCAAGGTTGACGGGGCCTTGCACGGACTCGCCGGTTAGATGCGCAGAGCCACTCCCAGGCGCAATTCACGACCCGGCTCGTCGAAGCCGCGCACACCCTCGTAACCGGGGATGTGCTCGAAGTCTTCGTTGCTGGCGTGATCCAGATAGGTCTTGTCGAAGACATTCTTCAGGGTCAGGGTCAGCGTCAGACGGTCGTCACGCATCGGCAGCCATTCGGCGTACAGGTCGTGCACGCCGTAGCCTGCTTTATCGACTTCACCAACGCTGGTGTCGAATCCGTCGATGGCCTCGACGAAACGGCCCTGCCAGCCGAACGAAAGGCTGTCGTTTATGCGGTAGTCGGCGAAGGTGGTCCAGGTATCTCCGACGCTCGTCCCCAGGCCGTTGTGCTCGTAGACGTTCATGCGCTCGCCATCGACGCGGGCGTTGTTGTGGTGATAGCTCAAGCCGACGCTCAGGCGTTGCCAGTGATAGACGCTCTGCAGCAGCACGCCCTTGCTCTTCAGATCCCCAACATTGATGTACAGGTTGGGGCGGCCGAGCGGATCAGCCATGGCGTCCTCAATGCGGGTGACGTAACCCTTGACCGACAACTCCAGGCCTCCCAGGCGGTACTCGGCGCCGATTTCGCTGGTCTTGGCCTTCTCCGCCTTGAGATCCGGGTCGTTGCCCGAGGAGTCCAGCTTGAACGCATCGCGAATCTGCGGGCCGCGCAGGGCTTCGGCATAGCCGGCCAGCAGCGCCAGTTCCGGTGTCAGCTGGTAACGCAGACTGAGGTTGGGGCTGACACCGTCTTCGTCGAAGCTCTGGTCGTCGCGGTCGTCCAGCTGGTAGCGGTCGTAGCGCAGGCCGGCGCCGAGCAGCAGGCGCTCAGTGACCTGGTAGAAATCCTGCAGGTAGAAGCCGGTGACGTTGCCTGTCTCGCTGTCCAGCGAGCGGTCGCCGGCTGGGCCGAGGGTGCCCTTGTCGTCACGGTAGTCGACGCCGTAGGTCAGGCTGTGCGCACCAATATGGCTGGTATTGCGCAGGTCGAAGCCGGCGCTGCGGGTGGTGCCGTAGTACAGGCCCCAGCGGCCGTCCTGCTCCAGCTCGGTTTCGGTGTGGTAGGCGGTCAGTTCGGCATCGAGCAGCGGGTTGTCCTTGGACAGGAAGGCGTAGTTGAGGGTCCAGGTCTCGCGCACGGTGCTCAGCGGATAGAGCGGGTTGAACCCGCTGACGATCCACTGCGGGCGCTGGCTGCGCTCGCCTTCGTCGTGGCGCTCTTCATAGCTCAGGCGCAGGGTCTGCTCTTCGGTGAGCTTGCCGACCAGCTTGGCGTAGCCGAGCTTCTGCCGCGCACTGGTACCGAACACGTCGTCGTTGTCACCGTTCTCATAGTCGTTCTGGTCTTGGTAGCTGGCCAAGGCCAGGGCCGACCAATCTTCAGTGAAGCGACCGAACACGCTGGCGCTGGTCTTGTAGCCCTCGCCGTTGCTGAAGTAGCCACTCTTGAGCAGAGCGCCGGCTTGCTCGCCTTCGCGCAGCAGGTCGTCCGGGTCCTTGGTCACGAAGCGGATGGCGCCGCCCAGGGCGCCTGGGCCGGCGGTGGCGTCACCGGTACCGGCCTGCACTTCGGCACGCTTGAGCAGCTCCGGCTCAATGCCGATGCGCCCGGTGTGGTGAAAGGTCTGCCCAGCCTGCTGGGCGCCGTCGATGCTGATGTTCAGCAGAGTGTCTTCCATGCCGCGCAGGTAAAGCTTCTGCGCCACACCGGCGCCACCACCGACACTGATTTCGGGGTTGGATTCGAAAACATCCTGCAGGTCGGTGGCCTGGAAGTGCTCAAGTTGCTCGGCCTCCACCGTTTCGGCGCGGTCGGTCTGACTGATGACATCGGTCGCCGCCAGCTCCAGCGGCTCTTCAGCGGCATGGGCATGGGCATGTGCCAGGCCGGCCGCGAGCAGGGCACTGGCCAGCAGGGAAAGGTGGAAGGGGCGGTACAACATGGAATGGGCCTCGATTTCAAATGTGAATATTTCTCAATCGCGAAATATTCACTCTAAAGCCCTGAATGAAGGAACCACTTTTACAACTGTTACGCCCGTGGCAACTGCAGCTCCAGCTGTAGGCCACCGCCGGCCAGGTTGCGCGCCAGGATGCGCCCGCCGGTGGCCTGCACCTGGCGTTCGGCCAGGGCCAGACCCAAACCGAAGCCGACCCGTTCACCTGAGGCGCGGAAGAACGGGCGGAAAATGCGTTCCAGCCACTTTTCGGGCACGCCGGGTCCTTGGTCGCTGACCGTCAGGCGCCAGCCCGCCTCACCGCCATCCAGCGCCACCCGCACCTCACCGCCGGGCGGCGTGTGATTCAGCGCGTTACGCACCACGTTTTCGATAGCCTGGCCTAAGGCGCGCTGACTGGTACCGCTGAGCGGCGCCTCGCCGGGCAGCTCGGCGACCAGACGGCGGTCGGGAAATTCGAAGCGCGCATCGTCGAGGATGCTGTCGACCAGTTCGGTGAGATCGAGGGTCTCGTCGCGCAATTCGGGGCGCTCATTTTCCAGCCAGCCGAGGGTCAGGGCGTCTTCGACCAAATGCCGCATCTCGCCACACTCGCTGCGAATGCGCTGCAGCAGGCGGTCGTTGCCTGGGTCCTGCTCGGCCAGGCTGACCGCCATCTCGATGCGTGTCAGCGGCGTGCGCAGTTCGTGGGACATGTCGGCGAGGCGCTGGCGCTGGTCGAGGATCAACTGCCCGGTGCGCTCGGCCATGGCATCGAAAGTCTCGGCCAGCCTGGCCAGTTCGTCGCTACGGTTACCCAGCAGCGAGCGCACGCGCACACCATAGCCACCCTCAGCGAATTGCCGCGCCGCCTGTTCCAGGCGCCCGAGCGGCTGCATCAAATGGCGGTACAGCATCCAGCAAACGCCCATCAGGGTGGCCATCGGCACCACGAACTGCAGCAGCAGCCAGACCTGGTGCCAATAAAGGCCAGGACGCATTCGCTGTGGCAGGATGATCAGGAAATGGGTTCTGCCGTCGGCGAACGGCAGGTCCATGATCGGGTTTTCCTCGAAGTACAGGTGGATCTTCCACGACACGTCGCGGCCCAGGCTGAACCCATCGAAGAATCGCTCGTTGAGCAGGCTGCCAGCCAACGGTCGCACCTCGGCCTCTACAACCGCCGCCCAGGTTTTCTCCTGCTCCTGCAGGGTGGCCAACCAGCGCGCAAGCGCCTTGTGATCGCCGGCCAGGTACAGCGCCTCGGCCTGGGCACCGTAGTGACGCAGGGTCTGCTGGTGTTCGGCATCGATGAAGCTCATGCGCTCCTCGGTCTGCCAGGCCAGGCGGGCGATCAGCCAGAACAGCAGAACACTGCCGACGGCGATGACGATGCAAAGCTTCCAGAACAGTTGCCGCTTCATATGAAGGCATACCCGCGGCCGTGCAGGGTCTGCAGCCGGTCGGCGCCCAGGCCGGTCTCCACCAGGCGCCGGCGGATGCGGCTGATGTGCATGTCCAGGCCGCGGTCGTAGCTGCTGTACTCGCGCTCCAACACCACGCGATACAGGTAAGGCTTGCTCAACGCCTCGCCACGCTGGCTGACCAGCTGCCAGAGCAGGCGGAACTGGATCGGCGTCAGTATCAGCTCACAGTCGCCAACCCGCGCCTGCTGGGCGTGACGGTCCAAGTGCAGCTCATCGACCTGCAAACTGTTGGGCTGCCCTCCCCTGGCAATTTCGACTGGTCGCGTGCGCCGCAGCACTGCGTCGATGCGCAGCTGCAGTTCGGTGATGTTGAAAGGCTTGGGCAGATAATCGTCGGCACCGTGGCGCAGGCCGCGGATGCGCTCCTCTTCGGCGCCGCAGGCGGTGAGCATGATCACCGGTGTCTGTTGCTGCTCACGCAGGCGACGTAGAACCACCAAGCCGCTGATATCCGGCAGCAGCACATCGAGCAGTATCAGGTCGGGCTGCTCCTCGAATGCCATGGCCAAGCCATCCTCGCCCAAGTGGCTGTAACGGGTGGCATAGCCCTGGCCACACAGCAACTCGCCAAGCTGGGTGCACAGGGTGGTGTCGTCCTCGATGATCAGGATGCGGGCCAAGTGGTGGATCATGGGAAGCGCGTCCATTGCATTTAAAGAGAATAATTCTCATGCAGAAGACACCCCCTTGAAAAGGGCAGCCCGTGAACATCACGGCACATGGTGCCGACGAGCCGCCCCAGCATGAACTCGGTCAGCGCGAGCGAATCCGTTATAATCGCGCGTTTTTCGGGCCACCCCTGGTCCGCAACCGATTCCAGCCAGGCACGCATTCATGACCTCCCAGGCCAAAGAAGTCGCCAAACGCCGCACGTTTGCGATCATCTCCCATCCCGACGCGGGCAAGACCACCATCACCGAGCGCCTGCTGCTGATGGGCAAGGCCATCGAAGTCGCCGGCACGGTGAAATCACGCAAATCCGACCGCCACGCCACCTCCGACTGGATGGCCATGGAGCAGCAGCGCGGGATTTCCATCACCACCTCGGTGATGCAGTTCCCCTACCGCGAGCACATGATCAACCTGCTCGACACCCCCGGCCACGAGGACTTCTCCGAAGACACCTACCGTACCCTCACCGCGGTGGACAGCGCGTTGATGATGATCGACGGCGGCAAGGGTGTGGAGCCACGCACCATCGCCCTGATGAATGTCTGCCGTCTGCGCGACACACCGATCATCAGCTTCGTCAACAAGCTCGACCGTGATATCCGCGACCCCATCGAGCTGCTCGATGAGATCGAAGAGGTGCTGAACATCAAGGCCGCGCCCATCACCTGGCCGATCGGCTGCTACCGTGATTTCAAGGGTGTCTATCACCTGGCCAACGACTGCATTCACGTCTATACGCCGGGCCACGGCCATGAGCGCACCGAAGAGCGCATCATCCAGGGTCTGGGCAGCGACGAGGCCCGCGCCCTGCTGGGCGACCTGTACGACGGCTTCGTGGAGGAACTGGAACTGGTTCAGGGAGCCTGTCACGAATTCAATCTCGAGGAGTACCTGCAAGGCAAGATGACCCCGGTGTTCTTCGGTACCGCGCTGGGCAACTTCGGCGTCAGCCATGTGCTGGACGCCTTCGTCGACTGGGCGCCCGCCCCGCTGCCACGCATGACCCAGGAGCGCGAGGTGCAGCCCACCGAAGCGGCGTTCAGCGGCTTCGTGTTCAAGATCCAGGCGAATATGGACCCGCGCCACCGCGACCGCATCGCCTTCATGCGGGTGTGCTCCGGCAAATACGAGCAGGGCATGAAGATGCGCCATGTGCGCATCGGCAAGGACATCAAGATCGGCGACGCGCTGACCTTCTTCTCCAGCGACCGTGAGCGGCTGGAAGAAGCCTTCGGCGGCGACATCATCGGCCTGCACAACCACGGCACCATCCAGATCGGCGACACCTTCACCGCCGGCGAGAACATGAGCTTCACCGGCATTCCGCACTTCGCGCCGGAACTGTTCCGCCGTGTGCGCCTGAAGGACCCGCTCAAATCCAAGCAGCTGCGCCAGGGCCTACAGGAACTGGCCGAAGAAGGCGCCACTCAGGTGTTCTTCCCCGAGCGCAACAACGACATCATCCTTGGCGCGGTCGGCGTACTGCAGTTCGATGTGGTCGCCAGTCGCCTGAAGGAGGAATACAAGGTCGAGTGCGCCTACGAGGCGGTCAACGTCTGGTCGGCGCGCTGGATCGAGTGTGCCGATGAGAAGAAGCTCAAGGAATTCAGTGACAAGGCCTACGAAAACCTGGCTGTCGATGGCGGCGGGCACCTGACCTACCTCGCACCGACGCGGGTGAACCTGAGCCTGATGGAAGAGCGCTGGCCAGACGTGAAGTTCCGAGCAACACGCGAGCATCACTGATAGGTGGGGTACTGTTTGAGTGAGCAAGGGCTTGCCGATATGGCAGGCCCTTTGTTTATGCATGTATCGCTTACTCACAAGGATGGTGAATGCCCGCCCTGACGCCGTCTGCGCAACTGACAGCCATCCGGTTACAGCTTTCGGTGGCAGCATCCGTTCCCGCCCTATGCCCCGGATTTCTATTGTGCGGAGTTGAGGCTGGCGGGCGAGCTCGACGGTGATCAGCGCTATGGTGATGTCGGTCTGGAGAAGGCTGCCCCTTGCGGCCATCGCCACACTGGCAGAAGCTAGCGGCCTTCGAACGAGCCGCCCGCCCAGATGAATATCGAACAGATCACCCAACGCCTGCACGCCATCCGCAACCAGAATAGCTGGCAGCGCTTTCACAGCCCGAAGAACCTGGCCATGGCCGCCAGCGTGGAGATGTCGGAGCTGGTGGAAATCTTCCAGTGGCTGACCGAAGACGAATCCCGTCAGCTATCGGTCGACAAGCTGGAGCACGCCGGACAGGAAGTCGGCGACATCCTGATGTACCTGCTGTTGATGTGCAGCGAACTGGGCATCGACATGGAGCAGGCGCTGCTGGCCAAGCTGGCCGACAACGAACGGCGGTTCGCCCGATGAGCGACCGCCATTTCGACGAGTTGGCCACGCGCTTCGCCGAGAAGATCTACGGCGGTACCAAAGGCGCGATCCGCCTGGCAGTGCTGCAGGCCGATCTTGCCGAAGCGCTGCCGCAACGCCCGTTGCGCGTGCTCGACATCGGCGCCGGGCTGGGCCACATGAGCCTCTGGCTGGCACAGCAGGGCCACGCCGTCATCCTGGCCGAGCCCGCCGAGCCGATGCTCGAAGGCGCTCGCGAACGCTTCGCCAGCGCGGGCCAATTGGCCACTTTCCTCCAGACGCCCTGGCAGGAGGTCGAAAAGCATGTTGAAGGCCGTTTCGACCTGATCATCTGCCATGCGGTACTGGAGTGGCTGGCCGAGCCCCAGGCGATTCTGCCGGTGCTGCACCGCCTGATCGCTCCCGACGGCTGGCTGTCACTGGCCTTCTACAACCGCGACGCACTGATCTACCGCAACCTGCTCAAGGGCCACTTCAAGAAGCTGCGCAGCCAGAGCTTCGCCGGCGAACGCCAGAGCCTGACGCCACAACAGCCGCTCGACCCGCGCGAACTGGCGGCGCAACTCGACCCGCACTGGCGAGTCGAGTCAAGCAGTGGCGTGCGTGTATTCCACGACTACATGCCCGCCGATTTCCAGGCGCGTACCGCGCCGACGGAACTGGTGGAGATGGAACTAGCATATCGCCGCCATCCCACTTTCGCCGGCCTCGGCCGTTATCTACACTGGTTGTGCCGGCCACTCTGAATTCGACACGGGAGGTGTGCATGTCGAGCCGCGCTGTATTGCCATTGCTCTGTCTGAGCCTTGCCGCCTGCCAGAGCAACAACCCCTACACCAGCGAATCGGCGCCGATTCCTCCGCCACCGCCGGTCGAGCAGGTTCAGTCTCCCATCTACCCAGCCGCGCCTCGCGATTTCTCCGACTACCAGAACTGGAGCTGGCGCAGTCCTCCGGCGGCCACGGCATCGATCCCCGCCGAAGAATTGCAGGAAATGGTCGCCGGCGCCCTTGATCAGCGTGGTCTGCGCCCAGCGCCGACAGGCTCCAAAGGCGATGTACAGGTCAGTGTTCATGCCAGTAGGCAAACACGGCTGAGGCACTACTACGATGACTACGGTCCACGCGTTGGTGTCGGTCGCTATGGCGGCGGCTACGGCGCCTGGGGCAGTACTCCGGTTCTTCGCGCCTATGAAGATGAAGCGATTGCTGTGTATATCGAGATGTATGACGGAGCCTCAGGCCAGCCTATCTGGAGCAATCAGGCCGAAGTCTCGAGCAGCACGGATCGGGCTGAGCGCACTGATGCCACACGCGAAGCGGTCAATCGTGCGCTGGCAGATTACCCTCCAAAATGAAGACACCACCGCCAGTCATAAATGCGCGGCTTCCATTGACCACTCAAGGAGAATGACAATGCGCCAATTACTGATAGTCCCCATGCTATTGCTGCTTGCGGCATGCCAAAGTCCCCAGATACAGAACGACTTTGACCCCCAGCGAGATTTCTCCAAGTACAACAGTTGGGCCTGGCAGGAGCCGGCCGTCCAATTCAGCCCCAACGACCCCCGCAATCAGAGTGACCTTACCGAACAACGTGTACGTGCGGCCGTGAGCACGCAGCTTGATCAGTATGGCCTCCGTCCCGCCCAGGGCTCACAGACTCCTGACCTGAAGGTGCAAGTCTGGCTTATTGTCGATGAACGCACCCAGCAAAGCAGTTCAACATCGTTTGGAGCCTGGGGTAACCCTTGGTATGGCTATTGGGGCGGCCCGGTTTACACAGACACACGCACCGTTCACTACCGCGTCGGCACCCTGCAGTTGGACTTCTACGATGCTAATGACGGCAAACTGGTCTGGCGGGGCAGTGCCGAGCAGGTGCTACATGAGAAAAGTTCCAGCACACCGCAGGAGCGAGCCTTGAAGTTCCGTGAAACCGTAACCAAGGTACTTTCGCAATATCCACCGCAATAACGGTGGGTGAGCCCACCTGTAAGCTTCGCCGCTATTTGCGCTCAAAGGAGTAGAACAGGTTGGGCTCGCTGATCAGATAGAGATCGCCGCGGGTATCGAAGGTCACGCCCTCGGCCTGCGGCACGCTGTCATTCAGCCCGGCAAAGCCGCTCCAGAGCGAGCGGAAACTGACCAGTTCACCCTGCGCGTCGAGTTCCAGCAGCATCTTCGCTTCATCGCTGAGCAGTACCAGATGCCCGGTGCGCTCATCGAAGTGTACCGAAGACAGGTCACTGGCCATGTCGATATCCGCGATCCAGGCCGTCCGGTCGATGACGTTCAGGTTCATCTTGCCATTGAAGCTGGCCTTGATGCCCTGGACTTCGTAGAGCTTGCGAGGCGAGTGCTCCTTGACCACAAAAAGTCGGTCACCACGGCGATCGTAGCCGACGCCCTCGAAGCCGGCGTTATCGGCCTCCCCCAACATCAGCGAGATCGAGGCGTAATCCTCACGAAGCAGCTCGCCGGGTCGATCCGGCACCGGCACGATGACCAACGACTGTCTGCGCTCTTCGGCCAGCACCAACAGATCATCACCCAGATAGGTAACACCCTCCACGTCGCTGAAACCGCTCAGCGGATAGCGAGCGATAAGGGCGCCGTCCTTGCCCAGCGCGACCAATTGTTCGGGATTGTTGATCACCGTCCAGAGTTGGTCGCGGCGTTCATCGAAAGTCAGCCCCGACAGATTGTTGCTGACCCTAGCCACCGGCAGCGCATCGACGCGCACCTCGTATTCAGGCAACCAGAGCGCGCGCGCCTTGCTGCCGCCCTCGAGCCAGGCTGTCTTCAAGGTGAAGAACAGACGCTCATCCAGATGCACGGTGGTAGCGGTATACAACAGGCAGGAGGCCAGCGCTCCCAGCAGCCAGACTCGGGGTTTTAGCGTAGCGAGCCGCCCCGACAGCGCTTTTGAAAAAGCGAACATGAAGAACTCTCGATGATTTTCAAGGGCAGCCTGCCCACGAAAGATTGCAATATGCTGACAGGATGTACCCGGTAGCCGGCCGCTCAGGATCGAGCCTTCCACCGACCCGGGAATATACCGGTAGTTCCACGGCTCTACGGAACTCGCTCCAGACTCCAGAGCCACAGCCCGAGGAACGGTTGCGCTTGCAACCCATGACACAACGGCAGGAGAAAGACATGCGGGTTGAAGGCTTCTTCGAGTGGCTGGGCCAGATGCTCGGCACGGTGATTCGCTACATCGTCGACGCACTCAGCGGCCTCTTCGGCCTGTTTGCCGATGCCGGGCACAACTTTCTCGAAGGCCTGTCGCGAACCCTGGGCATGGACCGTTCACTGATCAGTCTGGTGGCGCTGGCCCTCGGCCTGATGCTGCTGGTAGCCGCGCTGCGCGCCTTCCTGCGGCGTTCGATCATCACCGGGCTGATCTGGCTGTTCCTCGGGCTGTGGCTCTTGAGCTGGCTCATCCATTGAAAGCAGCTGCACGCTCCAAAACGATCGGATGAGGCATCTAAGATGCCGATAGCACAACCCCGACTCCAGGCCCGAGCTTCGGTATAGTGGCCGGCTGCTCTGGAGGCCCGCAATGTCCCGGCTGTTAGCTGCCTGGCGGCACGCGCCGACCCATCGACGGGTCTGGGCGCTGGCCGCACCGATGATCCTGTCCAATCTTTCCGTACCACTGGTGGCGCTGGTGGACAGCGCTGTGATCGGCCACCTGCCCCACGCCCATCAATTGGCGTCGGTCGCCGTGGGCGGGAGCCTCTATACCCTGCTGATCTGGGTCATGGGCTTCCTGCGGATGGGCACCACCGGCTTCGCGGCGCAGGCCACAGGTCGCCAGGACGGCGGCGAACTGCGTCAGATTCTGTTGCAAGGCCTGCTGCTGGCACTGGGTTTTGCGTTGCTGCTTGGCATGGTCGCGCTGCCGCTCAAGGGCGTCGCCTTGCAGTTGATGCAACCCTCAGCCGAACTGGATGATCTGACCCGCGAGTATTTCCATACTCGCCTGTTCGGGCTGCCTGCGGCGCTAGCCAGCTACGCGTTGATCGGCTGGTTCCTCGGCGCACAGAACGCCCGGGCGCCGCTGGCGATGCTGCTGACCACCAACCTCCTGAACGTCATGCTGGATATCTGGTTCGTGCTTGGGCTGGAGTGGGGCGTGGCCGGCGCGGCGCGTGCCTCGGTCATTGCCGAATGGAGCGGCGCGCTGCTCGGGCTGGCACTGACTCGCGGCGCCCTGCGACGCCATCCGGGCCAGCTCGACATGCCGGCTCTGCGCCGCTGGCAGAACTGGCGCCCGCTAATGGCCGTCAACCGCGACATTTTCATTCGATCACTGGCGCTGCAGTTGGTGTTCTTCCTGGTCACGGTGCAGGGAACGCGCCTGGGCGATGCCACCGTTGCTGCCAACGCCCTGCTGCTCAACGGCCTGCTGCTGACCGCCCATGCGCTCGACGGCCTGGCGCATGCGGTCGAGGCGCTCAGCGGACATGCCATCGGCGCCGGCAACCGTGACGAATTACGGCGAACCCTGACGGTGGCGGGTGGCTGGTCGTTGATCGCCAGCCTGGGCTTCGCCGTGTTCTTCCTGCTCGGCGGGCACCTGTTCATCCAGTTGCAGACCGATATTCCCGCCGTGCGTGAACTGGCGCTGGCTTACATGCCCTACCTGGCGGCGCTGCCTTTGATCGCCGTATGGAGCTACCTGCTCGACGGCCTGTTCATCGGCGCCACCCGAGCCAGAGAGATGCGCAATGGCATGCTGCTTGCTTTAGCGATCGCACTGCCACTGGGTTGGCTGTTGCAAGGGCTGGGTAACCACGGCCTGTGGTTGGCCTTCCTGGCCTTCATGCTGTCGCGAGGCATCTGCCTGGGTCTCATCGCACGCAGCCTGCAACGGCGCCAGGCCTGGTTTAAGCTTGCCGAAGCTCACTGAAATAAGGTCCTGACATGATCTACGCCGTCGCCGCCTATCTACATTTTTTGGCGATGTTCATCCTTGTCGCGTTGCTGGTGCTGGAACATCAGCTGTTCCGCCTGCCGCTGACTCTGGAACGCGCGCGCAGCCTGTTTCGCATCGACCTGATGTTCGGCATCGCCGCCGGTCTGGTACTGATCACCGGCGCGGCACGCGCTCTGCGCTATGGCAAGGGCCTGGACTACTATCTGCACAACAGCCTGTTCCACGCAAAGGTCGGCCTGTTCGTCCTGGTCGCGCTGCTCTCGCTCTACCCCACCATCACCTTCCTCGGCTGGCGCGGTGCGCTCAAGGCGGGGGAGTTGCCGAACGTAACGGCGCGTACTGGCAGATGGATTACGCTGATCATTCGCGTCGAACTGCTCGTGCTGTTGTCGATTCCACTGCTGGCCGCCTCGATGGCGCGCGGCTTCGGCGTCATCGTCTGATGATGCTGCGCCATCACTCCAGCCTCGCCTGATCGGCAGGCGCACCCTCGCTTCACCTGAGAAGGTATATCCATGCGCACCCCAAAGACCCGCTTCCAGCTACCGGCGGAGAATTACGAAATGCTGGTCGATGCCGTGGTCGACTACGCGATCTACATGTTGTCACCCGAAGGCCATGTGATCAGTTGGAACAGCGGGGCTGAGCGGATCAAGGGCTACCATCGCGACGACATTCTGGGGGAGCACTTCTCATGCTTCTTCACCGAGGAAGATCGCGCCGCCGGACGGCCCGACCGGGCGCTGTCGGTCGCGCTTCGCGAAGGCCGATTCCTGGATGAGGGCTGGCGCCTGCGCAAGGACGGCAGCCGGTTCTGGGCGCTGACGGTGCTCGACACTGTGTGCGACAAACAGGGCAAGCTAATCGGCCTGGCCAAGATCACCCGGGACATCACCGAGCGCCGCGAGGCCCAGCAGCGCCTCGACGAGGCGCGCGAACAACTGATGCAGGCACAGAAACTCGAGGCGCTGGGCCAATTCACTGGAGGCCTGGCCCATGACTTCAACAACCTGCTGACCATCATTCGCGGCGCTACCGACCTGGGCGCCCGACAAACCACCGATCCGCGGCTGCTGCGCCAGTTGGATACCATTCGCACGGCTGTTGATAGTGGCGCCAGCATCACCCGCAGGTTGCTCGACTTCGCCCGGCGGCAACCGCTGCAAACGCAGTTGATCGAGCCCAGCACGACGCTGCAGAACACCTTGCAGTTGCTGCATCAGAGCCTGCACAACGACATCAAGCTGACCAGCGATATCGCTCCGAACCTGCCACCAGTGCGGGTCGACCCCAGTCTGCTGGAACTGAGCCTGCTCAACCTGACCATCAACGCCCGCGACGCCATTACCCAGGCAGGCAGCATTCACCTGAGCGCTTACCCTTACGAGCTCAACGGCGAACTGGACGAACTGCACGGCCAGTTCGTCGCCATTGCGCTGCGCGACGACGGCAGCGGCATTCCGCCGGAGTTCTGCTCCAGAATCTTCGAACCCTTCTTCACCACCAAACAGTTCGGCAAGGGCACCGGCCTCGGTCTCAGCCAGGTTTACGGATTCGCCCGCCAGTCCAGCGGTACGGTACAGGTGCAGAGCACGCCGGGGCGCGGTACCACAGTGACACTCTATCTGCCGGTCGACCGCGCCGGCGGCCGTGAAGCCGAAGAAGCCAGCGACAGCGATGCCAAGCGCATCCTGCTGGTCGAGGATGACCAGCACCTGGCCGTGGTGGCGGGCGACATGCTGGAGATGATGGGCTTCGACGTCAGCATCGCCCACAGTGCCAACGAGGCCTTGCAGCTGATCAATCGCCTGCCGCGGGTCGACCTGCTGTTCAGCGACATCGTGATGCCGGGCGGCACCAATGGTCTGGAGCTGGCAAACCATATACGCGAGCGCCGGCCGGAACTGCCCATCCTGCTCGCCAGCGGCTTCAGCATTGCCCAGCAGAAGGACACGCTGATCTATCCGCTGCTGGACAAGCCCTACACCTACGAGAAACTGGCCGGCGCTTTGCACGAGTTGCTCTAGGGTCTGTTGCCGTTTCGTCCGCTGCCGCGGCGGTGCCATTCCTCGTGAGCCGGTCGATGGCCTTTGCGCCGCGAATCGCAGTATGGTCCTGGTTCTCCATCACGAAGGATGAACCATGGCTGTCAAAACCAGCAGCATACGGCAACAGACTCACCTCGCCGTCCTGATCGACGCCGACAACGCGCCGGCGGCCATCGTCGAGGGGCTGTTCGAGGAAATCGCCAAGTACGGCGTCGCCAGCGTCAAGCGCATCTATGGTGACTGGACCAAGCCCAACCTGGGTAGTTGGAAGAAGGTGTTGCTCGACTACTCCATCCAGCCAATCCAGCAGTTCGCCTACACCTCCGGTAAGAACGCCACCGACAGCTCGCTGATCATCGATGCCATGGACCTGCTCTACACCCGGCGCTTCGACGGTTTCTGCCTGGTCTCCAGCGACAGCGATTTCACGCGCTTGGCCGCGCGCCTTCGCGAAGAAGGCCTGACCATCTACGGCTTTGGTGAACAGAAGACGCCCTCGCCCTTCGTCTCCGCCTGCGACAAGTTCGTCTATACCGAGATTCTGCGCGCCGACGCTCCCAAAACATCGCAGGAGCCGCCGAGCAACGGCGACAAAGCGGCCGCCTCGACGACCGAGAAATCCGAGGACGGCTCCAAGACGACGGACAAGACCGCGCCGGTCAAGACGCAGAAGGTGCCGGTGGACTTCATCGCCAAGGTCCTCAGCGACATCGCCGACGATGAGGACGACTGGGTCCAGCTCGGCCTGCTGGGCTCGAACATCAGCAAGCTCCGCCCCGCCTTCGACCCACGCCTGTACGGGTTCAAGAAGCTCAGCGAGCTGATCAAGTCCCAGCCAAAGCGCTTTGAGCTCGACGCCCGCGGCACCACATCCACCGGCGGCAAGGCCCTTTACGCCCGGAATCTGAAGTCATCCCGATAGGCGAAACCACGCCAGCAGTTGGAGGGCCAAGCATTTTGCAACCAATCAATGCTGGCCGGAGCGAACCCTGGGCTATCGCGCTCTTCTAAGCAGAACTCGACTGACGGAGGTATTCATGAGCAAGCTACTGCTGGTCGCCTGCGGTTTCGCCATTGGCATTCCGCTCGTCTTTGCCCAGACACCAAAGCCGGAAGTGATCACCCACCTGAACGATCTCGATATCGAGGTCAGCGCCATGGGCGTGCCCACGTCCACGACCGAGGCGGGCGGCGAGCTGGTTGGGATCCGTGCGGTAAAGGTGATGAACAACACCGGGGAAATGATCACCTGCGAGTTCCAGGTGCCGAACGAGGCGCGGGCGAACACCTCCGCCCCACCGGTGTTTAATGTGAACCCCAACAGCCAGCGGGTGGAGCGGGTACCGGGCGAGTATTCCCCGAACGAACCCTTTGCCGAACTCACTTGTTGCAGCGCCGCTCAGCGCATCGATACCGACGGGCTGCCGCCCCGTGAGCCTGTCGCTGACCCCGCCAGCCGCGACGAGCCAGCACCCAACGCAACAGAGGATTCGATGCGCTCACGGGACTGATCCATTCACGCTTGCGGTGGCCAGCAACCGTGCGGGCAGGATCGTTGACCGAGCGGAGCGAACAGAACGGGAACACCTGACATCGGCACGCAAAGGCAGCTTCTACGGCTAGCCTTGAGATACATGCCGAAGAACTACCAAAAACTTCCCCGAGAACGCTGATATCGTTTAATGGATGGCATGAAAGCTAGCCCATCGCTCCCCTGTGAAATCATCACCCAGCTGTCTGGTGCCTGCGCCGTGCTTAAACACCACCTGGGTGAAGCGCTGCTGGCCATTCACCTGTTCGGCTCGGCGGTCGACGGCGGGCTCAGGCCGCACAGCGACATCGACCTGCTGGTGATCGTAAGTGCGCCCGTACCCGATCCAGTGCGGCGCTCGCTGATGCTGGACCTGCTATCTGTTTCAGCTTGGCCCGGCAGCGATACAGCACGGCGTGCGCTGGAAATCACACTGCTCGTCCGGGAGCATCTGGTGCCCTGGCAATATCCACCACAACGCGAACTGCAATTCGGCGAATGGCTGCGTGAAGAACTGGAAGCCGGCAGCATTCCGCCCGCCACCCCGGACCCGGATATCGCGATCCTGCTGACGAAAGCGAGACAGCACAGCCTGTGCCTGGCAGGTGCCTCCATCCCCGAGCTGTTCGAGCCTGTCCCACACGCAGACTTCGCCAAAGCGCTGATAGATACCATTGCCCAGTGGAACGAGGCGTCGGACTGGCAGGGCGACGAGTGCAACATCGTGCTGGCACTGGCCCGCATCTGGTTCAGCGTCACCACGGGTGCCATCGTGCCCAAAGATGTCGCCGCCTCCTGGGCTCTCGAGCGCCTGCCGCAGGAACACCGCTCCGTCCTGGCCCGCGCACGTGCAACCTACCTGAGCGATGACCTTCAGGATCTGGCCGACAGTCCAGAGCAGGTGACCGCGTTCGTGCTCCACGTAAAGCGCGTGATCCTGAGCCGTGCTCAAGCCGACCGCTAACAGGCTGTTGAAAAACGTAGACGAGGTAGGCAAGACGAAGCGAAAACAGCCGAAGAAGCGGAGTTTACGTGCTGTATATGAGCATTCTTAGGAGGTTTTTAACGAAGTATGCCAACGCAGGTAGTTCTTCAACGGCCTGCTAAGGTTGCTCCAACCCCCTCCTGAACAACAAGAAATGGCCGCCAGGAATGAGAAGGTCTGCCAAGGATACACTCTTACAAAATAAATGATATGTTATAACAATAATTAGATCTCAGCATGACTACCATGACCGAAGCCGAACTCCTCGCACAACCCGCCGATGACTACATGAATGCCGAACAACAGGCGTTCTTCCTCGACCTGCTGCTGCGCCAGCGCGAGGCACTGCAAGTCCGCATCGCCGATGAACTCGCTGTATTGCGCGAGCAGGAGCCCAGCAGCGATCCGGCCGACGTCAGCAGCGCCGAAGAGCAACGCCAGTGGCAGCTGCGCATGCTGGAGCGCGAGAAAAGGCTGCTCGACAAGATCGACCATGCGCTCAATGCCATGACCCGCGGCGAATACGGCTGGTGCAGTGAAACCGGTGAACCGATCGGCCTGCAACGCCTGCTGCTGCGCCCCACCACGACGCTATCCATAGAGGCGAAGGAGCGCCAGGAACAACGCGAAAAACACACCAGACCCTAACGCCTGAGAGAATCCCATGAATCGCCTTCCCGTTACCGTACTGTCCGGCTTTCTCGGTGCCGGCAAGAGCACCCTGCTCAACCAGGTCCTGAAGAACCGCGAGAACCGCCGCGTCGCGGTGATCGTCAACGACATGAGCGAGATCAACATCGACGGCAACGAGGTGCAGCGTGGCGTCAACCTCAATCGCGCCGAGGAAAAGCTGGTGGAGATGAGCAACGGCTGCATCTGCTGCACCCTGCGCGAGGACCTGCTGGAGGAAGTCAGCCGTCTGGCCCGCGAGGGTCGCTTCGACTACCTGCTGATCGAGTCCACCGGCATTTCCGAACCGCTGCCGGTAGCCGAAACCTTTACCTTCCGTGACGAGCAGGGCCGCAGCCTGAGCGATCTGGCGCGGCTGGACACCATGGTCACAGTGGTCGACGGGGTGAACTTCCTGCGCGACTTCCATGAAGCCGAGAGCCTGGCTGGCCGTGGCGAAACCCTCGGCGAAGAGGACGATCGTTCGGTCACCGAACTACTGATCGAGCAGGTGGAATTCGCCGATGTCATCCTGATCAGCAAGATCGACCTGATCAGCGCCGCCGAACGCGAGGAACTGAGCGCCATCCTCGGTCGTCTCAACACCCACGCCGAGATCCTGCCGATGAGCATGGGCCAGATGCCCCTGGAGCGCATCCTCGACACCGGCCGCTTCGACTTCGAACGCGCGGCCCAGGCGCCGGGCTGGCTCAAGAAAATACGTGGCGAACATGCTCCGGAAACCGAGGAGTTCGGCATCGCCTCCAGCAGTTACCAGGCCCGCCGCCCTTTCCATCCGCAACGTTTCTTCGCTTTCCTCAACCACAAGTGGCGCAACGGCCGGCTGCTGCGTTCCAAGGGTTTCTTCTGGCTGGCCAGTCGTCCGGAGGAAGCCGGTAGTTGGTCTCAGGCCGGTGGTTTGATGCGCTATGGCTATGCCGGTCGCTGGTGGCATTTCACGCCCGAATCGCACTGGCCTGAAGAAGCCGAAAGCCGCGCGGCGATACTCGGAAAATACCACGGCGAATTTGGCGATTGCCGGCAGGAGCTGGTGTTCATCGGGCAGAACATCGACTTCGAGCGACTACACAACGAATTGGATGGCTGCTTGCTGAGCGACGACGAATGGGCGCTGGGTGTCGAAAGCTGGCTACGCTTGCCGGACCCCTTTGGCCCTTGGCATATACAGGTGGATTGATAGCCGGCCGCTGGCTGGGATCTCGCCCAATGGGCGGCGAAGCCAGCACAATCGGCCACCGGCTCGAATCAGGCCGCCACCCGTTCGCAGCCTTCCGCGCACTGACGGTCGGCCGGGATGCACGACTGGTAACTGGAATTGAGCATGGAACTTCCTCTATTTGGAAACGCGAAAAATCGCACCGTCCTAAGGTAGGGCCGCCTCGCCGGCGATTCGTCGAATAGCACGCAGGCGGCGTCACTACGCCCGGGCCGTTACAATAGCCGGCCACTCACCAACGCCTGCGCCAGCCTCGCCATGCCCTTCACCCTCGCCACCCCCTGTGAATTGCTGGAAATCATCGGCAAGAGCCGTTTTCTTGCCAAGGCAGCTCCCGTAGCGAGCGCCGAAGAAGCCCAGGCGTTCATCCTGGCGGTCAGCGATCCC
>JBKEBY010000102.1:0-53131 GCA_047973445.1 Pseudomonas sp.
CTGCCCATTCGCCAAGGGCGGCAAGGTCGGCCTGTTCGGCGGCGCCGGCGTGGGCAAGACCGTCAACATGATGGAACTGATCAACAACATCGCCAAGGCGCACAGCGGTCTGTCCGTGTTCGCCGGTGTGGGTGAGCGTACTCGTGAGGGTAACGACTTCTACCACGAGATGAAGGACTCCAACGTTCTCGACAAGGTAGCGATGGTCTACGGTCAGATGAACGAGCCGCCAGGAAACCGTCTGCGCGTTGCACTGACCGGTCTGACCATGGCCGAGAAGTTCCGTGAGGAAGGCAAGGACGTTCTGCTGTTCATCGACAACATCTACCGTTACACCCTGGCCGGTACCGAAGTGTCCGCGCTGCTGGGCCGTATGCCGTCCGCGGTGGGTTATCAGCCGACTCTGGCCGAGGAAATGGGCGTTCTGCAGGAGCGCATCACCTCCACCAAGACTGGTTCGATCACCTCGATCCAGGCCGTCTACGTTCCCGCGGACGACCTGACCGACCCGAGCCCGGCGACCACCTTCGCCCACTTGGACGCCACCGTCGTTCTGTCCCGTGACATCGCTTCGCTGGGTATCTATCCGGCCGTCGACCCGCTGGATTCCACCAGCCGTTCGCTGGACCCGCTGGTGGTTGGCCAGGAGCATTACGAGGTGACTCGCGGCGTGCAGTACGTGCTGCAGCGCTACAAGGAACTGAAGGATATCATCGCCATCCTGGGTATGGACGAACTGTCCGAGCAGGACAAGCAACTGGTGGCCCGCGCGCGTAAGATCCAGCGCTTCCTGTCCCAGCCGTTCCACGTAGCTGAGGTCTTCACCGGTGCTCCGGGCAAGTACGTGTCGCTGAAGGAAACCATCCGTGGCTTCCAGGGCATCCTCAATGGTGACTACGATAACCTGCCAGAGCAGGCGTTCTACATGGTCGGCACCATCGACGAAGCCATCGAGAAAGCGAAGAAACTGTAACTGGCGCGCCCGCTTGCGGGCGCCGATCCAGCCCCTGACCGAACCCGTTCGGGCCGGGGGCAGATTACCGAGGCATAAGTATGGCTATGACAGTCCATTGCGACATCGTCAGTGCGGAAGAAGAGCTGTTCTCGGGCCTGGTGGAAATGGTCGTCGCCCATGGCAACCTGGGTGACATCGGCATCCTGCCGGGCCACGCGCCGCTGCTGAGTGATCTCAAGCCCGGTCCGGTGCGCGTGATCAAGCAGGGTGGCGACGAAGAGATCTTCTACATCTCCGGTGGCTTCATCGAAGTCCAGCCGAACATGGTGAAGGTTCTGGCCGATACCGCGACCCGCGCCAAGGACATCGACGAAGCTGCGGCCCAGGCCGCGGTCAAGGCTGCCGAAAAGGCCCTGCACGAGAAGGGCGTGGATTTCGATTACGGATCCGCCGCCGCTCGCCTGGCTGAGGCTGCAGCCCAGCTGCGCACCATCGAGCAGTTGCGCAAGAAGTATGGCCGGCACTGATCGACCCACGACTTCATCGCGCACGAGTAAAAGGGTAGCCTTGGCTACCCTTTTTCTTTTCCGCTTTTCCCGTTTCGCATCGGTCGCCGCCGACCGACCTTCGCTCAGGACTCGCCATGTCACTCGATATTGTCATTCTCGCTGCCGGCCAGGGCACTCGCATGCGTTCCGCCCTGCCCAAGGTTCTTCATCCTGTCGCCGGCCAGGCGATGCTCGCCCATGTCATCGAGACGGCGCGCAGCCTGAAGCCCAATGCCATTCATGTGGTGATCGGTCATGGCGCCGAGATGGTTCGCGAGCAGTTGGCGACGCCGGATCTGAATTTCGTGATTCAGGCCGAACAGTTGGGGACGGGGCATGCCGTAGCGCAAGCATTGCCCGCACTCAGCGCCGAACGGGTGCTGATTCTTTACGGAGACGTACCGCTGATCGAAGCGCAAACCCTCGAACGTCTGCTGCACAAGGTTGGCCAGCAACAGCTTGCGCTGCTGACCGTGGAGTTGGCCGATCCGACCGGCTATGGCCGCATCGTGCGCGACGGACAAGGGGTAGTCCAGGCCATCATCGAGCACAAGGACGCTACTGCGCAGCAAAAGCTCATCCGCGAAGGTAACACCGGTATTCTCGCGGTACCGGGAGAGCGCCTCGGCGACTGGCTGGGACGGCTCTCCAACAGTAACGCCCAGGGCGAGTACTACCTGACCGACGTAATCGCGATGGCGGTGGCCGACGGGCTGGTGGTGGCCACCGAGCAACCGGCCGATGCGATGGAAGTGCAGGGCGCCAATGATCGCATCCAGCTTGCCGAGCTGGAGCGGCATTACCAGCAGCGCGCCGCTCGGCGACTGATGGCCCAGGGTGTGACGTTGCGCGATCCGGCCCGTTTCGATCTGCGCGGTGCAGCGAGCGTGGGGCGCGACGTGGTGATCGACGTCAACGTGATCCTCGAAGGCACCGTAGTGATCGAGGATGAAGTACAGATCGGCCCCAACTGCGTGATCAAAGACAGCACCCTACGCAGGGGGGCGATCGTCAAGGCCAATTCCCATCTGGAAGGTGCGGAGCTGGGCGAGGACGCCGACTGCGGACCCTTTGCACGTCTGCGTCCGGGAGCGGTCCTGGCGGCCAGAGTGCATGTGGGTAACTTTGTCGAGGTCAAGAATACGCAGTTGGGCGAGGGCGCCAAGGCCGGCCACCTGGCTTATCTGGGCGATGCCGAGATCGGAGCGCGCAGCAACATCGGCGCTGGCACCATCACCTGCAACTACGATGGCGCGAACAAGTCGCGAACGGTGCTCGGTGAGGACGTATTCATCGGCTCCAACAGTTCCCTGGTGGCTCCGGTGAATCTTGGCGATGGTGCCACCACTGGTGCTGGCTCGGTGATCACGGCGGATGTCCCGGCCGATACCCTGGCCCTTGGGCGAGCCCGTCAGGCGCTGGTGCCGGGATGGCGCCGGCCGCAGAAAACCCGGAAGTAATTATCGCGGCCGAGCAGCCGAGCTCGGCGCGCTTCGTCGGTTTACCTCTTTGCCACTCAAGGGATCGCGCATCCGGTCGATTTATTAAGGAATAATGACAAAGGACGCGATCTGCCTTCCCTCCCTCGCCTGTCCATCCAGTGGAAGCTCACGCTGCTGGCAGGCCTCTGCCTCCTGTTGATCGTCGGTCTGCTGATAGGCGCTTCGCTCTATCAATCACGTCAGGCGGCGACGCTGGTCAGTGCCTCCAGTGGTGCCATGCTCGAAGAGTCGGCGCATGACAACCTGCAGGCCCGTGGAGCGGCGCAAGCCCTGCGTATCGGACGTCAGTTCAACGATGCCTACCAGTACGGCCTGGGTTTCACCCGACAGGTGCTGTCGCTTCGCGAGCAGGCCATCGAGCGGATGTCCAACGCGTTCGAGGTTCGCGAGGACCTGCATCGTCAGATTGAAACTGCGCTACGGGCCAACCCCGACCTGATAGGCCTCTACGTGGTGTTCGAAACCGACGCGCTGGACGACAAGGACGGCATGTTCATCGACAACCCGGAGATGGGTGGCAACGACAGCGGGCGCTTCGCGCTGTATTGGTCCCAGCGTACGGTGGGCGAACTCAGCGCCGAAATCATGTCCGAGGAAGAGCTCGCCAACACTACCCCCAGCATCAGTGGCGCACCTTACAACGCCTGGTACAGCTGCCCGCGCGACAAGGCTCTGGCCTGTCTGCTCGATCCCTACTTCGACGAGGTGGAAGGCAAGTCGCTGTTGATGACCAGCATCGCCTTCCCGTTGATCGACGACGGCAAGGTGTTGGGTGTGGTGGGCGTCGACATCAGCCTGGCTTCGCTGCAGCAACACAGTCAGGAGGCCAACCAGGCGCTGTATCAGGGTGAAGGTCACTTGAGCGTGATCAGTCCGGCCATGCTGCTCGGGGGGTACAGCCGCGATGCCAGTATGCTCGGCAAGCCGCTGAGTGCTGCGTTCGGCGCGCAAAGCGAGACGATCAGGCGTGCGGTTTCGGCGGGCAAGGAGGTCATGCTCGAGGACGAACAGATGCTTCGCGTGCTGCAGCCGGTGCAGCCGATCGCCGAACTCCAACCCTGGGCGGTGCTGCTGGAAGTACCACGGCAGGTGCTGCTCGAACCGGCGCTGCGTCTCGAACAGACGCTACAGGCCCAGAGCCGCAAGGACACTATGATCGCCCTGGCCATCGGCCTCGGCGCGGTTCTGCTGGGCCTGGCGCTGATGTGGCTGACCGCACGGGGCGTAACGCGGCCCATCGAAGGGGTGGCTGCCATGCTCAAGGACATCGCCACTGGTGAGGGCGATCTTACCCGGCGCCTGGCCTACACCCGTGATGATGAACTGGGCGCGTTGGCCGGCTGGTTCAATCGCTTCCTCGACAAGCTGCAGCCGACCATCGCCGATGTGAAGCGCTCGGTGCAGGACACCCGCAGCAGTGCCGATCAGTCGGCTGCCATAGCCAGCCAGACCAGCGATGGCATGCAGCAGCAGTTCTGCGAAGTTGATCAGGTGGCCACGGCCTCGCAGGAGATGAGCGCCACTGCGCAGGATGTCGCGCGTAATGCTGCGCAGGCGGCCGAGGCGGCACGCGATGCGGACCAGGCTACCCACGAGGGGCTTGGTGTTATCGACCACACCACGCAGAGCATCGGCAGCCTGGCCGATGGTCTCAACCATGCCATGATTCAGGTCGAAAGCCTGGCCACCAGCAGCGAACAGATTGGTTCGGTGCTCGAGGTAATACGCGCGATCGCCGAGCAGACCAACCTGCTGGCGCTCAATGCAGCCATCGAAGCCGCACGGGCAGGCGAAGCCGGGCGTGGTTTCGCCGTGGTTGCCGATGAGGTGCGCAACCTGGCCCGTCGCACCCAGGAATCCGTCGAGGAAATTCGCCAGGTCATCGAACGATTGCAGACCGGCACGCGCGATGTGGTTACTGCGATGCAGGACAGCAGCAGCCAGGCCCAGGGCAGCGTCGACCAGGTGAGCGATGCCGTGGCGGCGCTGCGCAAGATTGGCGATGCGGTGGCGGTAATTTCTGAAATGAACCTGCAGATTGCCAGCGCGGCTGAAGAGCAGAGTGCCGTCGCCGAAGAGATCAACCGCAACGTCGCGGGCATTCGTGACGTGACCGAGTCGCTTTCCGGCCAGGCCGACGAATCCGCGCGGGTCAGTCAGGCCCTGAACGAGCTGGCCAATCACCAGCAGAAGCTGATGGGCTATTTCCGCGTGTGATGCCCGGCGGTAGTTGACGGAGCTGGCAGATTAGGTTTTGATTCGCACCTTTATCTTTCGAATCGAAACCTTCGTATGTCGAAGCGCAATACGCCGCAACGTCGCCACGCGATTCTCGCCCTGCTCAACGAGCAGGGCGAGGTTAGTGTTGACGCCCTGTCACGGCGTTTCGAGACCTCCGAGGTCACAATTCGCAAGGACCTCGCCGCGCTGGAGAAGAACGGCTTGCTGCTGCGCCGCTATGGCGGCGCGGTGCCCCTGCCCCAAGAATTGATCGGCGACAACAGCCAGCCGGTTTCCCCTGCAAAGCAGGCCGTTGCCCGTGCGGCGGTCGGTTGCATCCGCGAGCACGCGCGCATCATCATCGACAGCGGCACCACCACCGCGGCGATGATTCCGCAACTGGGCTACAAGCACGGGCTGGTGGTGATGACCAACTCGCTGGGCGTGGCCAATGCCTTGCGTGAGCTCGAGCACGAACCCGTGCTGCTGATGACAGGCGGCACCTGGGACCCGCATTCGGAATCCTTCCAGGGGCAGGTGGCTGAACAGGTACTGCGCTCCTATGATTTCGATCAGCTGTTCATCGGCGCCGATGGCATCGACCTCGAGCGTGGCACCACCACCTTCAACGAATTGCTTGGCCTGTCGCGGGTGATGGCAGAGGTGGCGCGCGAGGTGATCGTGATGGTCGAGAGCGACAAGATCGGCCGGCGCATTCCCAATCTGGAGCTGCCCTGGAGTGGCATCCATACCCTTATTACCGATGAGCGTCTTTGTGTCGAGGCGCGTACCAGCATTCAGGCCCGCGGCATCAAGCTGATCTGTGCGGCCATCGAAGACAACCAGGAGATCTGAACATGTGTGGCATTGTGGGCGCCGTCGCCGAACGTAACATCAGCGCGATTCTGCTCGAGGGGCTCAAGCGCCTCGAATACCGTGGTTACGACAGTGCCGGGATTGCGGTGCTGGATGCCGCCGGCCAGCTGCAACGGCTGCGTCGCTCGGGTAAGGTTGCCGAGCTGGAGACTGCCCAGCGGACGGCAGAACTGACCGGGCGCCTGGGCATCGCCCATACCCGCTGGGCCACACATGGCGCACCTTGCGAGCGCAACGCCCACCCGCACTTTTCCGGTGACGATCTGGCGGTGGTGCATAACGGCATCATCGAAAACCACGAAGCGCTGCGCGCCCAGCTCAAGGCTCTCGGCTATTCATTCGTTTCCGACACCGATACCGAAGTCATCGTGCACCTGCTGAACCACAAGCTCGGCGAGTTCGGCGATCTGACCGTCGCGCTCAAGGCTGCGGTCAAGGAGCTGCATGGTGCCTACGGCCTGGCGGTGATCAGTACCAAACAGCCCGACCGGCTGCTGGCCGCACGCAGCGGTAGCCCGCTGGTGATCGGCCTGGGCCTGGGCGAGAACTTCCTTGCATCCGATCAGCTGGCGCTGCGTCAGGTCACCGATCGGTTCATGTATCTGGAGGAAGGCGATATCGCCGAGATTCATCGCGATAGCGTGCAGATCTGGGATGTCGACGGCCAGCCGGTGCAGCGCGAATCCGTGCAGTACCACGAAGGCGCCGAGGCGGCGGACAAGGGCGAGTACCGTCACTTCATGCTCAAGGAAATCTACGAGCAGCCCAAGGTGGTGCAGCGCACCCTCGAAGGCCGCCTGGGTGACAGCCAGGTGCTGGTGCAGGCGTTCGGCCCGCAGGCCGCCGAGCTGTTTGCCAAGGTGCGCAACGTGCAGATCGTCGCCTGTGGCACCAGCTACCATGCCGGCATGGTTGCGCGTTACTGGCTCGAAGAGCTGGCCGGCATTCCCTGCCAGGTCGAGGTCGCCAGCGAGTTCCGTTACCGCAAGGTGGTGGTGCAACCGGATACGCTGTTCGTCACCATTTCCCAGTCCGGCGAGACTGCCGATACCCTGGCCGCCCTGCGCAACGCCAAGCAGCTCGGCTACCTGGCCAGCCTGGCGATCTGCAACGTCGGTATCAGCTCGCTGGTGCGCGAGTCGGACCTGTGCCTGCTGACCCAGGCCGGGCCGGAAATCGGCGTCGCATCGACCAAGGCCTTCACCACCCAACTGGTCGGGTTGATGCTGCTGACCCTGGCGCTGGGCCAGGTGCGCGGCACACTGGCGGCTGCGACCGAAGCCGATCTGGTGGCCGAACTGCGCTGCTTGCCGACCCGTCTGGGCGAGGCCCTGGCGATGGACGCCACCGTGGAAAAGATCGCCGAGCATTTTGCCGAGAAGCACCACACCCTGTTCCTCGGCCGTGGCGCGCAGTACCCGGTGGCGATGGAAGGTGCGCTCAAGCTCAAGGAAATTTCCTACATCCATGCCGAAGCCTATCCGGCCGGCGAGCTCAAGCATGGCCCGTTGGCGCTGGTGGATGCCGACATGCCGGTGGTTACCGTGGCGCCGAACAACGAGTTGCTGGAAAAGCTCAAGTCCAACCTGCAGGAAGTCCGTGCCCGCGGTGGCGAGCTGATTGTCTTCGCCGACGGCGCCGCCGCGATGGAAAACGGCGAAGGCACCTACGTGGTGAACATGCCGCACATCCACGATGCGCTGGCGCCGATCCTCTACACCCTGCCGCTGCAACTGTTGTCCTACTACGTCGCTGTGCAGCGCGGCACCGATGTGGACCAGCCGCGTAACCTGGCCAAATCTGTCACCGTGGAGTGAACGCAGTTAAGGGGGAGTCCAATACGGCAACGAGTGTTACTTGGAACGCTCTAAGAGCCTGTTCACGATCTGCTGCGCGTCGGCCCTGCTGCGTTAAAAACAGGCTCGGGCTGCTCATTTACATCAGTAAACTCCGCTTCCTCGCCTGTTTTTGCCTTGCAGGACTCTAGCTCGCTAGATCGTGAACAGGCTCTAAGGCTTTGGTGAGCCAGAGGCAAAAGCTGCGGGTCAGCGTGTCGCCTTCGCTGTCGCGGTGTACCAGCCAGGCCCATCGTGGACCGCGTACCCGTTGGTCGCTGAGTGGCTGCAACAGCCCGTTATCGCGTGCTGGGCCTGCCAGTAGCTCGCTGACCAGGGCGATGCCCAGGCCCTGGCAGGCAGTATCCAGCAGCAGGCCGGGATCGGAGAAGTTCAGGCCCTGGCTGCGCTGGCCGACATCTACACCGCCCTGGACCTGCCAGTGGGCCCAGTCCATCTCACGCTCGCCATGCAATGTGGTGCGCTCACTCGCCGGCACGTCCAGCAAGCGCGGGTGGCAGGCCGGATAGAGGTGGTCCTCCAGTAACACGCGGAAGCTGCATTCGACCTGGGCGGTCAGATCATCCCGTACCGCCACGTCGATGGTCTGGCTGGCCATATCCGGCACCTCGTCGCTGGTGAACAGCCACAAATCCACCTCTGGATGACGCGCATGGAAGTCGCCCAGGTGCGGCACTAGCCAGTGGCGAGCGAAGGCCGGCGTGGTGTTGACCACCAACTGGTTGGGCTTGCGGTACTGCTCCAGGCGGCGGATGCCCACGGCCAGTTGCTGCAACAGGGCCTGGGTGGTGCTTAGCAGGTCGAAGCCGGCATCGGTCAGCGCCACGCTGCGCCCGCTCCTGAAGAACAGCGGCTGTTCGAGGAAGCTCTCCAGATTGCGGATCTGCTGGCTGATCGCCGACTGGGTGAGGTGCAGCTCCTCGGCCGCCTTGTGGAAGCTGCCCAGGCGGGCGGCGGCTTCGAAGCCGCGCAGAGCGTTCAGGGGAGGCCAGTGTTTAAGCATGGTTGATAAGTTCAGCTAATCAAGTTTGTACAAAATCTATCGTTTGTTGCGGCTTTTTTACAGGCATAGCATGTGAGTCATCACTGCATTCGTGTTTTTCAGTGATAACAAAGCCTTAACTGAAAGGCACTTGTATGCAACAGAACACAGTAACTCCGAACGCTTTGTTCATTCCCGCCGAATGGGCTCCGCACGCCTCCACCTGGATGGTCTGGCCGCACAACAAAACGCTGTGGGAATCCGGCTGGGGCGTGGCCCTGGAAAATGTGCAGGTGGACTTCGCCCGCGTGGCCAGTGATGGCGCACAAAATGCCCTCAACGAAAAGAAGGACACCGCATGTCTACGCGTCGTGATTTCATGAAGCACCTGACCATGGTTGCCGGCCTCGGCGCCGCCGCCTCCTTGGGCGTGAGCACGCCGCGGGCACGGGCGGCGCTCGGAAACAGTTGGTACATGCCCGACGAGCACGCTCCGCAGGAGCGGGTGATCCTTGCCTTCGCCGCCTCCACGGCGGTCTGGGAAGACTGGGCTATTCCGGTCAACAACTGCATTGCCCTGCTGGCCAAAACCATCGCCAAGTACCAGCCAGTGACGGTGCTGTGCCGCGCTACCCAACTGAGCCAGGCCCGACAGAAGTGCGGCACGAGCAACATCAAGTTCCTCACCATGCCGCTGGATGACGTTTGGGTACGCGACTACGGAGGCTGCTTCGTGGTCGACGGCCAGGGCGGCCGCGGCCTGGTCGACTTCAACTTCAACGGCTGGGGCGGCAAGCAGCGCTCCAGCAACGACACCATGGTCGCCGAAACCCTGAGCTACGAGCTGCATGCCGACTATATCGGCAGCCAGTTGGTGGGCGAAGGCGGTGGCATCGAGGTGGACGGTCACGATACGGCGATCATGACCGAGAGCTGCTGGGTCAACAGCAACCGCAACCCGGGTATGAGCCGCGCGCAGATCGAGGACGAGTTGAAGGCCAACCTGGGCCTGCGCAAGATCATCTGGCTGCCCGGCATCAAGGGCAAGGACATCACCGATGCGCATGTCGACTATTACGCGCGCTTCGTCAAGCCAGGTGTGGTCATCGCCAATCTGGACAACGACCCCAAGTCCTATGACTACGCGGTGACCCGAACCCACCTGGACATTCTCAAGGCGGCCACCGACGCCGCCGGTCGCAAGCTGGTGGTGCACACCCTGCCGCCGCCCCTCAAGGCGCGCAGCAACGTCTACACCTGCAACAATCCAAACTTTGCTCCCGGCTACATCAACTACCTGCCGATCAACGGCGCGGTGATCGCCCCACAGTTCGGCGACGCGGCGGCGGACAAGTACTGCAAGGATCTGCTCACCCGGCTCTATCCGGATCGCACCATCGTCCAGGTCAACATCGATCCGATCGTTGGTGGTGGTGGCGGCATCCACTGCGTGACCAAGAACATGCCGCGCCTGTGATCTAGCCTTTCCTTACCTGCTCCCGTCGGGGACTCATCAGTTCCCCCCACTTGTGTCATGTCCGTTCTTTTTACTTGAGGATCACTCCATGTTTCGCTTTCTGCCGCTTTGCGCGGCACTGCTGGCGCCGCTGGCCCTTCGCTTTCCATGCGTTGGCAACGAGCGGTGTTCAGGAGGGCACAGTCCAGCCGATGAAAGCCCAGCGCATCGGCGCGCCACCCTGTCGAGCGCGTTCCGGGTCGGTTCGATACCAGTCGTCGAGCGCCTCGCGCTGTGCATTGTCGAGTGGACCAAGTGACCAGGTGACCTTGTCGGCAAATTCTTCGAAGGTGGCGCAACCGGCTAGTCGGCTGGGCAGCTCGATATAGTCCAGGCGTGGGTGAATGCCGCGCTGGTGCAGCAGGTTGAGCGTGTAGATGTAGTCCGGCAGGGCCGGTTGTTCGCGCCCGAGCAGGCTGGCGATGGTCGGGTCGATGAAGTGTCCGCCAGCCAGCTGGGTCATGTAGGCCCGCAGGCGGGTGTGGCGGTGAATCTTCTCCAGCGCGGCGTCCAGGTCCTCGACCACGCCCGAACGTGAGGCGATCAGGATGTCGCAGACGGGAACATCGCTCCAGTCATCTTCCCAGGCCCGCTGCAGAGGATGCACGTTGTCCAGGCCCAACTCATCGATGCGGGCTTGCAGGCAACTCAGCATACCGGGGCTGTAGTCCAGCGCGTAGATTCGTTCGAACTGCTTGGCCAGAGGCAGGCAGAGGGTGCCGGGACCACAGCCGATATCCAGCAGGCTGCTCGCTCCGTCCAGGTTCATGAGCCGGATGAAGGCTTCGGTATAGACGCCGCCGAGCGGTTTGTCAGCCATGTCGGCCGCGCGTTTGTCCCAGGCGCTTGGTGGCTTGGGTGGGCGTGCGCTACGGTCCATGTGCTGGCGATAGCGTTCTGCGAAGTCGATGTCATCGAGGCTCATGGTGGCTCCCGGAGGTCAGGGTGGTCAGCAGTTGCAATTGACGGTCGATCTGCTCCGCCGGCAGGTCATATAACCAGGCCAGGCGCTGCAGGGTAAGGGTATCCGTGCGAGAGCCGCAGTGGGCGATGCGCCCCTGCTTGTAGAGTGCGATCCGGTCGGCTACGCGTAGCGCGTGTTCCGGCTGGTGGGTACACAGGAGAATGCCCAAGCCTTGGTCGCGCAATGTCCGAAGCTGTTCGAGCACACGCACCTGATTGCCGAAGTCCAGGCTGGCGGTCGGCTCGTCGAGTATCAGCAGGGCTGGTTCCTGGGCCAGGGCGCGGGCGATCAGCACCAGTTGCCGCTCACCGCCGCTGAGGTGTGTATAGATGCGCGCTGCCAGGTTGAGAATGTTCAGGCGTTGCAGGCAATCGCGTGCCACCTGCCGGTCGTGTGCCGAGGGCTGGGCGAAGGTTCCGAGATGTGCGGTGCGGCCAAGCAGCACCATGTCCTCGACGCTGAACGGGAAGTTCAGGCTCTGCGCCTGGGGCACGTAACCGAGGCTTTGCGCCAGCCGCCGCCGGGACCATTCGGACAAGGGCCGACCATTGAGCAGGACGTTACCCGCCAGGGGCCGCAGCAGGCCGAGCAAGGTCTTGAATAGTGTTGACTTGCCACTGCCGTTGGGGCCGAGCAGGCAGAGAACTTCGCCGCTGTCCAGGCGCAGATCCAGATTCTGCCCCAGAGGCTGGCCGGCATAGCCGATGGCCAGTTCGCGGGCTTCCAGGCAGTTCATGCGCTGCGCCCTCCGCGCGCCAGGAGCAGCAGAAAGAAGGGCGCGCCAATCAGTGCCGTGAGGATTCCCAGCGGTAACTCGATTCCGGCCAGGGTGCGTGCAAGGGTGTCGGTGAGCAGCAGGAAGCTGGCACCCAGCAGCAGACTGGCCGGCAGCAGTCGGGAAAATTCGGGGCCGACCAGCAGCCGCGCCATGTGCGGTACGACCAGTCCGATCCAGCCGATGATGCCGGTGATGGCCACGGCACTGGCGGTCATCAGCGTAGCGCTGAGAATCAGCAGAAGGCGGATACGGCTGATGTTCAGACCCAGAGCGGCGGCTTCCTCGTCGCTCAGGCTGAGCAGGTTGATGCGCCAGCGCAGCAGTGCCAGAGGCAACAGGCCGACCAGCATCAGGGGGGCGGCGCTGGCAAGATCCGCGAAACTGACGCCGTTGAGGCCGCCGAGCAACCAGAAGGTGATGCTCGGCAACTGGCTGTAGGGATCGGCGAGGATTTTCAGTAGCGAAATGCCGGCGCCCAGCAAGGTGCCTAGCGCCACGCCGGCCAGCACCAGGACCAGAACAGGGTCATGGCGTCTGATCTGGCTGGCCAGCAGGTAGACCAGGCTGACCGCCAGCAGGCCTCCGACGAACGCCAGTAGCTGTACCCAGGGCAACGGCAGACCGAGGAAAATGCCCAGCACCGCACCCAGCCCGGCACCGGCCGAGACCCCGAGAATGTCCGGCGACACCAGCGGATTGCGAAACATGCCCTGGTAGGCGGCGCCCGCGGCAGCCAGGGCGCCGCCTACCAGCAGGGCGGCGAGGATGCGCGGCAGTCGCAATTGCCAGAGCACGGTCTCGACCTGTTGTGACGGCGGCTCGCTCGTGCCACCCATGTGGCCGAGCAGGGAGTCGAGCAGATCGGCCAGGCGCAGTGGATACTTACCGGCGAGTAAGGCGATCAGCAGGCTGGCGAGCAAGGCGACGACCAGCAAGGTCCAGGCGAGCCCCGACGTACGCCGGCTCGTCGGCAGGATTTCTCGTCGAGGCCGGCAATCTGGCTGGTTGATCGCTTCTTCAAGCCGGTTACTGGGCGATGACCGGTCAAGAGCTGATTTATCAGCCATGTGTGCGCCCGGGATGTCCTATCAGCAATCGCTGCAGTTGCGCCTCATCCAACTGCATGCCGTAGAACAGCGCGAAGAAATCCCGCACCCGTTGCGGCAAGGCGCTGGCATGTTTTGGGTCGAACGCCGCCAGCCATTCCAGGCCCAGTAGTCGATTGAGCCCCGGTGGCCCGTCCATCCAGCCGAAAGGTAATTGCGGCACGCTGTAGACACGCCCCTCACGCACTGCCGGCAACGCCTGCCAGAGCGAGGACTGGCGTATGTGCTGGTAAAGGTTGGCGTCCTGGCACAGCAGGCTGTGGGGCTCCCAGTCCAGGAGTTGCTCTAGGGAAACCCGTGCCAGTCCGCCAGGGCCGAGTCGCGCGGCGACGTTTTCCAGCCCGGCCAGCTCAACGGTTTCGGCGTGGATGGAGCCGCCCAGCCCGGTTTCCAGGCCGTCGTGGCCACGGGCCAGGTAGACCGGACCAAGTAATGCGCTGTGACTCCGGGCGCGGGCGAGGATGGTTTCGGCATGTTGCGCCAGGCGCTCGCCACGGACCGGAACACCCAGCCGAGCGGCGACTTCGCGCAACTGACGGGGCGACTCCTCCAGTCGACCATCGACGAGCAGCCAGGGCAGGCCTGTCTGTTCGCTGGTGCGCAGGGCCAGGGACTGGTAGGTGGCATCTGCTTCACCGACATCGAGGATCAGGTCCGGCGCCAGGGCCACCAGAGTCTCCAGAGGTACGGTGCTACCACGTCCGGCCAGGCGACCGATCATCGGCAGGTCTCGGACTGCCGGGTTAAGCAGGCTGCGCTTTTCATCGTCCAGTGGCCATGGCCAGCCCAGCATCTTTTCCGGCGCCAGGCAGCAGAGCAATACGGCGGCTGGTGCGCCGGCGGCGAAGACCTTGCGAACCTGTGCGGGTGGCTTCTGGCCGAACGTGAAAACCAGTGGGTCAGTAGCTCTGGCCAGCGCAGGTAGCAGCCAAGGGCCGACAGCCATGACCTGGAGCAGCTGCCGTCGCTTCATGTGCTCTGCTCCATGCCACGGGGCAGGGTTTCGGCCCAGCTCAGCAGGGCCTCTTCGCACAGGGGCAAAAGGCAATCTTCAGTGCCGACGAAACGTTGCCAGTCGGCCTGGTATTGCGGGCTGACCAGGGTCAGCAGCGGGATGCCTTCGCTCATCAGCGCGAGCATTTCACTGGCGAACCCTCGTCCTGCGGCCTCCACGGCGCCGAAGCGATTGACGATGACCAGATCCGGCCGCTCATGCAGCGCTTCGCGCAGCACGCCGCTGGCCTGGACAAGCGCGCCGGGGTCGAGGGAGCAGGCATGGGAGCCGGGGCCGAGTGCCTGGGAGATGGCGAAGCTGCGACCGTCGCGTATATCGCTGATCAGCATCGGCAGGCGTCCTTGTGGGTCCTTGCCGCGCGTGGTGACGAGGCCACGCAGCCGCCATTGCCTGCGTTTCAGCATTTCGACTAAGCGTAGAAACAACTCATCGCCTGAGCCTGTGCCTTGGTAAAGCGCGGCGGCAAAAAGTCGAGGATTGCTCATCGCTGGTACTCCTCAAAATCATCCAATGGGAATATCCAAGGGCCTTGTGCATCCCGGTCAGCTTTCCGCAGGGCATCCTGTCCGCTAGCCGATAGCAGGAAGTCGGCCAGCCGCTTGGCTGCCGCGCGCGTAGAGGCATCGGCGGGATGCCGTAGTCCAGGTGTTACTACTACGTAGGGCCGGCGCATCATGCGATCGCCCGAGAATAGAACGCGCAAACCGGGAGAGGGTATCTTTGCGAACTTCACCGGGATGTGCCCGACCACGCTGTAAGCGCCTGCATGCGAGGCCTGAAGCAGCACCTGCTGGGGCGGAAAGGCAGTGTCCAGGTGTAGCCAGCCAGCGTCCGGAACGATACCGAGTTGACGCCAGAGGCGTTGAACGATGGCATGGCTACCAGGATCGCGAAATGCCAGGAACGGCGCCCTGGCGGTATGGATGCGCTGCATCGCCGCCAGGGCGTTAGGGCTGCCTGCAACACCCGCTGGGTCCTGTTCAGGTCCGACAATGACATGCTCGTTGTAGGCCCATACTCGCAGGGGCGCGGCCTGCCCCCGTGCCTGCAACTCGAATGTTTCATCACCGCCATGGATCAGCATTAGAGCGGCCTGACCATTCTGGAACAGCGGCACTATGGTTTCCTTGGGCGCGGCCGCTATGGTTACGAGCTTGAGGCCGAGTTCTTGTTCCGCTCGTTCGGCCAGGCGGGGCCACACCCCGCAGAGTTGCAGGCCACCGACGACGGCAACTTTAAACTCTTGAGCAGTGGCCTGCTCAAGGGGGCTGAAAGCAATGGCCATCAGCAACCACAGCATGCCGAGCTTGCGGTGCATGAACTTAGAACTCGTGGGTGATGTTGGCGAACCAGGTGCGGCCTGGCATGGGCAAACCATCGCCAAGCTCGTAGTTCTTATCTCCCAAGTTGTGTACGCCTGCTTCCAGGCTGACCTTCTGCACAGGGGTCCAGCTGGCTTTGGCCCCGATGATCGCGAAACTACCGAGCCGGCGGAACTCATTGTGGCCTGAGCCGGCAAACGCGACATCGCGACCTTCTTCTGAATCCAGGGTTGCTTGCACTGCCCATTGGCTGGATGGACTCCAGTTCACATGAGCGAACAACTTGTGTCTCGGCGAGTTGGTGAGCAACAAGTCTCGATCATCGAGATTGTCACGTTCGAGATAGGTGTAAGCCAGTCCCAGCCGCCAGTCTGCATCCAGGGTTTGCTGCAGAGATAATTCCAGGCCACGGTGGCGTGCGCGGGAAATATTCTGAGCCTGATTGCAGGTTCTTCCGCCACAAGCTGTGCTGGGTACGATTGCCGTCTGGATATAGTCGCGAATCTGACTGTAGAACAACGCAGCTTCACCGCTGGCGCCGCTCCAGGGCGTACCGCGCAGGCCTATTTCCGCATGCCGTGCGATTTCGGGATCCAGATTGGGGTTGGGGATGGCGCGGCCCATGCGGTACGAGTAACGATCCTTGATGGTAGGCAAGCGGGATTTGCGTGCCAGGCTGGCGTAGGCTTCGATGTCCGGCGTCAGGTCGTGGGCCAGTTCCACTAGCCAGTTGGTCGCACGCGTCGTACCTGTAGGGAGCAGGTGAGCTTCGCGCGCCTCCCGCTCTTCATGGCTGAGTCCCAGCCGTAACCGCCATGTATTGTTCAGTTCAATGATGTCTTCTGCCGCGATTGAGTGAGTGATATCGCGGAAGTATTTGTCATCTTCCTCGTGACGGTCGTCCTTGTAGTGCAGTGCCAGGTGCAGTTCATGGTCTTCGATATGGCGACTGATCAGCTCCACCGCGGCGCCGTATGTTTTGTCGTCGTAGACGCTTCGCTCAGTACGCTGGCTATAGCTGGCGTCTTTGAACATATCCAGACCATTCTGGTACTTGTCGGCATACAGACGGGTCTTGAGGGTCAGCAAATCACTCAGATCGGTAGAGCTGATGAAATAGAGGCTTTCTTTATCCCAGTACGGCCATTGCCAATAACGGATGCCCTGAGTGGACTTGCCGGTGTACACCGGATTGCCCTTTTCGCCCTCCTGCTTGCTATAGGCCAGGGCGTATTCATCGCTGGCGTTGGGGGTGAAGCCGATCTTCAGCGATGCCTTGCGGTCGGTGCGATAGGCATTCTCCCGGCGGTCGCCATTGTCGGTCGGCGAAGCCTTATGGTCCTCGAAGCCGCGGCCCAGGGCGAAGCTGTCCGCGTCCAGATAGGAGGCGCCGGCCTGGAAATACCACAGACCCTGATTGGAGCCGATATTGGCAGCAACTTTGCGCTCGCTGCCAGTGGCGAAGCCGATACGCACGTCACCTTCTAGTTCGCGTACCGGTTTGCGGGTAATCAGGTTGATGGCACCGCCCATGATGTTGGGTCCGTAAAGCAGTGATGCGGCACCCTTGGCCACGCGGATTTCGGCGAGATCAAAGGTGGTGAAGCGACCTAAGTCCACATATCCGTCATAAGGCACGTACTGCGGAATACCATCGAGAAACAGTGGGACCTGGCGCGAATCGAAGCCGCGCACGAAGACTGTTTCCTCGTTGCGACTGTTTCGCGAGAGATTGACTCCCGGCAGGGTGTTGATCGCGCTACCCACCGTCTCGCGATTGAACGCACGAATGTCGGCGCCGCTTACCGACTGCTCACCGGCCTTGCTGGTGCGCAGGCTCGTGCTGTGAACGACGATATTGCCGAGATCGAAGACGTTGCCTTGCGCCATGGCATGGGGCGCCGAAAGGGTGGCAAGCCCTGCCAAGGAACCAAGAAGGCTGGCGAAGCGAATGGTGGCGCGCAGAGAACAGGCGCGATTCATGGGTATGGTGGGCATGGTCACTCCGTAATATATGTCCATATATAACGCATAAGGGAAAGCGGCTCTGTTTGAAGTGCGTGTCGGCAAACGAGGGCAGCGTCCCACCAGGAGAGTGGGGATAGTTCAGCAGAAGCGCAATATACACTTCTATATAGCGATAGGATTGATTGCCATCAATTTGCCAGGATGGCCCAGGCACCCAGCTCCCCTGCATTCATTGAATGCAGCGGGGCGCACTAGCACAGAAAGCACGGTCTACAGTGATGAAAAGAAGCCGATTCGTTAGCCGCGTAAACCGCACCGCTGAGTGCGCCGTCGGCCTCCCCCCGCAAACCCTTCGGCTTTCACGCCGGCGCGGCCGCCGGCCTTGCTGGCGTCGATCGATGGCGTTCCAAGTAAAGCAAGCGCGCCGGAGGGGCCTTCAGCCGCGCATTTGCCAGTTTTGATGCCGGCTTCGACACCACCCTTAACCCCCGCGAAACAGGACAGCTCCAGGCTGCCGTTGAGGCGGAAGCTGCCGAACGAATGCCGGACCGGATAACCCAGGGCATTTCGGTAGCTGATCTGTAGCGTGCTGCCTGCGCGCGACGGAAAGTAGGACGTGGTGGTGATCCTGCCTTCGGCCAGGGAGAAGGCGGCTTCGCATTTGACCCCGACGTCGATCTCTCCCTTGGCGGGATTGAAGCTTTTGATGCCCGCACTAGCGCTGGCTGCAAAGCGTAGCGCATGTGCTTCGGCGGACAGGGCGAACCGGTCGTTGTCACGCTGGGGCGACTCGTACTGGTACAGCTCCTGGTGAAGCGTGTTGAGCAGGTTGTCGTCCTGGGATTTCCAGAGCGACAGCTTGCCCTCGAGCTTGCCCAGCGGTCCGGCCTTGGCGCTTTCGCCGATCTGCGCTGCGTCCTGATCTCATCCATCAGATCCAGCGCGTGGCGCCAGACCTTTGTGATACGGCCCCAGAAACGCCCCGACACGTAGTAGCGGCGGTCCGGTGTGCTGAAGATGATGCTCTAGGCCATATCTAGTCAGTGAGGTGTGAACCTCTTTGTACTCTCGGTGATGTTGGCCCTTCCCACGCCTCGCTTCTTGTTAGACTCGCGCCTTTCCGATGTGCCGTTTCAAGGACGAATACGATGAACACGATCCGAACACTTGCACTGCTTGTAGGCTGTGCTGCCGCGGCTGCCTGCAGCTCGGCCAACCTGCCTGAGAGCCAGAAGCTTCCCCCCGAAAAGGTCGGCGAGATCGCCGCCCGGATCGAAGCGCAGTATCCGAATCTGGCGCAGGACAAGCGTGATGAAGTGCTTCGCGTGGTGGTGCGGTCGCTCGACGAGATGATTTTCATCGAGGGCGGCACGTTCGAGATGGGTGATTTTGGCTGGAAGTGTGATTTCAACCCCGCCGAAGTCTGCACCTGGCCGTGCGGTGTACCTGAAGACAGTGTTTGCAACATCACCATGATGGGCGATGCACCGCTGCATGCCGTAGAACTCTCCAGTTATCACCTCGCAGCCAAAAAGACCACGCTGGGTGATTTCGACTTGTATCGAGCCGTGAAGGGACTGCCACCGGTTCGAAGCGAACTGCGGGACCGAGAGCGGCTTAAATATTTATTCGATCCAATGAATCCAGCCCCGATCAGGGAATGGCAGGAAGCCAAGGACTATTGCCAGTGGGTTGGAAAACTCAGCGGCTATCCTGTGGATTTGCCCACCGAAGGGGAATGGGAATACGCCGCGCGAAGCGGCGGGCAGAAGGTGCTATATCCGACCGACGATGGCAGCTTGAAGCTCGGCGTAAACTACGCGAAGGGAGGCGGGAAAATTCTAACTGAGCGAGTCGACGCTTACCCCCCCAATCCGCTCGGGCTCTATGCCATGTCGGGTATCGCTACGGAGGTGGTGAATGATTGGTACTCAAAGGATTACTTTCAAAGCTCACCGATCAAAGATCCTCAGGGCCCTGAAGCCGGAGCGACAAAAGTGGCACGAGGGACTAATTCGATAGAAACTCCTTGGCTCTCGGCCAATACAGTCATAAGACGGAGTCGTCCGCTCGATGTAGATGAGCATCTTTTTACTGAGAGCTTTCGCTGCGCTGTTAGAAGTAGCGAGCCACTGTAAGAACGATGGGCCCCCGTGACCCAGGCGGCGGCAAAAACTGAGTGCAACACCTGACCAATCCGGTACGGTGCTGCCCTATGTCTTATTCTGAACTCAGTGTTGAAGAGCGAGCTGCCATTCAAATCGGTCGTGTTCAAGGCCTTAGCCTGCGTAGGATTGCCTACTTGATCAGCCGATCTCCTTCGACGGTCAGCCGAGAGATGCGCCGCAACCGAGATGCCTACGGCGGCTATTCAGCCCGTGCGGCCCAGGATCAAATGAAAGCTCGCCGTCAAGTCTGTCGACCGAGACGAAAGCTGCTGCCAGGTAGTGAGCGCTTTGAACTGGTGATCCATATGCTGCGCCAGCGTTTGTCTCCCGAACAGATTGCCGGCAAGCTGCGCCACATGAACATACCAAGCCTCAGAGAAGCCTACGTCTGTCGCGAGACGATTTACAACGCGATCTATGCCTTGCCGGTCGGCGAGCTGCGTAAGGAACTGATCATCTGCCTGCGCCAAAGTAAGACGACGCGTCGGCCGCGCTCTGGCGGCGTGGATCGGCGTGGCCAGATCCCCGAGATGGTCAGCATCCATGTGCGTCCACCGGAGGTCGAAGACCGACTCATGCCGGGGCATTGGGAAGGCGATCTGATCAAGGGCAAGGCCAACGCCTCGTCCGTGGGTACGCTGGTGGAGCGCACCAGTGGCTACCTGATGCTGGTGAAGATGAACGACGCGACGGCGACCTCGGCGATGGAGGGCTTCAGTGCAGCGCTCAACCGCATGCCGCTGGCGATGCGCAAGAGCATGACCTACGACCAGGGCCGGGAGATGGCGCGTCACGCCGAGATCACCCAGAAAACAGGTGTGGCAATCTACTTCTGCGACCCGCACAGCCCCTGGCAGCGCGGCAGCAATGAAAACATCAACGGCCTGATCCGCCAGTACTTACCCAAGGGCACTGATCTGTCGGTACATAGCCAGGAAGAGCTGGATGCTATCGCTCTGCAACTGAACATGCGTCCGCGTAAGCGCTTCGACTTCAAATGCCCCATCGAGGTCATGGGTGAGGTGATGCAGAAGGCCCTGGCTATGCAGCATGATGCTCCAGCTTCAATTCAGTAACCCTGTTGCACTCAGCTCCTGCAACCGCCCCATCTCTCTTAAGCTAATCTGCTGTTGCGTTGGCGGAAAGCAGCCGCTAAGAGAGTTTCTTTCTTGTTCTGGTAAGCGACCGAGTCCTCGACCCGCCATGCATACTGCATAGCAGGCGTCGATGGATGACCTTGCAAAGCAAGCCCATCCAAGTGCCGATTGAAGTCTGCCTGCTGGCTATCAAGCAAGAAGCTATTGATCCGCTCTAGGCTTGCGATCGCATTGACCTTACTGCCGTCTACCGACATATGCTCGAGTATCTCGATCATATGTCGCCAACGCTGGACTCGAGATATAAGTTCGACAATGGCTTTCTCCTTTACGAGAGTGGCCTCCCCTATGTAGGCCTCGGTCAGCACCCATAACATCGGCCCGAGCGTTTCGGGGGGAAGCTTGTCGATCGTAAGGTACTTATTGCCGACCTTGACTGATTTGAAAGCCAGAATCCCGTTGGCGAGCTGCTCAGCCTCGACAATTCCGGCTTCACGTTCACCCCACCAATCCCTCATGCGCTGAATGCCATTGTCGACGAGCTCGTTAATGGATTTTTCCGGAAAGAGCATGGCCTTGTAGAGCAGTTGGCTGATGGCGTTGAAGGCACTCTCTTCCACGCTAAACAGATATCGGTACTCAATATCACTCAACGTCTCGCAGACCAATACGACCAGGTCCCAGACTTTCTCCAGGTCAACGACGGTTCCGAAACCGCCGCCTGCACCGGGCCCGAAAACCAGGTTGGCTTTGCAATGCAAGGAAAACTGATCCAACGTAAGGCTGATGCCAAAATCCACTTCAGCCCCTATACCAAACGCAACGTTTCCTTCCGCCTTGATCTGCGCCAGCGCATTCCAGCCGGCGTTTCCGCTGGTCAGCGCGCCGGGGTTGCTTGAGTTCTTGCCGAAGTCTGCTGGTGGCAGCCATTCGACCGCACCGCTGAGTGCGCCGCCGACCTCTCCCCCCGCAAACCCTTCGGCTTTCAGGCCAGCGCGGCCGCCGGCCTTGCTGGCGTCGATCGATGGCGTCCCAAGTAAAGCAAGCGCGCCGGAGGGGCCTTCAGCCGCGCCTTTGCCAGTTTTGATGCCGGCTTCGACACCACCCTTAACCCCCGCGAAACAAGACAGCTCCAGGCTGCCGTTGAGGCGGAAGCTGCCGAACGAATGCCTGACCGGATCGCCCAGCGCATTTCGGTAGCTGATTTGTAGCGTGCTGCCGGCGCGCGACGGAAAGTAGGACGTGGTGGTGATCCTGCCTTCGGCCAGGGAGAAGGCGGCTTCGCATTTGACCCCGACGTCGATCTCGCCCTTGGCGGGATTGAAGCTTTTGACGCCCGCACTGGCGCTGGCGGCAAAGCGCAGCGCATGCGCTTCGGCGGACAGGGCAAAGCGGTCGTTGTCACGCTGGGACGACTCGTACTGGTACAGCTCCTGGTGCAGCGTGTTGAGCAGGTTGTCGTCCTCGGATTTCCAGAGCGACAGCTTGCCCTCGAGCTTGCCCAGCGGTCCGGCCTTGGCGCTTTCGCCGATCTGCGTTTTGATCTCGTCCATCAGGTCCTTGACCAAGGCCGGACTGAAGGGCTTCTCGCGCATGACCTGCGTATGGAGCTTGTAGCGCCAGGTCTTTGTGATGCGACTCCAGAAACGCTCCGACACGTAGTAGCGGCGGTCCGGTGTGCTGAAGATGACGACTTCGCGTATGCCATGGGTGGTGGCGCGGCCGCGCCCGGGTTCGACGGAACGGCTGCGCGAATAGGGACTGTTCGGGTCCGGTTTGCCACCGCCGGCGAAGGTTTCGGCATCCTTGGACCCTGTGCTCGCCGGGAGGCTTGCCTGTAGTGCGGTGATCTCCGCTTCGATCTGCGCAACCTTCCTGGCACACAGCGTGCGCCAGTTGTTCTCCACGGCGGTATGAACATGGCCGCGTCGGACCGCGGCGAGCGTGCCGTATGTTTGGAAAAAATCGCGCGCTTGCCGCAGCTCGGCGATCTGCGCCTGCTGTGCCATCTCCTGGGCATCCGGCACCGCGGCGGGCGGCTGAATCGCCAGGAGTTCGATCAGCCCGGCATCCTCGGCTTTGCTGGCCCACTCCCGCTTCCGGCAGGCCGTACAGGTGCAGGCCTCCTCGGGGTTGGTGGCCGTCTTCAGGCACTGGCTGGCGGTGGCCTGGGCGACGATGCCGTGGAACTCGTCCATCAGCGCCTGGACCCGATCGACCTCGGTTTTCAGTTCGCGCGAGTAGGCTTCGGTCAGGACGAAGAGACGGTTCTCGTCCCCGGTAAAATGCACAACGTCCACTACCTCGTCCGAACAGGGCGGCGCGCCCTTGACCGCTGCACTGCTGCAATCACCGGCGTGTTGCGGCGGAGGCAGTTCGGCTTGCTGTCTCGTCTGGCTGGGTGTTGAAGACGGTACCGTCGCGGGCTTGGCCGGTGCCCCGCTGGCAGGGGCGGTTGGCTGGCCGGAGCCTGGGATATTTAGCTTCCAGCCGGCCTGGATCTTGTTCCGGTCCTGGATGATGGGGTTGGCGGCCTGAATGTCCGCCTGGCTGATGCCACGAGCCTTGGCAATCGATTCGAGCGTGTCGCCGGCCTGGACGACGTAGGCGCTACTGGTCATGGTGCATGTTCCTTATGCAATCGTTTGCTCGAGTGCGTCGAGCTTCTCGCCTTTGGCCAGGTCCTGGCGGGTGAGTATCTGGCGGGCGTGCCCGGAGCGGAGAAACCCCTCCGAACGCTGAAGATCGAGGCGCAGCCAGCGTTCCTGGGACGCCAGGTCATCGAAGCCCCACTGGTCGGCTTCGACGAGTGCCTCGAGCACACGCGCCTCGGTGGCGGCCGGATGATGCGGCCGGTAGTCGCCGGAAAGCTGCGTGGCGATCAGTGGCAGGCGCGCCTGGGTCAGTTGCGCCTGGCGCTCGTCGTCGAGCCAGAACCAGCCAGGTGCCTTGGTGACGCCATTCCACGGCACCAGCCGCGTAACCTGACGCCAGCCATGCTCGTTGCGCCAGGCCATGGCTGAGAACGGGCCAAGGAATTCCAGCGCCTCCTCGGGCGACATGACGGCAAACAGCGGCTCAAGCCAGCGCGGCTCGAAGAAGCGGAACATGCGCTCCTGGTTGCGCTCGTCGCGCACGCTCAGCAGGCTGCGGCAATGCGCGGCTGCCTGATCGGGCTGGACGTGGTCTTCCAGCCAGAGCATGCAACCGGCGTCCAGCTGGTTCAGCATGGCGGCGGCATAGTCGAGCAGGTGCGGATGGTCCTCGCACTCTACAAGGCAGGGGCTGACCTTGTAGAGCTCGGCATAGGGCGTATCGACGACCAGTGGGTACCAGGTTGGCAACCCGTCGTTGGCCTTGAGGTAGACCTGCATGGCCAGGTCCTCGTCGAATGCCCCGTCGAGGATGACGAAGCGGCGAGCACCGACGCTCGTGCGGGCCTGCTCCAGCGGCATCGGGATCGACTGGATGGCCGATAGTTTATGCATAGCCGTGCACCTCGCACGCACCCTGAGCGCACAGGCTGCAGTTCTTCTCGATGAGCAGATGACCGGCCAGCGCCTGGGTTCGATAGAAGTTGACGGTTGTGCCGGGGCCAGTCCCGGGATCTACCGCTTCGCTGTTCTGAGGCAGGCTCGGTGTGGCGCCGGGGCCCCTGCCGGGCGCGCCGCCCGAGTTGACCTTCACCTGTGCGCCCACGATGGTGACGCCGCCCGGATCGAGCTTGATGAAGCTGCCGCCGGCCTGGATGGTCAGCTCCGCGCCGGCGTCGATCACGATCTTCTGCCCGGTCGAGAGATGAAATTCCTTGCCGACGCTGACGTACTGCCCGGTGCCGATCTTCGTGTGCTGAGCCTGGGCGATCGTCAGGTGATCGCTGGCCTTGAGCTGGACCTTGCGATCCAGCAGCGTCGTGCGGTGTTCTTCCTTGCGCAGCTCCGTGTAGCTGTTGGCCTCGACCGTATCGTGCCGTTCGTGGCCGACATGGATGTGCTGGTCGTTCCGGATATGTTCGTCCCAGTCACGCTGGGCATGGATGTAGATCTGTTCCTCGCCCTTGCGGTCCTCGATGCGCAGCTCGTTGTAGCCGCCGCCACCGGGGGAGCTGAGTGTCTTGAAGACGGAGCGGGTCTTGTGGGCGGGCAGCTCGTACGGCACCTCGTTTTCGAGGTGGTACAGGCAGCCTGTGACGAGCGGCTGGTCGGGATCGCCTTCGAGGAAGGTGACCAGGACCTCCATCCCCACACGCGGTATGGCGACACCGCCGTATCGACCACCCGCCCAACTGCTGGATACCCTCAGCCAGCAACTGGTCCGGTCATCGTCCTGGCCATGCCTGTCCCAGTGGAACTGGACGCGGACGCGGCCATACCGATCACAATGGATCTCCTCGCCATGGGGCCCCGTTACCCGCGCGGTCTGGCTGCCGCTGATGGTCCGCTTCGGATGGCGAAGCGGCGGGCGATAGATCGCGCCCCAGGGCGTTGCGATGAAGGCATTGCGGTAGCCCTGCGTGAAATCCGGATCGTCATCGCTGGGCGAGATGATCGACTCTTCCAGCACCTGGGGCTGTTTCCCCTCGTGGACCAGTTCGGTCAGCAGCCACAGGTCGTTCCAGTCCGCGCGAGGATGCCCGGCGAGCGGCAGGAAGTGACCACTGGTTAGCCTGGTGATATCGCTTCTGCCCTCTGCCACGTGCAGGTCGGCGCGATGACGCTCCACGGCCCGGCGACTCAGGTACCTGCCATAGCCGCGATCCGAGAAGCGGCCTGGATAGTCGTAGTCCTCGAGTTCGTGCGATGCCTCGTCCTGGTGAGTCGCCTCCATGAGCACACGAGGCGTTTCGAAGTTGTAGTCGCGACGCGTCACGCGCGAGGTGCGCGTGTTGGCCTGGGCCGAGAATGCACGGACCACCTGATGATCGGCCACCATGCCGGTGTCCTGTTGGTAGGACCCGGCGGGCAGTTCCGGGAAACCCGTCTGGTCATCGCCGAAAATCAGGACATGCTCGGTCGGCGTGTGCTCGAAGTGGTAGTGGATGCCCTCCTCTTCACACAGCCGGTTGACGAAGTGCAGATCGCTCTCGTCGTATTGAACGCAGTACTCGCGTGGTTCGTACTGGCCGGACAGCTGGAAGCGGAACTTGTCCGAGAGAATTCCGTGCTCCTTGAGCACTGTCGCGATGATGTCCGGTACGTTCTGGTGCTGGAAAATGCGCTGGTTGTGCCGGTGGGCCAGATATTGCAGCTGCGGCACCAGCGTCACTCGGTAGCGCGTCATGCGCTTGCCGGACTCGCCCTGCGCCGTGCTGTAGAGCAAGCCGTGAAAGCCGGCGCCCGTGGGGTCGATCTCCAGGAAGGCGGGACAGTCCCGGAGCGCGAGATAGTCAACGTCCGGACGATCGCTAATCAGTTCGATGTCGAACGCGTAGGCGGTGTTGATACCTTCGCGGCCCTTGAACGACAGGATCTGGAAGTCATGGCTGACGCCGAGAATCCTGAGTGTGAACTGCTTTTGGTTCGCCGATGAGAACATCCTGCTTCCTCTGCTTCCGTGCATGGCTCTGCAATGAGCCGACCTGGCATCCAGTGCAGGCGCGGAGGTTATCGGCAACGCACTGGCAAGTTCTTGCGCACCGTTGCGTCACTTCACATTCACAAAGGAAACGATCAAAAAACGAGACCTGGATCAAATTCGGGCAACGGATTACTTCGCCGAATTCTGGGCTGCTTCGTCCGGTGCCCCATCCTGTTCCCGCAGGAGCTGTGCATAGCGCATCTCCCCTTCGCTACCGCGGAACACGCGATGATCGATCTCAGTGAGCTGACGTCGGCGCTCGGCAATGGCCAGCGCCTTCGCCTTTTCCTCGCCGTGAAGATCGATCCGAAATGACTTCTTCAGCGACTTGCCATCGCGTCGTTTGGTTTGCGCTACCCAGTACCAGTGTTTGCCCATCCGATAGCGCGTGACCCCGGGATGGCCACTGGTATTGGTGGAGCGGACCTGCTCGCGTATGTCGCGGCTGAGCCTTGGCGGATGCCGCAGCAGTTGCTCGTCCCTGAAAGCCGTGGCCTTTTCCAGCGCCACCGCCTCACCGCCGTGCTTCAGGAACGGGAATTCCTTCTCGACACGCTTCGTGCCGTCGCGATAAAGCGTGACGCGCCAAGCCCTGGCTCCGTTGTAATGAGTGATGGCAGTGATCGCATACATCTCTAGGCACCTTGGATTGAAGCAACGGGTGAGTTGCTGCTGTCATTGCGCGCTGTGTGGTATGGCAAGCCCGATCAGCTTTATGTCACATCCCGACGAAAAGCACTGGAGGAGGGCCGGACGTGCAAAGCTCGTAGCCTCGATATGGTCGGGCGCCAGTTACTGTTGCTGTCGATTATTTTCAGAAATGGTTACTACAGGCGCAACGCCGGCATCAACCATCCTTGCGGTTCGTCACGGAGTCTGTGCCGATGCCACGGTACCCAGCCGTCGCCCGTGACATGAGTGATTTAGGCGCCTTGGCGAACATGGAGGGAACAACACCCAGTTGTTGGCTTCAGGGGCTTCGATGTCCCGAAAAGGCCCTTCCCTGACAGCAGATATTCATAGAAGAGGCACCGTCCCGCCGGGCGGCACGGTCTACAGTGATGAAAAGAAGCCGAGTCAAAAAGCTTCGTTAACCGCCTGAACAGGAGAAGCCGTGATGAGTGATCCGAACGAGAAATCGATTACAGGCTCGACCATGAGTACCGGCGCGCCGGCGCCCAGCGATCGCAATTCCCTCACCATCGGTGCCAACGGCCCGATCATGCTGCACGATGTGCATTTTCTGGAGCAGATGGCGCACTTCAACCGCGAAAAGGTTCCCGAGCGCCAGCCACACGCCAAGGGTGCCGGTGCCTTCGGCTTTTTCGAGACCACTGAGGACGTATCCGCCTACACCAAGGCCGCGCTGTTCCAGAAAGGGTGCCAGACCGAGATGCTGGCGCGTTTCTCCACCGTGGCCGGCGAGATGGGGAGTCCGGACACCTGGCGCGATGTGCGAGGCTTTTCCCTGAAGTTCTACACCGATGAAGGCAATTACGATCTGGTGGGCAACAACACGCCGATCTTCTTTGTGCGTGACCCGATGAAATTCCCGCACTTCATTCGCAGCCAGAAACGCCTGCCGGATTCGGGCCTGCGCGACAATCACATGCAGTGGGACTTCTGGACCAACAATCCCGAGTCGGCGCACCAGGTGACCTACCTGATGGGCGATCGAGGCCTGCCGCGCACCTGGCGGCACATGAACGGCTATGGTTCGCACACCTTCATGTGGGTCAACGCCGCCGGCGAGCGGTTCTGGGTCAAGTATCACTTCCATACCGAGCAGGGCATGGCGTTCTTCAACAACGCCGAGGCCGCTGACATGGCAGGCAAGGATGCGGACTACCATCGCCGCGACCTGTTCGAGGCCATCGCCCGTGGCGAATATCCGAGCTGGGAACTGTCGGTGCAGGTCATGCCTTATGCCGATGCCAGGACCTACCGCATCAATCCCTTCGACCTGACCAAGATCTGGTCGCACAAGGACTATCCGCTGATCAAGGTGGGCCGGATGACGCTCAACCGTAATCCGCAGAACTTCTTCGCCGAGATCGAGCAGGCAGCCTTTTCCCCCGGCAACACTGTGCCCGGTATCGGCCTGTCCCCCGACAAAATGTTGCTCGGTCGCGCCTTCGCCTACAACGATGCGCAGCGCAACCGCATCGGCACCAATTTCCACCAGTTGCCGGTGAATCGGTCCAAAGTGGCGGTGAACACCTACATGTTCGATGGCCAGATGACCTATGAACACAGCGGCAGCGCTCCGGTGTACGCACCCAACAGCGAAGGTCGCAGCTGGGCCGATACCGAGGGGAAGATGGAGGATGGCTGGGAAGCGGATGGTGAGATGGTGCGCAGCGCCTACAGCTTGCACCCGGAGGATGACGACTTCAGTCAGCCGGGCGCCCTGGTGCGTGAAGTGTTTGACGACGCGCAGCGCGCCAGACTGGTCGAACAGGTGGCCGGCAGCCTGCTGGGCGGCGTGCGCAGCCCGGTGCTAGAGCGTGCCTTCGGCTACTGGAAGAGCATCGACCCCGAAGTGGGTCGCCGGATCGAAGAGAAGGTTCGTGCGGGTGCCGCGCCCGAGCCGGTTTCTGGCATGAGTGAATCCTGAGCTTCACGAACTGGAGTAATACCAGCCCAGCGCAAAAGGCCAGGTCGTTGGATCTGACCTTTTACGTTCGGCTGGTATCAGGGTGACGAGGCGGACGGTCTTGCACCGTCCGCCGATTGGCCTGGTCAGGACATGAAGTAGAACGCGCCGCAGATCACCACGCCCGAGTACAGCAGCATCATCAGGCAGTAACCCATGATGTCGCGGGCGCCGAGGCCGACGATGCCGAGCAGCGGCAGCGCCCAGAATGGCTGGATCATGTTGGTCCAGGCGTCGCCCCAAGCGATGGCCATGGCGGTGACGGTGGGCGAGACGCCGAGCGCCTGGGCAGCCGGCAGCATGATTGGCCCCTGCACTGCCCACTGGCCGCCGCCGGAAGGCACGAAGACGTTGACCACACCGGCGCTGAGGAAGGCCAGCAGCGGGAAGGTGTCGGCCGACGACCAGGAAATGAACGCCTCGGTGATCTGCCGACCGAGGGAAATGCCTTCTGCGTTGGCACCCATCATCATGCCCATGATTCCCGCGTAGAAGGGGAACAGCAGGACGATGCCGCCGATGCCGCGCACGCTCTCATCCACCGCGCGCATGTAGCGTTCAGGCGTTCCGTGCAGCAGCAGGCCGCAGAACAGGAAGATGGCGATCACCACATCCAGGCCGAGCACGAAGCCCTTGCTGCTGAAATGGTTGAACAGATAGATGGCCGCCATGGCCACCAGGGCCAGGCCGAGGACTCGGCTGTCGTCCAGGCGCTGCGCCGGGGTTTCCCGCAGCGGCTGTTCGGAGCGTGACTCCACAAGCTTGGCCGGGTCGGCTACCTTGGCGTTCTGGCGCGGGTGCATGGCGCGGTTGAGCAGCGGCAGGCCGACGACCAGCAGGGCGACGATGGTCAGGTTCAGCGGGGTGAACAGGGTTTCGGTGATGCTGACGGACTCGGTGAGTACGCCGACCGTCATGCGTGCCAGGTCGGGACCTCCGCTGGCCAGCGACAGCGGGACAGAACCCGCCAGACCGCCGTGCCAGACCAGGAAGCCTGAGTAGGCCGAAGCCACCAGCAGCGGGTAATCGACCCCCTGCACCTGACGGGCCAGGGCGCGAGCAAACACGGCGCCGATGACCAGGCCGAAGCCCCAGTTGACCCAGCAGCCGACCAACGCCACCAGGGTGACCATGATGATGGCCTGTCCGGGTGTGCGGGCCATACCGGCGAGGCGGTCGAGTTGATGGTTGACCATCGGCGCGCTGGCCAGGGCATGGCCGGTGACGAAGATCAGGGACATTTGCATGGCGAAGCCGAGCAGGGTCCAGAAGCCCCCGCTCCAGTGCTGCACCATGGCGGGCAGCGGCTGGCCGGTGGAGAGCATGCCTGCGATCAGCACGGCAAGGGTAAGTAGTGCGGAAAATACGAAGGGTGAGGGTAGGTAGCGTTGTACCAGGCTCACGCTCCAGCCTGTGAGAGTGTTGAACATGAATGATGCCTCTTCTTATGTTTGTGGACAGGCGCTTTTCGATTGGGCGTAGCAACGTCCGCGTGCGGCAGCTGTGTGCCGCAGCCCGATCGCGGACCGGGCTGGTTTCAGTCTCCTTTGTGGATCAGCGTTCGACGGCCAGCGCCACACCCTGACCGCCGCCGATGCACAGCGTGGCCAGCCCCTTGTGGGCATCGCGGCGGATCATTTCGTGCAGCAGGGTGACCAGAATCCGGCAACCGGAAGCACCGATGGGATGGCCGAGGGCGATGGCGCCGCCGTTGACGTTGACCTTGGCAGCGTCCCAGTTCAGCTCCTTGCCGACCGACAGCGACTGGGCGGCGAAGGCTTCGTTGGCCTCGATCAGGTCGAGTTGCTGGATATCCCAGCCGGCCCTGGCCAACGTGCGACGGGTGGCGTCCACCGGGCCGATGCCCATGATCGCCGGGTCGACGCCGGCACTGGCGTAACCGGCGATGCGTGCCAGCACCGGCAGGCCGAGGGCCTGGGCCTTTTCCGCGCTCATCAGCAGCACTGCGGCGGCGCCGTCGTTGAGGCTGGACGCATTGCCCGCGGTGACGCTGCCGTCCTTCTTGAACGCTGGCTTGAGCTTGGCCAGTGTCTCGGCGGTGGTGCCGGCACGCGGTTGCTCGTCGACGGTGAAGGCCAGGGGCTCGCCCTTGCGCTGGGGAATCAGGATCGGGGTGATCTCGTCGGCAAAACGCCCGGCTTCGATGGCCGCTGCAGCCTTCTGCTGCGAGGCGGCGGCGAAGGCGTCCTGCTCCTCGCGGGACAGGCCGTACTTCTCCACCAGATTCTCGGCGGTGATGCCCATGTGGTAGTCGTTGAACGCATCCCACAGGCCGTCCTGGATCATGGTGTCGACGATCTTGCCATGGCCCATGCGCAAGCCGGTGCGTGCGCCGGGCATGACGAAGGGCGCCAGGCTCATGTTTTCCATGCCGCCGGCGATCACCACCTCGGCGTCGCCGCAGCGGATCGCCTGGGCGGCCAGCTGCACGGCCTTGAGGCCCGAGCCGCAGACTTTGTTCAGGGTCATGGAGGACACGCCGTGGGGCAGGCCGGCCTTGACTGCCGTCTGGCGCGCGGTGTTCTGCCCGGCACCGGCGGTAAGCACGTGGCCGAGGATCACTTCATCGATCTGTTCGCCAGGCACGCCGGTCTGCTCCAGCAGGTGCTGGATCACGGCGGCGCCGAGGTCGACGGCGGGCACATTGGCCAGCGCGCCTTGAAAACTGCCAATCGCGGTGCGCGTGGCGGCAACGATGACGACGTCTTGCATGGTGGTTACTCCGCTTGGTCGAAGGACATTTCCGGGACATGCTCAGGCACGATCAGGCGCCCGGCGGTTTTCTCGATGATTTCCTCGACGCTTACCCCCGGCGCGCGTTCGCGCAGGACGAAGGCGCCGTCTTCGATTTCCAGGTAGGCGAGGTCGGTGAGCACCTTGCGGATGCAACCGGCGCCGGTCAGCGGCAGCGAGCAGCGGTCCAGCAACTTGGATTCACCGTTCTTGGAGGCGTGGGTCATGGTGACGATGATGTTCTCGGCGCCGGCCACCAGGTCCATCGCGCCGCCCATGCCCTTGACCAGCTTGCCGGGGATCATCCAGGAGGCGATGTTGCCCTGCACGTCCACTTCGAAGGCGCCTAGCACGGTCAGGTCGACGTGGCCGCCGCGGATCATCGCGAAGGATTGGGCCGAGTCGAAGATGGCCGCGCCGGGCAGGGCGGTGACCGTCTGCTTGCCGGCGTTGATCATGTCCGCATCCAGCTCGGCCTCGGTGGGGAAGGCGCCCATGCCGAGCAGACCGTTCTCCGACTGCAGCACCACATCCATGCCGGTCGGCACGTAGTTGGCCACCAGGGTGGGAATTCCGATGCCGAGGTTGACGTAGTAACCGTCTTTCAATTCGCGCGCCACGCGCTGCGCCATCTGTTCGCGAGTAAGTGCCATGGGGAGCTCTCTTCTTGTAGTCGGGCTTCGTGTAATCGTGAGGGGATCAGTCGCGCAGCGTGCGCTTCTCGATGCGCTTCTCGAAGCTGCCCTGGATGATGCGATCGACATAGATGCCCGGCGTGTGGATCTGGCTGGGCTCCAGCTCGCCGGGCTCGACGATTTCCTCTACTTCGACCACGGTGATCTTGCCGGCGGTGGCGGCCAGCGGGTTGAAGTTCTGCGCGGTGTGGCGGTACATCACGTTGCCGAAATGATCGGCCTTCCAGCCTTTGACGATGGCGAAGTCGCCGCGGATGGCGTGCTCGAGGATGTAATGACGTCCGTCGATTTCACGCACTTCCTTGCCTTCGGCGACCGGCGTGCCGTAACCGGTCGCGGTGTAGAAGGCCGGAATACCCGCACCGCCGGCGCGCATCTTCTCCGCCAGGGTGCCTTGGGGGGTGAGTTCGACTTCCAGCTCGCCGTTGAGCAGCTGTTGCTCGAACAGGGCGTTCTCGCCGACGTAGGAGGCGATCATCTTGCGGATCTGGCGATCTTCCAGCAGCACGCCGAGGCCGAAACCATCCACGCCGCAGTTGTTGGAAACCACGGTCAGGTCCTTGACGCCGCGCCGGCGGATTTCCGCGATGAGGTTTTCCGGGATGCCACACAGGCCAAAGCCGCCGGCCAGCACGGTCATGCCGTCTGTGAGCCCTGCCAAGGCCTCTTCATAGGTACTGACGCGTTTGTCGAGTCCCGCCATGGTGCTGTTCCTCTTTCTTGTTCTGTTTGGATACCGGTTGTCTCTACCGGCTGCCTCTACCTGAATATCGGACCAGCTTCCACTGCTACGATTCATTTGTTAAGTTTGTTTTTGTGTTCTATTGATTTGAAAAACAAATTAATGACTGTAAAACAGCTTCGCGCCTTCCTCGCTGTCGCCCAGACCCTGAGCTTTGCCCAGGCTTGTGAACGCCTGCATCTTTCGCAGCCGGCGCTGAGCCTGGCGATCAAGAGCCTCGAGGAATTCATGGGTGGCCAGTTGCTGATCCGCAGCACTCGCAACGTCCGCCTGACGCCCGAAGGTGAAGTCCTTCTGCCCATCGCCCGGCGCCTGTTGACCGACTGGGATAATGCCGAGGATCTGCTGCGTCAGCACTTCACCTTGCAGCGCGGCACCGTGAGCATTGCCGCCATGCCGTCGTTTGCCGGCAATCTGCTGCCCGACGCGCTCAAGGTATTTCGCGGCCGATACCCGAAGATCAACGTCGCGGTGCATGACCTGATCAACGAGCGGGTACTGGAAATGGTACGCAGCCGGCAGGTGGAAATGGGCATCGCCTTCGAACCGGAGGCGCTGGACGGGCTGGAGTTCATCCCGTTCTACACCGATCGTTTCGTTGCCGTGGTGCCTGCCGATTCACCCCTGGCGCAGCGCGAACGGCTCGACTGGGATGAGTTGCTCGCCCAGACCTTCATCACCCTGCAGCGGCCATCCGCCGTGCGCCTGCTGCTGGAACACAGCCTGGCGGCTCGGCGGCGAAAGCTGGTGGTGGGGTTTGAGACTCATCAGTTGGCGACCGTCGGCCGCCTGGTGGCCAACGGCCTGGGCGTCAGCGCAGTGCCGTCGTTGTGCATCCGCCAGATGCAGGAGCTCGGCGCCCGTTGCGTGCCCTTTCACGGGCCCCAGGTGGAACGCCGCATCGGCCTGCTGCGCCTGAGCGATCATTCGCTGTCCAGCGCCGCCCAGGGCCTGGCCGATGTGCTGGTGAGCATGACCGACTGGCCGAACCTGCAACTGTTGTGTAGTGAGACAAGCGAGTCGTAACGACACCGTCAGAGCTGGTGTGTTCGTGATGCTCATGCCCTGCCTCGGATCATCGTTTGGTCGGATGTTCCACGTGGAGAGAGACGACCAACATGGGCGCTATCTTTCTACTTGCTCAACGGTTGGGCTGCGGGGTCAGGCGCAGATAAGGCTTAACCGCGCGATAACCCTTGGGGAAGCGCCGCTTGATCTCTTCCTCGTCCTTGAGTGACGGCACTATCACCACCTCATCGCCGTCCTGCCAGTTGGCCGGGGTGGCGACCTTGTGCTCGTCGGTCAATTGCAGCGAATCGATCACCCGCAGGATCTCGTTGAAGTTGCGCCCGGTGCTGGCCGGGTAGGTGATGGTCAGGCGTACCTTTTTGTTCGGATCGATGACGAACAGCGAGCGCACGGTCAGGGTGTCGCTGGCGTTGGGGTGGATCAGGTCGTACAGCTCGGAAACCTTGCGGTCGGCATCGGCCAGGATCGGGAAATTCACCGCGGTACTCTGCGTCTCGTTGATGTCGTCGATCCACTTGATGTGCGAATCCACCGGGTCCACCGACAGGGCGATGGCCTTGACGTTGCGCTGGGCGAACTGGTCCTTGAGTCTGGCGGTGAAGCCCAGTTCCGTGGTGCACACCGGGGTGAAGTCGGCTGGGTGGGAGAACAGCACGCCCCAGCTGTCGCCGAGCCATTCGTGAAAGCGAATGCGGCCTTCGCTGGAGTCCTGTTCGAAGTCGGGGGCGATGTCGCCGAGACGGATGCTCATGGTAGTGCTCCTTGAGAGGGTTGTCGGTGAGCACTATGTTCAGAAATGGACAAAATTAAAAAGAATAAATAAGGATTAATTTATAGCCGTAACGAATATAAACCATGCCAAATCTTGATCATTATCAAAGGCAGTCAACAAGACAGCGGCAACGCATCGGTGAAAGCGATCTGGCGTGATGATCACAAATTGCATTTGTTAATCATTCTCATTAATATCTTTTACCTGACCAATTCAAAGACTCTTTAGCCAGCCAGGGCGCGATGCCCGAGCCAGCCAGTCTCATTCTTTTCTTGGGGGTGAACATGCGCAGGCACGCGCTGGCAATGGCATGCATCATGGCTTCTCCGGCGGCGCTGGCCGCTGGCACGACCGAACTCAACCCGATGGTGGTCACTGCCACCCGCAGCTCGCAGCACCTGGCCGATGCGCCGGCGGCGATGACCGTCATCACTGCCGAGCAGATCAAGGCGCGCGGCGCCACCAACCTGCTCGAAGCCCTGCGTGGCACGCCCGGTATCAGCCTCAACGGCCGGCAGGTCGGCGGCCGCAAGACCCTCAGCATTCGCGGTGCCGAGGATCGTCACACCCTGGTGCTGATCGACGGCCGGCGCATTTCCTCCACCGACGACACCATTGGCCACTCCGACTACCAGTACGGCTGGGTCGGCATGGAGCAAATCGAGCGCATCGAGGTGGTACGCGGGCCGATGTCCGCGTTGTATGGCTCGGAAGCCATCGGTGGCGTGATCAACATCATCACCCGTCAGGCGCAGCCCGAGTGGCACGGCGGCGTGACCCTGCGCGGTGATGTGGGTGACGGGGATACTGGCAATGGCCACCGGCTGGCCGCACGTGCATCCGGGCCGCTGGCGGAAGGCTTGAATCTGGCGCTCAGCGTCGAGGAAGTGCGCCGCGAATCGACGCCCTGGGAGCAGGACAAGCGCGTGTCCGAAGTGGAAGGCCAGGACCGCCAGACCGGCAGCCTCGGGCTGAGCTACAGTCCGATCCAGGGCCAGACACTGAAGCTGGACATGCTGCGAAGCGATGAAACCCGTGATCGTGAGCAGCAGTACGCCTACGCTGCGCGACCCTATTACCGGGATACCTACGAGCTGGATCGGAGTCAGGATTCGCTGGCCTGGAGCGCCGACTGGGGCGCGTTGCAGTCGCAGCTGCGCTTCACCCGCTCGGAGTTCGATGTCACCAACAAGCGTACCCAGAATCTCAAGCCAACCCGTCCGCAATCGCTGCGTGATGACGTCTGGGATGCCAGCCTGAATTTCCATCTCGGCGACAGTCATGCCCTGACGGTCGGGGGTGAGCATCGTGACGAACGCCTGGAGAACGCCGGCCTGATCGGCGGCTCCGACTCGGCGGTGCATCAGGCGGTGTTCATCCAGGACGAAATCGCCCTCGGCCAGGACTGGGCGCTGACCCTCGGCGCACGCCTGGACGATCACGAAATCTTCGGTCGAGAAACCAGTCCGCGTGCCTGGCTGGTCTGGCGCGCTACGCCGGAGTTGACCTTCAAGGCCGGCTACGGCGAGGCCTTCCGCGCGCCGACCCTGAAGCAGATATCGCCCAACTACGTCGGCGCCGAAGGGCCACACACCTTCCTCGGCAACGCCGACATCCAGCCGGAAACCAGCCGTTCCTTCGAATTGGGTGTGGACTGGCACGACGAGAACAGCGCCTACACCGCCAACCTCTACCGCAACGAGATCGACGATCTGATCTATTACCGTCGTTTGCGCAGGGAGCCGGGCATCCCTCCGCGCACCATCTACCAGTACGACAATATCGAGGAGGCCCGTATCGAGGGGCTGGAGCTCTCCGCAAGCAGAGCGCTGGGTTACGGACTGACGATCAACGCGTCTCTGAACTGGATGGACGCTCGTGACGCCAGGACCGACGCCAAGCTCAATGGTCGTCCCGAGTTCACCGCCACGCCGGCGCTGGAATGGAATACCGGTAAATGGAATGCCCTGCTGCAATGGGAATACATTGGCAAGCAGTACCTGGAAGGTGCGGCCGGCCAGGAGCGTGCGCCGGGGTACAACCTGGTCAATGCCAGCCTTGGTTACCGGCTGCAGGAAAACCTGATGCTGCGCGGTGGTGTGCAGAACATCGGCGACCTGCGTCTGGAAGATAAGTCCGAACTGTTCGGCTACGTCGAACAGGGCCGTACCGGCTGGTTGGCGGTGGAGGCCAGTTTCTGATGCGTGAACTCGCCCTGCTTGGCAAAACGCTGATGCTGCTCGCGTGCGGTCTGCTGGTGATGAGCCTGTCCATGCGCATTCAAGCGCAGACCGAGCCGCCGAAGCGCCTGCTGTTCATCGCCGCCGCGCCGGTTCAGGCGGGCAAGTTCGAGCGTCTGAAATCGCTGGCCAGCGCCGCCGGATTCGCCCTCGACTACCGCATGCTCGATGGTGTCAGCGGCAGCCCGAGCATGGCGGAACTGAACGCCCACGACCTGCTGGTGATCGACGCGCCCTATGGCGCCGCGCTCGGTGCCGTGCAGATGAGCCTGGGGCCGCTGCTCGATGCCGTGCAGGCGCCCTGGTTGTGGCTGCGCCGCGACGGCAGCCGCGGCCGGCAGGTACCCGAGGCGCTGATTGCCGATCTGGATCTGTACTACAGCAACGGCGGCGTGGCCAACTTCAACGGCTTCTTCTGTCGCCTCCAGGCGCAGTTTGCCGGTGAAGACGGCGCCACCTGCCCCGCGCCGGATATCCATCCGCAGGCCGGTATCTATCATCCCCAGGCCAACGGGCGAATCTTCACCAGCCTGGACGATTTCCTCGCCTGGAAGGGCGTCGAGTTGCGTCGCGAAGTGCCGCTGATCGGTGTGCTGTTCCACAAGGCCTACATGGACTCGGGGCTGACCGGCTTCGTCGACGATACGCTGCGCCGCATTGAGGCCGCCGATGCCATCGCCGTGCCGCTGTACACCACGGCGATGGGCAACGGCGAGATCACCACGCTGCTGAGCAGTGCCGGCCAGCCGCGCGCCGACGCGCTGATCAACATGCAGATCATGCTCAACGGTGCGGGGCGCAAGGCAGAGTTTGAGCAGCTCGGCATCCCGGTGCTACAGGCCATGCCCTACCGGGGCGGTGAGCAGGCGGACTGGGAGGTCGATCCCAAGGGCCTTGATCCGCAGGACATTCCCTTCTACCTGGCGCAGCCGGAATTCGCCGGACTGATCGATCCGCTGTTCGCCGCAGCCACGCGCAAGTCCGACGGCGACATCGTCTCCATCGACCGCCAGCTGCAGGCGGTGATCGACAAGGCCCTGCGTCTGGCGCGCCTGCAACGACTGCCCCACGAGGAAGTGAAGACAGTCATCCAGTTCTATAACTATCCGCCTGGCGAGAAGAACCTCGGCGCCTCCTTCCTCAACGTGCCGCGCAGCCTGGAGCGCCTGCTCGGCGCCTATGCCGAACGCGGCTACGACGTGGAGCAGGCCGACGAAGAACGGCTGATCGAGGAACTGAGCGGCCTGCTGGCACCCTTCTACCGCGACGGCAAACTGGAGGAGCTGCTGGCCAACGACCGCGCTGCACGCCTGCCGCTGGAAAGCTACCAGGCCTGGTTCGACGGCCTGCCGGATAACGTACGCCAGCCCATTCTCGAGCGCTGGGGCGAGCCGCAACAGGCCGGGCTGTATCTGGCCGAGGCCGGTGCTTTCGCCATTCCGCGCCTGCAACTGGGCAAGCAGGTCATCATGCCGCAGCCGGCGCGTGGCGAACGTTCCGGCGACCGCGAAAAGGCGCTCTACCACGACACCAAGGTGCCGCCCTCGCACAGCTACCTGGCGGCCTACCTGTGGCTGCGCGAAGGCTTCGGTGCTGATGCACTGGTGCACTTCGGCACTCATGGCACAGCCGAATGGCAGCCGGGCAAGGAGCGCGGCCTGGACGTACTGGAGGCGCCTTATCTGGTCCTCGGCGATCTGCCGGTGATCTATCCCTATATCGTCGACAACATCGGCGAAGCGCTGCAGACCAAGCGCCGTGGCCGCGCGGTGACCATCAGCCACAACACCCCCTCGTTCGGCCCGGCGGGGCTGCATGGCCAGCTCAACGAACTGCACGATTTGCTGCACCAGTGGCTGAGCATGACTGAAGGTGAGGTGCGCAGCGCCACTGCCGCGCGCATCCGTGAGCTGACCATGGAATTGAAGATCGACAAGGACATGGCCATCGACATGGCAGTCATCGACAGCGACTTCAGCGCCTTCGTCGAGTCCCTGCATGTGCAACTGCACGACCTGGCGCTGGAGCAGCAGCCGCTGGGCCTGGCTCGCTTCGGCGTGCCGGCGGAAAGCGACCTGCGTCTGCTCACCGTGCAACAGATGCTCGGCAAGCCGCTGCTGGCCGCGCTGGCGCCGGAAGACCCGGAAGAACTGCTGCTGGTCGACTACGAGCAGATCCGTGCCACCCCGGTGTGGACGCTGCTGGACAGCCATATCCGGCAGAACCAACCCTGGACGGGCGACCCGGTCATCGGCGAGCTGCTGGAACGTGGGCGTGATCATTGGCAGAAGCTGGGCAACGACAGCGAACTGGAGGGTTACTTCGCCGCGTTGCAGGGCCGCCACGTGCCCAGCTCCTATGGTGGCGACCCGATCAAGAATCCCGAGAGCCTGCCCACGGGGCGCAATCTGTATGGTTTTGATCCCTCGCGTATTCCCACCCGCGAAGCCTGGGAAGCCGGCAAGCTCGCCGCCGAGCGGCTGATTGAGCAGCATCGCGAAGGCCACGGCGAATACCCGAGCAAGCTGGCCTTCACCCTCTGGTCGGTGGAAACCATGCGCCACTTTGGCATGCTCGAAGCCCAGGTGCTGGCGGTGATGGGCTTCAAGCCGCAGTGGGATGCCGCTGGGCGGGTGATTGGCATCGAGGCGATTCCCGTTGCCGAGCTGGGTCGTCCGCGCATCGATGCGGTGATCTCTGCCACCGGCCTGTATCGCGACCAGTTTCCCAACGTCATGCACTGGCTGGCCCAGGCCGCCGACCAGGCCAGCACGCTGGACGAGTCGGACAACGTGATCGCCGCCAACAGCCGGCGCATCGAGCAGGCGCTGCTGCAACGCGGACTACCCGCCGCGGAAGCCTCGTTGGCGGCACGTACGCGTATCTTCTCCTCCGAATCCGGCGCCTACAGCACCGGCCTGGAGGACGCCACGCTGGCCAGCGACAGCTTCGGCGAAGCCGCCGACGGTGGCCAGGACCGCGCCGCCGGAGAGGAAAAACTGGCTGAGTTGTACCTGGACCGGATGCAGTTCGCCTACGGCCCGGACAGCGAGCGCTGGGGCGAGAAAGCCACGGTGAACCTCTATGCCGAGCAGTTGCGCGGCGTACAGGGCGCGGTGCTGTCGCGCTCCTCCAATCTCTACGGCATGCTCACCACTGACGATCCCTTCCAGTACCTGGGCGGCCTGGGCCTGGCGGTGCGCCATCTGGATGGTCAGTCGCCGGAGCTGTACATCAGCAATCTGCGCGATGCCGAGAATCCGCGCAGCGAAACCGCCGCGGGTTTCCTCGCTCGCGATCTGCGTGCCCGCTACTTCCACCCCGGCTGGATCAAATCGATCCAGGCCGAAGGCTACAGCGGCGCGTTGGAAGTGCTGGGTACCGCCAACAACCTCTGGGGCTGGCAGGTCACCGCGCCGGAGACCGTGCGCAGCGACCAGTGGGACGAATTCAAGGCCGTTTACATCGACGACAAGCTCGAACTGGGCATCAACGAATGGTTCGAGCAGCACCACCCGCAGGCCCAGGCACAACTGATCGAGCGCCTGCTGGAAGCCGCGCGCAAGGAATACTGGGACACCGACGCCCAGACCCTGCAGCAACTGGCGCAGCGCTGGCAGGACCTGGCCGAGCGACATGATGTGGTCAGCGATAACGCGAAGTTCAACGAATACGTCGAACAAGCGGCCAGCGGTTTTGGCCTTGCCGCACCGGTTAGCGGCGCCGCCGAAGCACAGAGCGAGGCGAGCGATGCACCGATGCAGCAGGTGCAGGGCCAGAAACTGGAAAAACAGCAGGCCCAGCCGCAGCCCTTCGACTGGCTGCCACTGGTGGCACTGTTGCTGATCGCACTGGCGCTACTGGCCGGTATCAGCCAACAGGCCCGGGGCCGTTCACATAATCCTCAGCCGGGCATATGAAGCCCTCTTCTCTCGTGTGAGAGGGGGGAGGGCACCCCAGCCGGCCGCAGATGCTCAACGACCAAGGAGATCCAATGCAATACCTCGTCGAATCGGCGCTCTACAGCGCCAGCCAACTGTTCATGCTGCCGGTGCTGCTGGCGGTGATCCTAATGTTTCTCTATGCCTTCTATGCAGTCGGCGGCTTTCTTTGGCAGTCGCGGCAGCGCCGCCAGGGCGATGCGCGCGGCTTCGACCTGCTGCACAGCTGGCGGCAGGCACCGGGTATGAGCGCGGTGGAGCTGGAAACCCTGGCCTTCAAGCGCCTGGAGGTGCCGCGCATCGTCACCCGCGTGACGCCCATGCTCGGCCTGGTGGCCACCATGATTCCCATGGGGCCGGCACTCAAGGGCCTGTCTAGCGGCCAGCTCGACCAGGTCAGCGACAACCTCACCGTGGCCTTCTCGGCGGTGATCCTTTCGCTGCTGGCCGCCTCGCTGACCTACTGGGTGGTCAATGTGCGCCGCCGCTGGTATGCCGAGGAACTGGTGCAGATCGAGTATGAGCAGCGCAACGGCAACAGCGCGGCGGCCAGCATTGCCCATGAGCTGACCGTGGAGACTGTCTGATGAGTTTACGCCTGCTGGAAGAGGCCGATGCCGACGACCCGATTCTCTCGGTGGTCAACCTGATCGACGTGTTCCTGGTGATCATCGCCGCGCTGCTGATCGCGGTAGCCAACAACCCGATCAACCCCTTCGCCAGCGACGAGGACGTCACGGTGATCAAGAACGCCGGCAAGCCGAACATGGAAATCTTCGTCAAGGAGGGCAAGACGATGGAGCACTACACCTCGACCGGCGATATCGGCCAGGGTGAAGGTGCCAAGGCCGGCGTCGCCTATCGGCTCAAGGATGGCTCGATGGTGTACGTGCCGGAATGAGAGGAGTCGCGATTATGGAGCTGCAACAAGGATACGGGGCGGTACCGGAAACTGAAGAAAGCGGACACAGCGATAGCACCGCTGCGCCGCGCCGGATCCTGTCCAGCGAACAGCTGCTCAAGGGCGCTCGCGAGCTGGTCATCCTGCATGACGGCTGTGAATACGTGTTGCACCTGACCCGGCAGAACAAGCTGATCCTGACCAAGTGATCCGCTATGGGGTTGTGTCGGCATCGCTTGCAATGCCGGTGCAATCATTCAGAACGGCTTGACCGTCATCAGCCCGTAGGCTGCAACCAGCAGCAGTATCTGCACAACTACCGCCACTACAGCCGTTGTCTTGTTGCCTGCCACCAGTGCCTTGCGGCTGCGTACACCGGCGAAACCATGGCCGGCGACGGCCACCAGACCCAGCCAGGGAAACAGCAGCGCCAGCCATGCGCCCATTGCCAGCGCGACCAATGCCAGCCCGCTGACGCCAGCCAGCCCCGTGATGGCCATCGCGCCGATGTAGAGCAACCGTTGCATCCCTCCCAGACCAGTGCTGGGGCGCGGCGCGAACAGCACCACGGCTGCCCAGCCGAGCGTCAGCAGCAGGGACAGCATGGCCAGGCCCTTGTGGCCGTGATTGAGCAACTCATACATGGGTCAATCTCCTCGTTTCCCTTCCTTTGAATGGTGCGCCCGGCGAACTCCGAGGGGCTGCGCTGCATGGTACTGGAAGGCCCGGACTTTGCGAGCGAACAGCCGTAACGAGACGAGACAGCGGCTCAGCCCCTGCTGTTCGGCGCCGCGTCCTCGAAGCGGTTGACCTGGCGCAGGCTCTTGAAGCCGAGCATCCAGCCGCCCGTCACTGCGAGGGTGCAGAAACAGCCCAACAGCGCCGCCGGCACCGCGCCGAACCAGGCGGCGCTGGTGCCGGCGCGGAATTCGCCGAGTTCGTTTGAGGAGCCGATGAACAGCATGTTCACCGCGTTGACTCGCCCACGCATGGCGTCCGGCGTACTGAACTGGATCAGCGAGGAGCGGATGTACATGCTCACCATGTCGGCGCCACCGGCGACCAGCAACGCGGCGAAGGACAGCCAGAACAGGCTGGACAGGGCGAACACCAGATTGGCCAGGCCGAAGATCGCCACCGCGATGAACATGACCATGCCCACATTGCGGTTGAACGGCCGGGTGCTCAGGTAAAAGCCCACGGCCACTTCGCCTAGGGCCATGGCGCTACGCAGCGCGCCGAGGCCGGTGGGGCCGACTTCCAGCACCTCCTGGGCGTAGATCGGCAGCAGCGCCACCACGCCGCCGAGCAGCACGGCGAACAGGTCCAGCGAAATAGTGCCGAGGATGATCGGGCGTGAGCGGATGAAGCGAATCCCGGCGGTGAAGCGTTGCCAGGCCGTCGCCTCCAGCGCCTGCATCTTCTCTGCATAGAGCACCGGTACCCAGCGCAGCAGCACGATGCCCGCGACGAAGAACAGCAGACAGGCCGCATAGGTCAAACCGCCACCGCCCAGCGCATACAGGCCGCCGCCGAACACCGGCCCGGCGATGGTCGAGCCGCGAACGATCATGCTGTTGGCAGCTATAGCCGCCGCCAGTTTCTCGCGTGGCACGATCTGCGGCAGCAGGCTGGACAGCGCCGGCCCGGTGAACGCCCGGGCGCAGCCGTAGAACACCAGCACAATGTAGAAGCCGGTGACCGCGCCGCCGTTCAGCGACAGCCACAACAAGGCCGCCGCACAGAGCGCCTCCAGTGCCCAGCTGAGCATGAGGATGCGCTTGCGGTCGTAGCGATCGATCAGATCGCCTGCCGGCATCAGCAGCAAGAACATGGGAATGAACTGTGCTAGGCCCACATAGGCCAACGACAGCGGGTCGCGGGTCATGTCGTACACCTGCCAGGCCACCACCACGGCAAGAATCTGTACGGCGAACATGGCCAGCACCCGACTGATCAGGAACGGCAGGAAACCGGGCTGGCGGTAGACGGAAGCGGGTACGGCGCAAGCATCGGAAAGGGACACGGCAGACATCCAGGCAAACGCCACGTTCCGGCGCAGGGCCGGGGCGAAGGCGGGCCAATCTACTGGAGGGAGCGGGTATCAGGCAATCGGCGGCCGGTTTTTTCGGACTTGCAGGCACGTCCGATCGTTTCAGCCCACAGAGACGCTGCTCCGTGGGCTGAGACCGGTTCAGACGCGGGCGTTGCGGATGCCTTCGGCCAGCTCGCGACAATGGCCGAGCACGCCGGCGACGGCCTCGGCGGAGCTCTGGGCATTGGCAATATGGTCGATCAGCGCGGAGCCGACGACCACGCCATCGGCCAGCCGGGCGATGGCCGCCGCCTGTTCCGGGGTGCGGATGCCGAAGCCGATGGCCACGGGCAGCCCGGTGTGGCGCTTGAGTCGCGCGACGGCCTGCTCGACGTGCTCCAGGGTGGCGGAGCCGGCACCGGTCACGCCGGCCACCGAGACGTAGTAGACGAAGCCCGAGCTGTTGTTCAGTACCACCGGCAGACGTGCGTCGTCGGTGGTCGGGGTGGTCAGGCGAATGAAGTCGATGCCGGCAGCCTGGGCCGGGTCGCAGAGATCCTCGTTATGCTCCGGCGGCAGGTCGACCACGATCAGCCCGTCGACGCCGGCTTCCTTCGCCTCGGCGATGAAGCGCTCGACGCCCATCTTGTGGATGGGGTTGAAGTAACCCATCAGCACGATCGGGGTGGTCTGGTTGCCCTGGCGGAATTCGCGAACCATCTGCAGGGTCTTCGCCAGGTCCTGCTTGTTGCTCAGGGCGCGGATATTGGCCAGCTGGATCGCCGGACCGTCGGCCATGGGATCGGTGAAGGGCATGCCCAGCTCGATCACGTCGGCACCGGCTTCCGGCAGGCCCTTGAGGATTTCCAGCGAGGTGGCGTAGTCCGGGTCGCCCGCGGTGATGAAGGTCACCAGCGCGGCGCGGTTCTGTTCTTTCAGCTCGGCGAAGCGCGTCTGCAAGCGACTCATATGCGTTCTTCCTGTTCGGCAAAGTGGTGCATGACGGTCTGCATGTCCTTGTCGCCACGACCGGACAGGTTGACCACCATCAGATGATCCTTGGGCAGCGTGGGCGCGCGCTTGAAGACTTCGGCCAGCGCATGGGACGACTCCAGCGCCGGGATGATGCCTTCCTTGCGGCAGCACAAGTGGAAGGCATCCAGCGCCTCCTGGTCGGTGATCGAGGTGTACTCGACGCGGCCGATGTCATGCAGCCAGGCGTGCTCGGGGCCGATGCCGGGGTAGTCGAGGCCGGCGGAGATCGAGTGGGCGTCGATGATCTGGCCGTCGTCGTCCTGCAGCAGGAAGGTGCGGTTGCCGTGCAGTACGCCCGGTACGCCGCCGCCGAGGCTGGCGGCATGCTTGCCGGTCTCGATGCCGTAGCCGGCGGCTTCGACACCGATGATCTTCACGCTCTGGTCATCGAGGAAGGGGTGGAACAGGCCCATGGCGTTGGAACCACCGCCGATGCAGGCCACCAGCGAGTCGGGCAGGCGGCCTTCCTGGGCTTGTAGCTGGTCGCGGGTTTCCTTGCCGATCACCGCCTGGAAATCGCGGACCATGGCCGGGTAGGGGTGGGGACCTGCGACAGTGCCGATCAGGTAGAAGGTGCTATCGACGTTGGTCACCCAGTCGCGCAGCGCTTCGTTCATCGCGTCTTTCAGCGTGCCGGTGCCGGCGGTAACCGGGATCACCTCGGCGCCCAGCAGCTTCATGCGGAAGACGTTGGCCTGCTGGCGGTCGATGTCGGTGGTGCCCATGTAGATCACGCATTGCATGCCGAAGCGTGCGGCCACGGTGGCGGTGGCCACGCCGTGCATGCCGGCGCCGGTCTCGGCGATGATGCGCTGCTTGCCCATGCGCCGCGCCAGGAGGATCTGGCCGATGCAGTTGTTGATCTTGTGCGCGCCGGTGTGGTTCAGCTCCTCGCGCTTGAGGTAGATCTTCGCGCCGCCGCAGTGCTCGGTCAGGCGTTCGGCGAAATACAGCGGGGAAGGGCGGCCGACGTAATCACGCTGGAAGTAGGCGAGTTCCTTGGCGAACGCGGGGTCCTGCTTGGCCTTCTCGTACTCGGCGGCCAGCTCGTGAATCAGCGGCATCAGGGTTTCGGCGACGTACTGGCCGCCGAACGAGCCGAACAGGCCGCGGGCATCGGGGCCGTTGCGGTATGAAGTCATTGGGTGATCTCCTGGAATGCTCTTTGTAGGAGCGAGCTTGCTCGCGATCATGAGGCCCGTACGAACTGGATCGCCGGCGAGCCGACTCCTACGCAATGAAATGCACCCTAACCGGATGCAGTGCGGAAAAAAAGCGATAAGATCGCTGCAACACGTCAGGAAAACTCACGCATGAATGCCAGCCTTCCTCCGCTCAACGCCTTGCGCGCCTTCGAGGCCGTGGCGCGCCTGGGCAGCCTGAAGCAGGCGGCCATAGAGCTGCATGTCACCCACGGCGCCATCAGTCGGCAGGTTCGGCAACTGGAAGAGCACCTGGGCCTTGCGTTGCTGGCCAAAGAAGGGCGAGGCGTAAAACTCACCGATGCGGGCATTCGTCTGCGCGATGCAGCCAGCGAGGCGTTCGAACGCCTGCGCGGCGCCTGTGCCGAACTGCAGCGACAGACCGCCGAGGCGCCCTTCGTTCTGGGTTGTCCCGGCAGCTTGCTGGCGCGCTGGTTCATTCCGCGACTGGACCGCCTCAACCGCGACCTGCCCGATCTGCGCCTGCAGCTGTCGGCCAGCGAGGGCGAACTGGACCCGCGCCGCGTCGGACTGGATGCCACCCTGTGGTTCGCTGAACCACCGTGGCCGGCGGATATGCGGGTGTTCGAGCTGGCCACTGAGCGCATCGGACCGGTGCTTAGCCCGCATCATCCGCGCTGTGCCGAATGGCAGGGCGCACTGCCGGCAGTGCTGCTCGGCGAACCGCTGCTGCATCCTGCCTCGCGTCCCCAGGCCTGGCCGACCTGGGCACGGCAGCAGAATCTGGACCCAGCGCGCCTGCGCCTGGGACAGAGCTTTGAGCATCTGTATTTCCTGCTGGAAGCGGCGTTGGCCGGTCTGGGGGTCGCCATCGCCCCGCAGCAGCTGGTCGCCGACGACCTGGCCGCGGGTCGTCTGCTGGCGCCCTGGGGGTTCGTCGAGACAACGGCGCATCTGGCGCTGTGGGTTCCGGCTCGTCGCGTGGATCGACGAGCGGAACGTCTCGCCGAGTGGTTGCGCGGAGAGCTTGGGGCGCAGAAAGCGCAATGAAGGCCAGCCGCGAGGCTGGCCTTGGCACTCGCTCGAGCGCGCCTTCATGTAGACGCCGGAGCGAACTTTCGGTGGGGTTTAAAGCAGCGGCAGGCTGTAGCTGACGATCAGCCGGTTCTCGTCCGCATCGGTGGTGGTGGCCACGTTGCTGCGCAGGCTTGCGTTGCGCCAGGAGAAGCCCAGACCTTTCAACGCGCCTTCCTGCAGGGTGTAGTCCAGGCGGAAATCGCGTTCCCACTCCTTGCGGTCGCCTTGGGCTCCGCCCTCGATGTTGTCACCGGAGAGGTAGGTCACGCTCGCTTTCAGGCCAGGAGCGCCGGCGTTGGCGAAGTCATAAGCGTACTCGGCCAGCCAGGTGCGCTCGCCGGCGGCGAGGAACTTGCCGATCTGGCGGTCGGTGATCAGGTAGGCGGTGGAGCCGTCGCCCTGGTTGAGGAAGGGGAAAGCACTGTTGCCCGAAACCTGCTGGTAGCCGGCGCTTAGCGAGTGACCACTGAGGCTGTAGGTGAAGAGCGCACTCCAGGTGCGGTTGTCGACTTCGCCATCGAAGCCGGGCTCGCCGGCGCTGCGGTAGCCCTGGGCGCGCCCGGCGGCGCTGCCGTTTTTGCCGTCGGAACCGCTGTTGAAATAACGCAGGTCGGACTTCAGGCTGCCTGCCGGCAGGGCCAGGTTATGCACCAGACCCAGGAAGTGCTGCTTGTAGTAGTCGTCCAGGTTGCCGTAGTAGTACTGCGCGGTCAGGTCCTTGCTGATTCTGTAATCGCCGCCGGCAAAGTAGAACTTGTTGCTGTCGGCAGTGGTCGCCGAACCGCCAATACGCAGGCCCACGTCGTCGGTCGACGAGCGGGTTTTGGTGTGCTCCAGCTGACCGCCGGTCAGAGTAAGGCCTTCGATCTCGTTGGAGATGATCTGGCTTCCCTCGAAGGTCTGGGGCAACAGACGACCGTCGTTGAAGTTCACCACCGGCAGTTTCGGCAGCAGGGTGCCGAGGCGCGCTTCGGTTTTGGAGATGCGCAGCTTGGCGGTGGCCCCGGCCTTGCTGTAGTCGTGCACGGCGCTGCCGTCGGTTTCGGTTGGAAACAACTGGCCGGGCGCGCGATTGCGGGGCGTGCTGCTGTCGCCGCCGCCATTGAGGCGGAGGCCGTAGAGGGCGATGACGTCAACACCGAAACCCAGGGTGCCTTCGGTGAAACCGGACTGGTAGTTGAAGATGAAACCTTGCCCCCATTCGTTGGCTTCGCTGTTGTTGTTCGCGGTGTTCTTGTTGTTCAGGTCGTAATAGAAGTTGCGCAGGTCGAGCCTGCTCTTGCTGTCCTCGATGAAGCCGGCGGCGCTGGCTTGTTGGGCCAGAATGCCGAAGGCGACGGCCAGGGTGAGTGTTGATCGTTTCATGCGTGTGCTCCAGATGCATTGCTGTCGTTTGGTGTGGCATTGCACTGGGACTCGGACGGAACGACACGCGAATGTGCGGACCAGCGGCTAGAGCCCCAGGTGATCCGGTGCGGTGGTCCGCTGTCGGAGAGATAAAAAGCTACGTAGAACCTGTATCCCGAAAAGAATCAGGAAACCTTTGTGCACGCTTCATGGGAAGTCGATCCCTGCTATACGTCCTCCTCGTGTCAGGCGCGCTTGCGGGAGTTCTGCTCGATACGGTTCTGCAGGCGATACAGGTAGGCGAAGCCCTGCTCCCAGCGGTGATGCCCGGATTTCACGTTGATGTGCCCGGCGCCAGCGAGTATCGCGGTCTCGCTGCCCCATTCGCGGCCTAGTTCGACGGCCCGCGCGGCACTGGCGGCGGTGTCGTTGTCGGAGCCGACCAGCAGGCTGGGGAAGGGCAGGGGCTGGTGAGGTATCGGCGCGAAATTACGCAAGGCCTCGGGGCAGTTGCCGCGCTGTACGTCGGCCGGGGCGACCAGCAACGCGCCACGCACCCGCTGCAGCAGTTCCTTTGGGGCTTGTGCAGCCCAGTGCGCGACGGTGATGCAACCCAGGCTGTGTGCGACCAGAACCACTGGCCGAGCGTCGCGTGCCACGCTGCGGTTCAGCTCGGCGACCCAGTCCTCGCGCTGTGGCGTCAGCCAGTCGGCTTGCTCCACCCGCGAGCTATTGGGCAGTGTGCGCTGCCAGTGGCTTTGCCAATGGTTGTCGGACGAGCCTTGCCAGCCCGGCACTATCAGGTAGCGGATGGATTCGCTGCGCATGTCTGGCGCCTCCTGTAAATGTACGGGAGGGAGTCTAGGCAGTGCCGTAACTTACAGAAAGGAATAAAGAATTATTTACTTATTACTTTTCTATTATTTCCGAAGAAGGCTTCCCATGCCTCTGTATATTCAAAGTAGTTATATAAATGTTCTTAAACGGTCTTTTTAAGAATATCTGGACTCTGCCTACTATTCGCTCCACGCCTCACTGGCCACGACCGTCAGGGTCGTCTTGAGGCTTCCAAGGAGAATAGAAAAATGACCGCGACCATTCGCAATCTCGAAGGCCAGGACGAAGCCAGCATCCTGCGCGAAATCCACAGCGCGTTGAAAGGCCTCAAGTTCGGCTCGGTGGAGATCACCGTGCACAACGGCCAGGTCGTGCAGATCGAGCGCAAGGAGAAGTTTCGTCTGCAGCCGAGCCTCGGCAAGAACGCCTGACCAACCCCCTACAACCCTAGCCCGACTGGACCACCGGAGGGCGTGAACATGAGCAAGAGCCACCACATGTACACGCACCGGTACTGCAGCTGTCACCCGCGAATGCGGCGCTGACTGCCCAAACACCCTGAACAGATACAGCCAATACCGAACTTGATTTTTCAGGAGCTGCACCATGTCCATTCGTCGCTTCGCGCTCGCCGCCCTGGCCAGCGCACTGATCGCCGGTCCCGCCGTGGCCGCCGAAACCCTGCTCAACGTGTCCTACGACCCGACCCGCGAGCTCTATGTCGAATTCAACGAAGCCTTCAACAAGCATTGGCAGGCCGAAGGCCACGAGCGGATCAAGGTCCAGCAGTCCCATGGTGGTTCGGGCAAGCAGGCCCGGGCAGTGATCGACGGCCTGCGCGCTGACGTGGTGACGCTGGCGTTGGCCGGCGATATCGACGAGCTGCATAAGCTCGGCAAGCTGATCCCGGAGAACTGGCAAGAGCGCCTGCCCCAGGCCAGCACGCCGTACACCTCGACCATCGTCTTCCTGGTGCGCAAGGGCAACCCGAAAGGCATTGAGGACTGGGACGACCTGGTCAAGCCGGGCGTCGAGGTGATCACGCCGAATCCAAAGACTTCCGGCGGCGCACGCTGGAACTTCCTCGCCGCCTGGGCTTACGCTCGGCAGAAGTTCGGCGACGAGCAGCAGGCCCAGGCCTTCGTCGAGAAGCTCTACAAGAACGTGCCCGTGCTGGATACCGGCGCCCGTGGCTCGACCATCACCTTCGTCAACAACCAGATCGGCGACGTGCTGCTCGCCTGGGAGAACGAGGCCTTCCTGGCGCTCAAGGAAGAGGGCGGCGGCAACTTCGAGATCGTCGCGCCGTCGCTGTCGATCCTCGCCGAACCGCCGGTAGCCGTGGTGGACAAGAACGTCGAGCGCAAAGGCACCCGCGAAGTCGCCGAGGCCTACCTGAACTACCTGTACAGCGAAGAAGGCCAGCGCATTGCCGCGAAGAACTTCTACCGTCCGCGCAACGAGGCGGTAAGCGCCGAGTTCAAGGAGCAGTTTCCGCCGCTGAAGCTGGTCACCATCGATGACGACTTCGGCGGCTGGAAGAGCGCGCAGCCGAAGTTCTTCAATGATGGTGGCGTGTTCGACCAGATCTACCAGGCGCACTAAGCGGTAATTCGTAGGGTGGATGGCCGAAGCCATCCACGCGTTCGAGGCGCCAGCCTGCACAGGGCAGGCATGGGCACGACGCGTGGAAAATCGCTTTGCGAGTTTTCCACCCTACGGCTTTCCGGCTACCAACCCCAAACTGATCGAGCCGCAAACATGTCTAGCCGAACTTCCCCCGTCATACCCGGCTTCGGGCTGACGCTGGGCTACACCTTGGTGTACCTCAGCCTGTTGGTGCTGATTCCCCTGGGTGCGCTGTTTCTCAAGACCACCGAACTCAGCTGGGAGCAGTTCGTCGCCATCATTAGCGCGCCGCGCGTGCTGGCGGCGCTCAAGCTCAGTTTCGCCACCGCCTTCGTCGCGGCGCTGCTCAATGGCGTGATCGGCACGCTGCTGGCCTGGGTGCTGGTGCGCTACAGCTTTCCCGGGCGCAAGGTCATCGAGGCGATGATCGACCTGCCGTTCGCCCTGCCCACCGCCGTGGCCGGCATCGCGCTGACGGCGCTCTACGCGCCCAACGGTCTGGTCGGACAGTTCGCCACCGCGTTAGGTTTCAAGATCGCCTACAGTCCGCTGGGCATCACGCTGGCACTGACCTTCGTGACGTTGCCGTTCGTGGTGCGCACCTTGCAGCCGGTGCTGGCTGACATCCCTCGTGAAGTAGAGGAAGCGGCCGCCTGCCTCGGCGCTCGCCCGCTGCAGGTGGCGCGCCATGTGTTGCTGCCGGCGTTGCTGCCGGCCTGGCTGACTGGCTTTGCCCTGGCCTTCGCCCGTGGCGTCGGCGAGTACGGCTCGGTGATCTTCATCGCCGGCAACATGCCGATGAAGACCGAGATCCTGCCGCTGCTGATCATGGTCAAGCTGGATCAGTACGACTACGCCGGCGCCACGGCCATCGGCGTGCTGATGCTGGTGGTGTCCTTCATCCTGCTGCTGCTGATCAACCTGCTGCAGCGCCGCATCGCGCACCCCTGAGGAGGTGGTCATGTCTTCTGTTTCGCTACCCGCGACAGCCAGCGCTTCCGCCTCTGCCGCGCGTCGCGGCAATGCCCTGGGGCGCCGGTTGCTGATCCTTGCCGCTTGGCTGGTTTTCGCGCTGTTCCTGCTGCTGCCACTGGTGATAGTCGTTAGCGAGGCGCTGAAGCAGGGTTTCGGCACCTTCTTCGAGGCGATCTTCGAGCCTGACGCCGTCGCCGCGCTGAAGCTGACACTGCTCGCCGTGGGCCTCTCGGTGCCGCTCAACCTGGTGTTCGGCGTGGCCGCCGCCTGGTGTGTGAGCAAGTACCAGTTCCGCGGCAAGAGCATCCTGGTAACGCTGATCGACCTGCCGTTCTCGGTGTCGCCGGTGATCGCCGGTCTGATCTACGTGCTGCTGTTCGGCGCCCAGGGCTACTTCGGCGAATGGCTGATGGAGCGCGATATCCAGATCGTCTTCGCCGTGCCGGGCATCGTGCTGGCCACGCTGTTCGTCACCGTGCCCTTCGTCGCCCGCGAACTGATCCCGCTGATGCAGGAGCAGGGCACCACCGTGGAGGAGGCCGCGCGGCTACTGGGCGCCAGCGGCTGGCAGATGTTCTGGCATATCACCCTGCCGAACATCCGATGGGGCCTGATTTACGGCGTGGTGCTCTGCACCGCGCGGGCCATGGGCGAGTTCGGCGCGGTATCGGTGGTCTCCGGGCATATCCGCGGGCTGACCAGCACCCTGCCGCTGCACGTCGAGATTCTCTACAACGAATACAACCACGTCGCCGCCTTCAGCATCGCCAGCCTGTTGCTGGCCTTGGCGCTGATGATCCTGCTGCTCAAGCAGTGGAGCGAATCGCGCATTGCGCGCCTGCATACGGAAGCA
>JBKEBY010000088.1:0-3939 GCA_047973445.1 Pseudomonas sp.
GGCTCCGGGAAAATGTGAGGCGTTCCTGGAGATAGCCGCCACAGCGACGCACAAACCCTACCTCGTGGTGAAATTATTTTTCCGCCGCGCGCCGGCTGAGGCTCAACGATCCGTCGGCTGCGCTGTGCAGCTCCAGCGGCAGGATCTTCGGCAACAGGGCCAGCAGAGCATCCAGGTTGCGGCTGTCGAAGCTGCCGGAGACTGGCAGTTGCGCCAGTTCCGGCTCGTTGAGGCGCACGACGGTGTTCTGCTGGCGCTTGAGCGTATCCAGCACTTCGGCCAGTGGCGTGCGATCAAATACCACGCGGCCTTCGACCCAGCTACCCAGCGCCTTGGCATCAACCTGCGCCGGCTTGCCTAGCTGGCCGTTGTGTACCAGCACCTGCTGGCCGGGCGTGAGCAGTAGCTCGTCCGCTTGGCCGCGTACGCCGACCTTGCCTTCCTCGACGGTCACGCGCACGTCGTCCGCCAGGCGGCTGACATTGTAGCGGGTGCCGATCACGGTGATTTCGGTCGAGCCAGCCAGTGTGCGGAAGGGGCGGTAGGTGGTCGGAGATACGTCGAACAGGGCCTGTCCCGTGAGCAGCTCGACGCGGCGACTGCGCAGGTGCCAGCTGACGTTGACCTGGCTGGCACCATCGAGGGTGAGCGTGCTGCCATCAGTCAGGGGGATGTTCTGCACCTGGCCCGGTGCGCTGCTGTAGCTGTCGCTGCGATAGGCGGGATCGAGCCAGAGTAGACCCAGCGCCACAGCGCCGATCAGTACGCCAAGGATGGCGGGCTGCTTCCGGGATTTCTTGACAGGCGAGGGCAAGGGGAAACGCTTCTTCAGTTCCTCACGATGGCGGGTGAGGACGTCATCTGCAGAGTTGTGCTCGTCAACAGGACGGTTCATGCGAAGGCCTTCTGATAACCCAGGCGGGCGAGGCACTTGGTCATGCCGAGCTTGAGGTGTTTTTCCACGGCTTTTAGCGAAATGCCCAGCTGCTCGGCGACCTGCTGTTGCGGTAACTCGTGAATCTTGTGCATGACAAATACCTGCTGGCAGCGCGGTGGCAGCTCGGCGATGGCGGCGCAGAGGCGCTCCAGCTCATCGGTGGCGGCATGCTGGCGTTCCGGGCATGGGGCGTTGCATAGCACTTCGGAAAGCTCGGTTTGGTCGTCCACCCAGGCTTGCCGGCGACGCTCGCTGCGGTAGTGGCTGACAGCGCGGTCGTGAGTGATCTTATGCAGCAGCGCCAGGGGCACGCGTACGGCCTCTTTCTCCGGCGACGCCAGCAATTGCACGCAGACATCGTGCACCACCTCGCGCGCCGCCTGACGATCGCCGAAGCGACGACGCACGGAGTCGACCAACTCGTCGTAGTGACGGGCCAGGCTCGTGATGAGCGATGTTTTGGCGGGCGTATGGGGCAAGGGACGGGTATTGGCATGTAATGTCTGAATTGCGAATATAAATGAGAAGTCATTGCATTTAAAGCCTGAAGCTTACTGGGACTATCTGAAGCACGCTGGATGATCCAAAGCGGCGAGCATCTGCAACTCCTGCTCAACCTGCTGTGCGACAGGCTGCTGGACTACTCGGTACTGCACTGCAACGAAACCCGCCTGCGGGTGCTGCATGAACCCGGTCGTGATCCCTCGGCGAAATCCTGGATGTGAGTGCAGAACAGAGAGCCGCCAAGCAAACCAGCACGCACGTCCAGGTCCAGGCCCGCATCGATCTGGCTCGCCGCTGCTGTCTGCTCGGAAGTGCGAATCTTGTCCTTGAGCGACTTGGCGCCGACAAACGTGGTGAAGCCGTTGCCGTCCGCGCTCTGCTGGAGGCCTACCGTTTTGGTGTTTTTCCACGAGGTGACCTGCTCGCTGCCGATACCGGCGACGACATTCACGTCACGACCGGCATCGAGCAGCACGTTGCGACCGGCGCTGAGGGATATTCTGGAGAAATGCCGATCAAGCGGTGAAGCGTCAATTGACGCCTCACCGTGATCGTTTATCGAGTTTTTAAAGAACGGTGGATAAGCAAAGCGTTATCCACTCTACGATATCCAGGCTACTTGCTCTCCTTGGATCAGAGAGAAAGCTAATCCTCTCGACACACAAGAATCAATGACTCTGACCCCATTGATTTGACCCCATTGATTTGTAATCTTTCCCTCCCCCTTTCGCACCAAAGGTAAGCGGCTATAAATTAGCCGCTCACTCACCTACATATCAACACCAAGTTGATCCGCGACCTCCCTCAGACGCAGAGAGACTTCCAGAACTTCATCTTTACTCAAGCCACAATATGTCGGAAGGGAGTCTTCCGGCACATTCTGCACCAGAGCCAAACCACATGAAATAAAGTACCGCAACTCTTTAGGCGTGACTTCGAGATGAATAGACTCAAGCCCACTATTAAATTCTGTCATTTCTTGGGAACCTGCGATTGAATGTAGTTTTCCCAACCAACGCCACCCTTGTCGGGCCTGAATGCCGTAGCCTCACCTCTCTGCCCTCGAATAACAATGGTCTTCGTCGAACTATCAAGATAGTAGACCGTACCATCAACAGCTTGGCGGCGATCAATTGCTGGATTGGAGACGACTTTTTCTACAAAACTCTGGAATTGGCTTTTTGTGCTGATGCCAAGATCAGCAAACTCTTGTCGTTCAACTACATGCTTCTGGAACGCATGACCGCTCGCGACCTCCTCAGCCAAGAGCTGAGAATTGAGCCTGCCCTGATTGATAGCGCTTTCTGCGCCACTGCTACCTTTTGCCCCAGGAACAACTCCAATAGCTCTTCCCGCAGCCTTCCCGCCAAGCGACCCTATCTCACCGGCAACGACATCGATCAGGAACCAGGACGCTAAGACATAGCCATCACCGTTAAGGTACTCGTCATTTCCCGCCGCATATTCCTGCTTCGCTTTTTCATGCTCTGCTTGAACCGCAACTTTATCACTGCCAGTAAGCCCAGCAGTAACACTGACAGCAGCACCCTCTTTGAGGGCATCAATCTTATCGCCAAAAGCTGCGTTCAGTAACACGCTGCCCGCCAGACCTATCGCCGCTTTGGCGGGCCCCATTAGCGCCTGCATTCCCAACATCACTACCTGCGCTTCTTCTAGGGGCAGAGTGTGCAGGTAGTCCTGTAGCTGTAAGGTTTTGTGCAGGAAACGTTCGCCAGACGTAACGGTACCTATGGTCGTTACGCTACCCAAATCTAGCGCGCCATTGTTGTTAGCGGAGGAGGATGACGGCGAGTCCGCGGGAGCTTGGCTCGTGTCCGTACCTGTAGATGCTTGGTCAAGATCTTCAGCCGCAGACGCCCAGGTCGCCAGCATCTGAGCTGTTTCAGGCGATAGAGAAGCCATGACATCAGGGCTCAGGCCGTGCCTAACCAGGTTTTTGGCTACGGATACCGCCCGTTCTTCGCCTAACGTCTGTTTGGCTGATGTTGGTACCTGATCAGCACTGACCCGCTGAGCCTGGATTTCATTGATGACTCTTTCGGCAGCCTTACCCACCGCCTCGACCGACGACTTGCTCACATAGAGGTCGGTACGCTCTTCTTCGTCACGGGTGATTTCGGAGGCTTTGCGGGTGTCGCGGTTCAGTCCTGCCGTCGAGTCGGTGTCGGTTTGCTCGTCGTTGCGTACGACGATTTCGCCTTCGCCCACCGTGGCCCGCACGATCTGCTGGCGGTCCCGCTCGTATTCGTGGCCTTCGACGCTCCAGCCATTGACCCCGGCATCACCCTTGCCCTGCTGGCTTTGATCCTGCTGGCCGTTGCCGTAGCTGCCTCCCACGTTGAGGTAGTAGCTGTGTTCCTTGTCATGGCCTGCGATGTCGCTGAAGCCCAAGGTGTCGGTGTCCAGTTTCAGGTCGCCGCTGTCCGAGGCGATCAGTGCTCCGTCGAGCTGGGTGTGGTTTTCCGTGCGGATGTCCA
>JBKEBY010000021.1:0-36663 GCA_047973445.1 Pseudomonas sp.
CATGTCGGGCTCGGTGACGATCTCCAGCAGCGGAGTGCCGGCGCGGATCAGATCGATGCCCGACTGGCCGTGGAAGTCCTCGTGCATCGACTTGCCTGCGTCTTCTTCCTGGTGGGCGCTCACCAGACGCACCGTCTTGCACTCGGCGCCGACAAAATATGTCAACTCGCCGCCATGCACCAACGGGATCTCGAACTGGCTGAACTGGAAGCCCTTGGGCAGGTCGGGGTAGAAGTTTTTCTTGCGGGCGAAGACGTTCTGCCCGGCGATTTCGGCGTCGATCGCCAGGCCGAACTGGCAGGCCATGCGCACGGCATCGGCGTTGAGCACCGGCAGCGTGCCGGGCATCCCGAGGTCGACCAGGCTGGCCTGGGTGTTGGGTTCGGCGCCGAAAGCGGTGGCGCTGCCGGAGAAGATCTTCGACTGGGTAGCGAGCTGTGCGTGGATCTCCAGCCCGATCACGGTTTCCCATTGCATGTGCGTGTTCCTCGAATTCCGTAAGCCCCTCTCACTCGATGGAGAGGGGTGAAAGTCCGCGATTGCCGTTGCTCAGAATCCGGCTGGTGTCCGCGTATGCCAGTCGCTGACCTGCTGGTACTGATGCGCCACGTTGAGCAGGCGCGCTTCCTGGAAATATGGCGCCAGCAGCTGCACGCCCACAGGCAGGCCGTCGATGAAGCCGGCCGGCATGGACAAGCCGGGGATGCCGGCGAGGTTGGCGGTGATGGTGTAGATGTCTTCCAGGTAGGCCGAGACCGGGTTGGCGTTCTTCTCGCCCAGCTTCCAGGCCAGGTTCGGCGTGGTGGGGCCGAGAATGACGTCGACGTCCTCGAAGGCGCTGACGAAGTCGTTCTTGATCAGACGGCGAATACGCTGGGCCTTCAGGTAATAGGCGTCGTAGTAGCCGGCCGAGAGCGCATAGGTGCCGACCATGATGCGACGCTTGACCTCGTCGCCGAAGCCTTCGGCGCGCGAGCGCTTGTAGAGATCGATGAGGTCCACCGGGCTTTCGCAGCGATAGCCGAAACGCACGCCATCGAAGCGCGACAGGTTGGAGCTGGCCTCGGCCGGGGCGATCACATAATAGGAAGGAATCGCGTGCTGCATGTTCGGCAGGCTGATGTCCTTGATCGTGGCGCCGAGCTGCTTCAGCTGCTCGACCACGGCCATCACCGCGTCGGCGATTTTCGGGTCCAGGCCTTCGCCGAAGTATTCCTTCGGCAGACCGACGCGCAGGCCTGCCAGCGGCTGGCTCAAGGCGGCGAGGTAGTCGTCCAGCGGTTGGTCGACGCTGGTGGAATCCTTCGGGTCGAAACCGGCCATGGCACCGAGCATCAGCGCGCAGTCCTCGGCGGTGCGGGCCATTGGGCCACCCTGGTCGAGGCTGGAGGCATAGGCGACCATGCCCCAGCGCGAAACACGGCCGTAGGTGGGCTTGATGCCGGTGAGGTTGGTCAGTGCCGCCGGCTGGCGGATCGAGCCGCCGGTGTCGGTGCCGGTGGCAGCCGGCAGCAGACGCGCGGCGATGGCGGCGGCCGAACCACCGGAGGAGCCGCCCGGCACGCGGCTCAGATCCCAGGGGTTCTTCACCGGGCCGTAATGGCTGGATTCGTTGGCCGAGCCCATGGCGAACTCGTCCATGTTCAGCTTGCCGAGGGTGACGGCGCCTGCGGCGGCGAGCTTCTCGACCACGGTGGCGTCATAGGGCGCGGCAAAGTTGTCGAGCATCTTCGAACCGCAGCTGGTGCGGATGCCTTTGGTGCAGAACAGGTCCTTGTGACCGATGGGCGCGCCGAGCAGGGCGCCATTCTCGCCAGCAGCACGGCGGGCGTCGGCGGCTCTGGCCTGCGCGAGCGCCTGCTCTTCGGTGACGGTGATGAAACTGTTGAGCTGCGGGTCGAGCCGGACGATGCGCGCCAGCAGGGTGCGAGTCAGTTCTTCGGCGGAAAATTGCTTGCCGGCGAGGCCGCGGGCGATCTCGGCGAGAGTCAGTTGATGCATGTCGGAATCCTTGATCACTCGATTACCCGCGGAACCAGGTACAGGCCGTCTTCCACGGCCGGAGCGATGGCCTGGTAGGTGTCGCGCTGGTTGGCCTCGGTCACTTCGTCGCTACGCAGCCGCTGGGTGGTTTCCAGCGGATGGGCCAGGGGCTCGACGCCGTTGGTGTCGACAGCTTGCATGCGGTCGATCAGTCCGAGAATGTTGTTGAGGGTCTCGGTGGTACGAGGCAGATCGTCTTCATTCAGGTCCAGGCGGGCCAGATGAGCGATCTTCTCCACCTCGGGGCGTTCAAGCGCCATCGGATATCTCCAATAGGAAGTGAGTCGGTTGCACCTTTTATAACCTCGCCACGTCGGTAGGCGAGTTACTGCAAGGCATGGCGGATACGCCGTTGCGAAGAAACGCGAAATGCTGGCTGAAAGCCAGCCCGGCGTGCAGCCGGACAATGCAGTTCACAGCTCGCGACTGAGCGCGGTGAACACTCGGGTTCCGGGGCATGCCTTCATCAATATTGCCGCATCCGAAAAAGTCGCAATGTTACATCCCCAGGAGGCTGACCGGTAGCGGCGGCGCCGTGCGCCTTCGCTCGGCGAATGTCCGTACGTGTGGCAGTTTTCACGTAATACGCACGAACGGCGCATGAGGGTAGACTCGCGCCTTGCCCTAAGTTCGCACCATTGTTAGAGTTTGCGGCACTTTTTCCCCTCGCGTTTGCCCCAGGGCCTTTTTCCCATGTTCAAGAAACTGCGTGGCATGTTTTCCAGTGATCTGTCGATCGACCTGGGCACTGCCAATACTCTTATTTATGTGCGTGATCGCGGTATCGTCCTCGACGAACCTTCTGTGGTTGCGATCCGCTCCCATGGCAACCAGAAAAGCGTCGTGGCGGTGGGTACTGATGCCAAGCGCATGCTCGGTCGTACTCCTGGCAACATCAACGCCATCCGCCCGATGAAGGACGGCGTGATCGCCGATTTCAGCGTCTGCGAGAAGATGCTGCAGTACTTCATCAACAAGGTTCACGAAAACAGTTTTCTGCAGCCGAGCCCGCGCGTGCTGATCTGCGTGCCCTGCAAATCCACCCAGGTGGAACGCCGTGCCATTCGTGAGTCGGCGCTGGGCGCCGGTGCGCGTGAGGTATTCCTGATCGAGGAGCCGATGGCTGCCGCGATCGGTGCCGGTCTGCCGGTTGACGAGGCGCGCGGCTCGATGGTCGTCGACATCGGCGGTGGTACCACGGAGATCGCGCTGATTTCCCTGAACGGCGTGGTCTACGCCGAATCCGTACGCGTAGGTGGCGACCGCTTCGACGAATCCATCGTTACCTACGTGCGCCGCAACTACGGCAGCCTGATCGGTGAATCCACCGCCGAGCGTATCAAGCAGGAAATTGGTACCGCCTTCCCCAGCAACGACGTTCGCGAAGTGGACGTGCGGGGCCGCAACCTCGCCGAGGGCGTACCGCGCAGCTTCACCCTCAACTCGAACGAAGTGCTCGAGGCGTTGCAGGAATCGCTGGCGACCATCGTCCAGGCCGTCAAGAGCGCATTGGAGCAATCGCCGCCGGAGCTGGCTTCGGATATCGCCGAGCGTGGTCTGGTGTTGACTGGCGGCGGGGCGCTGCTGCGCGATCTCGATAAGCTGTTGTCGCAGGAAACCGGGTTGCCGGTTATCGTTGCCGAAGAACCACTCACCTGCGTTGCGCGGGGCGGTGGTCGCGCGCTGGAGATGATGGATCGGCACGCCATGGATCTGCTGTCTACCGAGTGATCGTTCACCGCTTCGGAAGGCACCTAGCGACAAGCCGAAAGCAGCTCGACCCTGTTTTCGGCTTGTCGCGTTTAGTTCGACGCTCGCAGTTGTGAGGACCCGCCAATCAAACCGCTCTTCGCCAAAGGACCCATGCTCGGCACGCGCCTGCTGGTGCTGGCCGTGCTCTGCGTTACCTTGATGGTGGTGGATGCGCGTTTCGACCTTCTCAAGCCGGTGCGAAGCCAAATGGGGCTGGTGTTGACGCCCTTCTACTGGTTGGCCGACCTGCCGGTGCGTGTCTGGCAGAGAACCACCGAGCAGATATCCAGCAGTACCAGTCTGGCCGCCGAGAACGAGAAGCTCAAGGCCGAGGCCCTGCTGATGCAGCGGCGTCTGCAGAGGCTGGCGATGCTCACCGAGCAGAACGTACGCCTGCGCGAACTTCTCAACTCGGCCGCGCTGGTCGACGACAAGGTGATCGTCAGTGAGCTGATTGGCCTCGATCCCAATCCATTCACCCACCGCATTCTGATCGACAAGGGCGCGCAGGATGGCGTGTTCGTCGGGCAGCCTGTTCTCGATGCCAGCGGGCTTATGGGTCAGGTCGTGGAGGTGATGCCTTACGCGGCGCGGGTGCTGCTGCTCACTGACGTCACGCACAGCATTCCGGTACAGGTCAACCGCAACGGCTTGCGAGCGATCGCCGTGGGAACCGGCAATCCGGACTATCTCGAGCTGCGGCATGTTGCCGAAACGGCGGATATCAAGGAGGGCGATCTGCTGGTGAGTTCCGGTCTGGGGCAGCGTTTTCCCAGCGGCTACCCGGTGGGGCAGGTGACCGAGGTGGTTCGTGGCTCCGGCCAGCCATTCGCCGTCGTACGAGCCATCCCGACGGCGATGCCGAACCGCAGCCGTTATCTGCTGCTGGTGTTCAGTGACTCGCGCAGTCCCGAAGAGCGAGTGACCGAGGCTGCGAAGGTGCAGGAAAATGCCGGCCGGGAAGCGGCCCAGCAGGAAGCCAAACCATCCGACGCCACCGAAGCGCCCGCCACAGAGTCCGCGTCCCCTGTGCCGGTCACACCTGCGGAAGCCGAGGGCAGGCCATGAATTCGCGCGCGAACAATGGCTGGGTGATCTGGGCGACCCTGCTGTTCGCCCTGGTGCTCAGCGTGGCGCCGCTGCCCGGCAGTTTTGAGATCGCCCGTCCTCTCTGGCTGGCGCTGTTCGTCACCTACTGGGTGCTGACGCTGCCGCATCGCGGTGGCCTGGGCGCGGTCTTCGCTCTGGGGCTGATGCTTGATGTGCTTTCCGGAACCCTGTTCGGTCAGAATGGGCTGCCGTTGTTGCTGATCGTTTTTCTGGTGCTGAGTCTGCAGCAGCGGCTGCGCATGTTCCCGCTCTGGCAGCAGAGCGTGGTTTTGCTGATCATTCTCGGACTTGGCCAATTAGTTCAGCTCTGGCTCAATACCCTGACCGGCAACCGTCCGCCGACCTTGCTGTTCCTGGTACCCGTGCCGGTCAGCGCCCTGCTGTGGCCGTGGGTTTTCATCAGCTTGCAGTGGTTGCATCGACGTTTTCAGGTCTATTAGCGGCAGCCGTGGCTGAAACCCGGTCAGAGGTCCGTTCATTCGCGTTTTCTCCGAAGTGCTACGCAGTTCATGTGCGGCGGCTGCGACCTTGTACGCCGTGAGGTTTTCTGAAATCATGCGATGCTGGCATTAGGCCATTATTGGCCCAAATCTGATAACTAGAAATACCAACACCAAGCACAGCACGGGCGAGTGGTTATGGAAAATGACGTTTCCGGTTCGAGAAATCGGTTGTTCAGTGGTGCGCGGTCCTTGCTGGCAGGAGCTGGCTGTTTTGGCGCGCTGATGGTGCTGCTGGCGGTTGGCTGCGGTTATTCCCAGGCGGACAGCGCTGCGCAACCGGTCGTTCAGTCCGACATGGCCGGCAGCGGTACGCAGGAGGCAGCATCGAACCAGTCGGAGCAATTGACGGCGAAGCTCACCGAACTCGATGCAGTTCTGGCGGAAAAACAGCAGCTCGAAGATGCCTTGCGCGTCGAGAAGAGCGCTCAGAGCGCCGCTGCCTTGCAATCGTCGAATACTCAGAAGCTGATCCGCCTGGAAATTGAGGATTTCTTCGCCCAGAGCAGCAATCGCGCACGCCTTGATGCTCTTTTCGAGGAATACAAGCGCAGCGCCGATGAAGAGGACGCCGCACGGCAGCGGGTCGAGTCGGTGCAGCGGGACCTTGCTGCCAAGCAGCTGAAGTTTTCACAGGCGGCGCGGGATGTCGACCGGGTGAAGGCGCAGCTGGCCTCGGAGGCCCGCAAGCGCAACAGCAAGAAGATCCAGTCGATCGCGCGGCGTCTGGACAAGACCATCTACTTCAACCAGCCAATCTCCTTCCGCTGCTCGACGAGCAAGAGCCTGGCCGAGTGCCTTGCCGGTTATCAACATGACGGACGCATGTCGCAGTGGGTGCTGGATCACTATGAGCGGGTGCTGGGCGAAGAAATCCGTGATCAGGTCGAAACGCTCAAGCTCAGTCCGAGCTGGTATTCCTACCGCACCAAGAGTGAGTTTTCCGAGGCGAGCATGAGCCTGGACGGCACCGTCGAGGCACAGGTCAGCATCCAGGCGGCGGTAACGGCAAAGAAAATGATGCCTTGTGCGATCCTCGACGTGCCTTACGACCTGTGCGACAGCAGGACTCATTCGCTGATCGTGCGCAGTAACAAGTACAACGATCAGGTGCTGATCAACGAGCAGCCCCATGGTTCGACTCCGGTTTCCCTGATGCTCGACAGCGGCACCTACGAGGTGCAGGTGGTATCCGGCGGCGTGACGCAGAAGCGCACCCTGTCACTGAGCGAAGATCAGGTCGTTCGGTTCAAGTTCTGAAGCTGCCAGGGCCTGGTGTCGTTCCGGTGCGGACGCGAACGAAATGACAACAGGCCCTGGATTGGTCGAGTGCTTCCGACCGCCGCCCCGATATGCGACGCTGTCCCGGTACTTATCACAAGGATCAGGCATGGCCGCGTTGTTTCTCGCCTCGGCGTCTCCCCGACGCCGTGAGTTGCTGACCCAGATCGGCGTTTCGTTCGAACTGCTTTCCATCACCCTTGATGAAACGCCCTTGCCGGCCGAGTGCCCCGAGGCCTACGTGCAACGCCTTGCCCGTGGGAAAGCCCTGGCCGGTCGGGCCGCGGTCGGTGATGACTCGGCTGCTGTACTGGGGGCCGATACTACTGTCGTCATCGATGAGCGAATACTCGGTAAGCCGGCCGACCGTGCTGAAGGGCTGCTGATGCTCGAATCCCTCTCGGACCGTGAACACCTTGTGCTGACCGCTGTTGCGCTGGCTACCAGGGACGCTTGCGAGGTTCGCCTGGTTACCAGTCGGGTACGTTTCCGCCGGATCGAGCGGGCCGAGGCAGAGGCTTACTGGGCCAGCGGCGAGCCTTGCGACAAGGCTGGTGGCTATGCGATCCAGGGCTTGGGGGCGGTGTTTGTCGCCGAGTTGCGTGGCAGCTATTCGGCCGTGGTTGGCCTGCCACTGTGCGAGACGGCGCATCTGCTCGATCAGGCGGGAGTTGCTCGTTGGTTGAATGAAGACCGAAGCTGACGAACCGTCGCGCTCATCAAGCGCATCTGAGCCTGTGGCTTGCGCGCTTAAGCCGTTAGAATCGAGCCAACCCTCAGCTTCGGCTGTTCCGTATCACGCCATCGGCCGAGAACAACAATGAGCGAAGAGATCCTGATGAACATTACCCCCATGGAGTCGCGGGTGGCGGTGGTGGAAAACGGTGTGCTGCAGGAAGTCTACGTCGAGCGCACCCAGCGCCGCGGTATCGTCGGTAACATCTTCAAGGGCAAGGTGGTGCGGGTGCTGCCCGGCATGCAGGCGGCGTTCGTCGACATCGGTCTGGAGCGCGCGGCTTTCATCCATGCCTCGGAAATCTCCACTCGCGAGGGCAACGCGGTCGAGCCCATCAGCGCGCTGGTACACGATGGGCAGAGCCTGGTGGTGCAGGTCACCAAGGACCCCATCGGCACCAAGGGCGCGCGGCTGACCACGCAATTGTCGATTCCTTCGCGCTACCTGGTCTACATGCCGCGTACCAGCCACGTCGGGATTTCCCTGCGGATCGAGGATGAGGCCGAGCGTGAGCGTCTCAAGCAGGTGGTGGCCGAATGCGTTGCCGCCGAAGGCATCAAGGAAGCCGGTGGCTTCATCCTGCGCACCGCTGCCGAGGGTGCGGGCCGGGACGAGATCCTCATGGACATCCGCTACCTGCGAAGATTGTGGGAGCAGATCGACGGGCAGATGAAGACGGTGGGTGCGCCCTCGCTGATCTATGAAGACCTGTCGCTGTCCATGCGCACGCTGCGCGATCTGGTCAACCCACGTATCGAGAAGATCCGCATCGACTCGCGGGAGAATTTCCAGAAGGTCCAGCAATTCGTAGGCGAACTGATGCCAGAGCTGGACGATCGGCTGGAGCATTATCCAGGCGAGCGACCAATCTTTGACCTGTACAGCGTCGAGGACGAAATCCAGAAGGCGCTGGAGCGCAAGGTGATGCTCAAGTCCGGGGGCTACCTGATCATCGACCCGGCGGAGGCGATGACCACCATCGACGTCAATACCGGCGCCTTCGTCGGGCACCGGACCCTCGAAGAGACCATCTTCAAGACCAACCTCGAGGCCGCCACGGCCATTGCCCGCCAACTGCGTCTGCGCAACATCGGCGGCATCATCATCATCGACTTTATCGACATGGAGGACGAGGATCACCGGCGCCAGGTGCTGCGCACGCTGGAAAAGCAGCTCGAGCGCGATCACGCCAAGACCAACATCATTGGCATCACCGAGCTTGGGCTGGTACAGATGACCCGCAAGCGCACGCGTGAAAGCCTCGAGCAGGTGCTGTGCGAGCCCTGCATGTGCTGCCAGGGGCGCGGCAAGTTGAAGACGCCGGAAACGGTCTGCTACGAGATATTCCGTGAGATTCTTCGCGAGGCGCGTGCCTATCAGGCCGAGGGTTATCGGGTGCTGGCCAACCAGAGGGTGATCGACCGGTTGCTCGACGAAGAGTCGGGGAATGTCGGCGACCTGGAAAGCTTCATCGGCCGCTCGATCAAGTTTCAAGTGGAAACCATGTATTCCCAGGAACAGTACGATGTGGTGCTGCTCTGAATAGACATTCACCTGACGATGGCGGTCGGAGCGCATCTGGATGAACCGCTTCGTTGTTTTTCTCAATACCTTGTTGCGTCGCTGCCTGTGGCTCGGCGCTCTCGGGCTGGTGCTGGCCGCGTTGTACGTCAGCCTCGGGCGCCAGCTGATGCCGCTGGTCGCCGAGTATCGTCTGGAGGTTCAGGACAAGGCGCGTGCGATGCTCGGCATGCCTGTTGCGCTCGGAACCCTCGAAGGGCGCTGGGAAGGCTTCGCGCCGCGCCTGCTGGTCCATGACGTATTGCTCGGTACGGGTGATTCCGCGGTTCGCCTGGGCAGCCTGTCGGTGGTGCCCGATCTTGCCGGAACCCTCTGGGCAAGGGAGTTGCGCCTGGCGGCCCTGGAGCTCGAAGGCGTCCAGCTCGGCCTGACGCAGGCTGCAGATGGCCAGTGGCGAGTGGAAGGTTTGCCGAATGCTGGAAGTACCGCGTCTCCCGATCTGCAGAAAGTGCTCACCGAACTGGGCAAGGTTCGTCGACTGGCATTGTTCGATAGCCAACTGACTGTCGAAGCCCGAGGTGAGTCGCCATTCACCCTCAGCTATGCCAATTTCGAGTTGGCGACCGATGGCCAGGGTCTGCGGCTGGATGGGCGCCTGGTGCTACCGGATGGCCAGCCACTGGCCGTGCGTGTACAGGCGCAGGTGCAGCCGCAGCAATGGCGCGATAGTCAGGCCGAGCTCTATATCAAGCTTCCGCAAAGCGATTGGGCCGCCTGGGTGCCGCGAAGCTTGACCCGTGACTGGCATCTGCAGCGGCTGCAGGCGGGTGGCGAGATATGGGCCAGCTGGCGTGACCAGGGATTCTCGCGTGCGGTAACGCGCCTGAACGTTGCCGAGTTACAGGGGGCCTACGCCGAGCGCGAACCGGTCAGCGCCGAAGATCTGGTGCTGAATCTCTACGCCGAGCGCTCCGATCAGGGCTACCAGCTGCAATTCGATGGGCTGGCCTTCACGCTGGGGGATATTCGCTGGCCGGAGACTCGCTTGCTGCTGACTCGAAATGCCTCCGGCGACCAGTGGCGTTTGCAGGGTGACCGTATCACCCTTTCTCCGCTGGCGGCACTGGCCAATGCGCTGGCGCCGCTGCCCGAGACGGCGGCGGTTCTCCTCGAGGATCTCGCGCCGACGGGGAACTTGCGCAACCTGCGGATCGACTACCGCCCCGAGGCGCCGCTGTCCGATCGCGTCGGGTTCGCGGCCAATCTCGAGGGGGTGGGCATCTCGGCGCATGGCTGGATACCCGCGGTGCAGAACGTCAATGGTGCTCTGCAGGGCGATCTGGGCGGTGGCGAGCTGCGTTTCGACAATCAGGACTTCAGCTTGCATCTGGCTGAATTGTTTCCAGCACCTTGGGCGTATCGGCAAGCTCGCGGCAGCCTGCGCTGGACCCTGGACGAGGAGGCCTTCAGCCTGGTCGCACCCTATCTGCGGCTGGAAGGGGAGGAGGGGCATCTGGCCGGTGACTTCGTCATACGTCTGATGCGTGATCCCGCCGCTGAGGATTACATGGATTTGCGCGTCGGTCTGAGCGAGGGCGACGCGCGCTACACGGAAAAGTACCTGCCTACGCGCTCCCCGGCCATGAGCCCGGCGCTGAGTGATTGGCTGGTGACGGCGATTCGCGGTGGCACCGTCGAGCAGGGTTATTTCCAGTACCAGGGGTCGATCGGCAAGGATTCTCCGCCGACGGCTCGCAGCCTCAGTCTGTACTTCGATGTGCGCGATGCAGAACTGGCTTTCCAGCCGGGCTGGCCGGCGCTGCGCGAGGGGCGCGGTGAAGTGCTGATAGAGGACAGTGGCGTGCGCGTGCGTCTGGCCGAGGGACGCATGCTCGACAGCAGGGTGCACGACGCCCAGGCCGAGGTGCCACACGCCGGGAACGGCAAGCGGCCACGTCTCGCGATTCAGGGAGCGGTCGACGGAACGCTGGTCGACGGGCTCAGCTTGCTGCAGGTCGCACCGATCGGGACTTCGGAAATATTCGCCGGATGGACGGCCCAGGGACCACTCAGCGGCACCCTGGATCTGGATATCCCCCTGGGCGGCGGCGAACGGCCCCATGTGGTGGTGGATTTCGCCAGCGCCAATGCTGCGCTGTGGATTCCCCAGGCGAACCTGGGACTCGAACAGGTGGGTGGCCGTTTCCGCTATGACACGGCGCGTGGCTTCAGCGCCTCGGATATTCAGGCGCGCGCTCTGGGTCGCACGCTACGCGGCAAGGCAACAGCAACGGGCCGCCCCGATCGCCCTGCGACGCGGATCGAGGCTTACGGCGAGGTAACGCTCAAGGCGTTGCTCGCCTGGCTGGGCAGCGAGCGTTCGGTACCTGCCTCGGGCGAACTGCCGTATCAGCTGCGGCTGGATATCGGCGGTGAGTCGAGCCGGCTGCAGATCGATTCCTCGTTGCTGGGGGCGGCGCTCGAGTTGCCGGCGCCTTTCGGCAAGCCGGCCGGCCAGCGCCGCGACACCAGCCTGATGATGACCTTGGGTGTTGAGCCCCGCCGCTACATGATCAAGCACGGCAACCTTGCCGCGCTGACGATCCAGGCACCGGCTGGAGATTGGCAAAACGGCGGCGGTGAACTTGTGCTGGGTGGCGGGGCGGCGAATGTGCGGACTGGCACGGGGCTGTACGTACGGGGTCGTGTGCCGGAGCTCGACCTGGATGCCTGGCAGACGCTGCTGGCAGGGCATGGCAAGGGTTTCGAGGGACAGTCCGCGGCCTCCCTGCTCAAGCGCGCTCAGCTCGACATCGCGCGTTTCAAGGGTTTCGGCCAGGAGATCGAAAATCTTGGCGTCGACCTGCGCCGCGCCGGGAATGCCTGGTCGCTGGGGTTGGCCAGTACCAGGGTTGCCGGCACGCTGCTGCGACCGGATGACGAGGCTGTGCCGATCAAGGTGGATCTGGAGCATGTACGAGTGCTGGCGCCCGCACCGGGTGCCGAAAGCAGTAAGAACAAGGACCCGCTGGCCGCTGTCAATCCGGCGAACTTCCCGCCCATGGATATCGCCATCGACGAGGTTTGGCTGGGGCAGGACCTTCTGGGTCCCTGGTCGTTGCGCATGCGCCCGGCGAGTGGCGGGGTGGCCTTTACCGAGCTGGACCTGGGGCTGAAAGGGCTCAAGGTGGGTGGCAGCGGCGGCTGGAATGCATCACGCAGTTGGTACAAGGGGCGGATGCAGGGGACGGATATCTCCGATGTGCTGGTGGCCTGGGGGTTCGCTCCCTCCGTCAACAGCGAGAGCTTTCGTCTGGATGCAGATGCGCACTGGCCAGGTTCGCCGGCTTTCGTTGGGCTGGAACGCTTATCGGGTGATTTGTCGGCTCGCCTGCGGAATGGTCAGTTCAGAGAAGTTGATGGGGGGGCTCAAGCCCTGCGGGTGTTCGGGCTGTTGAACTTCAACTCCATCGGTCGGCGTCTGCGTCTGGATTTTTCCGACTTGTTCGGCAAGGGCCTGAGCTACGACCGGATCAAGGGCGAGCTGTCGGTGGCCGAGGGTGTCTACCTGACGAAGGAGCCGATTACCATCACCGGGCCTTCGAGCAACCTGGAGCTGGGCGGTCGGCTGGATACAGTACGTGGCCGAATCGATGCCAGGTTGCTGGTGACCCTGCCGGTCAGCAACAACCTGCCGCTGGCGGCGCTGATTGCTGGAGCGCCGGCGATCGGTGGGGCCCTGTTCGTGGTCGACAAGCTGCTCGGTGATCGGGTGGCGCGCTTTGCTAGCGTGCAGTACAAGGTCGAAGGGCCTTGGCGTTCGCCGGAGATCATCTTCGACAAACCGTTCGAAAAGCTCAACTAACCGGCCATTGAAGCGCTGCGTTGGTAATACCGCGCTCCAGGGCAGCGCGCCTTTTTCGGTTCTGAACCATGTCTTTATCCGTGATCCAGATGGCCTCGCAGGCCGATGTACAGAGCAATCTGAAGATCGCCCGGCGATTGCTGGAGCAGGCGGTGGAGAAGGGCGCGCGACTTGCCGTGCTGCCCGAGAACTTCGCTGCCATGGGGCATGCCGACCCGCTGGCGCTGGGGCGGGCCGAAGCGCAGGGTGCTGGACCGATTCTGCCCTGGCTCGGGCAGACGGCCAGGGACCTGGGGCTGTGGATCGTCGCCGGCACCCTGCCGCTGCCGCCGGACGGTGAGCCGGACGCAAAACCGCGAGCCTGCTCGCTGCTGGTCGACGATCGGGGACAACGGGTGGCGCGTTATGACAAGCTGCACCTGTTCGATGCCGATGTCGCCGACAGCCGCGGCCGCTATCGGGAATCCGACCACTACGCGCCGGGGCAACGACTGGTGGTGGCCGACACGCCGCTTGGTCGCCTGGGCATGACGGTTTGCTATGACCTGCGCTTCGCCGAGCTGTACCTGGCACTGCGGGCGGCGGGTGCAGAGCTGATCAGCGTGCCTTCGGCCTTTACCCTGACCACGGGGGCGGCGCACTGGCAGCCGCTGATTCGCGCGAGGGCCATCGAGACCCAATGCTATATGCTGGCGGCCGCACAAGGTGGCGAGCATCCCGGAGGACGGATCACCTACGGGCATTCGTCCATCATCGACTGCTGGGGGCGCATGCTGTGCGAACAACCCGCGGGCGACACCGTATTGTCGGCCAGTCGCGACGTGGCCGAGCAGGCTGCGATCCGGCAATGCATGCCGGTGCTGAGCCACCGACGTTTTTCCGTGCCGTGCCTGGACGCGGCCGTTCTGGAGTGAATATGAGCGAACTGCTGTTACCCGTCACCGAGCGTCTGCTGAATCCGGGTGGCCTGACCATCGATGATCTGCCGGGGCTGCTCGGCGAACTGGCCGGCCCCGGTATCGATGCGGCGGATATGTATTTTCAGGATCAGGTAACCGAATCCTGGGTATTGGAAGATGGCATCGTCAAGGAGGGTGGCTTCCACCTTGAGCAGGGTGTCGGCGTGCGCGCCCTGTCCGGTGAGAAGACGGGCTTCGCCTACAGCAATGCAATCACCGCCGATGCGCTGCGTCAGGCCGCGCAGGCGGCGCGTTCGATCGCCCGCAGCGGACAGCAGGGACGGGTCGAGGTGCTGAAGAAGGCCGCGTTTGCGCCGCTCTATGGCCATGACAACCCGCTGGACGGGCTGGGGCGCGCCGAGAAGGTCGAACTGCTCAAGCGCATCGACGTGGCGACACGCGCGCTGGACCCGCGGATCAAGCAAGTGACGGTAAGCCTGGCGGGCGTCTGGGAGCACGTTCTGGTGGCGGGCCTCGATGGCGGCATGGCCGCGGACATCCGTCCGTTGGTGCGTTTCAACGTCAGCGTGATCGTCGAGCAGAACGGGCGGCGCGAACGCGGTGGCCAGGGTGGTGGTGGGCGTAGTGGCTACGAGTACTTTCTGAGTGAAGACCGTGCCATGGGCTATGCCCGCGAGGCGCTGCGCCAGGCGCTGGTCAACCTCGAAGCGGTGCCGGCACCTGCCGGCACGCTGCCGGTGGTCTTGGGACCGGGCTGGTCCGGCGTGCTGCTGCACGAGGCCGTCGGTCACGGGCTGGAAGGCGACTTCAACCGCAAGGGCAGTTCCGCCTACAGCGGGCGCATCGGCCAGCAGGTGGCTTCGCCACTGTGCACCATCGTCGACGACGGCACCCTGGCGGGGCGCCGTGGTTCGCTCAGCGTCGATGATGAAGGTACTCCGACCCAGTGCACCACGCTGATCGAAAACGGCGTCCTCAAGGGCTACATTCAGGACAAGCTGAATGCGCGGCTGATGGGCGTCGCGCCCACGGGCAACGGTCGGCGCGAATCCTATGCGCACCTGCCGATGCCTCGGATGACCAACACCTACATGCTGGCCGGCGAAAGCGATCCGCGGGAAATCATCCGCTCGGTGAAGAAAGGCATCTACTGTGCCAACCTCGGCGGTGGGCAGGTCGACATCACCAGCGGCAAGTTCGTGTTCTCCACCAGCGAGGCCTACCTGATCGAGGATGGCAAGATCACCGCGCCGGTGAAGGGCGCGACCCTGATCGGTAACGGCCCCGAGGTGATGAACAAGGTGTCCATGGTCGGTAACGACCTGGCGCTGGACAGCGGTGTCGGCACCTGCGGCAAGGACGGGCAATCAGTGCCGGTAGGCGTGGGGCAGCCGACGCTGAAGATCGACGGGATCACGGTGGGGGGGACAGGAGCAGCCTGAAGCTGAAAGTTGAGAGCTGAGAGCTGTTCCAGCTTCTAGCTTTCGGCTGCTCTTAGCGCAGTCCGCACTTGGTTTCATCCAGATCGCGGATGTATTTGAAGACCTTGCGCGCGGCGGCCGGTGGTTTGTTTCGGGCTGCCTCATGCTGGGCGTGGCGGGTCAGGCTACGCAGGTGCTGACGGTCGGCCTCGGGATATTCGGCGACGAAGGCTTCCAGTGTTTCGTCGCCACCACCGATGAGGCGGTCGCGCCAGCGTTCCAGGGCATGGAAGCGCTCGTTGTATTGCCGGGTCGAGGCATCGACCTGATCGACCAGTGCCAGAATCGCGTCGGTGTCCTGGCTGCGCATCAGCTTGCCGATGTACTGCAGGTGGCGTTTGCGAGCGATATGGGCCGTGTGCTTGGGGGCGTCGGCGAGCGCCTTGCGCAAGGCATCGGTCAGGGGCAGGCGGTCCAGCAACTCCGGCTTGAGGGTCGTCAGGCGTTCACCGAGCTGCTGTAAGGCATGCAGCTCGCGCTTCACCTGGCTTTTGCTTTTTTCGTCGAATTCGTCGAAATCGGAAATATCAGACATGGGACCGGTCCAGTGAAATGGTTGCCATGATAACAGCAGCTACCCGGCGGAGCTCCAGCGGAGCATCGCCGGACGGTGCGAAAGAGTTGGGGAGTGGTTATGAGTAAAGTAGAGGCCATTGGTCCGCAGGCATTGCCGGCGCTACGCGAAAAGGTCCAGTGCATCATCGACGAGGCGCGCAGACAGGGCGCTAGCGCCTGTGAGGTTTCGGTATCCATGGAACAGGGGTTGTCCACTTCGGTGCGCCAGCGCGAAGTGGAAACCGTCGAATTCAATCGTGACCAGGGCTTTGGCATCACCCTGTACGTCGGGCAGCGCAAGGGCTCGGCCAGCACCACCGGCAGTGGTGACGAAGCCATCCGGGAAACGGTGGCAGCGGCGCTGGCCATTGCCCGGCATGCGTCCGAAGACGAGTTTGCCGGCTTGGCCGATGCCTCGCTGATGGCGCGCGAGGTGCCGGATCTCGATCTCTATCATCCCTGGGAATTGTCACCTGAAGAAGCCGTGGAGCTGGCACTGGAGTGTGAGGCAGCGGCTTTTGCCACCGATGCGCGTATCCGCAATGCGGACGGCACTACGCTCAGCACTCATCAAGGCTGCCGTGCCTACGGCAACAGCCATGGATTCATCGGCAGCTATTGCAGCTCCCGCCACAGCCTGAGTTGCGTGATGATCGCCGAGGCGGACGGCCAGATGCAGCGTGACTACCACTACGACGTCAGCCGGATCGCCGCTGGTCTGGCCAATGGGGCAAGCATCGGTCAGCAAGCGGCGGAGCGTGCCGTGCGGCGCCTGGGTGCGCGGCCGATTCCGACCTGCGATGTGCCGGTACTGTTTGCTGCCGACCTGGCCTCGGGGCTGTTCGGGCATTTCCTGGCGGCGATCTCGGGAGGCAATATCTACCGCAAATCCTCGTACCTGGAAAATGCACTGGGGCAGACGCTGTTTCCCGAGTGGCTAAGCCTGGACGAACGCCCTCATCTGCCGCGTGGACTGGCCAGTGCCGGATACGATGGTGACGGGTTGGCGACCTATGCCAAGCCTTTCGTGGAAGACGGCAGGCTACTGTCGTATGTACTAGGCACCTATTCGGGTCGCAAGCTGGGCATGCCGAGCACTGCCAACGCCGGTGGCGTACACAATCTCTTCGTCAGTCATGGCGACGAGGATCAGGATGCCTTGATCCGCCGCATGGGCCGCGGCCTGCTGGTCACCGAGCTGATGGGGCAGGGGCTGAATCTGGTAACCGGCGACTACTCGCGCGGCGCCGGCGGTTTCTGGGTGGAAAATGGCGAGATCCAGTTCCCCGTGCAGGAAGTAACCATCGCCGGCAACCTGCGTGACATGTTCAGGCAGATCGTCGCCGTAGGCTGCGATGTCGAGAAACGCAGCAGCATCCGTACCGGGTCGGTACTGATAGAGCGGATGAAGGTGGCGGGGCGGTAAGGCAGCGGCAGGCTAAGGTCGTAGGGTGGATCGCGCTTTACCGATCCACCAGTTCGGGAGGGGACATGGTGGATGTAAAAGGCGACATCCATCCTATTTCGCCAGGCCGCAGTTCGGACTGCCCTACTCACCTTCCTCGAAGTAGTCCTCGATCAGCGCCTTGAGCGCTTCGAGGGCGTGTTCCTCCTGTTCGCCCTTGGTGCGCAGATGCAGCGGAGTGCCTTGGCTTGCCGCCAGCATCATGACGGCCATGATGTTCTTGCCATCGACCAATGTGTTTGGGCAGCGCCCCACACGGATTTCGCAGGGAAAACGGCTGGCCGTACCGACGAATTTCGCCGCAGCTCGGGCGTGCAGGCCGAGCTTGTTGATGATGGTGATGTCGCAGGCGGGCATGGTGGTCGGCAGTTCCTAAGCAAGGTCGCGATGACGGACCTGGATGTTTTTCAAGGGTTCCCGAAGCGCCTGGCCGATCCGCTCGGCGAGGAACACCGAGCGATGGTGCCCTCCGGTGCAGCCGATGGCGATGGTGACATAGGCGCGGTTGCTGGCGGCGAAGCGCGGCAGCCATTTGTGCAGATAGGCGAGGATATCCTGGAACATCTCCTCGACATCCGGTTGCGCCATCAGGTAATCGATCACGGGTTGATCGAGCCCCGAGAAATCGCGCAGCTCGGCTTTCCAATAGGGGTTGGGCAGGCAGCGGACATCGAACACCAGGTCCGCATCCACCGGCATGCCACGCTTGAAGCCGAACGACTCGACGAGGAAGGCCGTGCCGGGTTCGGGCTTGTTGAGCAGGCGCAGCTTGAGCGTGTCGCGCAGTTGGTAGAGGTTGAGATGCGTGGTGTCGATCATCAGGTCGGCGTGATCGACGATGGGGGCCAGTAGCAGCTCTTCGTCACGAATGGCTTCGGCCAGCGACCGGTTCGCGTTGGTCAGCGGATGGCGTCTACGGGTTTCCGAAAAGCGCTTGAGCAGCGTCTCGTCGGCAGCATCGAGGTAGAGCACGTCGCAGAGGATATGTCGGGCACGAACCTCTTCCAGCAGTTCGGCGAAGCGCCTGAGCTGGCTGGGCAGGTTGCGTGCGTCGATGGACACGGCCACCTGTGGATTCAGGAGTTCGGTATGCAGCAGTGAGCGTTCTGCCAACTCCGGTAGCAATCCGGCGGGCAGATTGTCGATGCAGTAGAAACCGTTGTCCTCGAGCACGTCGAGGGCCGTGCTCTTGCCGGAGCCGGAGCGGCCGCTGACGATGATCAGGCGCATGGGTAAGCGCGCTTCGAGTGTTCGCCGCGCCGTAGAGGCGGAGCGGAAGGATGCCAGGTTCGTCGCGAGTCGAAGATGATCACAACACACTCCTCAAGCGTTGACGCCGCCTGACAGCTGTCTGCATGGCTGTCGGCGGTGGTCGTTGACGGGGTCGGGCTGGAACGAAATCATGCGGCGAGCCGCAGCCAGAATACGCTGGCCTCCGGCAGCTACTGGCCGTTCTGCTGCACGTCGACAACCACCTGGTACAGACTCTGGTTGGTTGGCGCTTGACGCAGCTTTTCACGTATGTCGTCGCGGTCGAGCATGCTGGCGATCTGGCGTAGCAGTTCGAGGTGCTCGTCGGTCGCCGCTTCCGGTACCAGCAGCACGAACAACAGATCGACGGGCTCACCATCGATCGCATCGAAATCGATCGGTGTGTCGAGTCGCAGAAGCGCGCTCATCGGCGACTTGCAGCCGGCCATTCGGCAATGCGGAATGGCGATGCCATTGCCGAAACCGGTGGAGCCGAGTTTTTCTCGTGCGAAAAGGCTCTCGAAGATCGCCTGGGCGTCGAGGTCGGGAAGATCCTGGGCGATCACCTTGGCGATCTGTTCCAGGACGCGTTTCTTGCTGCCGCCCTGAACGTCCACCAGCGAACGTTCAGGGCTCAGGATGCTTTCGAGTCGGATCATGGTGAGGGTCAGCGAACCAGTGCGCCCTGGGTGTGATCAAGCTGTTTTTCCTTGTGCTTGATCAGTTGGCGGTCGAGTTTGTCCACGAGCAGGTCGATTGCCGCATACATGTCCTCGTGCTCGGCGTTGGCAACCACTTCGCGGCCTGCGACATGCAGCGTGGCTTCGGCTTTCTGCTTGAGTTTCTCGACCTGAAGAACCACCTGGATGGCGATGATGCGATCGAAATGACGTTCCAGTCTTTCGCACTTTTCTTCGAGATAGGCACGAAGAGCGTCGGTTACTTCCAGATGAAGTCCAGTGATATTGATTTGCATACTGCTTTCTCCTTGTTGCCATGTGCGAAGAAGCAGCCTAGCAGGTTGCCGGAAAGAAGCGCCTGCTCGGCCAAGACCATCGAATGAATGACATCGGCCAGATTGCCTGGCATCACAACAATCTTTTACGCTCGCTCGACGGTGCGATACCCAGAGATTCACGGTATTTGGCAACTGTACGGCGTGCGACCTGAATACCTTGTGCCTCCAGTAGACCAGCGATCTTGCTGTCGCTCAATGGCTTTTTGGGGTTTTCCGCAGCCACCAGCTTCTTGAGGATCGCGCGTATGGCGGTGGAGGAACATTCGCCGCCTTCGGCGGTGCTCACGTGGCTGGAAAAGAAATACTTCAATTCGTAGATGCCGCGTGGTGTATGCATGTATTTCTGTGTGGTGACGCGCGAGATCGTCGATTCGTGCATGCCGACCGCTTCGGCGATGTCGTGCAGCACAAGCGGTTTCATGGCCTCGTCGCCATGCTCGAAAAAGCCGCGTTGATGCTCGACGATCTGCGTGGCGACCTTCATCAGCGTCTCGTTGCGGCTGAGCAGGCTCTTGATGAACCAGCGTGCCTCCTGCAACTGGTTGCGCATGAAGGTGTTGTCGGCGCTGGAGTCGGCACGTTTGACGAAACCGGCGTACTGGGCGTTGACTCGTAGCCGTGGCATGGCTTCGTGATTCAGCTCCACCAGCCAGCGATCGTTGTGTTTGCGCACTATGACATCCGGTATCACGTATTCCGGCTCGCTGCTTTCGATTTGCGAGCCGGGGCGCGGGTTGAGTGTCTGGATCAGGTCGATGACCTGACGCAGCTCGTCTTCCTTGAGCTTCATGCGGCGCATGAGCAGGTTGTAGTCGCGGCTACCGAGCACGTCCAGATGGTCGCCGACCAGGCGCACGGCTTCGTCCAGCCAGCGGGTCTTGCCGGGTAGCTGGCGCAACTGCAGCAGCAGGCACTCGCGCAAGTCGCGGGCACCTATTCCGGTGGGTTCGAATTGCTGGATGCGGCGCAGCACCACCTCGATCTCGTCGAGTTCTATGTCCAGCTCGGGATCGAAATACCCCAGGACTTCCTCCAGGGGCTCGTCGAGAAAGCCCTGGGGATTGATGCAGTCGATCAGTGTGGTGGCGATCAGGCGATCGGTATCGCTCATCGGGGCCAGATTGAGCTGCCAAAGCAGGTGGCTTTGCAGGCTCTCACCGGACGAGGTGCGGGTGGTGAAATCCCATTCATCGTCGTCGGAGCTCGGCAGACTGCTGGCGCTGGTCTGATAGATGTCTTCCCAGGCGGTGTCCACTGGCAGCTCGCTGGGAATGCGCTCACCCCAATCCCCGTCATCAAAGCTTTCGACCGTGGAAACGCTGTCTTCGTGGCGGCTCTCTGCGCCCGGCTGTTCGCTCGTGGCGCCATCAGGTGCCTTTTCAGGGGATTCGGCCATCAGGTCGGAGGCATCGAAGTCATCCCCCTCTTCTTCGCGCTCGAGCATGGGATTGGTGTCCAGCGCCTCCTGGATTTCCTGCTGGAGATCCAGGGTAGACAGCTGGAGCAATCGTATGGCTTGTTGCAGCTGGGGCGTCATCGTCAGCTGCTGGCCCATCTTCAGGACTAGCGATGGTTTCATGGCAGAGGACTTCGAACCTTGTTTGCCGGCGCAACCGCGCCTGTTCCGATTTCGCTGGCGCATAGAGCGCCGGAGGAAGCAAATTATATGCCCGGAAACGAAGCGTTTGCCTAGGCCCGAATGAGAATGTCGGGCCTAAAGCCGAGGTTACAGGCGGAATTCGTGGCCGAGATACACTTCCTTGACCAGTTGGTTGGCGAGGATGGTCTGCGCATCGCCTTCGGCGATCAGTTGCCCGTCGTTGACGATATAGGCGGTTTCGCAGATATCCAGGGTTTCGCGCACGTTGTGATCGGTGATCAGCACGCCGATGCCCTTGGCCTTGAGGTGGTGGATGATCTGCTTGATGTCGCCGACCGAAATGGGGTCGACGCCGGCGAAGGGTTCGTCGAGAAGGATGAACTTGGGCGCCGTGGCCAGTGCTCGGGCGATTTCCACGCGACGGCGCTCACCGCCCGAAAGGCTCATGCCGAGGTTGTCGCGAATGTGGCTGACGTGGAACTCCTGGAGCAGCGCCTCGAGCGCCTGCAGGCGGCCGTTGCGGTCGAGATCCTTGCGAGTTTCCAGGATTGCCATGATGTTGTCGGCGACCGACAGCTTGCGGAAGATCGAGGCTTCTTGGGGCAGGTAGCCGATACCGGCGCGAGCGCGACCGTGCATCGGCAGATGCGTGACGTCATCCTGGTCGATCAGCACGCGTCCCTGGTCAGCGTTGACCAGCCCGACGATCATGTAGAAGCAGGTGGTCTTGCCCGCGCCGTTGGGGCCGAGCAGTCCGACGATCTGCCCGCTTTCGATGGACAGGCTGACGTCGCGTACGACCTGGCGGCTCTTGTAGCTCTTGGCGAGGTGCTGGGCTTTCAGGACGGTCATTATTCGCCCTGCTCCGCAGTGGGTGCTTCGGTTGCGGGTGTTTCTTTCTTGCGTGGCTGGATCACCATGTCGACCCGTGGGCGCGGGGTGGTGATGTCGTTGTTGGTAGCGCGGCCGGCGTTGACGATCTGGCGCTGGGTGTCATAGACGATCTTCTCGCCCTCGAAGGTGTTGCCTTCCTGGACGACCTTGGCCTGGTCGATCAGTACGATGCGTTCGTTGGCGGCGAAATACTGGATGGTCAGGCCGTAGGCCTTGACGATTTCCTTGTCCACCGCCGGCTTTTGCTCGTAATAGGCCGGCTTGCCGACGGAGGTGAAGACTTCGACCTCGCCGTTGGCATCCTGGGTAATGGTCACGGTATCACCGGTGATGATCATGGTGCCCTGGGTGATGACCACGTCGCCGCGATAGACTGCAACGCCCTGATTGTCGTCCAGTTCGGCGGTGTCGGCCTGGATGCGGATGGGCTGGTTGCGGTCTTCGGGAAGTGCCCAGGCGGTGGAGCCAAGCAGGAATGCGCTCAATCCGAGCACGAGGGAAAGGGACTTAACGCAGCTCATGCTGGCCTCTTACGTTGGATAGCAGGAGCATCCTGCCTTCATTCAGATACGCGTTCATGCCCGTGGCCGTGGTCACGCCGTTGGCGGCCTCGATTCTAACGGGTTGCCGGGTCTGGGCATAATCCTTCTCGGGGAATACGGTCAGGCGGCTGGTGGTGATGATGGTTGGACGACCCTTGGCGTCGGTACGCTCGACGCGGACCTGGTCTATCAGCTCGACTTCCTGGCCCTGCGGGCCGACCTCGCCGCGTTCGCTGGTCACGTGCCAGGGTAGCTCGGTCCCGCGATAGGCCAGCAGGTCCGGGCGTGTCAGTAGGCTCATGTCGGTGGCGGCGATGTGCTCCATCTTCTCCGCGGTCAGCTCGTAGTGGCGTTTGCCGTCGGGTTGGTACTGCACGGTGCGCGAGTTGATCACGTAGAAGTCGATCTCCGGCTGGTCGGCCGTCGAGGCGGCTGGCACTTGCATGAAGCTCTCGGGGCGAATGTTCCAGTAACCCACTGCCACCAGCAGCGCGGCGATGAGTATCAGCAGGGCGGGGATGCGGATCTTGCGCAGCATGGAAAACCTCGACAGATCCTAGAGATAGGCAGACTGGGCTGCTTCGAGAGTGCCCTGGGCGCGCATGATCAGTTCGCAGAACTCGCGAGCCGCGCCTTCGCCGCCGCGAGCCTGGGTCACGCCGTGGGCATGCTCGCGGACGAAGGCATCGGCGCTGGCCACAGCCATGCCCAGGCCGACCCGGCGAATGACCGGCAGGTCCGGCAGATCATCGCCCAGGTAGGCGACTTCGGCGTAGTCGAGGCCCAGCTCGGCAAGCAGCTCGTCCAGTACGACCAGCTTGTCTTCGCGGCCCTGGTAAAGGTGTTGGATGCCGAGGTTCTGCGCGCGTCGTTCGACGACGGGCGTCTTGCGTCCGCTGATGATCGCCGTGCGTACGCCCGAGTTGATCAGCATCTTGATGCCATGCCCGTCCAGCGTGTTGAAGGTCTTGAACTCGCTGCCGTCGGTTAGGAAGTAAAGCCTGCCGTCGGTGAGTACGCCATCGACATCGAATATCGCCAGGCGGACATCGCGGGCGCGTTGCAGAAGTTGGTTCATCACATCACTCCGGCGCGTAGCAGGTCGTGCATGTTCAAGGCGCCGATCGGACGGTTCTGTTCGTCGATGACCACCAGCGCGTTGATCTTGTTGTCTTCCATGATCTTCAGGGCTTCGGCGGCGAGCATGTCGGCCGTGGCGGTCTTGCCGCGCGCGGTCATCACCTGGTCGATCTGCGCCTGGCGCACGTCGATGCCCTTGTCCAGGGTGCGGCGCAGGTCGCCGTCAGTGAAGACCCCGGCCAGGCCGCCGTCCTCGTCCAGGACCACAGTCATGCCGAGTCCCTTCTGGGTCATTTCCAGCAGCGCGTCACGCAGCGAGGTGCCGTGGTTGACCTGCGGCAGTTGCGCGCCGCTGTGCATCACGTGTTCGACCTTCAGTAGCAGGCGCCGACCCAGCGCGCCGCCGGGGTGGGAGAAGGCGAAATCCTCGGCGGTGAAGCCGCGTGCTTCCAGCAGCGCGATGGCCAAGGCGTCGCCCAGCACCAGGCTGGCGGTGGTCGATGACGTGGGCGCCAGGTTGAGCGGGCAGGCTTCGGCGGCGACGCTGGCGTCGAGATTGACGGCGGCGGCTTTGGCCAGCACCGAGTCCGGATTGCCGGTCATGCTGATCAGGGTGATGCCCAGGCGCTTGATCAGCGGCAGCAGGGTGACGATTTCATTGGTGGTGCCGGAGTTGGAGAGTGCCAGCACCACGTCGTCACGGGTGATCATGCCCATGTCACCATGGCTGGCCTCGGCCGGGTGCACGAAAAACGCGGCGGTGCCGGTGCTGGCCAGTGTTGCAGCGATCTTGTTGCCGATGTGGCCGGACTTGCCCATGCCCACCACTACCACCCGGCCCTTGCAGGCGAGGATCAGCTCGCAGGCGCGTACGAAGTGTTCGTCGATGCGTGACCGGAGCTGTTCCACCGCTTCGATTTCCAAGTCTATGGTGCGTTGCGCGGCTTCGATCAACTGGCTGCTCTGGGTCATGTCGGCAAGTCGTCTGACTGAAAAGCGGGGGATTATAACGGAAACCGCATGCCGGTTGCGGGTGAGAAAAGCGTTTGCGCGTCAGTTGCTGCTGTCGTTTTTCAGGTGAGGGCACAGCCTCGCGGGGCGTGCCGCGCGTACCGATTGAAAAGGGTGAAATCTCAGGTAACACCTTCGGTTGGCCTTTGGTAATGGCTCTGAATCCGCCTGGCGCGCGAAATGCGCCGGATGCAGACTCCAGCTCAGTGCGCTGGTGCTGGATGCGCCCTGCGCTGGTTGGGCGTGCGTCGATGGCGAGTGATATAGTGCGCCCCCGAAAACGGTCCGGCGCCGACGTATCCCAGCCAGAGCGGGACGCGTCTGTGCAGGGTCTGTCGATTGGTTCGTCGCGAGTTCGGCAGGCTTCGAGCCGTATATAAGGAGACCCGATGAGTGCCGCCAATACCCATGCCAATGCCGTCGAGCTGAAGGGCGTCACCTTCCAGCGCGGCGCGCGGAGCATCTTCAAGGATGTCGATATTGCCATTCCGCGCGGCAAGGTCACGGCCATCATGGGGCCGTCCGGCTGTGGCAAGACGACTCTGCTGCGCCTGATCGCCGCGCAGCTGATGCCCGTCCGCGGCGAGGTCTGGGTGGGTGGGCAGAATCTTCCGGATCTGTCGCGCAGCGAGCTGTTCGATATGCGCAAGCAGATGGGTGTGCTGTTCCAGAGCGGCGCGCTGTTCACCGATCTCGATGTCTTCGAGAACGTCGCCTTCCCGCTGCGCGTCCACACCAAGCTACCGGAAGAGATGATTCGTGACATCGTCCTGATGAAGCTGCAGGCAGTCGGCCTGCGCGGCGCCGTCGAGTTGATGCCCGATGAGCTGTCCGGTGGTATGCGGCGTCGCGTCGCTCTGGCTCGGGCTATCGCGCTGGATCCTCAGATCCTGCTGTACGACGAGCCTTTCGCCGGCCAGGATCCGATCGCCATGGGCGTGCTGGTGCGCCTGATCCGTCTGCTCAATGATGCCTTGGGCATCACCAGCATCGTGGTTTCCCACGACTTGGCCGAAACAGCGAGTATCGCCGACTACATCTATGTGATCGGCGAAGGGCAGGTGCTGGGGCAGGGTACGCCGGCGCAACTGCGCGAATCGGATAATCCGCGCATCAGGCAGTTCATGACCGGTACCGCCGATGGTCCCGTTCCTTTCCATTTTCCGGCGCAGGCCTACGCCGATGATCTGTTGGGAGGCAGTGATGCGTAAGCGTTCCCCGCTGGAGCGGGTTCGCCTGCTGGGCAAGGCCGGCCTCGACGTGCTGGCGGCGCTGGGGCGTTCGACGCTGTTTCTGGTGCACGCACTGTTCGGTCGTGGCGGCTTCGACAATGGCCTGACATTGCTGTGCAAGCAGCTTTACTCGGTCGGCGTGCTGTCATTGGCGATCGTCGTGGTTTCGGGCATTTTCATCGGCATGGTGCTGGCGCTGCAGGGCTACAGCATCCTTAGCAGCTATGGGTCGGAGCAGGCCGTCGGGCAGATGGTGGCCCTGACCCTGCTGCGCGAACTGGGACCAGTGGTGACCGCGCTGTTGTTCGCCGGTCGCGCAGGGTCGGCGCTGGCTGCCGAGATCGGCAACATGAAGTCCACCGAGCAACTGTCGAGCCTGGAAATGATCGGTGTCGACCCGCTCAAGTACATCGTCGCGCCGCGTCTGTGGGCGGGTTTCATCTCGCTGCCGTTGCTGACGCTGATCTTCAACGTGGTGGGCATTTGGGGCGGCGCCATGGTCGCGGTGAACTGGCTGGGTGTGTATGACGGATCGTTCTGGGGCAACATGCAGAACAGCGTCAACTTCTCGACCGATGTCGTCAACGGGATAATCAAGAGCCTGGTTTTCGCCCTGGTGGTGACCTGGATCGCGGTTTTCCAGGGTTATGACTGCGAGCCCACCTCCGAGGGCATTAGCCGTGCCACTACCCGTACCGTCGTCTACGCCTCGCTCGCAGTACTCGGCCTTGATTTCATTCTGACTGCCCTGATGTTTGGAGATTTCTGATGCGTATCCGCACCCTGGAAATTGGTGTCGGCCTGTTCCTGCTGGCCGGCCTGTTGGCCCTGCTGCTGCTGTCGCTGCGGGTCAGTGGCATAACGGCGGGGAACACCGACAGTTACAAGCTGTATGCCTATTTCGACAATATTGCCGGTCTTACGGTCAGATCCCGGGTCACCATGGCCGGTGTCACCATCGGTAAGGTGACAGCCATCGACCTGGATCGTGACAGCTACACCGGGCGCGTGACCATGGAGGTTCAGCGCAATGTGGACATCCTGCCCGTCGACTCCACGGCTTCGATCCTGACCGCGGGGCTGCTGGGCGAGAAGTACATCGGCATCAGCGTCGGCGGAGACGAAGAGGTGCTGGCCGATGGCGATGTGATTCGCGATACCCAGTCATCGCTTGTGCTGGAAGAACTGATCGGCAAGTTCCTGCTCAATACCGTGAACAAAGAATGAGGATTTTCGACATGATGACTGCCCTGCGTCGTGGCCTGTTGGTCCTGCTGGCTTGCATGCCGCTGTTTGTCCAGGCCGCTCCGAGTGCCCATGAGGTGATCCAGCAGACCACCGATCAGCTGTTGGCCGATCTCAAGACCAACAAGGAACGGTATCGCCAGGACCCTTCGGCGTTCTATGACGCGCTGAACGGAATTCTCGGTCCTGTGGTGGATGCCGAGGGTATCTCGCGCGGCATCATGACGGTCCGTTACTCGCGCAACGCGACCCCCGAGCAGATGAGCCGCTTCCAGGAAAACTTCAAACGCAGCCTCATGCAGTTCTACGGCAATGCGCTGCTGGAGTACAACAACCAGCAGATTCGAGTGCTGCCGCCCAGTGGCAAGCAGGACCCGGAGCGCACCAGCGTCGGCATGGAAGTGACCGGTCGTCAGGGCGAGATCTATCCGGTGTCCTACACCATGACCAATAACGGCGAATGGCGCGTGCGCAACGTGATCATCAACGGCATCAACATAGGCAAGCTATTCCGTGACCAGTTCGCCGATGCGATGCAGAAGAATGGTGGCGATCTGGACAAGACCATCGACGGCTGGGCCGAAGTGGTAGCCCGCGCCAAGGACGTCCAGGCCGGCCAGCAGGCTGTCGGCGATGAGTGACGGGCGCATCGACGGTGCTGCCGGCGAGCTGAGGATGCTCGGCGTGCTCGACTATCGGTCCGCGCCGGCATTGCGCCGGACCGGGCAGGCGTTGATCCGCGAAGGCCAGGGTGCCGGGCTGCGGATCGATTGTGCCGGCGTCGAGAAGTCCAGCAGCGTCGGCTTGTCGTTGCTGCTGTGCTTCGTCCGCGATGCGAAGAAGCTCGGTCGTGATGTGTCCATCGCCAATCTTCCGCAGGATATGCAGCAGATCGCCAGGGTTTCCGGCCTGCTGGACGTGCTGCCGCTGGTCAACGATACACAGGGAGTCAATCGAGCATGAAATGGGCGGACCTCAGTCGTAAACGCATGCATGATGGCGCCAACGCGATTGGCAATCTCATGGTCGAGGGCTTTCACTACCTCGGCTTGTTTGCCATTGGCGCAGCTACCGCATGGGCGTCGGTGGTGGCCTTTCTGGGGATGGTCGATAAAGGACATGCCAGCATAGATGACATCCTCCTGCTCTTCATTTATCTGGAGCTGGGCGCGATGGTGGGGATTTATTTCAAGACCAATCACCTGCCCGTGCGCTTCCTGCTCTATATCGCGATAACGGCTTTGACTCGCTATCTGATTGGTGATGTGTCCCATCACAGAGCACCCGATATCGGCTTGGTGTATCTATGTGGCGGGATATTCCTGCTGTCGCTTTCGGTGCTGGCCGTCAGGTTTGCCTCGCACCGATTCCCCTCCAGCAAGGCGATAGACTCCACTGGAGAGTACGTCGGCGACAACCTGATGGAGAATCGCTGAGTCGCGTGATCTGTTCGTTAGGTGGCGTAGTGCCGGGGTTCGCAGGCACCGGGCTTTTTTGTATGATGGCCGGCCGCGCGCGTCCGGCGCCGATCGAGGTTGAACATGCAGGCCGTAGAAGTTAAGAATTTCCTGGAAGAGAAGATTCCGGGAGCCCAGGTGGAAGTCGAAGGTGAAGGCTGCAACTTCCAGTTGAACGTGATCAGCGACGAACTGGCGGCGTTCAGTCCAGTCAAGCGCCAGCAGCAGATTTATGCCCACCTGAATCCATGGATCGCCGACGGCAGCATCCACGCCGTGACCATGAAGTTCTTCAGCCGCAACGACTGGCTCGCCCAGGGCTGAAGACGGGGCGCCAGGCGAGCCGAACCATTTCAGGCAGAGCCGCAGTGACCATCGCTGCGCGCCGCCCATTCTTCGACAGGGCTTCCAGCCTGCGGGCTACAGGAACATCCATGGACAAACTGATCATCACCGGCGGTACCCGCCTCGACGGCGAAATCCGCATTTCCGGCGCGAAGAACTCGGCGTTGCCGATCCTCGCCGCGACCTTGCTGGCCGACACGCCGGTCACCGTCTGCAACCTGCCGCACCTGCACGACATCACCACCATGATCGAGCTGTTCGGCCGCATGGGTGTGCAGCCGATCATCGACGAGAAGCTCAGCGTAGAGGTCGATGCCAGCAGCATCCAGACGCTGGTGGCGCCCTATGAACTGGTCAAGACCATGCGTGCCTCGATCCTGGTGCTGGGCCCCATGGTCGCACGCTTCGGCGAAGCCGAAGTGGCCCTGCCGGGTGGTTGCGCCATCGGCTCGCGGCCAGTCGACCTGCATATCCGCGGCCTGGAAGCCATGGGGGCGCAGATCGAGGTCGAGGGCGGCTACATCAAGGCCAAGGCACCTGCCGGTGGCCTGCGCGGCGCGAACTTCTTCTTCGATATCGTCAGCGTCACCGGTACCGAGAACATCATGATGGCCGCTGCCCTGGCCAACGGTCGCAGTGTGCTGGAGAACGCCGCGCGCGAGCCTGAAGTGGTCGACCTGGCCAACTTCCTCAATGCCATGGGCGCGCAGATTTCCGGCGCCGGTACCGACACCATCACCATCGACGGCGTCAAACGCCTCGGGGGCGGTCGTTACAGCGTGATGCCCGACCGTATCGAAACCGGTACCTATCTGGTTGCCGCAGCCGCGACCGGTGGCCGCGTGAAGCTCAAGGACACCGATGCCACCTTGCTCGAAGCGGTGCTGCACAAGCTCGAGGAAGCCGGCGCCTACATCGATACCGGCAAGGACTGGATCGAACTGAACATGAAGGGCAACCGCCCGCGGGCCGTCAACGTGCGTACGGCGCCGTACCCGGCGTTCCCCACCGACATGCAGGCGCAGTTCATCGCCCTGAACGCCATTGCCGAAGGCACCGGCACCGTGATCGAAACGGTGTTCGAGAACCGCTTCATGCACGTTTACGAGATGAACCGCATGGGCGCGCAGATTCTTGTCGAGGGCAACACGGCCATCGTCACCGGCGTACCGCAGCTCAAGGGCGCCCCGGTGATGGCGACAGACCTGCGCGCCTCCGCCAGCCTGGTCCTCGCTGGCCTGGTGGCCGAGGGCGATACCCTGATCGACCGCATCTACCACATCGACCGTGGCTACGAGTGCATCGAGGAAAAACTGCAACTGCTGGGCGCCAAGATTCGCCGCGTGGCGGGCTGAAGCGGTAGCCTCATGTAGGAGCCAGCTCGCTGGCGATCAACGCCGTTCGAACGGTCAGGATTGTAGGTGCTGACCGCTTGAGCGAGCGGAACTCAAGGATTAACGCAATGCTCACCATCGCCCTGTCCAAAGGCCGCATTCTCGATGACACCCTGCCGTTGCTGGCTGCGGCGGGTATCGTTCCAACCGAGAATCCCGAGAAGAGCCGCAAGCTGATCATCCCTACCACCCAGGATGACGTGCGCCTGCTGATCGTGCGCGCCACCGATGTGCCGACCTATGTCGAGCATGGCGCCGCGGACCTCGGCGTGGCGGGCAAGGACGTGCTGATGGAGTACGGCGGCCAGGGCCTTTACGAGCCGCTGGACCTGCAGATCGCCAACTGCAAGCTGATGACCGCCGGCAAGGTCGGTGCGCCGGAGCCGAAGGGGCGCCTGCGGGTGGCGACCAAGTTCGTCAACGTCGCCAAGCGCTACTACGCCCAGCAGGGCCGCCAGGTCGACATCATCAAGCTCTATGGCTCGATGGAGCTGGCGCCGCTGGTGGGCCTCGCCGACAAGATCATCGATGTAGTGGATACCGGCAATACATTGCGCGCCAATGGCCTGGAACCGCAGGAACTGATCTGCCACATCAGCTCGCGGCTGGTGGTCAACAAGGCCTCGATGAAGATGCAGCATTCGCGCATCCAGGCGCTGATCGATGCTCTGCAGGCAGCTGTCGAGCAGCATCGACACTGACGCTCCCTCGCGGTAGCCACCGCACCTGCCTATCCGTGTCATAGCCGAAATTCTCAGGTGCCCGCACGGTGGGCTTGCTAAGCTAGCGGGCGCCTGAAATACCGTTCCAGCCACCCATGAGGCCCACTATGACCGCTCCCATCGCTGTTCGCCGACTCAATGCTGCCGATGCCGATTTCGCCCGGCATCTGGACCATCTGCTGAGCTGGGAAAGCGTATCCGACGATGGGGTCAACCAGCGCGTGCTGGAAATCATCCAGGCCGTGCGCGAGCGTGGCGATGCCGCGCTGGTGGAGCTGAGCCGGCGTTTCGACGGACTTGAAGTCGCTTCCATGGCCGATCTGATCCTGCCGCGCGAGCGTCTGGAGTTGGCCCTGGAGCGCATCAGTCCCGAGCAGCGCAGAGCGTTGGAAGTGGCTGCCGAGCGCGTGCGCTCCTATCACGAGAAGCAAAAGCAGGATTCCTGGACCTACACCGAGGCCGACGGCACCGTCCTCGGCCAGAAGGTCACTCCGCTGGATCGTGCCGGCCTTTATGTACCGGGCGGCAAGGCCTCCTATCCATCTTCGGTGCTGATGAACGCGATTCCGGCGAAGGTAGCCGGCGTGCCAGAAGTGGTCATGGTGGTGCCGACGCCGCGTGGCGAGATCAACGGGCTGGTGCTGGCCGCTGCCTGTATCGCCGGAGTCGATCGGGTCTTCACCATCGGCGGTGCCCAGGCCGTGGCCGCGCTGGCCTACGGTACCGAGAGCGTACCGCCGGTGGACAAGATTGTCGGGCCGGGCAATATCTACGTCGCTACCGCCAAGCGTCATGTGTTCGGTAAGGTCGGCATCGATATGATTGCAGGTCCCTCGGAAATCCTCGTCGTCTGCGACGGTCAGACCGACCCGGATTGGATCGCCATGGATCTGTTCTCCCAGGCCGAGCACGACGAGGATGCGCAGTCGATCCTGGTCAGCCCCGATGCGGCGTTCCTCGACAAGGTCGCCGAGAGCATCACACGCCTGCTGCCGACCCTGGAGCGAGCCGAGATCGCCCGCACCTCCATTGAAGGCCGCGGAGCCTTGATTCAGGTCGCCGACATGGCTCAGGCCATCGAGGTGGCCAACCGTATTGCGCCCGAGCACCTTGAGTTGTCGGTGGAAGATCCTGACCAGTACCTGTCGCAGATCCGCCACGCCGGTGCAATCTTCATGGGCCGTTACACCGCGGAGGCCCTGGGCGATTACTGCGCCGGCCCCAACCATGTGCTGCCGACCTCGGGCACCGCGCGCTTTTCTTCGCCGCTGGGTGTGTACGACTTCCAGAAGCGTTCGTCGATCATCAACTGCTCGGCTGAAGGTGCTTCGGAACTCGGCAAGGTCGCCTCGGTGCTGGCTCGTGGCGAGTCGCTGACCGCCCATGCCCGCAGTGCGGAATACCGGATCAAGGGCTGAAAAGTCGATAAAAGCGCAGCAGGGCGCAGGACCTGTAGGAGCGAGCTTGCTCGCGATCTGGGGTAGCTTGGTGTTGCAGACGATCGCCAGCAAGCTGGCTCCGGGGCGGGCAGGGCTTTCGTCCAGCCTCCAAACCTTTTGCCGATTCAAACAACTGAACTCTCAAGGAGAGAAGGGCATGAGCAAATTCTGGAGCCCCTTCGTCAAGACCCTGGTGCCCTATGTGCCGGGCGAGCAGCCGAAGCTGAGCAAACTGGTCAAGCTGAATACCAACGAAAACCCCTACGGCCCTTCGCCCAAGGCGATCGCGGCGATGCAGGCGGAAATCGGCGATGGCCTGCGTCTGTATCCGGACCCGAATGGTGAGCGGCTGAAGCAGGCGGTGGCCGATTACTACGGCGTGCAACCCACCCAGGTCTTCGTCGGCAACGGCTCCGACGAGGTGCTGGCGCATGCCTTCCACGGGTTGTTCCAGCATGGTAAGCCGCTGCTGTTTCCCGACGTGACCTACAGCTTCTATCCGGTCTACTGCGGGCTCTACGGCATCGAGTACGAAACCATCGCGCTGGACCAGAACTTTCAGATCGAGGTCGCCGATTACGATCGTCCCAATGGCGGCATCATCTTCCCCAATCCCAACGCGCCTACCGGGCGTGTGCTGGGGCTGAGTGCCATCGAGCGATTGCTGCAGGCCAATCCCGATTCCGTGGTGCTGGTGGACGAGGCCTACATCGATTTCGGCGGCGAGTCGGCCATTGCACTGGTCGATCGCTATCCGAACCTGTTGGTGACCCAGACGCTGTCCAAGTCGCGTTCGCTGGCCGGTCTGCGCGTGGGACTGGCGGTGGGGCATCCTGATCTGATCGAGGCGCTGGAGCGCATCAAGAACAGCTTCAACTCCTATCCGCTGGATCGCATTGCCATTGCAGGCGCCGCTGCCGCGTTCGAGGATCGCGAATACTTCCAGCAGACTTGCCAGCAGGTGATGGCCAGCCGCGAGGCCGTGGTTGCTGCGATGACGGCGCTGGGCTTCGAGGTACTGCCGTCGGCAGCCAACTTCATCTTCGCCCGTCACCCGCAGCAGGACGCGGCGACGCTAGCGGCGAGCCTGCGTGAGGAGGGCATCATCGTGCGCCACTTCAAGCTGCCACGCATCGACCAGTTCCTGCGCATCACCGTTGGCAACCCGGAGCAGAATCAGGCGCTGTTGGAGGCTTTGGGGCGTAAAGCAGCTTGAAGCCTAAAGCTGGAAGCCTGAAGTAAAAGCGAAAAGCTTGACAGCGATACGGCTGTGGCCATCACACTGGCTTCCAGCTTTTACTTATTCGGCCGATTTTCCACTGGCGGGCGCATCCCCACTTCAGCGGTCAGCGTCAGTGGCTTGCCGTTGCGCAGGATGTCGATGTCGATCTTGTCGCCGGGGCGTGTGCGGGCAACCTGGTTCATCGAATTGCGACCGTTGTCGGACTGTTGTCCGTCGATGCTGAGAATCAGGTCGCCGGGTCGCAGGCCGGCCCGCTCCGCAGGGCCGTCGCGATAAACGCCGGCCACCACGATGCCCGGTCGCCCGGCCTGGCCGAAGGATTCGGCCAATTCCTGTGTCAGCGACTGGACCTCGACACCCAGCCAGCCACGAATCACCTGGCCGTGCTCGATGATCGACTTCATCACCTCCATCGCCAATTTCACCGGAATCGCGAAGCCGATACCCTGGGAACCGCCGGATTCGGAAATGATCGCCGTATTGATGCCGATCAGGTGTCCGGCGGCATCCACCAGTGCTCCACCCGAATTGCCACGGTTGATTGCCGCGTCGGTCTGGATGAAGTCTTCGTAGGTATTGAGGCCCAGCTGGTTGCGCCCTGTGGCGCTGATGATGCCCATGGTCACCGTCTGGCCTACTCCGAACGGGTTTCCGATTGCCAGGGTGACATCGCCGACACGAATACTGTCCGAGCGACCCAGGGTTATAGCCGGCAGATCCGCGAGATCGATCTTCAGTACTGCCAGGTCCGTTTCCGGATCGCTGCCGATCACGCGTGCCAGGGTTTCCCGACCATCCCTGAGCGCCACCACGATCTGCTCGGCATTGGCTGTCACGTGATTGTTGGTCAGCAGGTAACCTTCAGGGCTCATGATCACCGCCGAGCCGAGGCTCGACTCCATGCGCCGCTGGCGTGGAAGGTTATCGCCGAAGAAACGCTGGAACAGTGGGTCGTCCTTGGTCAGCGGTTGCCGGGGATTGTTGATGACCTTGGTGGTGTAGAGGTTGGCCACTGCCGGCGCGGCTCCGCTCACCGCATTGGCATAGGAATAAGGCCCCTGCCGCAGTCCTGTCGGTAACGGTGCCTGCTGCAGTGTGTATTCGGGCTTGTCCTCCAGCCCCACCCATTGCGGGTAACGCTGGATGATCAGCAGGGCGACGAGCAGGCCTACCAGTAGCGGCCAGCCGAGATAACGCAGGGCGTGGATCATCGAATATGCAATCCGGGCAGGTTGCGGGGGGCGAGAGCCCCCTTTAAGGTGGCGGCATTATACGAAGCTGGCGGCGAAATGCAGCTTGCTCATCGTTCGTATCTTCAGTGCGCACCTCAGTTCGCGGCGATACCACACCGACTTCAGGAGCTGTTCCATGGCCATAGCGCTTACCACTCTGGTCGAGGAGACCGACCGTTATCTGAATGTGGTGAGGATCGCCGACTACTGCCCCAACGGTCTGCAAGTCGAGGGGAGGCCGCAGGTACGGCGTATCGTCAGTGGTGTGACTGCCAGCCAGGCCCTGCTCGATGCGGCAGTGGCGGCCGAGGCGGATGTCGTGCTGGTGCATCATGGTTACTTCTGGAAGAACGAGGACCCGCGCGTTGTCGGGATGAAGCAACGCCGGCTGAAAACCCTCTTGAGTCATGACATCAGCCTGCTTGCCTATCACCTACCGCTCGACGTGCACGAAGAAGTGGGTAACAACGTGCAGTTGGCGCGACTGCTTGGCCTGACCATCGAAGGGCCGCTGGAGCCGGACAATCCCAGATCGGTGGGCCTGGTCGGTTCGCTGGAAACGCCGCTCTCACCGCTGGACTTCATGCGCCTGGTGCATGAGAAGCTGGGCCGCGAGCCGCTGATGATCGAAGGGAGCGGCTCGATTCGTCGCGTGGGCTGGTGCACGGGCGGCGCCCAGGGCTACATCGACCAGGCGATAGCCGCGGGTGTGGATGCCTACCTGACCGGCGAAATCTCCGAGCCAACGGTGCACAGCGCGCGAGAGAACGGCCTGAGCTTCTTCGCGGCTGGCCATCACGCCACCGAGCGTTATGGTGTCCAGGCGCTGGGCGAGTACCTGGCGCGACGCTTCGCGATCGAACACCTGTTCATCGACTGCCCCAATCCGGCCTAGGCTCGTTTCGCCACGTCCCGAGTGTGCATCACGTGCGCATTTTCGGAGCCAGCTTGCTGGCGATCCATCCTCGCAACGGTGATCGCGAGCAATCTTGCTCCTGCAGATAGAGGGCGCCCCGCGCATTCGCCGAGGCATAAATCTAGTCGATTTCGTTCTAAGTAGCGGCCTGATTAGAATCGGTTGCCGTGTTAAAGTTGCGCCCTCTTCAAGGCCTGCCGGCCGTCCATCTGCAAATTCGTGAGTAGCCATGGTCGACAAACTGACGCATCTGAAAGAGCTGGAGGCGGAAAGCATCCACATCATCCGCGAGGTGGCCGCCGAGTTCGACAACCCGGTGATGCTGTACTCCATCGGCAAGGATTCGGCCGTGATGCTGCATCTGGCGCGCAAGGCGTTCTACCCCGGCAAGCTGCCGTTCCCGGTGATGCACGTGGATACGCGCTGGAAATTCCAGGAGATGTACCGCTTCCGCGACAAGATGGTCGCCGAGATGGACCTGGACCTGATCACCCACGTGAACCCCGATGGCGTCGCCCAGGACATCAACCCTTTTACCCATGGCAGTGCCAAGCACACTGACATCATGAAGACCGAAGGGCTCAAGCAGGCGCTGGATAAGCACGGCTTCGACGCCGCCTTTGGTGGTGCGCGCCGCGACGAAGAGAAGTCGCGGGCCAAGGAGCGCGTGTACTCGTTCCGTGACAGCAAGCACCGCTGGGACCCGAAGAACCAGCGCCCGGAACTGTGGAACGTGTACAACGGCAAGGTCAACAAGGGCGAGTCGATCCGCGTCTTCCCGCTGTCGAACTGGACCGAGCTGGACATCTGGCA
>JBKEBY010000029.1:0-59598 GCA_047973445.1 Pseudomonas sp.
CGCGCCTGGGTATCGGCGCCGCCGCCCGGCTTGATATCAGCGTGTTCTAGCGCAGCTACGATGCGCGCCAGCAGAACAGCGTCATCCTGTTCATCGCCATCCTCGCTCTGCAGGCCCGAGACGACGGGGCAATCCTGGCGCGTTGCGCCGAGGACAACACGGTCCGTCCGGCGCCGGACACCCGCTACTACCCGGTGGGGCAGGCGCCTGCCGATCTGAGCGAGCGGCCGCTCGTGGTGGGGCTCGGCCCCTGTGGCCTGTTCGCCGCGCTGCTGCTCGCTCAGATGGGCTTCAGGCCCATAGTGCTGGAGCGCGGCAAGGACGTGCGCAGCCGTACCAAGGATACCTGGGCACTGTGGCGCAAGAAGGTCCTGACGCCGGAATCCAACGTGCAGTTCGGCGAGGGTGGGGCCGGCCTGTTCTCCGATGGCAAGCTCTACAGCCAGATCAAGGACCCCAGGTTCTACGCGCGCAAGGTGGTGCAGGAGTTCGTTCGCGCCGGCGCGCCGGAAGAGATCACCTACGTGAGCAAGCCGCACATCGGCACCTTCCGCCTCACCGGCGTGGTCGCCACGATGCGCGAGGAGATCATCGCCCTCGGCGGCGAGGTGCGCTTCGAAAGCAAGGTGACCGATCTGCTGGTCGACGATGGCCAGCTCGAAGGCGTGGTGCTGGCCAATGGCGAAACGATCCGCAGTCGCCATGTGGTGCTGGCGCTGGGCCACAGTGCCCGCGATACCTTCCGCATGCTGCACCGCCAGGGCGTGTTCATGGAGGCCAAGCCCTTTGCCGTGGGTTTTCGCATCGAGCACCCGCAAGGCATGATCGACCAGGCCCGGCTGGGCAAGTACGCCGGCCATCCGGAACTCGGTGCCGCCGACTACAAGCTGGTGTATCACGCCAGCAATGGTCGCGCCGTCTACAGCTTCTGCATGTGCCCTGGTGGCACTGTGGTGGCGGCCACCTCGGAGCCGGAGCGTGTGGTGACCAATGGCATGAGCCAGTACTCGCGCAACGAACGCAATGCCAACGCCGGCATCGTCGTGGGCATCAATCCGGAGCAGGACTTCCCCGGCGGCCCCCTGGCCGGCGTGGAGTTCCAGGAGCGCCTGGAGTCCCGTGCCTATGAACTGGGCGGCAGCGACTACTGCGCACCCGCGCAACTGGTCGGTGATTTCATTCGTGGCGTGCCCTCGAACGCGTTCGGCGAGGTGGAACCCTCCTACAAGCCCGGCGTGCGTCTGGGCGATCTGGCGCCCTCGCTGCCGACGTATGCGATCGAGGCCATTCGCGAGGCGCTGCCGGCGTTCGGCAAGCAGATTCGCGGTTTCGATCGCGCGGACGCGGTGCTCACCGGCATCGAAACTCGCACGTCCTCCCCGGTGCGTATCACCCGCGATCCCGAGACCTTGCAGAGCCTCAACCTGCGCGGCCTGTATCCGGCCGGAGAGGGCGCCGGTTATGCGGGGGGCATTCTCTCGGCGGGCGTGGATGGCATCAAGGTCGCCGAGGCGGTGGCCAAGTCGCTGCTGTCTGGAACCCACTGAGTACCGCGCCGATGAAACTCGACGACATCAAGAAACTGCACCAGAAGAAATACCGGGCCGAGTTCGGTTATTTTCTGGTGGAGGGCGAACACCTGGTGCTGGAGTTGCAGAAAGCGGCCATGCAGAACCTGCTGTTGCAGCGCAGCGAGCTGTACGTGACCGCCGCCTACGCGTACTGGCAGAGCCCATTCAGGACCCATGTGATCAGCGACCGCCAGATGGCGCAGATCGCCGATACCAAGGCGCCGCAGGGCATCGTGGCCGTGGTTCCGATGCCGGCGAGCGTCGCGCCGACCGCCGAACCCGGCGAGCGCGCCATCTACCTGTACGAGATCCAGGACCCCGGCAACCTCGGCACCATCCTGCGTACCCTGGCCTGGTTCGGCAATTTCCGCTGTCTGCTCAGCCCCGGCAGTGTTGATCCCTACAACCCCAAGGTCGTGCGCTCCAGCATGGGCGCCATCTTCCATGCGGCGATGGAGCTGGAGGTGGAGCTGGACACCTTGCGCACGCGCTTCGAGCGCATCGCCTGCCTAGACATGAATGGCGACAGCCTGCAGTCGGCCAGCTTCAGGACCTTCGATTGCTATCTGTTCGGCAACGAGGCGCGCGGCGTGCCTCGCGAGCAACTGGCCGCCCTCGACGCGCGGCCTTTCACGATTCCCGGCTGTGGTGCCATCGAATCGCTGAACCTGGCGGCGACGGTCAACATCTGCGCGTACGAATTGAACCGCTAGCGATTGCTGTCGTGGGCTAGGGTCTGTTGCCATTTCGTCCGCGGCTCGCGACGAAACGGCAACAGACCCTAGGTGCGGTCAGCTCGCTTTCGTCATGTAATCGAGCACGATTCCCGCCAGTATCGCCAGGCCGGCCCAGTGGTTGTGCAGGAAGGCCTTGAAGCACATCTGCGGGTTGCGCGAGCGGGTGCTCCAGAACTCCCAGGCGAAGCAGGCCGCGGCGATGAACAGGCCGAAGTGAAACCACTGGCCCAGTTCGAAGCGCACCCCGGCCAGAATCAGGCAGAACAGCGCCAGACCCTGCAGCGTGAGGATGATGATGCGGTCGGCATCGCCGAACAGCACGGCGGTGGACTTGATGCCTATCTTAAGGTCGTCCTCGCGATCGGCCATGGCGTAGTAGGTGTCGTAGCCGACGGTCCAGACCAGATTGGCGATGAACAGCAGCCAGGCTTCCGGCGGCAGGGTGCCGGTCTCGGCGGTGAAGGCCATGGGGATGCCCCAGGAGAAGGCGGCGCCCAGCACCACCTGGGGGTAATAGGTGTAGCGCTTCATGAAGGGATAGAGCGAGGCGACGGCCAGCGCGCCGAAGGACAGCCAGAAGGTCGGCGCGTTGGTCAGCAATACCAGCACGAAACTGATGGCGACCAGCACTGCGAACAGTATCCAGGCTTCCTTGACGGTCACCTTGCCGGTGGCCAACGGGCGGTTGCGGGTGCGGCTGACGTGACCGTCGAAATTGCGATCGGCGAAATCGTTGATCACGCAGCCGGCGGCGCGCATCAGGATCACGCCGAGAACGAAGATGACAAGGTTCTTGAAGCTGGGCGCGCCTTCCCCGGCAATCCAGAGGGCCCAGAGCGTCGGCCAGAGCAGCAGGTAGGTGCCGATCGGGCGGTCCAGGCGCATCAGCTGGATGAAGTCCCAGGCGCGTGGGTGCAGGCGATTGCTCGATTGCAGAAGCTTCTGATACATCGGCGGTCTCCAGAAAGATGCGCGATTATAAGCGGGCGGCTACTGGTCGATCCCGGCTGCACGCCACAAGGCCGGCAGGAAGATTTCGGCCACCAGCACGTCCAGGCTGCCCTGGCTGAAGCAGGAGCGCCGCGCCCAGAGCCCATCCTGGCGGGCCTCCTCGGGCAGCCAGGCGGCGGGATAGTGCCTGGCTTCGAGCGGGCCGCGGGTGAAGGCGCGGTCGCTGAACAACAGCTCGCCCAGGGAGCGGCTCCCAAGGTGCTGCAGGTCCAGTGACGAATCTTCCAGCGCCTGGCGCGCCGCCACGCTGCGGGCGAACACCCAGGGTTGCCGATGGCCGCACAGGTAGACCTCGCGAACCCAACCCTGACTTCCGGGTGCTACGCCCAGTGCGATGCACTCATCGTCGCGCAGTTGCTGCCAGCCTTGTTGCAGCGGCGTCACGCTGAACGCGCCTTCGGCCAGTGCGGTCAGGCGGCGAGTCAGCGAGCCTTTGTCGATGAACAGCCAGTCATGCAGCAGGGGATCGAGCGGGGCGGGGACTTGGTTGGCGGTGAGCCATTCAGGGAGATCGAGCACGAGAGTAGCCGGGCACAGCGGGAAAGCGGCGAGTCTAGCATGGCGGGCGGAGGCAGCTTGAAGCTGGAGGCTTGAAGTAGGCGGAGAGGGCGTGTGGATCGCGCCCCGTGATCCACCGAGGGGGAGCCCTGGTGGATGTAAAAAAGCGACATTCATCCTGCGCTCTTCCAGCCTCCCTTAAACCCACCCTTCCAGCCGCATCGTCGCCCGTACCAGGCGTTGTTCCTCCTGTTCGATTTCCTTGAGGTTGTCGCGAATGCTCTGGATGTGGTCGCGCGCCGCTCGCTGGGCCTGGTCCGGCAGGCGTTCGGTGACGGCGTGGAACAGCCGCGAGTGCTGCCGGTCGATTTGCCGTTTCTGCAGCGGGCGGTGATAAAGGTTGTTCACCGAGGCGAAAACGGTGCTCAGCATCAGGTCAGTCAGCGATTGCAGCGTGTGTACCAGCACCGGGTTGTGCGAGGCCTCGCACACGGCGAGATGGAAGGCATGGTCGAGGCGGGCATGCTCGCGTGGGTCGGCGCTCTCCCCGGTGTGCGCGGCGAGCATTTCCTCGTAGCGCCGGCGCAGCAGGATGAAATCCGCCTCGGTGCCGCGCAGCGCAGCCAGTCGCGCCGATTCACCTTCCAGCAGCGCGCGAACTTCGAGCAGGTCGAACAGAGTGCGCGGTTGCGAGCTGAACAGGTGCATCAGCGGCGAGGTGTCCTGCGCACCGGACAGTTGCGCCACGAACGAGCCGCGGCCATGAGCGGTTTCGATGATGCCGCGACCGCGCAGCACGCGCAGGCCTTCGCGCATGGCCGAGCGGGAGATGCCGAGCTTCTCGCACAGGCGTCTCTCCGAAGGCAGGGCCTGGCCGACCTTGAGTACGCCATCGACGATCAGGCGCTCGATGCGCTCGGCGACCACGTCGGCAACCTGGCGTTTCTCGGTGGCGGTTTCGCTGATCATGGGTTTTTCCAGGTGGTAGGACCAGTGGTGGGGCAGTATAGCTGGTTTCGCGTTTTATTTATGCTAGCCCTGTGATCAGTGCGTCCTGGGCGGCCATGAGCTGGGTGGGACTTCTACAAACTGGTACGACCAGTAGTTTAGAAGGTGGACTGCTCGATGCGTTCGGGCTAATGATGCGTCACTGCGCCGCAGCTGGTCGCGCTGCCGCTGAACAACGAGAGCATCCGACTGCCATGAATATTCTCTACGACGAACGCATCGACGGCGAGCTGCCCAAGGTCGACAAGACCGCGCTACTGGCCGAATTGCAGGCGTTGTTGCCGGATTTGGACATCCTGCATCGCCTCGAAGATCTCAAACCCTACGAGTGTGATGGCCTTTCCGCCTATCGCACCACGCCGATGCTGGTGGTGTTGCCCGAGCGCATCGAGCAGGTCGAAGCCCTGCTCAAACTCTGCTACGAACGCGGCGTACCGGTGGTCGCCCGTGGTGCCGGTACCGGCCTGTCCGGCGGTGCGCTGCCGGTGGAGCAGGGCATCCTGCTGGTCATGGCGCGTTTCAACAAGATTCTTGAAGTCGACCCCTCCGGTCGCTTCGCCCGCGTCCAGCCTGGCGTGCGCAACCTGGCGATTTCCCAGGCCGCAGCGCCCCACGAACTTTATTACGCACCCGATCCGTCGTCGCAGATCGCCTGTTCCATTGGCGGCAACGTCGCCGAGAACGCCGGTGGCGTGCATTGCCTCAAGTACGGCCTGACGGTGCACAACCTGCTGCGCGTGGAGATTCTCACCGTGGAAGGCGAGTACATGGTGCTCGGCTCAGAGGCGCTGGACTCGCCCGGTTTCGATCTGCTGGCGCTGTTCACCGGCTCCGAAGGCATGCTTGGTATTGTCACCGAAGTGACCGTCAAGCTGCTGCCCAAACCGCAGGTGGCCAAGGTACTGCTGGCCGCGTTCGACTCGGTGGAGAAGGCCGGCTGTGCGGTGGCGGACATCATCGCCGCGGGCATCATCCCCGGCGGACTGGAGATGATGGACAACCTGGCGATCCGCGCCGCTGAAGACTTCATCCACGCCGGTTATCCGGTGGATGCCGAGGCGATTCTGCTGTGCGAGCTGGATGGCGTCGAAGTCGATGTCGCCGAGGACTGCGAGCGCGTCAGCGATGTGCTCAAGCTGGCCGGTGCCACCGAAGTGCGCCTGGCCAGGGACGAAGCTGAGCGCGCGCGTTTCTGGGCGGGGCGCAAGAATGCCTTCCCGGCTGTGGGGCGGATCTCGGCGGACTACTACTGCATGGATGGCACCATTCCGCGCCGTGAGCTGCCGGGCGTGCTTCGGGGTATCGCCAACCTGTCGGAAGAGTACGGTCTGCGCGTGGCCAACGTGTTCCACGCCGGCGACGGCAATATGCACCCGCTGATTCTCTTCGATGCCAACGTCGAGGGTGAGCTGGAACGCGCCGAGGCGCTGGGCGGCAAGATTCTCGAGCTCTGCGTCGAGGTCGGCGGCTCGATCACAGGCGAGCATGGCGTGGGTCGCGAGAAGATCAACCAGATGTGCGCCCAGTTCAACGCCGACGAGCTGACGCTGTTCCACGCGGTAAAGGCCGCTTTCGACCCGACCGGGCTGCTCAACCCCGGCAAGAACATCCCGACCCTGCACCGTTGCGCCGAATTCGGCCGCATGCACGTGCATGGCGGTCAGCTGCCCTTCCCTGAACTGGAGCGCTTCTGATGACGGTTTCATTCGACGCCAGCGAGCAGTTGCTGGATCAGGTCAACCAGGCGCTCGCCGCCAACACGCCGCTGCGCATCCAGGGCAGTGACAGCAAGGCCTTTCTTGGCCGCACGGTCGAAGGGCAGGTGCTCGATACCCGTGCGCACCGCGGCATCGTCAGCTACGACCCCACCGAACTGGTGGTCACCGTGCGTGCCGGCACGCCGCTCACCGAGCTGGAGGCTGCGCTCGATGAGGCCGGGCAGATGCTGCCCTGCGAACCGCCCCATTTCGGCGAAGGCGCCACCGTGGGCGGCATGATCGCTGCCGGGCTGTCCGGACCGCGCCGGCCCTGGAGCGGTTCGGTACGTGATTTCGTGCTCGGTACGCGCATCATCACCGGCCACGGCAAGCACCTGCGCTTCGGTGGCGAAGTAATGAAGAACGTCGCCGGCTACGACCTGTCGCGCCTGATGGCCGGCAGCTTCGGCTGCCTGGGCGTGCTGACCGAGGTGTCGCTCAAGGTGCTGCCAAAGCCGCGCCGCTGCAGCGGGCTGCGGGTGGAGATGGCGCTGGATCAGGCCCTGCTGAAGTTGGCCGAGTGGGGCCAGCAGCCGATCCCGATCAGCGCTGCCTGCCACGATGGTCAGGCCCTGCACTTGCGGCTGGAAGGCGGCGAAGGTTCGGTCAACGCCGCACGCGAACGCATCGGTGGCGAGGATCTGGACGCTGCCTACTGGGACGCGCTGCGCGAACAGCGCCTGGCCTTCTTCGAGGACCCGCGTCCGCTGTGGCGCCTGTCGCTGCCCATCAACACCCCGGCGCTGGCGCTGGAAGGCGAACAGTTGGTGGATTGGGCTGGTGCCCAGCGCTGGCTGAAGTCCACAGAGGATGCCGAGCGCATTCGCGCCGTCGTCGGCGAAGTCGGCGGTCATGCGATCTGCTACAGCGCTGGCGCCACGACCAATCCGTTCCAGCCGCTGGGTGCGCCGCTGCTGCGTTACCACCAGCAGCTCAAGGCCCAGCTCGACCCGCAGGGCATCTTCAACCCCGGCCGCATGTATTCAGAGGTTTAAGCCGTGCAGACCAATCTGAGCGAACAAGCCAAGCGCCTGCCGCGCGCCGAGGAAGCCGAGAGTATTCTGCGCTCGTGTGTGCACTGCGGCTTCTGCAACGCTACCTGTCCGACCTATCAGTTGATTGGCGACGAACTGGATGGCCCGCGCGGGCGCATCTACCTGATGAAGCAGATGCTCGAGGGTGCCGAAGTCACCCAGAGCACCCAGCTGCATCTGGACCGCTGCCTGACCTGCCGCAACTGCGAAACCACCTGCCCGTCCGGCGTGCAGTACCACAACCTGCTGGATATCGGTCGCGACTTCATCGAGCAGCAGGTGCCGCGCACTCTGAGCGAGCGCCTGGTGCGCAGCGGTTTGCGCACCGTGGTGCCGCGTCCGGCGCTGTTCAAGGCGCTGCTGACAACCGGCAACGCACTGCGGCCACTGATGCCGGCCAGCCTGAAGGCACACCTGCCGCGTGAGGTTCGCCCGGCGAAACAGCGCCCGCAAGCCCGACATGCGCGTACCGTGCTGATGCTCGAAGGCTGCGTGCAGCCAAGTCTGTCGCCCAACACCAACGCGGCCGCCGCGCGGGTGCTGGACCGCCTTGGTATCGCCGTGACGCCCGCGCGCGAAGCCGGTTGCTGCGGTGCGGTGGATTATCACCTGAACGCCCAGGACGCTGGACTGGATCGTGCCCGGCGCAACATCGACGCCTGGTGGCCGGCCATCGAAGCCGGTGCCGAAGCCATCGTGCAGACCGCCAGCGGCTGCGGTGCCTTCGTCAAGGACTACGGCCACCTGTTGCGCGACGATCCGGTTTACGCAAGCAAGGCCGCGCGGGTCAGCGCCCTGACCAAGGATCTGGTCGAGGTACTGCGCTTGACGGAGCTCGAGCAGCTCGACGTCAAGGCCGACAAGCGCATGGCCTTCCATTGCCCCTGCACGCTGCAGCACGCACAAAAGCTCGGCGGTGCGGTCGAAGACGTGCTCAAGCGGCTGGGCTTCCAGCTCACCGCAGTGCCGGACGCGCATCTGTGCTGCGGCTCGGCCGGCAGCTACTCGATCACCCAGCCGGCGCTTTCCAAGCAGTTGCGCGACAACAAGCTCACTGCACTGGAGAGCGGCAAGCCGGAAGTCATCGTCACCGCCAACATCGGTTGTCAGACCCACCTCGACGGGGCGGGTCGCACGTCGGTGCGGCACTGGATCGAGATCGTCGAAGAGGCGATGGGGTAGCTGTGGAAAAGGCTGCGCCGTTTTCCACGAGGCTAAAAAACCTGAAGCGAGTGTAGGGTGGAAATCTCGCAGAGCGAATTTCCACCAACGGGACCGGACGGCAAGCCCTGTGCGCCGCCGAATGAATAACTGAAATACGAAGACAGGACTATCAAGATGAAAACAAAAGCCGTACTGGGTCAGACCGAAGTTGCTGCCATCATCAAAGCTGCGCGCAGCGAAGCGCAGGCCAACGGCTGGAACGTGACCATCGCCGTCGCTGATGACGGTGGACACCTGCTGGGCCTGGAGCGTCTGGACGGTTGTGCCCCGGTCGCCAGCTACATCGCCACCGAGAAGGCCCGCAGCGCCGCCATCGGCCGCCGCGAAACCAAGGGCTACGAGGACATGGTCAACGGCGGTCGCAACGCCTTCCTGTCCGCGCCGGTGGTCTGCTCGCTGGAAGGCGGCGTGCCGGTAATTGTCGACGGCCAGGTGATCGGCGCGGTGGGTGTTTCCGGCGTGACCGCCACCCAGGACGCCCAGGTAGCCAAGGCCGGAGTCGCAGCGGTCGGTAACTGAACGGCTGAGCCATAGGACAAGTGCTGGCGGTTGAACGAGGTGCGGCAGTCGCGTGAAGCGCCAGTCGCACGGCACCGCCGCCATCCGGCATGGGCCGGTAACGAACGAAGAGGTTTTGACATGAGCGAACGTGTAACCCTGGGTCGTCTGCAAGTCGCGGCCAACCTGCAGCGCTTCATCGAAGACGAAGTGTTGGCCGGCACCGGCGTCGAAGCCGCGGCCTTCTGGAGCGGCTTCGATCGGCTGGTCCACGACCTGGCGCCGAAGAATCGCGCGTTGCTCGCCGAGCGCGACCGCCTGCAGGCCGAGCTGGATACCTGGCACAAGGCCAATCCGGGTCCGATCGCCGACATGCCGGTATACCGCGCCTTCCTCGAGTCAATCGGCTACCTGCTGCCGGAACCGGGCGAGGTGAAGGTCAGTACCAGCAACGTCGACAGTGAAATCGCCAGCCAGGCCGGTCCGCAGCTGGTAGTGCCGATCGGCAACGCCCGCTACGCGCTGAACGCCGCCAACGCCCGCTGGGGTTCGCTGTATGACGCGCTCTATGGCACCGACGCCATCTCCGAAGAGGGCGGTGCGCAGAAAGGCCCAGGCTACAACGAAGTGCGTGGCGCCAAGGTCATCGCCTTTGCCCGCAACGTCCTCGATCAGGCTGCGCCGCTGGCCGAAGGCAGCCATGCCGACGCGACCAACTACCGTGTGCAGGACGGCCAGCTCAAGGTCACCCTGGAGAATGGTAGCGTCACTGGCCTCGAGCAGCCGGAGAAGTTCGTCGGCTATCAGGGCGAGGCCGTCGAGCCCACCGCCGTGCTGTTGAAGAACAACGGCCTGCACATTGAGATTCAGATCGACCCGAACAGTCCCATCGGCCAGACCGATGCGGCCGGCGTCAAGGACCTGCTGATCGAAGCTGCCGTGACCACCATCATGGACTGCGAGGACTCCACCGCCGCCGTCGATGCCGACGACAAGGTGCTGGTCTACCGCAACTGGCTGGGCCTGATGAAGGGCGATCTGACCGACACCTTCCAGAAGGGCGGCCGGGCGATGACTCGCCAACTGAATCCCGACCGCCAGTACACCGCTGTCGATGGCTCCAGCCTGACCCTGCATGGTCGCTCGCTGCTGTTCATCCGCAACGTCGGCCACCTGATGACCAGCCCGGCGATCATCGACGGTGAGGGCCACGAGATCCCCGAAGGCATCCTCGATGGCGTGGTCACCAGCCTGATCGCCAAGCATGACCTCGAGCGCCGCGGCAACTCGCGCACCGGCAGTGTCTACATCGTCAAGCCGAAGATGCACGGCCCGGCCGAAGTCGCCTTCACTGACGAGCTGTTCGGTCGCGTTGAAGACCTTATCGGCTTGCCGCGCCACACCCTCAAGGTCGGGATCATGGACGAGGAGCGTCGCACCAGCGTCAACCTCAAGGCCTGCATCGGCGCCGCGCAGAACCGCGTGGCCTTCATCAATACAGGTTTCCTCGACCGTACCGGCGACGAGATGCACAGCATCATGGAAGCCGGCGCCGTGCTGCGCAAAGGCGATATGAAGGGCACCGCCTGGATTCAGGCCTACGAGCGCAACAACGTGCTGGTCGGCCTGAACTGCGGCCTGCGCGGCAAGGCACAGATTGGCAAGGGTATGTGGGCCATGCCGGACCTGATGGCCGCCATGCTGGAGCAGAAGATCGCCCATCCCAAGGCCGGTGCCAACACCGCCTGGGTCCCGTCGCCCACCGGCGCCACCCTGCATGCGCTGCACTATCATCAGGTAGACGTGCAGGCGGTACAGGCCGAGTTGGAGAAGATCGATCTGGCCAGCGAGCGCGAGCAACTGACCAACGACTTGCTGACCATTCCGGTGGCGCCGCAGCGCGATTGGAGCGCCGAAGAGATCCAGCAGGAACTGGACAACAACTGCCAGGGCATCCTCGGCTACGTGGTGCGCTGGGTCGAGCAGGGCGTCGGTTGCTCCAAGGTGCCGGATATCCACGATGTCGGTCTGATGGAAGACCGTGCCACTCTACGAATCTCCAGTCAGCACCTGGCAAACTGGCTTTACCATGGTGTGGTTGGCGAAGCACAGGTTCGCGAAACCTTGGAACGCATGGCCAAGGTGGTCGATCAGCAGAACGCCGGCGATCCGCTCTATCGGCCGATGGCGAACGACTATGCGCAATCCAGAGCTTTCCAGGCGGCCTGCGATCTGGTATTCAAGGGGCGCGAACAACCGAGCGGTTACACCGAACCCTTGCTGCATGCCTGGCGTCAACGTTTCAAACAGCAGAACGGCGGTTGAGAATTGCTAATGGCCAGCTTCTGGCTGGCTAGTGGTAAGACCAAGCCCCGAAGGCCTGATACGCCTTCGGGGCTTTCGAGCATGGGGGAGTCGATCGTCGAGAGTCGGTCGGCACCTGTGGATGACTTGCGTCATTCATGCGTGGCACCGGGTTATCCCGGAATGAAAGCGGTTCAATACAAAAAACAAGGAACCCAACAATGAGTCAGACTCTGCTATCCATCCTGGCATTCGTGCCACTGGTGTTGGCGGGCGTATTGCTAATCGGCTTTCGCTGGCCGGCCAAGTATGCGATGCCGCTGGTTTTTGTTCTCACCGCACTGATCGGCCTGCTGGCCTGGGACATGACGCTCAATCGCGTCATAGCCTCGACCCTGCAAGGCCTGATTCTCACCGCTGCGATCCTCTGGATCATTTTCGGTGCGATCCTGCTGCTCAACACCCTCAAACATTCCGGTGGCATCGCCGCGATTCGCCGGGGTTTCTCCAATATCAGTCCGGATCGTCGCGTTCAGGCGCTGATCGTGGCCTGGTTGTTCGGCTGCTTCATCGAAGGTGCCTCGGGCTTCGGTACGCCGGCTGCGGTGGCTGCACCGCTGATGGTGGCACTGGGCTTCCCGGCCCTGGCCGCGGTCGTGATGGGCATGATGGTGCAATCCACGCCGGTTTCCTTCGGCGCGGTAGGTACGCCGATCATCGTCGGTGTAGGCGGTGGTCTGGACCAGACCGGTATCGGCGCTCAGTTGGCTGCAGTGGGCTCCAACTGGGAGGTGTTCTTTCACCTGATCTTCTCGCGCGTTGCGCTGATCCATGCGATGTGCGGCATTCTCATGCCGTTGATCATGGTCAGCATCCTGACCCGTTACTTCGGACGCAACAAATCCTGGGCTGAAGGTCTGGCGATGGCGCCGTTCGCGGTATTCACCGGCCTGGCGTTCGTTATCCCCTACGCCGCCGCCGGTGTCTTCCTCGGCCCTGAGTTCCCCTCGATGATTGGCGCCCTGGTGGGCCTGGCCATCGTGGTACCTGCTGCCAAGGCGGGCTTCCTGCTGCCCAAGGACACCTGGGATTTCGCGCCGGCCAGCGAATGGCCTGCCGACTGGATGGGCAAGATCGAGATGAAGATCGAGGACGTGGCCGGCAAGACGCCGATTTCCGTTCCGATGGCCTGGGCACCCTACCTGTTGCTGGCGGCGTTCCTGGTGATCTCGCGCGTCTTCCCCGACATCAAGGGCCTCCTGACGGCCGTTAGCTTCGGCTGGAAGGACATCCTCGGCGAGACCGGTGTGTCCGGCACCCTGGAACCGCTGTTTCTGCCGGGCGGCATCCTCTGCATGGTGGTACTGGTCACCTTCTTCCTGCACCGGATGAAGGCCCGCGAACTGGGCGCGGCCCTTTCCGAATCGAGCAAGACTCTGCTCGGCGCGGGGTTCGTGCTGATCTTCACCATTCCGATGGTGCGGATCCTGATCAACTCCGGCGTCAATGGCTCGGATCTGGTTTCCATGCCGGTGGCCATGGCGCAGCTGGTGGCCAATAGCGTGGGCGACATCTATCCGTTCTTCGCTCCGGCTGTCGGCGCGCTGGGTGCCTTCATCGCCGGTTCCAACACCGTTTCCAACCTGATGCTTTCGCAGTTCCAGTTCAACACCGCGGGTCTGCTGGGCCTGTCTGGCGCGTTGATGGTGGCACTGCAGTCGGTAGGTGCAGCGGCGGGCAACATGATCGCCATCCACAACGTGGTGGCAGCGTCGGCGACCGTGGGCCTGCTGGGGCGCGAGGGCGTTACCCTGCGCAAGACCATGCTGCCGACCCTGTACTACCTCATCCTGGCCGGCACTATCGGCCTGGTCGGGTTCTACGTGATCGGTATCAGCGACCCGCTGGCAGGCATCGCCAGCTAAGCGACAGTGCTGACTGCAACGGGCGGCCTAGGCCGCCCGTTGTGTTTGCGTTTGGCGCAGCACCGCTTTCTGGTATAGCGTGCGGCAATCGACACGCCGAGGTGGACATGAAGAAATGGCAATGTGTGGTATGCGGTTTCATCTATGACGAAGCCCTGGGTCTGCCAGGCGAGGGCCTTGCTCCTGGCACCACCTGGGAAGACGTACCGGAAGACTGGCTGTGCCCCGACTGCGGTGTGGGCAAGATGGATTTTGAAATGATCGCGATCGACTGATCCGCTATCGATACGACAACGACAGAGGTAAGCGACATGACGGCACCCCTGGTAATCATCGGTACGGGGTTGGCGGGCTACAACCTGGCCAGGGAGTTTCGCAAGCACGACAGTGATACTCCGTTGCTGCTGATTACCGCCGACGATGGTCGCTCGTATTCCAAGCCAATGCTTTCGACCGGCTTCGCCATGGGCAAGGACGCTGATGCGCTCGGCATGCTTTGCGCTGGTCAGATGGCCATTCAGCTCAACGCTGAAATCCGCACCCACACCCGAGTGACCCGACTCGACCTGGACAACCGCCGGATCTGGATCGGCAGTGAGCCGGTCCGCTATCGCGACCTGGTGCTTGCCTGGGGCGCACAGCCCGTCAGGGTTCCGCTGGCGGGCGATGCCGCTGATGCAGTTTTTCCCATCAACGATCTGCTCGACTACGGGCGTTTTCGCGAAGCGGCGAAGGGCAAGCGTCGGATTCTGATACTCGGTGCCGGGTTGATCGGCTGCGAATTTGCCAACGATCTGCTGCAGGGCGGCTACGAAGTCGAGCTGGTGGCCCCCGATGCGCAGGTGATGCCGACACTGTTGCCGCTCGTCGCCGCAACCGCCGTGCGGCGTGGGCTGGAATCGCTGGGTGCCCGCTTTCATTTCGGCGTGGTGGTGGAGCGATTGGAGCGTATCGGCAGCGGCCTGCGGGCGCGGCTGTCCGATGGGCAGTGCCTGGAGTGCGATTTGGTAGTCAGCGCGGTCGGTTTGCGGCCACGCACCGAACTGGCCGAGACCGCCGGTCTGGAGACCGGGCGCGGCATCGTGGTGGATCGCTTCCTGCGTACTTCGGTCGAGCATGTCTATGCACTGGGGGATTGCGCCGAGGTCGGCGGACTCAATCTGCTCTACGTCATGCCGCTGATGAGCGGGGTACGAGCCCTGTCGCGCACGCTCAGCGGGACTGCCGTGTCGGTCAGCTATGGGCCGATGCCGGTTACCGTGAAGACCCCGGTATGTCCGCTGGTGGTATCGCCGCCGGCCGCCGGTAGCGAAGGCAGCTGGACCGTCGAGGGTGACGGCAACGACGTCACCGCGCTGTTTCGCGCGCCCGATGGTCGCTTGTTGGGCTACGCGCTGACAGGTACAGCCGTGCAGCGGCGACTGGCTCTGAACAAGGAATTGCCACCGCTACTGGCGGAACTACCACAAGCTCTGGCGCTAACGCCTTCGACTTGAGTCTACAAAGCACCTCTTGGGGCTGGCGCCGGTGCTAGCAGCGTGCCATTCTCCTAGAGTCTGCGGCGGTCTTGAGCTGTCGCAGCGCCTTGAAACGCTGTTCGAAGAACAGCAGACACAACAACAAGAAAGCATCAGAGGCTACCATGCGCAAACCGGAACTCGCGGCCGCCATCGCCGAAAAGGCTGACCTCACCAAGGATCAGGCCAATCGTGTACTCAATGCCGTTCTGGATGAAATCACCAATGCGCTGAACCGCAAGGACAGCGTGACCCTGGTTGGTTTTGGCACCTTCCTGCAGCGCCACCGTGGGGCGCGCGCCGGCAAGAATCCCCAGACAGGGGAGCCAGTGACTATCAAGGCCAGCAATACCGTGGCGTTCAAGCCTGGAAAAATGCTGAAGGACGCGATCAACTGATCCCGTGCTACCCGGAGCCGCCCGGCTCCGGGTAAATCCCTGACCGACCAGTCCGCTACCGACCGCTCTGTTCTCGCCACGCAAGGCCCTTTTCCTGTTCCGACGAGCCGCTACAATGCGCGAACGTTCTTCATCTGTCGGAAAAATAATATGAAATTCCGCTTTCTTCTCTGGATGCTGGGTCGCCTGATGGGCAAGGCCAGCCGTACCAGTCCCGATTTCCAGCAGCAACTGGGTGACAAGGATCTGACCTTTCAGCTGCATACGCTGGATGGCAAGGTAGTGCGCCATTTCATCGTCAAGGACCAGCGCATCACCAGCAAGAGCGGTTCGGCGGTCGAGCCGGCCTTTTCGCTGGGCTTCAAGGATGCCGCCTACGGGTACGCGACCATGACGGCTAAGAACAAGCAACTGGCGTTCATGCAGGGGATTCAGGACAAGAACATCCAGATTCAGGGTAATCCGGCGTTGGTGATGTGGTTTCAGGGGCTGACCAAGTATCTGAAGCCGCGCAAGAAGAAGTGATTTTTGGGGGCCGTTGGATTCGGGGGAGGGCCTTTGCGCTTTCCTCGGCACCACCGATAGCTTGCACCGAGGAAAGCGCCACGCCTCACTCATGCCTGGTGCCAACCCTTACGCGGACAAGCGTTAACCCTGTGTCCTTTCCCGCCAAGTTCTTGCTTCAACCTTTAACCAATCCCGAAACGCCACCAACCCCGCCGACTCCACCTTGCGCTCGGGAATCATCAGGTAATACGCCCGCGTCTCGCTGCGATAGGCCTGCGGATGCGCCAGCACCAACCGCCCCTCGGCCAGCTCCCTCTGGATCAGGAACGGCGGAATCAACGCCACTCCCATCCCATGCTCCGCGGCCTGGGCCAGCATCGAAAACAGCTCCAGCCGCGGCCCGGTCATGTCCCGGTCGACCTTCATCTCCAGCGCATCGAACCACTGCCGCCAGGCATAGGGTCGGGTGGTCTGTTGCAGCAGCGGCATTTCCGCCAGCGCCTCAGCATCCAGCGACTCGCCATCGGGCAGCAGTACGGGGCTGCAGACCGGCTGCAAGTCCTCGGGCATCAGGAAGTGCGCTTCGGTGCCCGACCATTCCCCATCGCCGAAATAAATGGCGGCATCGAACTCTGTATCGGCGAAGAGGAATGGTCGTGTGCGGTTGGTCAGATTGAGGGTGATCTGCGGATGCAGTGCCTGGAAATGCTTCAGCCGAGGAACCAGCCACTGCGTGCCGAAAGTGGGTACCACGGCCAGTTCCAGGCTCATCGCACCCTGTTGGCCCATCACCGAAAGGGTGTCGCGCTCCACCGCATCCAGTTGCGCGGCGATGCGTCGGGCGTAGGACTGGCCGGCTTCGGTCAGTTGTACGCCACGCCGGGAACGGCGAAACAGCGCAAGCCCGAGGAAGGTCTCCAGCCCGCCGACTTGGCGGCAGATGGCGCTCTGGGTCAATGCCAGCTCATCGGCGGCGCGGGTGAAGCTTCCATGTCGGGCTGCGGCCTCGAAGGCGATCAGCGCGGCAGTGCTGGGTATCTTACGACGCATCTGTGCGTAAGCCTCAATGCTCATGCAGATAGAGAAGGTGGTCAGCTTATCCTGAAGTGAATGAAACGCACAGATCGTTGCGAAATTCTCGTTTGTCGGTGATGCAGGTAGCGCCTAGGATCTTGCCATCCCGCCCGCGCCCAAAGCGGGCCACGACTACGAGGAGCCTCCATGGCCGGCAACGCACGCTTCAACTGGATCGACCCGCTGCTGCTCGACCAGCAACTGACCGAGGAAGAGCGCATGGTGCGTGACAGCGCTGCGCAGTTCGCCGCCGACAAGCTGGCGCCGCGGGTGCTGGAGGCCTTCCGCCACGAGCGCACCGATCCGGCGATCTTCCGCGAGATGGGCGAGACTGGCCTGCTTGGCGCGACCATTCCTGAAACCTATGGCGGCAGCGGTCTGAACTACGTGTGCTACGGCCTGATCGCCCGCGAAGTGGAGCGCATCGATTCGGGTTATCGCTCGATGATGAGCGTGCAATCCTCGCTGGTGATGGTGCCGATCAACGAGTTCGGCAACGAAGCGACCAAGCAGAAGTACCTGCCCAGACTGGCCAGCGGCGAGTTCATCGGCTGTTTCGGCCTGACCGAGCCCAACCATGGCTCTGATCCTGGCTCGATGGTCACCCGTGCGAAGAAGGTGGACGGTGGCTATCGGCTTTCCGGGAGCAAGACGTGGATCACCAACAGCCCCATCGCCGATGTTTTCGTGGTCTGGGCCAAGGATGACGAGGGTGCCATTCGCGGCTTTGTGCTGGAGAAGGGCTGGGAAGGTCTGAGCGCACCGGCGATTCACGGCAAGGTCGGCCTGCGTGCCTCCATCACCGGTGAGATCGTGATGGACAACGTGTTCTGTCCCGAGGAAAACGCCTTCCCGGATGTGCGCGGTCTGAAAGGGCCCTTCACCTGTCTGAACAGCGCCCGTTACGGCATCAGCTGGGGTGCACTGGGCGCCGCCGAGTTCTGTTGGCATACCGCTCGCCAGTACGTCTTGGACCGCCAGCAGTTCGGCCGCCCGCTGGCAGCCAACCAGCTGATCCAGAAGAAGCTTGCCGACATGCAGACCGAGATCACCTTGGCCCTGCAGGGCTGCCTGCGCCTGGGCCGGATGAAGGACGAAGGCACGGCGGCGGTGGAGATCACCTCGATCATGAAGCGCAACAGCTGTGGCAAGGCGCTGGACGTGGCGCGCATGGCGCGCGACATGCTCGGCGGCAACGGCATCAGCGACGAGTTCGGTGTGGCGCGGCATCTGGTCAATCTCGAGGTGGTCAACACCTACGAGGGCACTCATGACGTGCACGCGCTGATCCTCGGGCGGGCGCAGACCGGCATCCAGGCGTTTTTCTAAGGGCGGCGGCAGGCCGCAAGCTTCAAGCGGCAAGATAAAGCATGCCACCCGTACACTGCTTCAGGCTGTATTTCTTGCGGCTTGAAGCTTGCAGCTTGAGGCTTCTTCCATGGCTGGTGCCCTTTCCCATATCCGCGTTCTCGATCTGTCTCGCGTGCTCGCCGGACCCTGGGCCGGACAGATCCTCGGTGATCTCGGTGCCGAGGTGATCAAGGTCGAACGCCCCGTTACCGGCGACGACACGCGTCACTGGGGCCCGCCGTTCCTCAAGGATGCGCAGGGCGAAAACACCGCCGAGGCGGCCTACTACCTCAGCGCAAACCGCAATAAGCAATCGCTGACCCTGGATTTCACCCGGCCCGAAGGCCAGCGCATCGTTCGCGAGCTGGTGGCGCAGAGCGACGTGCTGCTGGAGAACTTCAAGGTCGGCGGGCTGGCAGCCCATGGGCTGGATTACGCAAGCCTGAAGGCGATCAATCCGCGGCTGATCTATTGCTCCATCACCGGCTTTGGCCAGGACGGGCCCTACGCCACACGCGCCGGCTACGATTTCATGATCCAGGGCCTCGGCGGGCTGATGAGTCTGACCGGTCGCAGCGATGCCGAGGAGGGCGCCGGGCCGGTGAAGGTCGGCGTGGCGCTCACCGATATCCTTACCGGGCTCTACGCCACGGTCGGCGTGCTAGCGGCGCTGGCCCACCGCGAGCGTACGGGGGAGGGCCAGCATATCGATACGGCGCTGCTCGACGTGCAGGTCGCCTGCCTCGGCAACCAGGCGTTGAACTACCTCACCACTGGGGTCGCACCGCGGCGCATGGGCAATGCCCATCCGAACATCGTGCCCTACCAGGACTTTCCCACTGCCGATGGCGACATCATTCTCACGGTCGGCAACGACGGGCAGTTCCGCAAGTTCTGTGAAGTAGCCGGTCATCCCGAATGGGCAGCCGACCCGCGTTTCGCCAGCAACCAGGCGCGGGTTGCCTACCGGGCCGAGCTGATTCCGCTGATTCGCCAGGCCACGGTGTTCCGTACCACCGCCGAATGGCTGGCGGTGCTGGAGCAGGCCGGGGTGCCTTGCGGGCCGGTCAACGACCTGGCCCAGGTGTTTGCCGACCCGCAGGTACGGCACCGTGGCCTGAAGGTGGACATGCCGCACCCGCTGGCCGGTAGCGTGCCGCAGGTGGCCAGCCCGTTGCGCCTGTCCGCCTCGCCGGTGACCTACCGCAATCCGCCGCCATTACTGGGCGAGCATAGCGAGGCGCTGCTGCAGCGTTTGCTGGGGCTAAGTACGCAGCAGATAGATGTCTTGCGGCATGCCGGGGTGATTTGACGGCCGATATGGTCGAGAAGCTTCGCCAGCAAACTGGTTCCACACCAGCTGCCAGTAGGAGCGAGCTCGCGATCCGCTGCAGTGATTCGTTGATGCGAACCGTGGGCGTCCGCCAGGAGCGCTGAACTCTTCGGTCGTCCGACCATTCATATGGGAGGTAACCCTTTAGCGGACGATCGCATCATGCAGAGGCATTCCCGATTCACCTGGCAACTGGCGGCCGTGCTTTTCATGTCCTGGCTGCTGACCGGCTGTGGCATCAACAACATTCCACAATATGACGAGCAGGTGAAAGCCGCCTGGTCCCAGGTGGAGAACCAATATCAGCGCCGCGCCGACCTGATTCCCAACCTGGTCGAGACGGTCAAGGGCTTCGCCCGACAGGAACAGGAAACTCTGACGGCGGTGGTCGAGGCCCGAGCCAAGGCGACCTCCATACAGGTCGATGCCAATACGCTGGACAATCCCGAACAGATGCAGCAGTTCCAGCAGGCGCAGAACCAGCTCACCGGGGCGCTGAGCCGGCTGATGATGGTGTCCGAGCGTTATCCGGAGCTCAAATCCAACCAGAACTTCCTTGCTCTGCAATCGCAGTTGGAAGGAACGGAGAACCGCATCGCCGTGGCGCGACGCGATTTCATCGCAGCGGTGGAGCGCTATAACACCGAGATCCGAACCTTCCCCGGGCGCATCTGGCACACGCTGATGTACAGCGATATGCCGATTCGCGAGAACTTCGAGGCCACCGCTGAGAACGCCGAACAGGCGCCGCAAGTGCAGTTTCAATGATTCGTAGCCTGCTGCTGAGCCTGGCCCTGCTGGGCTGGATCGGCGGTCTGGCGGCCCAGGACTTCGAGCTGCCAAGCCTGACCGGCCGGGTGGTGGATAACGCCGAATTGCTCGATACCCAGGCCGAGGCGAGGCTGACCGGCATGCTTGCCGCGCACGAGCAGGCCACTCGCGAGCAGGTGGTGGTGGTCACCGTGCCGAACCTTCAGGGGCGCAGTATCGAGGAGTTCGGCGTGCAGCTGGGGCGGGCCTGGGGTATTGGCCAGAAGGGCGAGGACAACGGCGCGCTGCTGATCGTCGCTCGGGATGACCGCAGGGTGCGCATCGAGGTCGGCTACGGGCTCGAAGGACGCCTCACCGATGCGCAGTCTTCGCTGATCATCAACGGCATCATCCTGCCCGCGTTCCAGCAGGGCGATTTCACCCGGGGTATCACCGAAGGCTCTCAGGCGATGATCCAGGTCCTGGGTGGCGATCCGCTGAAAAGCGCGGCGATGCGTCCGGCGATGCCGATGGGTACGCAGGAGCCGAGTGGTCTGGGCATCCTCGGCTTTTTCCTCATGCTGGTGGCAATCTTCGTCATCGGCGGGGGAGGAGGCGGACGCGGGGGCGGACGTCGTGCCCTGCTGCTCGGAGCGCTGCTGGGTGGCATGGGGCGTGGTGGCGGCTTTGGCGGTGGCGGTTTTGGAGGCGGTGGTTTCGGCGGCGGAGGTGGCGGCTTCGGTGGCGGGGGCGCCTCGGGTGGTTGGTAATCGGATGATGGAAGCGCAATGACTCTACTGACATTCAGCGAGCAGCAGCAGGTGGCTGAGGCCATCGATCGCGTCGAGCGTGAGACCGATGCCGAACTGGTAACGGTGCTGGCCGAGCAGGCCGACGACTACCGCTACATTTCGTTGCTGTGGGCCGGCATGATCGCACTGCTGGTACCCGGTGCTGCGCTGTTCTTCACCACTGCCCTGAACGCCTGGCAACTGCTGCTGGTGCAGTGGGCGACCTTCATCGTGCTGGCGCTGGTGTTTCGTCTGCCCGGCCTGACGACCCGTCTGATTCCGCGTCAGGTCCGTCATTGGCGTGCCTGCAACCTGGCGCGGCGGCAATTCATCGAATGCAACCTGCACCATACCGAGGGCGGCACCGGCATCCTGATCTTCGTTTCGGAAGCTGAGCGCTACGTCGAGATTCTGGTGGACCGTGGCATTGCCAGCCGTATCGACAATGGTGCCTGGGAAGTCATCGTCGCCAACTTCACCGAGCGGGTGCACGCTGGCCAGGTGCTTGAGGGGTTCCTCGGTTGCATCGATGCTTGTGGTGCGCTGCTCAAGCAGCATGTGCCGGCGACCCGGATGCGTAACCAGTTGCCGAACCGGTTGGTGATGATCTGAGTGCGGATTGATGAGGCGCGGCTCGGAGGTTCACATTCCTGTCAGACCGTAGCGTGGGAACTCGCGCAGCGTAGCGCACCGGTAGATGCCTAGCGCCGTACCTGACGTTCGTGCCGGCCTGCGCCTCGTCTGCGTGGATGGCTTCGGCCATCCACCCTACGGCCCGAGTGAGAACGGGCAATTCCGGCGTTTGCTGCGCCGGGCATTCTCAAGCCATGCCGGGGCCGTCATCCGCTTGAGACTCCTCCGGCAGATTGAGGCCGAAGTCGTTCTCCATGGTATTGGCCGCGACGCGGTCAATGGCGCTCAGCGCCGGCGCAAGCAGTGGGCAGACCTTGGCCTCGTGGACAGGGTGCGCAAGCTTGGTGATCGCGGCGAGCACGTCCTCGCCAGGTACGGTTTCCTCGGCCAACAGGCGCTGGGAGACTTCGTCCAACGCCGGCTTCATGCGCTGCAACAGCGCCTGGCACTCTCGATCCAGCTGCTTGAGCAGCTCGTCGGCGGCACGAATCGACTCGCCCGAATCGAACTCGATATGCGCCTCTCGGACCGCCTGCAGACTCAGCAGCGAGCCGTTCGGCCCCATGCCAAGCGCGCCGACCATCGACAGCGCGATCTTCGAGGCTTCCTGCAGGTCCTGCCCGGCCCCGGAGGAGACCTCGTGGAAGTACAGCAACTCGGCGCCGCGACCGGCCAGCAGCATCTGGATCCGGTTGCGCAGCTCGGAGGCCATGTGCAGGCGCTTGTCCTCCACCGGAGTGACGAGGGTGACGCCCAGCGCCTGACCGCGCGGCAGGATGGTGACCTTCTCTACACGACCGACCTTGAGCGCGGCGGCGATCAGGGCGTGGCCGGCTTCGTGTACGGCGATGCGTTTGCGATCGCTGGCCGACAGCGGCGTGACGCCGCTCGGCTGTTCGCCGATGCGGCAGGTCTCGATGGCATCGACGAAATGCCCCATGTCCACGCGGCTGGCGCCAGCACGCGCGGCCAGTAGCGCCGCATGGTTGACGATATGAGCGATGGCGGCGGGCGTCAGGCCGATGGTGTTGCGCGCCAGCTGCGCATGGTCCAGTCCGTCGCTGGCGCGGACCTTGCCGGCATAGAGGCGGAACAGCGCCTCGCGGTCTTCCAGGCCCGGCAAGCCGACGGCGATGGAGCGGTCGAAGCGACCTTCGCGAACCAGCGCAGGGTCGAGGGAGTTGGGGAAGTTGGTCGCGCCCAGCACCAGCACACCGCTGGCGGCATCGAAGCCATCGATCTCGGCCAGGAACTGGTTGATGATGCGGTTGCTTTCGGCGTCGCTGGAGCGCTGCTGCTCGGCACGCTTGCCGATGCCGTCGATCTCGTCGATGAAGATGATGCACGGCGCCTGCTTGCGCGCGGTGCGAAACAGCGCCTTGACCTTCTGGATGCCGACACCGAAGTACATCGAGGAAAAGTCGCTGCCGGTCACCTGAATGAAGCTGGCGTTGGATTCGGTTGCCAGCGCCTTGGCCAGCTGGGTTTTGCCGGTGCCGGGCTCGCCGGTCAGCAGGACGCCCTTCGGTGGGCGGGCGCCCAGCACGGCGTAGGCTGCCGGATCGCGCAGGTAGGTGGTGATGTCGTTGAGCGCCTGCTTGGCTTCCTGCGCGCCGATGACGTCGGCGAAACCGATGCCGCTGCCCTTGCGTTGCACGACAAAGCTGCGGGTCTTCATGGCGAAGAACAGCGCCGCGCCGATCAGCAGCAGGGCGATCGGCGAGTACGGTAGGAGGAGCCAGTAGAGCGGTTTCTCCGCGTCGGTCTGGAACATCGTCAGCGGAAACAGTTCGCCATCGTTTTGGACGTACTGCTCGAGCAGCAGCCGGGCGACGTGTCCGAACTGGTCCGGTATCCAGTAATGCAAGCCATCGTTCAGGCTGACATAGACCGCATCCTTGCCCAGCGCGGCGCTGGCGATGGTGGCGCCACGCAGATCGGCCATCAGTACCGAGAGGTCACGGCGATTGGCCTGCCAGGGTTCGGTGGAGTCCTGCAGAGCTTCAAGCATGCTGGCTGCCGCGCCGGTGACTGGAATCGACGGGGTGGTTGGGCGCAACTGCCAATAGGCCACGCAAGCGGCGATCAGCAGGAGCAGAAAAACGGAGAGCACAGGGCCGCGGCGACCTTGTAGCAGACGTGGTGTTTTCATTTCACATCCAATCGGGAGCGCCCGATGTTTCGACAAACCACCGCTCGTGAGGCGGACCACAGTTGTTTGCGGGGATCCCGCGGCGCCAATGGCATGGCACACCACAGTTCGGGTCCTTTGGATGCGATTTATATGTCCGACTGTGTCTCGGGTCGGCAGACTCCGATAGCCGGCGAGAATACGGCAAGCGCCACCGTGGGAGCGACTGCGCGACGAACGGACGGCAGGTTTTCGACGAATGACCGGTTGCCTGAGCAGGCGGAAGGCATGGCGCAAACCGCGTCACAGCGTCTATCTCGCCGCGTAACAAGGGTGCGCTACGAATGGATTCAGTCGCATAAGTGATCCGATGCAGAGTTTGTCGTGTGATGGCCTGTTAGGGTTTATTGCCGGGCGCGGTCGCTCATTTACTCACCGTCGCGGCAACGAAGATCTGCCGACAGCCACCTTGGATCGCTCCCCAGGGAGGCACGAAAAATAGCCTCCGACCAACCCGAGACTTCCAGACATGCCAGCCCACAACAAATGTTTCCGCTCCGCTTTTCTTGGCGCGCTGATGGCGCTCCTGCCTTTTGCTCCTGCCAACGCCGCCGAGGAGACGATCAACCTGCTCACGCAGAATTTCCCCCCATTCAGCATGGCCGTCGATGGCAAGAACTTCGCCAGGGAGGATGCGATCAGCGGTATAGATGCCGAGGTGGTGGCCGCCCTGTTCAAACGCGCGGATGTGCCCTACGTGATGACCCTGCGTTTCCCGTGGAGCCGCTTGCAGCAACTGGCTGAGAAGACACCCGGCTTTGCCGTGTTCTCCCTCAGTCGTACACCCGAGCGTGAGCCCAGGTACAAATGGGTCGGCCCGCTCAGCGAGATTCAGATCGTGCTGCTCAAGACTCCCGACAGCCCGATCCAGATATCCAGCCTGGACGATGCAAGGCAGTACCGGATCGGCTCGAAGGATGGCAGCGTGGGCAGTCAGTACCTGATCAACCGCGGTATCGAGGTGCAGAGTTCCCTGATCGATACGCCGGCCAAGCTGAAAGACGGCCAGTTCGATCTGTGGGCGACTACCAATCCGTCAGGTGAGTACGAGGCAAAGCAGGCCGGTGTCGGCCCTCTTGCTGTCGCATTGACCCTGAACCGGGTCAATCTTTACCTGGCGATGAACAAGGAGACGCCCGACGCCGTCGTCGAGAAGCTTCAGCGTGCTCTGGACCAGATGAGGCAGGAAGGGTTGCTGCAACAGGCGGCGCGACGCTACGTGAACTGAGGCGCTCCGTATCAGGTGCAGTCGAGCACGCTGAGTCGTTCATCGTCCGCATGAGGCCCCCGGTTATTGGCAGACTGAACGGAAAACGAAACGGTAGGGGATTTTTTGTCGGTTTGGGCTGCCTTAGCCTGTGATGCAAGGGGATCGCTTCAACTGCACTCCCGACGATTCGAGAATTTCGATGAGCTGTCTCAACTACTACATGCTGCGTGCCTTCTCCTTGGTTACCGCTGTCTGGATAGCGCCTGCCTCGGCCGAAAACCTGCCGGAACCGGTAGGGCATGTCGCGCGAGTGGAAGGCGCCGCCTATATCAGCAGTCGTGGCTACACCAACGCTGCCAAGGTCGGTCAGGCGATAGTGCCGGGTGTGGTATTGAGCACCGGCGTGGAAGGTGCGCTGGGCGTTATCCTCGGTGACGGCAGCGTACTGTCGTTTGGTCCGCACAGCGAGCTGACCCTCGATGACTACCGTTTCGCCCCCGCATCGGATGAGCTGCGTCTGCGCGCGACGCTCAATCGCGGCACCTTGAATCTGATCGCCGGTGACATGGCCCGACTCGATCCGCAGGCGGTCGCTGTCCAGACCCCAGAGGGCCGGGTCGGGGTGCGCGGTGGCCAGATATTGATGAAGGTGGCTCCGTGAAGCAGGTATCGCTGACCAAGACGCTGGCGTTGCTGATGATGGCGGCGCTGGGTGGCTGTGCGCAGCATTCCTACGTGATGCTGGCGGACGATGCGAACGGGAGTGGTGGCGTCATGCTCGACGAGGGGCAGCGGCTGCTCGAGACGTCTGGCGAGGGTATGGCGATAGCGGGGAGTGGTCAGCCCTATGTCGTATCCGATAGGCGTCGCAAGACCGATTTCGCTCGGGCGCTGGCCGCCCAGCCGGCCTTGCCCGAGCGATTCATTCTGCATCCGGCCTCATCCGGTGAGCTGGACAGCGCCACGGAGCAGCTGCTGGACGGCATTCTACTGGCTGCCCGCCATCGGAATTATTCGGTGGTCACGGTGATCGGTCATACCGACACCCTGGGCCATCGTGCCGCCAACGAGCAGGTCGGTTTACGCCGTGCCCAGGCCGTCGCCGAGCTGCTGCGGGCCAGAGGGCTGGAAGCGATGGAGCTGCATGTGGAATCCCACGGGGAGCGCAACCTGCTGGTGGCCACACCGGATGCCACTGCCGAGCCGCGCAACAGGCGGGTCGAGGTGCTGGTGCGCTGATGAAGCGGCCGGCACGGTATTGCACCACGCCAGCCTGGAACCGGTCAGTCGATGACCAGAACCGCGTCCATCTCCACCTGCGCACCTTTGGGTAGCGCGGCAACGCCGATGGCGGCTCGTGCCGGATATGGCTGCTGACAGTAGCGGCTCATCACTTCGTTGACTGTGGCGAAGTTGCCCAGGTCGGTCAGGAAGATGTTGAGCTTGACGATATCCTTCAGCGAACCGCCGGCCGCTTCGGCCACGGCCTTGAGGTTCTCGAACACCTGTACGGCTTGCGCTTCGAAACCTTCCACCAGCTCCATGCTTTTCGGGTCCAGCGGGATCTGCCCGGACAGGTAGACGGTGTTGCCGACCTTGATGGCCTGCGAGTAGGTGCCGATGGCGGCGGGGGCTTTGTCGGTGCTGATCACGGTGCGTGGCATGAGAAGTCCTCGTTCGAGCGGGAGCTTGAAGCTGAAAGCCTGAAGCTTGAAGTAGAGACCGGATGCTAGACGAAGCCAGATGGGTGTGACCACTCTTTCCAGCTTCCAGCCGCTTAAGCCTTGACCCGAGTAATCCGCATCACGCCCTTGATCGTCCGCAGCTTGCGGATGACGCGAGCCAGGTGGACGCGATCATGCACGCTGACCACCAGTTGGACGACGCTGATGCGGCCGTCGCGCTCGTCCATGCCGATCTTCTCGATATTGCCGTCGGCGGCGTTGACGCTACCGGCCAGCAGGGCGATCAGGCCGCGCTGGTGCTCGAGCTCGACGCGCAACTCGACGTTGAATTCACCGGTGACGTCCTTGGCCCAGGAAAGCTGGATGCACTTGTCCGGGTTGTGGCGGATTTCGGTGATGTTCCGGCAGGTATCCAGGTGCACCACCATGCCCTTGCCGGCGGATAGGTGACCCACGATGGGGTCACCGGGGATCGGCGTGCAGCACTTGGCGTAGTTGAGTACCAGGCCCTCGGTGCCGCGGATCGCCAGCGGTCCTTCGGCGGTGGGAGCCTGTTCTCCGTCGCTGGCCAGCAGACGGCGGGCGATGACGTAGGCCATGCGGTTGCCCAGGCCGATGTCTTCGAGCAGGTCTTCGATGACGTCCTTGTTGTATTCGCCGAGCACCACCCTGATGCGTTCGGGCGAGATGGCGTCCAGGCTGGTCTCGAAGCCGGTGAGCACCTTGTTCAGCAGGCGCTCGCCCAGGTTGATCGATTCCGAGCGACGCTGCAGCTTGAGCGCATGACGGATGTGCGTGCGGGCCTTGCCGGTGACCACGAAGTTCAGCCAGGCCGGATTCGGGCGTGCGCCGGGCGCGGTGACGATCTCCACCGTGGAACCGCTTTCCAGCGCCTGCGACAGCGGCGCCAGGCGCCGGTTGACTCGGCAGGCGATGCAGGTGTTGCCGACGTCGGTATGTACCGCGTAGGCGAAGTCGACGGCGGTCGAGCCCTTGGGCAGTTCCATGATGCTGCCCTTGGGGGTGAAGACATAGACCTCGTCGGGGAACAGGTCGATCTTGACGCTCTCGATGAACTCCAGCGAGTTGCCGGCACGCTGCTGCAGCTCCAGTACGCCCTTGACCCATTGTCTGGCGCGGGCGTGGGTGCCTTTGGTCGGCTCGCTTTCGTTGGACTTGTACAGCCAATGTGCGGCGATGCCGTTGTTGGCCATCTCTTCCATCTCGCGGGTGCGAATCTGGATCTCGATGGGCACGCCGTGCATGCCGAACAGCGTGGTATGCAGCGACTGGTAGCCGTTGGCCTTGGGTATCGCGATGTAGTCTTTGAAACGACCGGGCAGCGGCTTGTACAGGCTGTGCACGGCGCCGAGCACGCGGTAGCAGGTATCAGCCTTGTCCACCACGATGCGGAAGGCGTAGACGTCCATGATCTCGTTGAACGCCTTGCGCTTGCCGCGCATCTTCTTATAGATGCTGTACAGGTGCTTCTCGCGGCCCATCACCTCGCCTTCGAGCCCTTCGCGTTCGAGGCAGTGGATCAGCGACTGCTCGATCTTCTCGACGATCTCATTGCGGTTGCCGCGGGCACGCCGTACCGCGGCGCGGATGCGTTCGGAGCGCATCGGGTGCATGGCCTTGAAGCCCAGGTCCTCGAATTCCACGCGCATCGAATGCTTGCCCAGGCGGTTGGAGATGGGGGCGTCGATTTCCAGGGTTTCCTTGGCGATGCGGCGGCGCTTCTCGCTGGCCAGCACTTCCAGGGTGCGCATGTTGTGCAGGCGGTCGGCGAGCTTGACCAGGATCACGCGAATGTCACGGGCCATGGCCATGGCCATCTTCTGGAAGTTTTCGGCCTGGGCCTCGGCCTTGGTCTCGAAGTTCATCTGGGTCAGCTTGCTGACCCCGTCGACCCGTTCGGCGACGGTCTCGCCGAACTGGGCGATCAGCGCTTCCTTGGGAATGCCGGTGTCTTCGATGACGTCATGCAGCATCGCGGCCATCAGGCTCTGAGGGTCCAGGTGCATGTCGGCGAGGATATTGGCTACCGCGAGGGGGTGGGTGACGTAGGCTTCACCGCTACGCCGACGCTGGCCGTCATGGGCCTGTTCGGCATAGAAATAGGCGCGGCGAACTAGGTTGACCTGGTCAGGGCCGAGGTAGGTCGACAGGCGATCCGCGAGAGTGTCTATGGCTGGCAAGGGGTTGCTCCTTGCCGGCGGGACCGGATGTTCGCGGCTCGACTTCGACCTGGCATTTACTTCAAAGGGCCTCGTTGGGCTCTTCCTCGTACTGGATGAACAGCGGCTCGTCGTCGACGATTTCTTCCTGGGCGATGACGTCGTAGTCCACCAGGCCGGATGCGATTTCACGCAGGGCGACCACGGTCGGCTTGTCGTTTTCCCAGGCTACCTTGGGCTCCTTGCCGCCGGTCGCCAGCTGGCGCGAGCGCTTGGTGGCGAGCATGACCAGCTCGAAGCGGTTATCTACGTTGTCCAGGCAATCTTCAACGGTAACGCGGGCCATGGTGTTCCTCATCAAATTCGGTAAAGCGTGCCCGAGTGGGCGAGCGGACGGGATAGTCTAAAAAATCACCAGCTGTTAGGGAAGCGGTAAAAGTGAAAAGCCGCTTCCCGGTTTGCCGGTCTTCAGGCCAGCAACTGCTCGAGCAATCCGGCGAAACGTTGTTGCTGGGTGCCTTGCAGCAGGCGATTGGCGCGGAAGATGGCCTGCAGGTCGCCCAGGGCGTGGGTGAAGTCGTCGTTGATGATCAGGTAATCGTATTCGACGTAGTGGGTCATCTCGCTCACCGCCTCGCGCATGCGCCCGTCGATCACCTCGTCGCTGTCCTGGCCGCGGTTGGTCAGGCGCTGACGCAGGGCTTCCTGGGTAGGCGGCAGGATGAATATGGATCGGGCCTGGGGCATCAGCCGGCGCACCTGCTGCGCGCCTTGCCAATCGATCTCGAGGATCAGGTCATAGCCCTCGTCCAGGGTCTGCTCCAGCCAGCGCTGCGATGTGCCGTAGAGATTGCCGAAGACCTCGGCATGCTCCAGGAACTCGTCGCGCCCCAGTCGCTCGACGAACTCCTCGCGGCTGACGAAGTGGTAGTTCACGCCGTCCACCTCGCCGGGGCGGATGCCGCGCGTGGTGTGGGAAACGGAAACCCGGACCTGTGGCTGTGCATCGAGCAGGGCCTTGACCAGGCTGGTCTTGCCGGCCCCCGAAGGTGCGGAAACGATATAGAGCGTACCGGTGGAAGCGGTCATGGGGCGTTCTCTGCAAGCGGTGACGGGGTAGTGAGGCCTGAACGAATCAGCTTATTCGATGTTCTGAACCTGTTCGCGCATCTGCTCGATCAGGACCTTGAGGTTGACCGCTGCCTGGGTGCTGCGCGGGTCGAACGCCTTGGAGCCGAGGGTGTTGGCTTCGCGGTTGAGTTCCTGCATGAGGAAGTCCAGCCGCCGGCCGGTGGCACCGCCGGACTTGAGTACGCGGCGCACTTCACCGACGTGGGTGGTCAGCCGGTCGAGTTCTTCGGCGACGTCGCTTTTCTGCGTCAGCAGCACCATTTCCTGTTCGAGGCGTTGCGGGTCCAGCTCGGCATGCATCTCGGCGCAGCGATCGAGCAGTTTCTGCCGTTGCAAGGCAAGCATCTGCGGCACCTGCGCGCGTAGGGTGGCGGTTTCCTCGGTGATGGCGTCTAGGCGTTCGTTGATCAGTCGGGCCAGTTCTTCGCCTTCGCGCTGACGGCCGTTCCGGAGTTCGGCCAGCGCCTGGTGAAACAGTGCCAGGGCGGTATTGTTGAGCGCTTGCGGATCGGCCGCATCGCCGACCAGGACGCCCGGCCAGCCCAATACTTCCAGCGGGTTGAGCGGCGCGGGCTGCTTGATCAGGGCGGCCACGGTCTCGGCTGCGGCGATCAGCTGGCTGGCGCGCTGGCTGTCGACCTGCATGGCGCGGCCGCTGCTGTCTTCGGTGAAGCGCAGCGTGCATTCCACCTTACCGCGCGAAAGCCCTTTGCGCAGAGCGTCGCGCACCGGACCTTCGAGATCGCGAAAGGCTTCCGGCAGGCGCAAATGGGGTTCGAGGTAGCGATGGTTGACCGAGCGGATTTCCCAGCTGAGGGTGCCGTGGTCTCCGGCCTGTTCGGCTCGGGCGAAGGCGGTCATGCTGTGGATCATCGGGTAAACCTCTCGGTGGTATAGCGAAAGGCGAAGGATTGTAAATCAAAACGACCGGCAAGGCGCTGCGGGCTGGAGGTTGCAGGCAACAGGCGGTTGTCGTTCGGCGCTTCGTGCCCGGCGCGACTTTTCCACGTACGGATCGATTGGCCGGTAATTGCGCCGCAAAGCCTCCTATAATGCCGGCACCTCGAAACCATAGAAGTAGGAAAAGTCCATGAAGCGTCCCAGTGGCCGCGCCGCCGACCAGCTGCGTTCGATCCGCATCACCCGCAACTACACCAAGCATGCCGAGGGGTCGGTGCTGGTGGAGTTCGGTGATACCAAGGTGGTTTGCACCGCCAGCGTCGAGGCCGGCGTGCCGCGCTTTCTCAAGGGCCAGGGGCAGGGCTGGCTGACCGCCGAATACGGCATGCTGCCGCGCGCCACCGGTTCGCGTAACCAGCGCGAAGCCAGCCGCGGCAAGCAGGGCGGGCGCACTCTGGAAATCCAACGCCTGATCGGTCGCTCGCTGCGTGCGGCGCTGGACATGAGCAAACTGGGCGAGAACACCCTCTACATCGATTGCGACGTGATCCAGGCCGACGGCGGTACCCGTACCGCGTCGATCACTGGTGCCATGGTGGCGCTGGTGGACGCGCTGGCGGTGCTGAAGAAGCGTGGTGCGTTGAAGGGCGGCAATCCGCTCAAGCAGATGGTTGCAGCCGTTTCCGTGGGCATGTATCAGGGCGAAGCCGTGCTGGATCTGGATTATCTGGAAGATTCCGCGGCCGAAACCGATCTGAACGTGGTCATGACCGACGCCGGCGGCTTCATCGAAGTCCAGGGCACCGCCGAAGGTGCGCCGTTCCAGCCGGAAGAGCTCAACGCCATGCTCGCGCTGGCGCAGGCCGGCATGCAGGAGCTGTTCGCTGTGCAGCGGGCGGCGCTGGCAGACTGAGAAGGGGGGAGAACGCCATGAATGATGATGACCGGATGCTCGTTCCGCAGCCCTCGCCGGAGGCGCGGCGGTGGGCGATGTTTTGCCATTACTCGGCGTTCTTCTGGTTCCTGGTGCCGATGATCGGCAACGTGCTGGGCCCGCTGATCGTCTGGCAGATGAAGAAGGACGTGGACCCCTTCGTCGACCAGCAGGGCAAGGAAGCGCTCAACTTTCAGATCACCTTCAGCATCCTGCTGATGATCTGTGGTGTGCTGGCCTGGATTCTAATCGGCTTTCCGCTGATGGCTCTGATCAGCGCAGTAGCGCTGGTGCTGGTGGTGATCGCCGGCATTCGTGCCAACGAGGGCAAGCCTTATCGGTATCCGTTCTGCTGGCGGTTCGTGAAATAGGTTCCAGCTTCGACGTATAGCCCGGATACGGCGCCTGGCAGACACGTTGCGGCTTGCAGCGTGCCGCTCGCGCCTTGTAGCCTTTGCTGTCTTTGTCTGTCGGCGAACCCGAATGACCAGTGAACAGCCCGCCATCCTCTATATCCATGGCCTCAACAGCTCCCCGCTTTCCCAGAAAGCCAGCCAGCTGAGTGCGGCGCTGAAGCGTATCGGTATGGCGGAGAGGTTGCGCGTGCCGGCGCTGCATCACCATCCGCGCCAGGCCCTCGTCCAGCTCGAAGAGGCGCTCACCGAGCTCGGCCGGCCTCTGCTGGTCGGCAGTTCCCTGGGCGGCTACTATGCGACGCACCTTGCCGAGCGCTACGGACTGAAGGCGTTGCTGATCAACCCCGCAGTGACGCCGCATCGTCGCTTCGACGGTTACCTCGGCCCGCAGACCAACCTCTACAGCGGCGAAGTCTGGGATCTCACTGAAGATCACGTCGTTGCTCTGGGTGAGCTGGAAGTGCCGCCGCCACAGGATGCCGAGCGCTATCAGGTCTGGCTGCAGACCGGTGACGAAACGCTGGATTACCGTGACGCGGAGGCCTTCTACCGGGGCTGCGCACTGCGCATCCAGGCCGGTGGCGATCACGGGTTCCAGGGCTTTGCCGAACGTCTGCCGGCGCTGCTGGCCTTCGCCGGTTTTGCCCCGGCGCTCTGGCTCGATCAGGATTTTTCCGATTTATAAGGGCATCACGACACACTCATGTCTTATACCGCAGAAGCCATCGAAGTCCTCTCCGGCCTCGACCCGGTGCGCAAGCGCCCAGGGATGTACACCGACACCACGCGACCCAACCACCTGGCCCAGGAAGTCATCGACAACAGCGTCGACGAAGCCCTCGCCGGCCATGCGCGCTCGGTGCAGGTCATCCTGCATCAGGACAACTCGCTGGAAGTGCTCGACGACGGCCGCGGCATGCCCGTGGATATCCACCCCGAAGAGGGTGTGCCTGGCGTCGAGCTGATCCTCACCAAACTGCACGCCGGCGGCAAGTTCTCCAACAAGAACTACCAGTTCTCCGGTGGCCTGCACGGGGTCGGCATTTCCGTGGTCAACGCCTTGTCGACCCAGGTGGTGGTGACCGTCAAGCGCGACGGCAACGAGTACCGGATGCGCTTCGCCGATGGCTTCAAGGCCAGCGAGCTGGAAATCGTCGGCAGTGTGGGCAAACGCAACACCGGCACTAGCGTACATTTCTGGGCCGATCCGAAGTATTTCGATTCGCCGAAGTTTTCCATCAGCCGCCTCAAGCATGTGCTCAAGGCCAAGGCGGTGTTGTGCCCGGGGCTGAACGTCAGCTTCGAGGACAAGAACACCGGAGAGAAGGTCGAGTGGCATTACGAGGATGGCCTGCGCTCGTACCTGGTCGACTCGGTCAGCGAGTTTATGCGCCTGCCGGACGAGCCCTTCGTCGGCGCGCTGGCTGGCAACACCGAAGCCGTGGACTGGGCGCTGCTGTGGTTGCCCGAAGGCGGCGATGCGGTGCAGGAAAGCTACGTCAACCTGATTCCCACCGCCCAGGGCGGTACCCACGTCAATGGCTTGCGCCAGGGGTTGCTGGATGCCATGCGCGAATTCTGCGAATTCCGCAACCTGCTGCCGCGCGGGGTGAAGCTGGCGCCCGAGGACATCTGGGAGCGCATCGCCTTCGTTCTCTCGATGAAGATGCAGGAGCCGCAGTTCTCCGGGCAGACCAAGGAGCGCCTGTCTTCGCGCGAGGCCGCGGCCTTCGTCGCGGGTGTGGTCAAGGATGCCTTCAGCCTCTGGCTCAACGCCAACCCCGAGCTGGGTCTGCAACTGGCCGAACTGGCGATCAGCAATGCCGGGCGGCGGCTCAAGGCGAGCAAGAAGATCGAGCGCAAGAAGATCACCCAGGGCCCGGCGCTGCCCGGCAAGCTGGCTGACTGCGCCGGCCAGGACCCCGCGCGCGCCGAGCTGTTCCTGGTGGAAGGTGACTCCGCCGGCGGCTCGGCCAAGCAGGCGCGTGATAAGGAATTCCAGGCGATCCTGCCGTTGCGCGGCAAGATCCTCAACACCTGGGAAGTGGACGGCGGCGAGGTGCTGGCCAGCCAGGAAGTGCACAACATCGCCGTGGCCGTCGGGCTCGATCCCGGTTCCAGTGACCTGTCCCAGCTGCGCTACGGCAAGATCTGCATCCTGGCAGACGCCGACTCCGATGGCCTGCACATCGCTACGCTGCTGTGTGCGCTGTTCGTCCAGCATTTCCGCCCGCTGGTGGATGCCGGGCATGTGTACGTCGCCATGCCGCCGCTGTACCGCATCGATCTGGGTAAGGACATCTTCTACGCACTCGACGAAGCCGAGCGTGATGGCATTCTCGAGCGCCTGGTCGCCGAGAAGCGTCGCGGCAAGCCGCAGGTCACTCGCTTCAAGGGCCTTGGCGAGATGAATCCGCCGCAACTGCGCGAAACCACCATGGATCCCAACACCCGCCGACTGGTGCAACTGACCCTGGACGACTTCGACGGCACCCGCGAGATCATGGATATGCTGTTGGCGAAGAAGCGCGCTGGCGATCGCAAGAGCTGGCTGGAATCCAAGGGCAACCTGGCCGAGGTGCTGGTTTGATCCGTCATGTGCTGGTTCTGCTGGGCCTGCTGAGCGGCACCGCCTGGGCGCAGGAAGCGCCACCGACGCGTGAACTGGAGCTACTCAGCGAGCATCCGGTGGAAGGCATGGTAGCCGGTAACCTATCGGGCCTGGCCTGGTGTGGTGATGCGCTGTGGGCTGTGTCCGATCGCGAAGACGACCGGCTGTATCGGCTCGATGCCAGCGACAGCGTTTGGCAGGGCGAGACTGAACACTTCAACGTGCCGCCTGTACCCAACACCGGCCTGCCTTGGGGCGTGCGTGTGCGCAGCGCCATCACCGGGCTGGTACGCGGTGGCGAGATGGATTTCGAGGGCCTCAGTTGCGACAGCCTGGGCAATCGCTATCTGGCCAGCGAAGCGCATGCCGCCGTGCTTCGGGTAAGCCCGGCGGGAATGGCCGAGTGGCTGCCGTTGCCGGAGGCACTGGTGCGCCAGGCGCGCGCCAGCGGCATGCTGCTGGATTTCAATGCGATGTTCGAAGGCATTGCCGTCGACCCTGAAGCCAGCCGGCTCTGGCTGGCCGCTGAACGCGAGCGGCGCGGCCTGCTGGTGATGCATCGCAATCAGAGCAGTTGGCAATGCACCGGCGGTTGCATACTGCTGGCCGAAGGCGGTCGCGAACTGCCACCGCCAGCGCTCGGCGACCAGCCGTTGCCGCGGCGCTTTTCCGGGCTGGCCTATTTCAACGACAAACTGTTCAGCCTCGAACCCAGTGCACATCAGGTCTGCCGTCGCAGCCTTACCAGCGGCAAGGTCGAGCGCTGCTGGTCCTATGCGGCCACGGCACTCGCCGAAGAGCGCCGCTACGACACGCCATTCGGCAATGCCGAGGCGCTGTCGCTGGACGAGCAGGGTGCCTGGATCGGCGTGGACAACAATGCGCAGACCCGCCGCGACGGCGAGAAGCGGCCGATCGTTTGGCGCTTTGCTGCGCCCAAGGGCGGCTGGGGTGCGCGGCAGTGACACAAACGGCGGGACGTCGCGCCGGCCGGGTCATGCTGGTGCTGGCTTGGGGGGCCGGCATCCTGCTGGCGACGCGCTTCTTCGCCGACTGGGAGGAGAATCGCTACAACCCCAATCGGCAACCCGTCTCGGTGGTGCAGGGCGATCACATTGAAGTGCTGCTAGAGGGCAACGTCCAGGGGCACTTCGTCGCTGGCGGGCGGATCAACGGCAAACCGGTGACCTTCCTGCTGGACACCGGCGCTACCGACGTCGCCATTCCGGCTGAGCTGGCCGAAGAGCTGGGGCTGTCCCGCGGCGCGCCCGTAAACCTGCTGACGGCCAACGGGCAGACGACGGGCTTTCGCACGCGTCTGGAAAGCCTGGCTCTCGGCGAGATCGTCCTGCGCGACGTGCGCGCCATCGTCGCGCCGGGCTTCGGCGGTGACCAGATACTGCTCGGCATGAGCGCCCTGAAACAACTCGAATTCACCCAGCGCGCCGGCACCCTGGTGCTGCGCCAACACGCCACGGATCGACCATGAGCGAAATTCTCGACCTGAGCCTGGACGGCGTGGAGCGGCGCTCCCTCGCCGACTTCACCGAGCAGGCCTACCTCAACTATTCCATGTACGTGATCATGGACCGCGCGCTACCGCATATCGGTGACGGCCTCAAGCCTGTGCAGCGGCGCATCGTCTACGCCATGAGCGAGCTCGGCCTGAACGCCGACGCCAAGCACAAGAAATCCGCGCGGACTGTCGGCGACGTGCTCGGCAAGTTCCACCCTCACGGCGACTCGGCCTGCTACGAGGCCATGGTGCTGATGGCCCAGCCGTTCAGCTACCGCTACACCCTGGTAGACGGCCAGGGCAACTGGGGTGCGCCGGACGATCCCAAGTCATTCGCCGCCATGCGTTACACCGAGGCGCGGCTGTCGCGCTATTCCGAGGTGCTGCTCTCCGAACTGGGCCAGGGCACGGTGGACTGGGTGCCGAACTTCGACGGCACCCTCGACGAGCCGGCGACGCTGCCGGCGCGGCTACCTAACCTGTTGCTCAACGGCACCACCGGCATCGCCGTGGGCATGGCCACCGACGTGCCGCCGCACAACCTGCGCGAAGTCGCTGCCGCCTGCGTGCGCCTGCTGGACGAGCCCAAGGCCACCGTGGAGCAGCTCTGCGAGCACGTGCAGGGGCCCGACTTCCCCACTGAAGCTGAAATCGTCACGCCACGGGCGGACCTGCTGAAGATCTACGAAACCGGCCGTGGCTCGGTGCGCATGCGTGCCGTGTATCGGGTCGAAGATGGCGACATCGTGGTCACCGCATTGCCGCATCAGGTCTCCGGCGCCAAGGTGCTGGAACAGATCGCCGCGCAGATGCAGGCCAAGAAGCTGCCGATGGTGGCTGACCTGCGCGACGAGTCCGATCATGAGAACCCCACCCGCATCGTCATCATTCCGCGTTCCAATCGGGTCAATGCTGACGAGCTGATGCAGCACCTGTTCGCCACCACCGACCTGGAGTCCAGTTACCGGGTCAACACCAACGTTATCGGTCTCGATGGCAAGCCGCAGGTTAAGAATCTGCAGGTGCTGCTGTCCGAGTGGCTTACCTATCGCATCGGTACTGTGCGCCGCCGTCTGCAGTTCCGCCTGGACAAGGTGGAAAAGCGTCTGCACCTGTTGGAAGGCCTGCTGGTGGCCTTCCTCAACCTCGACGAGGTGATCCACATCATCCGCACCGAGGATCAGCCCAAGCCGGTGTTGATGGCGCGCTTCGAACTGTCCGAACTGCAGGCCGACTACATCCTCGATACCCGCCTGCGTCAGCTGGCGCGACTGGAGGAGATGAAGATCCGCGGCGAGCAGGACGAGCTGGCCAAGGAACGCGAAAAGCTGCTGGCGCTGCTTGGGAGCGACACCAAGCTGAAGAAGCTGGTACGCAAGGAGCTGCTGGAAGACGCCGAGACCTACGGCGATGATCGCCGTTCGCCGATCGTCGCGCGGGCCGAGGCCAAGGCGCTGACGGAGAATGAGCTGCTGCCCTCCGAGCCGGTCACCGTGGTGATTTCCGAGAAGGGCTGGGCGCGTTGCGCCAAGGGTCACGACATCGACGCCACGGGGCTTTCCTACAAGGCGGGCGATGGCTTCAAGGCTGCTGCGCCGGGGCGCTCGAACCAGTACGCGGTGTTCATCGATTCCACCGGGCGCAGCTATTCGCTGGCGGCCCATTCGCTGCCCTCGGCGCGCGGCCAGGGCGAGCCGCTCACCGGGCGTCTGACGCCGCCGCCGGGCGCCAGTTTCGAATGCGTGCTGTTACCCGAGGATGACGCGCTCTACGTGATCGCCTCGGACGCTGGCTACGGCTTCGTGGTCAAGGGCGAGGACCTGCAGGCCAAGAACAAGGCCGGCAAGGCGCTGCTGTCATTGCCGGTCGGTGCCAGGGTCATCGCGCCACGTTCGCTCGACAGCCGTGACGAGGACTGGCTGGCAGCGGTAACCACCGAGGGGCGTCTACTGGTCTTCCCGGTACGCGACCTTCCACAGTTGGGCAAGGGCAAGGGCAACAAGATCATCGGCATCCCTGGCGATCGAGTGGCCAGTCGCGAGGAGTACCTGATCGATCTCGCCGTGCTGCCCGCCGGCGCGACTCTGGTGCTGCAGGCTGGCAAGCGTACTCTGTCGCTGCGTGCCGATGACCTGGAGCACTACAAGGGCGAGCGCGGGCGACGTGGAAACAAGCTGCCACGGGGCTTCCAGCGTGTCGAAAGCCTTCTGGTAGAGCTCGGGTAAAGATTTCCTAATATATCGGCGCTGGTAACTGGAACGCGTTTCACGGAAGATGAACGCCCTTTTGCTGCGTATCGCTCTGTCGGTCACCGCCAACCTGGCGTTCCACCGGCGTGTCGGTGCATGACACAGGGCTGAGAATACTCCCGGTTGCGGGTGTACGTTCGCCAGGTATCGGTTGAGCATATGAATTCTCTTCATTCACGGGGGAGGACCGGGAGAGAGGATGAGCTTTTCGCTCTCCCCGAGTCGGCGCCTCTCCATCGAGGACGAAGGGAGATAAAAGCCCGCTGCCTGATTGAACGGCACTACACTTGCCGGCGGCCTGATCAGCTCTGCCAGGATGTTATGAAGGTAATGACCAAGGTGTTGCGTTTCCCAACTGTTCTGCTGCTGGCCTGGTCCGCGCTGGCGGGCTGCGTCAGCCAGCCGGTTTCCATGTATCGCCTGGACAGCGGTACGGTCGAAGTGCCCGAGCAGGTCGATGGCACGGCCGTGCTGCTGGGGCCGGTGGTAATCGCCGACTATCTCCAGCGTGATGTGATTCTTCAGCGGCATGCCGATGGCAGTCTCGCAGAGGATGCTCAGGCGGTCTGGGCGGGCAATCTCGAGCAGAATGTCGACCAGTTGCTGCTGCGCCAGCTGGCCTCTCGCCTGGATACCCAGCGCCTGGAAATGAGCCCGGGCAGCAAGGGCTTCACCCCGGAAATTCAGGTCGAGCTGGAAATCACTCGGCTCGACTCCGGCCCCGAGCATCCGGCGGTGCTGGAAGCCCAATGGCGCCTGTTGGACAAGGACGGCAAGCGGCAAGGTGGTCGCCTGGTGCGGTTGCAGGAAGAGCACCAGGGCAGTACGGCCGATCAGGTGCAGGCGCAGAGTGTGTTGCTGCAGCGTCTGAGCGAGATGTTGAGCGATGCGATCAAGCCGGTGCTGGCCAAGAATACGGAAAAGAGCCGCGTTGCCCGCTCGCCCAACAAGACCGAGCAGGCTCCGTCCCTTGCGCCGATCGAGGCGATCCGTACAGATATGGAAGTGTTCCGCTTCTGAATGCTGAGCGGCCACCGCAAGGGTGGCCATTCATGATCACTCGGATCATGGCTGCTTCAGCGAAATCATCGACGCTTCAGCCGAGGCTGCGCAGCTCATGCATGCGGGCCAGCTGGCGTTCGAGCAGCGAGGGGTAAGGCTCGAGCAAGCGTTCGACGCAGCAGGCGCCCTCGGGGCTGGCGATCGGACGAATGCGCGCGCGCTGTCTGATCAGTTCGTCCTCACCGATGTCGTGCTCGACCAGCAACAGGTTGCGGCTGTGCAGCGACATCGCCAGTGCGGCCTGGGTCGGCTCGCTAAGCAGCAGCTCGCCCTGGCTGAGGTCGTAGAGTCTCTCGCCCCGCGTGAGCCCCAGCTGCAATTGCAGGGTGATGCCGCTGTCTGCCACCTCGATCTGCAGCGCATGGCCCAGGGCGCGCATCAGTTCGCCACAGCACAGCGCGTGGGTCAGGTAGTTCTGTTCGTCGTCCTGGCTGTGGAACAGCATCAGGCTGCTGCCGTCGTTGAGAGTATGCAGTTCTGCTTGATACAGCGTGGCGGCCTGCTGCAGGCAGTCGCGGTAGCGCTGCAGCAGCTCGGTCAGACGCGTCCTCGGCAGACGACGAAGTTGCTCTTGGGCGCCGAGCTGGATAGCCAGGACCGCGCTCTTCGCCGAGGGTTTCGGCAGTGGCATCGCAACCGGAGGCTGCTGTGGGCGCGGCTCCTCGAAGTCGGGCTCGTCGTCGAATGGACCGAAATCATCTTCTTCGGGCTGGTCCATCGTTACCGATTCGTATCGCTCGTTGTCTTCGGTAAGGGCGATATCTTCGTCCTGTCTGGACGTTGGGGCGGTAGCCTGTGGCTGCTCGGGGTAGTCGTCGACCAGGCTGTCGTCGAATTCCAGCTCCGGCTCGGGTTCCTCGGGCACCAGCCGCGCCTGCAGTTGGCGTGCGAGATCGCCAATCTCATCCTGGCGCTCGCTGCCGGGAGCGGGGTTGTCCGGATCGCGCAGCCACAGGCGCAGTTGCATCAGCGGTAGGGACAGTTGCCGGCCCAGGCGCATGCTCAGCGCCAGAGTGAGGGCCAGCAGGATCACGCTGAGCAAGCCCATGCTCTGCAGGCTGATGGTCATCGGCTGCTGGAACTGCTGCATATCCAGGCTGATGCGCAGGTGCCCGGCGATCACTTCCTGAAAGCTGATTGGAGTCGAGAACAGCCCTCTGTCTTCGCCAAGAAGGTTTTGCGCGGGGGCGGAGCCGGATTCGGCAATCACTCGATTGTCGACGCTGTAGATCGCCGCGTGGGCAACCAGCGGATTCTTCACTAGGTTGCTCAGCAGCACGTTGAGACTGAGGATGTCGTTGGCCACCAGCAGGTCGGTGGCCGAAGCGGCAGTCTGCGCCATGAGGCTCTGGCCGAGTGCATCGGCCTGTTGCTCCATGGCTTGCTTGAACTGCATGCCCACCACCCAGGCGTAGATGATCAGCGCCAGCGCCACCAGCAGCAGCGTATGCGCGACCACCCGCAACGCCAGCGGGATACGGCGCTGCCGCAGGGCACGGTAGATCAGCAGGAAGAAATTGTCTGGCTTGAGGGATGCGGGCCGGTTCACAGAGCGCGGCTCTTCTCGACAGGGAAAGTGCAGCAGTATACGGAAAGCGCAGGGAGCGCTGAAGGTCTGCCGCTTACTCCTGACGAACAGCAGCAGGCTTTGGTGCGGTCGCACGAACGGCAACGGGCTCCGTGCTGTTGTAGAATGCCCGCCTTCTTTGCCATGGGAGCTGCGCCTTGCGCGAAATCGTCCTGATCAATATCACCGGGGAAGACCGTCCCGGCCTGACGGCCGCCATTACCGGCGTGCTGGCACAGGGCGGTGTGAGCATTCTCGACATCGGCCAGGCCGTGATCCACGACACCCTGTCGTTCGGCATCCTGGTGGAAATCCCCGACACCGAGCGCGCCTCGTCGGTACTCAAGGACGTGCTGTTCATGGGGTACAAGCACGACCAGCAGGTGCGTTTCACACCGGTTGCCGAAGCCGACTACCAGCAGTGGGTGGCCGGCCAGGGCAAGGCGCGGCACATCGTGACGCTGCTGACCCGCAAGGTCACCGCCGAACAGCTGCAGCGCGTGAGTTCCATCACCGCCAAGTACGGCCTGAACATCGACCACATCGATCGCCTGTCCGGGCGCATGCCGCTGGACATGCCAGAGGAACTGGGCAAGGGCTGCATCGAGTTTTCGGTGCGCGGCGAGCCAGCCGATACAGCGGCGCTGCGCGAAGAGTTTCTAAGCGTCGCCCAGGAGCTGAACGTCGACATCGCCTTTCAGCGCGACTCAGTGTTTCGTCGCAATCGGCGCCTGGCGGTATTCGACATGGATTCGACGCTGATCGAGGCGGAGGTCATCGATGAGTTGGCCAAGGCGGCGGGTGTGGGCGAGCAGGTTTCCGAGATCACCGAGCGTGCCATGCGTGGTGAGCTGGATTTCCGTGCCAGCTTCAAGGAGCGTCTGGCGCTGCTCAAGGGACTGCCGGAAAGCGTGCTGGCCGAGGTCGGCGCCAGTCTGCGGCTGACCGAAGGTGCCGAGCTGCTGTTCGCCGAGCTCAAGCGCCTGGGCTACAAGACCGCGATTCTGTCGGGCGGCTTCAGTTATTTCGCGCGGCAGCTGCAGGAGAAGCTGGGCATCGACTACGTCTTCGCCAACGAGCTGGAGATCGTCGATGGACGGCTGACAGGTGTGGCGGTGGAGCCCATCGTCGATGCCCAGCGCAAGGCGGATCTGCTACGCGAGCTGGCACAGAAGGAAGGTCTGCGACTGGAACAGACCATCGCTGTTGGCGACGGCGCCAACGACCTGCCGATGCTCGGCCTGGCCGGCCTTGGCGTCGCCTTCCGTGCCAAGCCGCTGGTCAAGCAGTCAGCCAAACAGGCCATCTCCACTCTGGGACTGGACGGGATTCTCTATCTGTTGGGCTTTCGCGACCGAGAAGGAACGGAATAAAACCGATAAAAGCGCTGTAGACCCGACAGCCTACAGCGCTTTTATCGGCACCTCGTCTTAGGGCTTGATCGCTACCTTCAACACGCCGTCGCGCTGGTTGGCGAACAGGTCGTAGGCCTCGGTGATGGCGTCCAGCTTGTACTGGTGGGTAACCAGCGCGCCGAAGTCGACGCGGCCGGAGGCGACCACGTTGAGCAGGCGCCGCATGCGTTCCTTGCCGCCGGGGCATAGCGAGGTGATGATCCTGTGGTCGCCGAGGCCGGCATGCAGGGCGCCCAGCGGAATCTTCAGATCCTGGGAGTAGACACCCAGACTCGACAGCGTGCCCCCGGGCTTGAGTACGCGCAGTGCCTGCTCGAAGGTGATCTGGGTGCCCAGCGCCTCGATTGCCGCATCCACGCCGCGGCCGCCGGTGATCTTGAGGATTTCCTCGACCACGTCCACATCGCGGAAATTCAGCGTCACGTCGGCTCCCATCTGTCGGGATATGGCCAGGCGCTCCTCGACCCCGTCGACGACGATGATGCAGCTGGCGCCACGCAACCTGGCACCTGCCGTCGCGCAGAGACCGATTGGGCCCTGAGCGAAGATCGCCACGATGTCGCCGATCCTGATGTCGGCCTTTTCCGCGCCGCCAAAACCGGTGGACATGATGTCGGGGCACATCAGCACCTGTTCGTCCGTCAGGCCGTCCGGTACCGGCGCCAGGTTCGCCTGGGCATCCGGTACCAGCACGTATTCGGCCTGGGTGCCGTCGATGGTATTGCCGAAGCGCCAGCCACCCATCGGCTTGTAGCCGTGGCAGCTGCAGGCGCCGCCATCCTGGGAGGCAACGCCGTCCTGGCAGGCGTAGGAAGTGAAGCTGGGGCAGATCGCGCCGGCGATCGCGCGCTGGCCTTCCTGGTAGCCCTGCACGTTGCGGCCAAGCTTCTCGATGATGCCCACCGGCTCGTGACCGATGGTCAGGCCTGCCGCCACCGGATACTCACCCTTGAGGATGTGCACGTCGGTGCCGCAGATGGTCGTCGTGGTGATGCGCAACAGCGCGTCGTTGGGGCCGATCTCGGGGATGGGCTTGTCCTGCAGCTCGATTCTGCCGGGTTCGACGAACACGGCGGCTTTCATCATGGCCATGGGGATGTTCCTCGTGTGTCGGAATATCCACTCTAGACCCTTGGGACAAGCCTGGGATGACGCCTGTCAGTTCCTAAGCAGGTGCGCGGCGCCGGCGCTTACTCTTCGTCGGAGGAGAAGTCGTAGTCCATGGACTGGCTGGGTCCTTGCAGGTACTGGCCCTGGATGTAGCCGACGCCCGCCTGCCAGAGGGTGGCGAGCACTGTGGCGCTGTCGACGAACGGCACGATACTGAGTCTGTTCTGCTCGTGCAGGCTGGCAAGCAGCTGCTTGAGGGCATCCTGCTGCTCGGGGCGAGACAGATCCTGGGTGTAGGAGCCGTCGATTTTGATGAACTCGACGTTCAGGTGCCTGAGCGTGTTGAGCGGGTTCAGCGCGCAGCCGAATTGGCTCAGAGCGGTACGGCAGCCCAGCGCCTTGAGACCCTGCATCAGCACCTTGGCCTGTTTCAGGTAGGCGACCGCGTCGCCTTCGTTGAGCTGGAACACCAGGGCGTCGGGCGGTAGACGCGAAGCTTTCAGAGCAACGCCGAGCCAAGGCAGTAGTCCGGCATCCTGCAGGCTGGCGCTCGACAGATGCAGGAACAGATGGGTGCCATGGCCCTTGTTGCGGTGTTCGGCCAGCAGTTTGATGGAGTTGAGTAGGACCCAGCGGTCGATCCGGGCAGCGAGGCCGGCCTGCTTGGCGGCTTCGAGGAATTCGCCAGGCGGTACCTCTACCCCTTGCGGGTCGACCAGGCGCAGCAGCACTTCGTAGTGCTCCTGACTATCACCGCGTAGGCTGATGATCGGCTGGAACAGCAGGCGGAAACTGTTCTGCTCCAGCGCCTGTTGCAGCATGGCCAGCACGTCGCCACGGCTGGCCGCGGCAGCCAATTCATCGGCTGGGTTGTAGATGTTCAGCCCGTTGCCGTCGGCGATGTCTTCGGCGCAGCGATGGGCGCGGTCGATCACGTCACGGGCCTTGGCGGTCTGTTCGTCGAGCGCGGCGACGCCGATGCTCAGAGTGGTCTGCACGGTGCGTCCGGCGATCTCGAACAGATGCCCCTCGACCTTGTGCAGCAATTCGTTGAGCTGCTGCTCGCATTGCTGTGCTGTCACGTCGCTCAGCAGTGCGGCGAAAGCGTCGTCGCCGAAGCGCGCCAGTTGGGCCGTTGCCGGAAAGTGCCCGCGCAGCAGGTTGGCCAGCTCGGCCAGCAGACGATCAGAATCGCCGAGGCCGAGGTCGGCCTGTAGGCTGGCGAAACGGTCGACTCGGATGTAGGCCAGGCTGGCGCCCTGTCCAGCATTGATTGCACGCTCGACCGCGGTATCGAGCAGTTCCAGGAAATGGTTGCGGTTGTGCAGGCCGGTGACAGTGTCCTGGCTGCTGATTTCACGCAGCTTCTCCAGTTCGGCGTTGTCGCTTTCGGCGCGGATCACCACCTGTATGCAGGGCTCGCCGTCGTAGCTGGCGGGAGAGAAGTTCATCCGTGCCTTGAAGCTGCTGTCGTCGGTGCGAACGCCGCTGCAGACCAACTCCGAAGTGCCCTGCAGGGTCTGGTAGTTTTTCAGAAAACCCTTGAAATTGCCTTGGTCGCAGGAGGCGATCAAGTCGATCATCGGCATGCCTTCCAGCTCGTCGACATCCTCGTAGCTGAACAACTCGAGGTAGGCGCGGTTGGCATAGATATGCATGCCGTCATGCACGTAGGCGATGGCGTCCACCGAGCTTTCCAGGAGCAGATGGCAACGTTTTTCGGCTTCGCGTAGCGCCACCTCGGCGGAGCGCCGTGCGCGACGTTCTTCCAGGTTCGTCAGTTCCCGGTTGGCCACCAGGATCAGCCACTCGTCCTCACCCTGCGGTAGGGCACCCTGGGCGCCCAGCGTTAGGGATTCGGTGATGGCGTCGACATCGTTGCCGGCGATCAGCTGGATGACCGGAATGTCCTTGGCCTGGCGCCGAATCGCGCCGATGGCTTCGCTGGGGTCGAGGTTCTCGCTGCTGGGCGCGCTGATCAGCAGGTCCCAGGTCTGCAGTAGTGCATCAGTCAGATCCTCGCTGGACGTGATTCGGTGTACACGTGTGGCTTGTCCGGCGTTGCGAAACAAGCTGACCAAACGCTCGGCTTCGTTCTGCGAGTCTTCAAGAATAAGCAGACGTATGGTTTTTCTTTGGACGGCCATGGCAGCAGCTTTGGAGCGCGCCCCAGAGGGGAGCGAAGGCTAGAAAAAGAGGCGAGCCCGCAATCTACAGCGACTTCCAGAGGGAGTCAAAATCTTCGGCCCCGCCCGCCGTCCGGCTTTGTTGCGCTGTGATAGAGGTCTCCTGGGGGGCCTCCGGCTGCCCGACCAGGCGGTATTCGAACTGGTTGTAGTTGCCGATGCTGGCCTGGCGTCGATGCAGGAGCGCGCGGTGCTCTTCGCCGTTCTGATTGATCTGTACCTTGTGTCCTTCCTGGAAGGGCAACCCCGGAGCGATGAGCGTGGCGGGACGGGAAATGGCGCTGATTTCGGGTACCAGCAAGGCGCGCAGGTACTCGCTGCCCTGCGCCTGCTTGCGCAGCAGACGCAGGCCGCAGGGCTGGGCATTGGGCGCGATCAGCTCGACACCCATCTGCGGTGCGCCGCCGCGCACCTGGCGAATCCAGCGCACTACCGCGACGCTCCAGTCCTGCCTGTCGCCTTCCTGCAGACCCAGCAGTTCGCCGGCCTGCAGCTGTCCCGGCATGTCAGGGGGACAGGTCAGGCAGAAGCCGCCCGGGCTGTGATTGATCAGTTCCGCCTCATGGGTCGGAAAAACGGGTTCGACATCGCCTGGCGCAGGCTCTTGTGGGCGTGAGCGGACGAACTCGATCTTGTCGCTGGGCAGCGGGCCGCCATCGGATAGTGTCTGGGCGTCGAACGCCGTGGCCCAGACGTCCGGGGCCGCATTGTTGAGCTTGAACACGGCGTTGGTCGGCGTTTCCGGCAGTTGCAGCAGTTCGTTGAACGGGCGCCGCCCGGCCAGGTAGTAGTGCAGTGCGGTCATGCCTACGCACAGTCGCAGGCGGCCCTGGGCGGGCCGGCGCTGGAAACTGCGTTCGGAAATGCCGCCCCAGGCCATGTCGAGATGGCGCAGCAGGTCGCGGCTCAACTTATCGGCACCAGGCAGGGGTGTCGGGCCGGGCGTCTCCGCTGTGCGCAGCAGATGTTCGCTGATGGCTGATGAGAGGAAGCGCGTGTCGACCCCCAGCAACTGTCGCTGATTCATCTGTTGCAGCAACGTCCGGTAGCGTGGTGGCCCGTCGATCTGTGGCGCGACGGCGAACAGCGAGGCCGGATCGCTGGGTGCTTGCACGCTGACCAGGGAAACCCAGCCTTCCAGGGCGCCGGCCAGTTGCCCGATATGCTGCTGACGCAGTTGGTTGCTGCGGGCACAGCCGAGCATCAGCGCGGCCAGGTAGCTCTGTTCGACGCTCAGGCCGGGCGCATGACGGGCCAGTTCGTCGCGCACCAGCGTGCGTTGCAGGGTACGCTCGGCGGCGATGCTGTAGAGCTGGTGCAGCTCCAGCCAGAGTCCCTCGGGCGTCGGGCTGTACAGTTGACAGGCACGCACCAGTATCGCGCGCAGGCTCTGGATCGATCGCTGCAGGGCGACGGTAAGCAGTTGCGCAGGGTCGTCGGAGTGCTGCGCAACCAACTGCACGACGATCAGTTTGTAGCCCATCGCCAGATGGTTTTGCAGCGCCTGGCAAAGAGCCAGGGTCTTGCGTGGCCGCTCGCTGAGCACGATGGGCTGGTTGAGAAAGTGACGCTCCAGTTGCCCGCAGATGAAGTCTATCTCCGGGCGCAGTTTCTCCAGCAAATGCACGCGTTTTCGTGCATCGATGCTCAGGCGATTGAGCTCGATCATCGCCTGATAGAGACGCCGTGCCGTCTCGCCAAGATTGGCCTTGGGCAGCGCGGCGAGCCAGCGTTCGAGGTCGCAAACGTTGGGTTCGCAGAACGATAGCGTCTGGCAATCCGGTGTGGGTACGCGCAATAGCAGCGGTTGGCTGAGACTTTCCAACAGGTAACTCCGCGACATGACGTCAGCGCCTCGGTCCTCTGGGACTTTGGCAGGCTGCATCGATAGCCATCGTGGTGGCACTATGAAATCATCGTTGCCATCATAGCTGACTGGCGCGAAGCAGCAATGCGTAGGGGACAGTCGGTCGCAGAAGTGCGCTGCTCGGAAGGATACCGGCAGCGCATTTTGGCGGGGTGAGGTCTTACTCGTCGTCGGGTGTCGCCGTGGCCTGCAGCGGTGCGTACACCTGGCCCAGGCTCTCGCCCATGCAGACCGGGCTCAGCGCCTTGAGCTGCTCGGCCCAGCGTACCTGCTCGGGACCGAACAGCAGGATTACCGTCGAACCTAGCTTGAAGCGGCCCATCTCGGCGCCTTTCTCCAGGTGGATGGGTGCCCGCGCGGCCTCGTCGTAGCGCAGGGCTTTCAGGGCGCGCTTGGGCGGCGTGACCAGTCCGGCCCAGACGGTTTCGACACTGGCGACGATCATCGCCCCCACCAGCACCATGGCCATGGGGCCACGCTCGGTGTCGAACAGGCAGACCACGCGCTCGTTGCGGGCGAAGAGTTCCGGCACACCCTGGGCGGTGACGGTGTTGACCGAGAAGATTCGTCCCGGCACGTAGATCATTTCACGCAGGGTACCGGCCAGCGGCATGTGCACGCGGTGATAGTCCTTGGGCGACAGGTAGACGGTGGCGAAATCGCCGCCCATGAAGGGCGCCGCGCGCTCGTGGTCGCCGCCGAGCAGCTCCATCACGCTGTAGCTGTGACCCTTGGCCTGGAAGATGCGGCCCTGTTCGATCCGGCCCAACTGGCTGATGGCGCCGTCGCAGGGGTTGAGGATGGCACCAGGGGTGGGGTCCAGCGGCCGCGCGCCTTCCTTCAGTGCACGGGTGAAGAAGGCATTGAAGTGTTCGTAGTCGGTGGGTTCCTCGATCTGCGCTTCGCGCATGTCGACATTGAAATGCCGCACGAACCACTTGATGAAGGTGTTCTTTACCCAGGGCAACTGGCATTCGGCCAGGCAGCCGGCCAGGCGCGAGATCAGGTGGTGCGGAAGGAGGTACTGGCTGAGAACGAACAAGCGATCTTTCATGGATGAACCTTTCATTGCTGGATCGGCGTATCGGGCAGGTTGCCCCATTCGCCCCAGGAGCCGGCATAGCCTTTGACGCGCGGATAGCCCAGGGCCTTGGCCAGCAGGTAGGTGAAGCCGGAACGATGATGCGTCTGGCAGTGAGTGATAATTTCCTTGTCGGCGCTGATGCCGAGTGCCTGTAGTTGCTCGGCGATATCTTCGCGGATGCGCAGGGTGCGCTGCGGATCCATCGCAGCAGTCCATTCGAAGTTGATCGCGCCGGGCATGTGTCCGGTACGTGCGGCCAGGGCTTTCTCGCCACGGTATTCGGCGGGCGTGCGGGCATCCCAGATTGCCAGGTCCGCGGCGCCGAGGCGGCTTTCGATGTAGTCGCGGGTCGCGGTGGGCTCATCATGCAGCTCGAGCGCGACGGGCACACCGACGCTTTCCGGTTGGGTCTGCGACAGCGGCCGTTGTTCGGCCAGCCAGGCGTGCAGACCGCCGTTGAGATAGTGGTAATGCGTATGGCCGATCACATCCAGCAACCAGATGAAGCGCCCCGCCCAGCCGCCACCTTCGTCGTCGTACACCACGTATACCGCCTCGGGGCGATGGCCGAGTGCGCCGAACAGGGCTTCCAGCTGTGCCTTGTCGGGCAGCAGGCCGGGCGCCGGCGGCTGCCCCCTCTGGGTCTGCCGGGGATCGACGAAGCGTGCACCGGGCAGGTGGCCTTCGGCGTAACGCTGAGCACTGGTCAGATCGACGAGAATCAGTTCCGGCGCATCGAGGCGGTCAGCCAGATCGGCAGGCTCGATCACCAGCGGCAGGTCGGAGAAGGCGGACATGGTGGTCTCGGCAACGTTGAAAAGGCGGAGTCTAGCGAAAAATTCAACGCCCGCGCTTGTCGAAAGTAGCAAGTGCACGTTCGATGCATTGCACCGTTTTGCCAAATGCCTGCAGTCCGACCTCGCTGAAGGCCAGGTCGTTCTGGTCGGCGACCACCAGCAGCATCACGCGCCCTTCATGGCCGATGGAGCGCAACAGCAGGTGTTCGCCAGCGAACAGCGCCTTGATCGCGCCCGGCAGCAGTGCGGAAAACTGTGCCATGTTGTCTGGGTTGAGTCGCAGTTGCGCCGGTTTTTCCAGCAACTGACGCAGTATCTGGCTTTGATAGGGGTCGAGGTCCAGCCGCATCGCCTCGCGCGGCAGGCCGATGCACTGCTGGCTGACGAGGCGCCGTTGGCGCTGGTCCAGCCACAGCAGCAGGACGCGCTGCATGCCGGCGCTTTCCAGCGCCTTGCCGGCCGTTGCGGTCAATTGCAGCACGTTGTCATAGGGGCTTTTCTCGCTCAGCAACTCGCGACATTGTTCGCGCCAGGCCGCCAGTGCTGCGCTGCTCGGTAGCCTGGCGAATTTTTCCTGCTGGAAGCGGCTGCTCCACGGCCAGAGCAAGCCCTGTGCCGGGTGCCAGAGATCGGTGCGACCGATTGCGCGGGCGCTTTCCACGGCCTGCTGGTGTACCCGCTGCTGCAGCTCGGTCAGCGGTATCTGCAGATAGAGACCGGCCAGCCGCTGCCAGCGCAGGCTGTGGGTGCCGCTCCAGCTGTGGTGCGCGGTCAGTGCGATGCCGTTGGCGAGCAGGATGGTATTGCTCGGCAGCGTCAGCCAGCGACGCAGATCGGGATCGGCGTCCAGCAGCTGTTGCTGGTGCAACGGATGCTCGTTGTCGCGGGCGATGTGCAGGGCCTTGATCAGCATCCGTCGGTTCCTGCCGAGCAGGATGTAGCCCTGGGAGATCCAGGCCGGCAGGTTCCAGTGGCGCGCCAGCGCCAGGCAGAGTTCGAGCAGCGAAACGCCGAGCAGCGATTGCTCGACCCGGCTGGCCGGCTCGCCCTTGATCAGAACGCGTTGTTCCCAAGCTTCGAGCAAGTGCGGATGTGCCGCGATCAGTGCCCAGAGCGGCGAAAGAAACAGCAGGCTGCTCCAATGGACTTCTTGTGCGAGCCGCGCCAGGCGGTCGCCGAACAAACCGCTGGCCTGCTGGCTGGCGTGGCGGCTGATCAGCACTATCTGCCGCAGAGGCGCCGGGATGTCCTGGGTTTCGACGGCAGGAATCCTGGCCAGCAGTTGCTCGGCGCGTTGCAGGCCGATGCGGCTGAGTGCCACTTCGAGGCTTTCCGCCGGTTCGCTGGCCGTGCCGACATTGCGATTGGCTTCGCGGATCACGTTGAGCGCCAGCACCGGGCTGACCTGGATCAGCTCGGCGATCTGGCGCATGGGCAGGCTGCTGTTGCGCAGCGCCTGGCACACTTCGCGATGGGGACCGGCAAAGGCGGGCAGCGCCACGGCGTCCAGTGCTTTGATCCAGGCAGGCAGGGAGCGGGGCAGGGCGGTCGTGGTCATGGTCTCGAACTGGCTTTTCGTCGGGATGGCCTTTAGTCTGGCGCAAAAGTTCCGATAACCAGAACAATTCTTTCGCCAACCCCTTGACGGGATTTCCGGTAGTACCTGGGTGCCCCGTCGCATCGGCTGCCAGTGGTCCGCAAACAGGCTTCAGACGTAACCCCTATGGTAAAGATCCTCGGCATCATCGTTGTGTTCGCCAGTGTACTGGGCGGATTCGCGCTTTCCGGCGGCAAGATTGCCGCGCTGCTCCATCCATTCGAGTTCATGATTATCGGCGGTGCCGCGTTGGGGGCCTTCCTGCAGGCGAATCCGGGGAGCACCACCAAGGTGGTGTTCCGCAAATCGCTGCAGATGTTCAGCACCCGTTTCACCCAGACCTTCTATCTGGAGGTGCTGCGGCTGCATTACGAGATACTCAACAAGAGCCGTCGTGAAGGCATGATGGCCATCGAGGCGGATATCGAGGAGCCCGCTTCCAGCCCCATTTTCAGCAAGTACCCCGCCATCCTCAAGGATGAGCGGATGACGGCGTTCATCTGCGATTACCTGCGCATCATGTCCTCCGGCAACATGGCGCCCCATGAGCTGGAAGGCCTGTTCGACATGGAGCTGGCCAGCCTCAAGGAAGAACTGGAGCATCCGTCCCATGCGGTGACGCGCGTAGCGGACGGGTTGCCGGCGGTGGGTATCGTCGCGGCGGTGCTGGGCATCGTGATCACCATGGCGATCCTGGCCGATGCCAGCAACGCCATGATTGGCGAGAAGGTCGCCACGGCGCTGGTGGGGACCTTCATCGGCATCCTTGCGTCCTACGGTTTCGTCGGTCCTCTGGCCGCCTCGCTGGAGCACGATGCGCGGGAAGAGCTGAACCTCTATGAGGCTATCAAGGCGACGCTGGTCGCCTCGGCGTCTGGCATGCCGCCAACCCTGGCCGTCGAGTTCGGGCGCAAGGTGCTGTTCGCGGCGCACCGGCCAACGTTCGTCGAGCTCGAACAAGCCATGCGTGGCAGCTAGGGTCTGCTCCCGTTTCATTCTCGGCCGCGCCGGAGCCTGTTTTTGCGCGAGGCAAGGCATGAGGAGAGAGATTTGGTTATTCCAAATGAACGACGAATAACGCCGTGTCGCGCAAGAACAGGCCCGGCCCTTCGGGTTGCGCGGCAAATATCGCCACGCGGCGTTGCGGGACTTGATAAGGGCCTGCCATTACCGGCGTCCCGCGCCTTGCCTGGCGATATTTGGCGCAGCAACGCGGCTCGTGAACGAAACGGGAACAGACCCTAACCATGGACAACAACCAACCAATCATCGTCAAGCGCGGCGCCAAGCGCGGAGGCGGGCATCACGGTGGCGCCTGGAAGATCGCCTTCGCCGACTTCATGACCGCGATGATGGCCTTCTTCCTGGTGATGTGGCTGATGAGTTCGGCCACGCCGGAGCAGAAGCGCGCGATATCCGGGTACTTCCAGGACCCGGTCGGGTTCACCGAAAGCGCCAGCCCGCACGTCATCGACCTGGGCGGAACCCCCACGCCATCGCCGGACCGCACGCTCAACGCCGACGTCGAGCCGGCCATGCAGCAAAGCGAGTCCAGCCTCGATGCCGAACAGGCGCAGACCTTTGCCGAGCAACTGGAAAACCAGCGCCTCGAACTGCTGCTGCAAGAGTTGCAGAACAAGATCGAGGAGGACCCCGACCTGACCCGCTACATGGATCAGATTCTGTTCGAGATAACCCAGGACGGGCTGCGCATCCAGATCATGGATGCCGAGAACCGGCCGATGTTCGACCTCGGTAGCGCTCGGTTGCAGCCTTACTTCGAGGACATTCTGCTGGCCATGGCGGATGTCATCCAGACGATGCCGAACAAGATCAGCATCAGCGGCCATACCGATGCCAAGCCATACGCGGGCCAGGGTGATTTCGGCAACTGGGAACTGTCGGCCAGTCGGGCCAACGCGGCGCGGCGGGCTCTAGTCGCGGGACGTTATCCCGAAGAACAGATTGCGCGCGTGGTGGGCTATGCCTCATCGGCATTGTTTGACCGGGAAGATCCGTTCAATCCTGTCAACCGCCGGATCGACATCCTGGTGCTGACCAAGAAGGCGCAGCGCTCCATCGAGCAGGAGCAGCAGCCGAACATGGAAGCCGACGAAGATGCTGGCGCCGCCGGGACGAGCACCGAGCCCGCTACCGGCGAAGGTGAACCGCTACAGCCGGGAGCGGTGCGCGAGCGCTTGAATATCTTCGAGGATGGCGTACTGAAGTTCGCTGAGCCGGAAAGCCAATAAGGCCGACAAAAGCGCTGGAGGCTGGAAGGCTGGACGAAAAAGCTTGGCGGGTTTTTGCGCAACCCACACTTTGGCTTCCAGCTAGTAATCCGCCTCGGGCATGCTGCTGAGAATGTGCCGATAGCTGGCCATGCGCTGTGGCTGGATACGGCCTTCGTCGAGCGCCTTGAGCAGGGCGCAGCCAGGTTCGCGATCATGTTTGCAGTCACGAAAGCGGCAGTGGCCCAGCACGTCGCGGAACTCGATGAAGCCGGCTTCCACGTCCTCGCGACTGACATGCATCAGCCCGAATTCGCGTATGCCGGGCGAATCGATCAGCTCGCCGCCACCGGGGAAATGAAAAAGCCGTGCGGTAGTGGTGGTGTGAGTGCCCTTGCCAGTCATCTCCGATAGCGCGCCCACCCGCGTTTCCACGCCGGGCAACAGGCTGTTCACCAGCGAGGACTTGCCGACGCCCGACTGCCCGACGAATACGCTGACATGGCCATCGAGGCGTGCGCGCAGGCTGTCCATGCCGTCGCCATCGCGGGCGGACACTTCCAGCAGCGGGTAGCCGAGGCCGCGATAGACACCGAGTAGCGCATTCAGCGCCTTCTCGTTCTGCTCGTCGATCAGGTCGGCCTTGTTCAACAGCAGCAGTGGCGTGATGCCGGCGTGCTCGGCGGCCACCAGGTAACGGTCGATGAGGTTGGCATGGGGTTCGGGCAGTGGCGCGAAGACGATCACGATGAGATCGACGTTGGCCGCCACGGGCTTAAGCTGACCGCGGCTGTCGGGGCGGCACAGCTCGGTCTGGCGTGGCAGTTGCGCGACGATGACACCGATGCCCTGATTACCCGGGCGCCAGACGACGCGGTCGCCGGTGACCAGCGCTGGCAGATTGGCGCGCAGATGGCAGCGGAACACTTCGCCGGTCTGTTCGCCCTGCTGCGCCTCGACCTCTACCTGAACACCGAAATGGGCGATCACCAGGCCGGTCTGTTCCGGCCCCAGGTCGCCCCCTTCGAGTTCTTCGAGTGCGCGGGACTCGCGCCGTGCCGCGCGGCTTGCACGCTCTTCCTGGATTTTCTCGATGCGCCAGCTTTGCCGGCGGTTGAGTTGGCGTTTGGCCATTTGCGAGGGATGCCCAGGGCTGAAAGAGCGCGAGTTTAACATGAGCTTTTTTGCCTTAGCGCCTCCGATGCAGCCGTCCTTCGTTTCGGCCCATGACACCTGACGGCTTCGGCCCGAGCGGCTAAACTGCGCGCCATCGTCAAGGAGCTCATCATGCAGAACCCACAAAATCTGATCTGGATCGACCTGGAGATGACCGGCCTGAATCCGGATTCAGACGTGATCATCGAGATGGCTACCATCGTCACCGACAGCCAGCTCAACGTGCTGGCCGAGGGGCCGGTGATCGCGGTGCACCAGAGCGATGAAATCCTCGCCGGCATGGATGAATGGAACACCCGCCAGCATGGTGGATCGGGACTGACGCAGCGGGTACGCGAAAGCACCATCCTCACTGCCGAGGCCGAAGCGTTGACGCTGGCGTTTCTCGAGCAATGGGTGCCGAAAGGCAAGTCGCCGATCTGCGGCAACAGCATCTGCCAGGATCGCCGTTTCCTCTATCGGCACATGCCGGCGCTGGAAGCCTACTTCCACTACCGCAACCTGGACGTCTCGACGCTCAAGGAGCTGGCGGCGCGCTGGTCGCCGGAAATCATGAGCGGCTTCAAGAAAGGCGGGACGCACCTGGCGCTGGACGACATCCGTGAATCGATCGCCGAGCTGCGTTATTACCGGGAACACTTCATCAAGGGATGAAACCGACAAAAGCGCTGGAGGCTTCTGTTTGGCGACGAGTATCGGGCTCCCGCCCGTCCAGATGTATGTTTGCGTAGCTATAATTTAGAAAGACAACTGGCAAACCCAAGACCCCAGGAGCAGCAAACGGCACGGGCAGTGCGAGTACGTCATGTGATGATCAGGCAGCCTCCGCGCGCAACGCTACCAGTAGATCGAACTTACTCCTCACCCCCTTTACCAAGGGGGCAGCGGCGAATGATGTTTGCCGTTTGATAGCCTTTGCATTCCATGAACCAGGGATCATCCAGAGACTGGCGCGTGCCGAGGATGTTGATCTGAATCCACCAACCCTCTTTAGCAATCGCCATCTTGCTGGCTGGACCAGAACGGCGAGCACTGAAATAGCCACCTCTCGGTGCCGCTTCCCACTCCTTGCGTAGCTTGATCAGGGCCGATTCGGCCTGCGCCTTGCTCATGCCTGCATAATGTTTCTTGGCATAGGTATCAGAGCCACGAGCCGGGTAAAGCTCGTTGGCCTTGGCGAAGAACCCTCTTTCGCACTTGTCACGCTCACCGATAGTTGCAAAGCCCTTCTCCCGGCAGACTTTAATGCCGTCTTGGATCATCTTTTCACGCGCGGCATCGGCTTCGTCCGCAACAGCAGCACACGAAACAAAGAGGGCCAGAAGTGTCGCGATAAGGACTTTCATGGTGAATATGCCTATATATTTGCTGGATATAGTATCCATGGCGGCGGCAAAAACTGAGTGCAACACCTGACCAATCCGGTACGGTGCTGCCCCTATGTCTTATGTCGAACTCAGCGTTGAAGAACGCGCCACCATCCAAATCGGCTATGCCCAAGGCTTCAGCCTGCGCAGGATTGCCCGTCTGATCAATAGATCGCCTTCGACCATCAGTCGAGAGGTGCGGCGTAACCGAGATGCCTGCGACGGCTACTCGGCTCGTGTCGCTCAGCAACAGATGCAAGCCCGCCGCCGGCACTGTCGACCGAGGCGAAAGCTGCTGCCGGGTAGCGAGCGCTTCGAATTGGTTGCCCATATGCTGCGTGAGCGTTTGTCTCCCGAACAGATTGCCGGCAAGCTGCGCAGCATGAACATTCCCAGCCTCAGAGATGCCTACGTCAGTCGCGAGACGATCTACAACGCGATCTACGCCCTGCCGGTCGGCGAACTGCGCAAGGAACTGATCACCTGCCTGCGCCAAGGCAAGACGACGCGCAGACCCCGCTCTGGCGGCGTGGATCGGCGCGGCCAGATCCCTGAGATGGTCAGCATCCATGTGCGTCCGCCGGAAATTGAAGACCGGCTGATGCCGGGGCATTGGGAAGGCGACCTGATCAAGGGTAAGGCCAACGCCTCGTCTGTAGGTACGCTGGTGGAGCGCACCAGTGGCTACCTTATGCTGGTGAAGATGAACGACGCGACGGCGACCTCGGCAATGGAGGGTTTCAGTGCAGCGCTCAATGGCATGCCGCTGGCGATGCGCAAGAGCATGACCTACGACCAGGGACGGGAGATGGCACGGCATGCCGAAATCACCCAGAGAACCGGTGTGGCGATCTACTTCTGCGACCCGCACAGTCCTTGGCAGCGCGGCAGCAACGAAAACATCAACGGACTGATCCGCCAGTACCTGCCCAAGGGCACAGACCTGTCGGTACACAGCCAGGAAGAGCTGGATGCCATCGCGTTGCAACTGAACATGCGTCCGCGCAAACGCTTCGACTTCAAATGCCCGATAGAAGTCATGGGCGAGGTGATGCAGGAGGCTATGGCTATGCGGCATGATGCTCCAGCTTCAGTTCAATAACCGTGTTGCACTCAGCTCCTGCAACCGCCAGGTTATTCCCATTCCTTGGATATGGTCTTGACCATGGTTTCGGTGATTCTCTTGCCGATCCTCAAGAGCACGGCCTTCTCCTCGGCCATGAGGGGTTTGTCGCTGATGATGTCTGTTACCAGATGCTGGCCTTTGGGCAATAATTTGAAGCCATTGGTAGTAGGCTCGATTAGGCCGTCTCTAAATGCTAGCTGTAGGGCAATAGACAGGGCGGGGTCAAACCCCCAGACAGGTAGACTTATCTGACCGAGCTGTGCGGCCAGAAGCATCGTTTCCATGCGGCGAGGGGTCTTCATCGCCCAGTGCATCAGGTGAAGTTTGACCAAGCTGCATTTGCTGCCGTGCCCACAGATGTGGAGGATCAGCAACGCTTGACTGATCTTGTACATAGGCCGTAGCTCGGTCAGAACTGGCATCGGCCTTGGAGTAAATTTGATTGTTGCCATCAGCTGTAGAAGTCCAGTTGGCAGACTGCGAGCCAGCGGGCGACGGTTCTGCGCACTATGTCGTCCGTGAGTGTTCCATCGATCTTCAACTGCTCATCTCCGAGCAGCCGACCAGATAGGCGAGCCTTGATCATTTCAACCAGTTCATCCGGATGTCCCGAGGTGGTCACGCTCCACTCCTCAACGTTTTCCTCAAAGCCGTTGAGTGTTTTCGCCACCTGAAAATACGTCTGCGGCGATTTTTCGTACAGCGTCTGGAAAAAGCTGTCGTGATCCAGGAATGATTTCTTGGTCATGGCGAGAAGGTTTACGACAGCGCGCTCGCCTTTTTCTGATATCCGGAGTTTGGTCTTGCGCTCCAGGTTTTCGTCGTAGGCGGTGGGACTGTCATTCACTTTGGGGATTGATTGTTTATCCTGGCCAATGGTGATTGGGATACCGGCAGATATGCGGTGCTGGTTTATTTCTTGGATGTAATACCCGATGTCATGGACTAGGACGGTGAAATTATCATCCAGATGGGGTAACCCCCAGGCCCTGACTTCATCCTGCTTTTTCTGAGCGTGAGTCAGCAGTGCGTTGTGGGCAATTTCCGGAGTGATGAAGTACCAATTTTTGATTTTGGTGCCACCGAGAATTCCCTTGAGGCTGGTCTCGTTGTCTTTGAGCTTCTTCAGATCCCGGGTGATTTTGTTCTGCTGCTTCTTGTTGAGCTCGGAGCGCTCGTAGTGCGAGTCAGGGCAATAGCACTGGAAGGCAAGCCCAGTATGCTTGGTAAACCCTTCGATACCGAAATCACCTGGCGTTGCTGGAACGTACTGGTATCCGTCGGCGCCAAATTTAGACTTCAGGACAAGCTGAAGTGTCGCCTCCCAAGTCGTTCCGTTGAAGGGGCCTGCTGGAGTGTTAATCAAAAGCTTGCCTGCCTCAGCACTCGTATCGATTAGTCCTTTTCCGAGGGGACAAATTCGACCTCGGATATCGTAAACAGGTGCCAAGCACCGCGTGTCCGACGCTATCAAATGGCAAGTTGCCAGTCTACGACTTCTAGGAAAATTGGAGGAGGATATACTGTTTATAAATACAGCGCTGAGCGAAATTGATCTAGAAGCTGATGAGTTTTATTAACTCAAACCATGACTATCCGCCAATCAAGTAGCCTTTCAAATTACGCCCAGACTGCAGTGGTCAACCTATCCTGGGCAGTGGAACCGAAAGGGGGGATATACTAGGCTGTCTGGCCGCTTCTGGCAGGTTTCTGCCTGATACGACCGGCCGCTACGGTCGACACCTACCGGTCATGTACACCATACCCTGCTGAGCTTATCCGCTAACCGCAGCAGTCTGCTGTGTTACACCACCTTTCTTAAGGCTATGTCTGAGCTAACTGTTGCAACAGGCTAAGCTGATCATGACGTCTCCACATACGGGAGGTGAATCATGAGAGCGAGTCATTTCAACAGCTGGATTGCCCGGCTCTCCCAGCTCAGCCCGGGGCAGCGTGAGCAATTGGCGAGATGCCTTTCGGTATCAGGACCTCTTGCGCAGGATATGATCCCCACGCCCAATAGCTGCCCGCATTGCCAGTTCAGCGAGTTGCGTCCGTGGGGTGCCAGCG
>JBKEBY010000068.1:0-6743 GCA_047973445.1 Pseudomonas sp.
CTTGGCGGGCTGGTGTTCTCTACCGATGCGGGACGGCATTGTCCTGATTGCAGTCAGCCGGTCGATGTCTGTGTCTGCAAGCAGTCGAAGCTTCCGGAAGGTGACGGCATCGCCCGGGTTCGCCGGGAAAGCAAGGGGCGCGGCGGCAAGACGGTGACCACCATTACCGGTGTGCCGCTGGCCGAGGATGAGCTGAAGGCGTTGGCCAGTGCGCTGAAGCGCCGTTGCGGCACGGGCGGGGCGCTCAAGGACGGTGTCATCGAGATTCAGGGCGAGCACGTCCAACTGTTGCTCGACGAGCTGGCCAAGCGCGGTTTCAAGGCGCTCAAGTCCGGTGGCTGATTGCCGACTCATTCGGCCTTGCGCTTATTTCTCCATGCATTGGCTGTCCAACCGGGACAGTCTTTCCCGCCGGCATTCATTTCTCGCGGCGGGTTACCCATCATTGTTCAGGGAGGCCTAGATGCCTGTTCGACGCACACGTAAAGACGACGGCAGCCAATGGACCGCAGCGGACAGCCGCAGCATCTACGGCATCCGCCATTGGGGAGCGGGCTACTTCGCGATCAGCGACCAGGGTTGCGTGGAGGTTCGGCCACAGGGGCCGGATGGTGCGCCCATCGAGTTCAGTGCCCTGATCGAACAGCTGCGTGAGGCGGGGCTTTCGCTGCCGTTGCTGGTGCGTTTCCCCGACATTCTGCAGGATCGCGTACGCCGGCTGACCGGTGCCTTCGATGCCAACATCGAGCGCATGGAATACGGCGGCAAGTACACCGCGCTCTACCCGATCAAGGTCAACCAGCAGGAAGCGGTGGTGGAAAACATCATCGCCACGCAGAAGGTATCCATCGGCCTGGAAGCCGGCTCCAAGCCGGAGCTCATGGCGGTGCTGGCGCTGGCGCCCAAGGGCGGCACCATCGTTTGCAACGGCTACAAGGACCGAGAGTTCATCCGCCTGGCGCTGATGGGACAGAAGCTCGGACACAGTGTGTTCATCGTCATCGAGAAGGAATCCGAGGTGGCGATGGTCATCGAGGAGGCCGCTGAGCTGAAGCTGATGCCGCAGATCGGCCTGCGCGTGCGCCTGTCGTCGCTGGCTTCCTCGAAGTGGGCGGATACCGGTGGCGAGCGCTCCAAGTTCGGCTTGTCGGCTGCACAGTTGCTGCGCGTCATCGAGCGTTTTCGCGAAGCGGAGATGGATCAGGGCATCCGCCTGCTGCATTTCCACATGGGTTCACAGATCGCCAACCTGGCGGACTATCGCCAGGGTTTCCGCGAGGCGATTCGTTATTACGCGGAGCTGCGCGCCCTCGGCCTGCCCATGGACCATATCGATGTCGGTGGTGGGCTGGGAGTCGATTACGACGGCACTCATTCGCGCAATGCCAGTTCGATCAACTATGACATGGATGAGTACGCCGGCACTGTAGTCGGCATGCTCAAGGATTTCTGTGAGGCACAAGGGCTGCCGCATCCGCACATCTTCTCCGAGAGCGGACGGGCGATGACTGCGCACCATGCGGTGCTGGTAATGCAGGTGACCGACGTCGAGCGGCACAACGATGCGGTGCCCGAGGTGGAAAACTATGCCGATCTGCCGGCTATCGTGCAGTCGCTGGTAGACCTGCTCGGGCCGACCGATGCGGAGATGGTCACTGAGACCTATTGGCGCGCCACTCACTACATGAGCGACGCGGGCGCCCAGTATGCCGCCGGCCAGCTCAGCCTGGCGCAGAAGGCGCTGGCCGAGCAGAGCTACTTCGCCATCTGCCGGCGCCTGTACAACCAGCTCAAGGCGCGTCAGCGCTCGCATCGCGCGGTGCTCGACGAGCTCAACGACAAGCTGGCGGACAAGTACATCTGCAATTTCTCGGTGTTCCAGAGTCTGCCGGATACCTGGGCCATCGATCAGATTCTGCCCATCGTGCCGTTGCAGCGCCTGGCCGAGGAGCCGGACCGGCGCGCGGTGCTGCAGGACCTGACCTGCGACTCGGACGGCAAGATCAAGCAGTACGTCGACGAGCAGAGCATCGAGAGCAGCATGCCGGTCCATGAGGTTCAGCCTGGCGAAGAGTATTTTCTCGGCGTATTCCTGGTTGGTGCCTACCAGGAAATCCTCGGCGACATGCACAACCTGTTCGGCGATACCGACTCGGTGAACGTCTACCAGCGCGAGGACGGCAGCTACTACCACGCCGGTATCGAGACCCACGACACCATCGAGGACATGCTGCGCTACGTGCACCTGTCGCCTGAGGAGCTGATGACTTACTACCGCGACAAAGTGGCCAGCGCCAGGCTGAGCGCCAAGGAGCGGGCACAGTACATCGATGCCCTGCGCCTGGGGCTGACGCGCTCGTCGTATCTGACGCCTTGATGCGTCCTTTCTCTTCGAAGGGAGAAGAGCCGAGCTGATGGTGCCGATGCTTCTGCGTGGGCACTATTCAGTACGCTCTGCGTCCTGGCGAATGCAGGCTATCGCCTGCATTCGCCGCGAGGGCGCGCCTCCTGCCAGGGCCAGGTGATTCCAGGCCTTGGCCTCCCGCGTCAGACCTTGCGCACGAACTCGGACTTGAGCTTCATCGCGCCGATGCCGTCGATTTTGCAGTCGATGTCATGGTCGCCGTCGCACAGGCGGATGTTCTTGACCTTGGTGCCGACCTTGACCACTGAAGATGAGCCCTTGACCTTCAGGTCCTTGATCACGGTAACGGTGTCGCCGTCCTGGAGGACGTTGCCGACAGAGTCCTTGATGACCCTGGCATCGTCATCGGTCGCTTGTGTCGCGTCGGCCGACCACTCATGGGCGCACTCGGGGCAGACCAGCATCTGGCCGTCTTCGTAGCTGTATTCGGAGTTGCATTTGGGGCAGGGCGGCAATGTGCTCACGGAATCCTCGGTGTCGTCTGCAAAAAGACCGTGGATTATATAAGGCTTTACCGGCCTTATGTTCCGGCGGAGCGGGATATGCCCGTTCAGGCCGGCGATGTACCGGCCATACTGCGATGGGGTCAGATATCGGCTTTGATGGCCTTGTAGCGCTCTTCCAGCTCGCGGCGGATCTGGCGGCGTTGCTGGGCCTGGGCGAAGCGGCGTTTCTGGTCGGCCGTCTGCGGCTTCAGCTTGGGGACCGGGACGGGGCGCCCGCTCTCATCCAGGGCAACCATGGTGAAGAAGCAACTGTTGGTATGGCGAACGGTCTTCAGGCGGATGTCTTCGGTAACGACCTTGATGCCAATCTCCATGGAGGTATTGCCCACGAAGTTCACCGAAGCCAGGAAGGTCACCAGTTCGCCCACGTGCACCGGCTGGCGAAAGTTCACCTGGTCCACAGAAAGCGTGACCACATAATGCCCTGCGTAGCGGCTGGCGCAGGCATAGGCGACTTCGTCCAGGTACTTGAGTAGAGTGCCGCCATGTACGTTGCCGGAAAAGTTGGCCTTGTCCGGGGTCATCAGTACGGTCATGGTCAGTTCGGCATGTCCATCTAGCATGGGGCGCGGCTCGTCGTAGCGGAAAAGGGGCGCTACTTTAGTCGAATATTCATCTGCTGTGTCGCCTTTTCTGTCTTTCGCGTTCATTGATCGAAGTTATCGTCAATGCGACGTATGGGCGCAGGTCGTCCAGGTGAGACTGGTATCGATGTGAAAGGCATCACACCTCGAGCCTGCATCGGTCGGCGGCGGCCGCTTTCGTTGATCTGAGCCAGTATCCGACTCGATAGCCACTCCTATAGTCCCGTCGATGAAAACTCGCCAGGGACGACCCATGCGCATCCTTGCCATTGCCTTGCTCTGCTGTTTCACTTCCTTCGCTCTTGCCGATGACGGGCTGGCCCAGCGCTTCGCCCAGGTCATGACCGACAACGAAAACCGCCAGCACGCCTATGCCGCAGGCCAGGAGCGGGCGGTGTTCTGCACCTACTGTCACGGGGAGACGGGCAACAGCAAGCGTCCGCACATCCCCAACCTGGCCGGGCAGAATCCGCTCTATCTGTTCAATGCCTTCGAGAAATTCGCCAGCGGCGAGCGTACCGACTTCGTCATGTCCAAGCTGGCGCAGAACCTGACGCAGGAAGATCGCGTCAATATCGCTGTGTACTTCAGTCAGCAGCAGGTGCACACGGTGGCTACCACGGTCAGCGAGAGCCTGCGCCGCCGCGGCGAGAGGCTGTTCCTCAACGCCTGCACCGGCTGTCATGGCCGGCATGCCGAGGGCATGGAGACCACGCCGCGGCTCGCCGGTCAGCCGGACGAATACCTGCGTACGGCACTCACCCGTTTCCGTGAGAACGACCCCCGACGCGCCGGCTCGGTGATGATTGGCATCGCCGCGCTGCTGTCGGCCGATGACATCGAGGCCGTTGCGGCCTATCTGTCGCGGTTGACGCTGGATTCAGCCGACGAAAAGGCGCGCATTGCCCGGGTGATTGGTACGACCGTGCAGTGATCTTCGGGACAGGTTCGTCGGGCGCTCCCTGAGAGCCTGTTCACGATCTAGCGAGCTAGAGTCCTGCAAGGCAAAAACAGGCGAGGAAGCGGAGTTTACTGATGTAAATGAGCATTCCGAGCCTGTTTTTAATGCAGCAGGGCCGACGCACAGCAGATCGTGAACAGGCTCTGAGAGAGGGCACGCCTTCACCTCCCCCACCAAGGGAGAGGTGAAGATGAAGCTCGAAATCGACTGGCTGGCGAGTCACAACGGCTCCAGCCGGCAGTATGGCTGCCGACGAATCCGTATCACCTCCATGATTCAGTAACTCTTGTAGGGCAGGAACTTGCCCGAGAGCACCACATTGACGCGATCGCCTTTGGGGTCCTGCTCGCGCTGGATATCCATGGAGAAGTCGATGGCGCTCATGATGCCGTCGCCGAACTCCTCATGGATCAGTTCTTTGATCGTGGTGCCGTAGACGTTCACCAGTTCATACCAGCGATAGATCAGCGGATCGCTGGGCACGGCGCTGGGCAGTGATCCTTTATAGGGCACGATCTGCAGCCAGGCGACCGCCTCGTCGGACAGCTCGAAGAGCTTGCCCAGGGTCTCGGCCTGGGGCTTGTCGAAGGCCATCTGGCCGAGGCAGCCAGCCGTGGTCCATTCCTTGGAACGGCCTATGGCCTCGGCGGCGTGGGTCCATTTCAGGCCCTTGCGCACCTTGGCGGCGATGATCATCTCGGTTACCTGGTCGCGACAGCTAATCATGTGGCATTACCTCTCGGGTTCGACTGGATGGCGCCGCGGGGTGCGGCGTTGTCCAGCGAACCGTAGCAGGTGCCGTGCCAGTCAGTCGAACTCAGCCGGTTGATGGCCTGGTAAGGTTGCGCAGGTGTCCACGTGGGAGCATGGGCACCTGCGACAAGCGGCTCAGCCCACGATCTTCAAACCACTCTGTCCATTGCCCTGGCGCTGCACCTGGATCTGCACAGGGATGCGCTCATGCATTTCCGCCACATGGCTGATCACCGCCACCTTGCGTCCCTGGGCCTGCAGCGAGTCCAGAGCGTCCATGGCGATTTGCAGCGACTCGGGATCGAGGCTGCCGAAGCCCTCGTCGATGAACAGCGATTCGATCCTGAGCTTGCTCGACGCCATCGAAGCCAGGCCCAGCGCCAGCGCCAGGGAGACGAGAAAGGTCTCGCCGCCGGATAGTGAATGCACCGAGCGCAGCTCGTCGCCCATTTCGGTATCCATCACCAGCAGCCCCAGCGGACTGCCGCCGCGCTTGAGCCGGTAGCGCCGGGCCAGTTGGCGCAGCTGGACGTTGGCGTGCTGCACCAGCAGGTCGAGGTTGTAGGCCTGGGCGATTTTGCGGAAGGCGCCGCCGTCACTCGATCCGATCAGTGCAGCGATGCGCGCCCAGCGCTGGTGTTTGGCGCTGGCTGTGTCGATCTGTGTCAGCAGCGCCTGGCTCTGATGGCGGCGATTGTCATCATCGATCAGCGCCGCGCGGGTTTCGGCGCAGCGCTGGTCGGCCTGCTCGCAGCTCATCGCCTGCTCGTCGTATCGCCGTTCCAGTACGTCCGCGTCCGGCACCTCGGGATGTTGTGCCTGGTGTGCAGCGAGGCGCTGGCTGCAGCCTTTCAGGCGCTCGCGGCAGCGGGTTAGGGCTTCGGCATTGTGCTGCAGCCGTTGGCGTGTTTCGGCGAGCAGGCTGTCGTCCATATGCAGCAACTGGGCGAATGTGGCGTCGTCCAGTTCAGGATGCGCGGCCCGCCAGGCGGCGAGTTCGTTGCGCAGGTTGGCCTCCTCGCACTGCAACTCGTCGCGACGCTCACGGCAGCTCTGTTGTTCGCTGGTCAGACGGGCCAGTTCGACTCGGGTCTCGTTGAGCTGGCGTTCGCCGTTGATCTGTAGCTCGCGCGCCGCCTGGGTCGCCGCTTCCAGCTGTTGTTGCCAGAGACTGGCGCTGGTCTGCTCGCCGAGGCTGGCGCGAAGGCTTTGCCGGCAGGCTTGCAGCTGGCTCTCGCGATCGGCGAGGCGTGCGGCGCAGGCCGTCTGTTTCTCCTGGAGATGTTGTTGTTCGAGCGCTAGCGCTTTGAGTTTTTCCTGGCGCTGGCGCTGCTCTTCGACCTGTTCCGCCTGGGCCTGCAACTGTTGCAGGCGGGTGGTGATTTCGCCGTCCAGCGCCATGAAGGTCTGCGCCGGGTTCTTGCGCCAGTGCAGCCGTTGCGCGTCCGTCAGCAAGCCGGCGAATGCCGACAGTTCGTCCTCCAGTCGCTGCTCATCGCGGGCGATGGCGTCGC
>JBKEBY010000055.1:0-23912 GCA_047973445.1 Pseudomonas sp.
GTGTTTGGGGGTGTGGGGGGGGTTGGGGTTGGGGGGGTGGTTGTGGGGGTGGGGGGTGTGGTTGTGGTGTTTGTGGTTGGGGTGGTGGGGGTGGGTGTTGGGGTTGGTGGGGTTGTTGTTGGGGGGGTGGGGGGGGTGGGGTGTGGTGTGGTTGGGGTGGGGGGGTGGGTTGTTGGTGTGGTGGGCGTTATCGCGGATGGAGTCGTAGATGCCGCCCAGGTCGTCCGGCACTGTGGTCAGGTAGCAGGAGGCCAGCTGCGGACGCAGGGTGCCGGGTTTGACCAGGGTCTGCGTGGAAGCCATGTAGTCGAAGGACGAGAGCAGGTTGTAGAACTCGATGGCGCGGGCTTCGCGCTGTTCTTCCTCGATGGCCAGGCCCATGGCGACACGCATGAAGAAGATCTGCGGCAGCTCGAAGCGGATGTTGTCCTTGTGGATGAAGTAGCGATCGTAGAGCGTCTGCAGGCCGAGGTAGGTGAACTGCTGGTCCTGCTCGTGGTTGATCGCTGCGCCCAGCTTGGCCAGGTCGAATTCCTTCAGGCGCGGGTCGAGCAGCTCGAACTCCACACCTTTTTCCACGTAGGCCGGCAGCGCCTTGGCGTAGAGGTCGGCCATCTCGTGGTGGGTGGCGGCTTCGGCGACATCGAGAAAGCCCAGTGCTTCGGCGCGCAGGGTGTCCATCAGCAGGCGGGCGGTGACGTAGGAGTAGTTCGGCTCGCGCTCGACCAGGGTGCGCGCGGTCATCACCAGGGCGGTGTTGACGTCTTTTTCCGCGACACCGTCGTAGAGGTTCTTCAATGTTTCGCGCTCAATCAGCGCGCCATCGACCTCGGCCAGGTCTTCACAGGCCTCGCGGATGATGGTCTGCAGGCGGCCCAGGTCCAGCGGACGCTGGCTGCCATCGGCCTGGGTGACGCGAATGCTCGGGTGTGGCTGGGCGATGTCGCTGCCGGCATTGGCACTCTTGCGCTTGGTGGCCTGGGCTTCGCGGTAGATCACGTAGTCGCGGGCGACCTTCTGCTCGCCGGCACGCATCAGGGCCAGTTCGACCTGGTCCTGGATTTCCTCGATATGGATGGTGCCACCGGAGGGCATGCGGCGCTTGAAGGTCGCGGTGACCTGCTCGGTCAGGCGTGCGACGGTGTCATGGATGCGCGAGGAAGCGGCGGCGCTGCCGCCTTCCACTGCGAGAAAGGCCTTGGTGATGGCAACGGTGATCTTGTCATCGGTATAGGGCACCACGGTGCCGTTGCGCTTGATCACACGTAGCTGGCCCGGCGCGGTGGCTGCCAGATCCGGTGTGGTATCGGCTGCCTGCGAATTCTCGCGAATGGACTCGTTCTGCATGGGGGTCTCCGGATTCTCTTTATGTCGCTGTCGCACGTTAGGTATCAGGCCATTCTGCCGCGGCCTGTGGTCTCGGTTATTACAGTGGCGCGCGCTGATGCACGACGCATGGGGTGTCTCTGAAGAACGCTACGAATCGAATGTCTTGAAGCATAGTCATCACCCGTGAGGATCACAACCTTGAAACACAACATATAGTGTGATGCGTTTGGTGGGGCAACCATCCATGGGGGTCAGGAGAGGCATCGCCCCGGTATCTCCATCTGCCGTCGAAGGCGCTGTTTCCTGGCCTGCGGGTCGGGGTGGTAGATGCCGGGCGAGGCTTTGAAATAAATGCCTTGCTTTTTTGCGATCTTGTGTCTGCTGCTGATTTCAGCCCCAACATATTGGGTTTTGATCGCGGGCGAGCGACACGATAGTGCCGATCATGACCAAAATCAAGGCGCGGAACAGGAACAACCTGTGGATAACGTGTGGGCGATTTGTGGGTGAAAAGAGTCGTCGCCAAAGCAGACCGCATGGACCAAGGGATAGCAGGCAACCGACGAAATGCCGAAGGAATTGAGTCTGCTCAAGGCCTTTTGCCTGTGTTGCGAAAACACTATATGTAGTGTTCGAAAAATGGTCGCCTGGGGCGCTCCGGCTATCGCCACGGCGCTGGCCGGTCACCTGGGCTGATATGGCGTTCACCGTCACCCCGGCGACGAATCCGGTGGGGTTGCCGTGATTGCCATCCCGCTGCGCCGTGAAGATACAATCGACCGAAGTATTGAAGGAGTGAAGTAGGATGGAACAAGGTGCCTGGCGCATCCTGATCGTCGAGGACGATCAGCGGCTGGCCGAGCTGACCCGCGAGTACCTGGAAAGCAACGGCCTGCAGGTTTCCATCGAGGCCGATGGCGCACTCGCGGCGCAACGTATCGTCGAGGAGGCGCCCGATCTGGTGGTGCTTGACCTGATGCTGCCCGGCGAAGACGGCCTGTCGATCTGCCGCAAGGTTCGTGATCGTTATGACGGCCCTATCCTGATGCTCACGGCCCGGGCCGACGACCTCGATCAGGTGCTGGGGTTGGAAACCGGTGCCGATGACTACGTCTGCAAGCCGGTGCGCCCGCGGTTGTTGCTGGCGCGAATCCGGGCCTTGCTGCGCCGCCGCGAGAACCCCGAGGGTGTGTCAGCGAACGCCAGGAGGCTGCAGTTCGGTCCGCTGGTGATCGACAGCGCCCTGCGCGAGGCCTGGCTGCGCGAACAACTGATCGAGCTAACCGGCGCCGAGTTCGACCTGCTCTGGTTGCTGGCCTCCAATGGTGGGCGCATTCTTTCCCGCGAGGAAATATTCGCCCAGTTGCGCGGCATCGAGTACGACGGCCAGGATCGTTCCATCGACGTACGCATTTCGCGCATCCGGCCGAAGATCGGTGATGACCCGGAGCATCCGCGCCTGATCAAGACCGTGCGTGGCAAGGGTTATCTGTTCGTCTCCGAAGCCTTTGCCTGAGCGATGCGGCCGGTGATCCTGCCGTGCATTGCGCATGATGTCCCAGGGAACCTGGACCCCCAATGAATTCCATTTTCCTGCGTATTTACGGTGGCATGCTGGCAGTGCTGGTGCTGGTAGCACTGCTGGGCGCCGGCGGCCTGCAGTTGCTCAACGAGGTGCGCGCCGACAAGCATCGCGAAAGCCTGGCTGGTGGCACCTTCCGCCTGATGGCGTACAACATGCAGAGCATGACGCCTATCGAAAGGCGCCAGGCGGCCAATCTCTGGGGGCGCTTGCTGGGTATTCCGCTGCGGGTGCGCACGCTCTCGGACGTGAGTCTGGAGAGCCGCCTCGAGACCCGTCTGCTGCGAGGCCAGGTGCTGGTTGAGGCGCAGCATCCGGGACGGGTCACCGTGTACGCGCTGGTCAGTGCCAGTGACGGGTTGGTGCTGACTGGCGATGTCGAGCAGATCAGCGAACAGCTGGCGCGGGCCACTATCTACCTGCTGATCGACGAGCTGGTGCGTTATCCGGAGGAGGAACAGCCTCAGCGACTTGTAGAACTCAAGGCCAGGCACGGTTTCGGTTACGAGCTGAGTCTGTTGACCCGTGACAATGCGAACCTCGATGACGATCAGCGCCGTCGCCTGGTTGAGGGCGATACGGTGATGGCCCTCGATCGCGGCGGCGACGCGATTCGGGTGTTCGCTGCCGTCGCCGGCACGCCCTGGATCATGCAACTGGGGCCGCTGTACCAGATGAACCCCTATCCAGCGCAGTTGCTGCTTTTGATCGGCGTACTGGGGCTGTCGCTGATCGGCCTGACGGTCTATCTGCTGGTGCGTCAGCTGGAACAGCGCCTGAGCGAGCTGGAGGGCGCAGCCACGCGCATCGCCAGCGGCAATCTCGAGGTGCGCGTGCCGGATGCCGGTACCGACTCGGTCGGGCGTCTGGCGGCTGCCTTCAACGACATGGCCAGGCATCTGCAGCGTCTGCTGGCGGTCCAGCGCGAGATGGTCAGCGCGGTCGCGCACGAGTTGCGCACGCCGGTCGCGCGGCTGCGTTTCGGCCTGGAGATGGCCGGCGACGCGGAGGACGCGGCCATCCGCGGCAAGTACCTCGATGGCATGGATGCCGATATCGAGGACCTGGACCGGCTGGTGGACGAGATGCTGGTGTACACCCGCCTTGAGCGCGGTTCGCCGGCGCTGGCCTTCAGTAAGGTGGACTTGGAGGCGCTGGTCGATCAGGTGATCCGCGAGTTGGCGCCCCTGCGTGCGGACGTGACGGTCGAGCGTGGTCATTGTCTCGTGGTGGCCGACGGCGGCAGTTGGGCTCAGGCCGAACCGCATTACCTGCGTCGCGCCTTGAGCAACCTGGTGACCAATGCCATGCGCCACGCCGAAACGCGGGTGCAGGTCAGTTTCATCATCGACGCGCAGCAGGCTCGGCTGGTAGTCGACGACGATGGGCCGGGCGTGCCGGAAGAGGCCTGGGAGCGCATCTTTACTCCCTTCCTGCGGCTCGACGACAGCCGCACGCGCGCGTCGGGTGGGCATGGGTTGGGGCTGTCGATCGTGCGTCGGATCATCTACTGGCATGGCGGCCGTGCCGGGGTCGGCAGCAGCGAGCTGGGCGGCGCGCGATTCAGCCTGGCCTGGCCGCGAGAGCAGGGGCGCTAGTTCAGAGCCTCGGGATGCTGACCAGACTGAGCAGGTAGTCGTCGAACAGCGCGAACTGGCCTTCGAGCTCGGCGCCGATCCGCCACTCCCGAGACAGATCGTTGAGCAGGCGCAGGTGCGCATAGCCGTCGGCACCTTGGTGGATCAGCTCGGCCTCCTGAAAGTAGAAACGCTTCTGCACCAGCGGGTAGAGCGCTTTGAACAGGCTCTCCTTGATCGAGAAGGTCAGGGTCACCCGTAGCGCGCGCTGTGCCTCGGGCAATTCGGCGTAGCCCTCCATTTCAGCGGGCGTGAGAATTTCCGCAGCCAGGCGATCGGCGCGGGTGCTCGGCAGCAGTTTCTCCACGTCCAGCCCCAGCCCGCGCCAGTGCTCGGCGCGGGCTGCCACTGCCGCGGCCCAGCCGGCACCGTGGGTGATGGAACCTACCACGCCGGCGGGCCAGCAGGGTGAGCGATCCTCGGCCACCGGGAGAATCAGTGGTGCTCCGGTGAGCCGTCGCAGCGCCTCGTGCGCGCAGATCCGCCCGGCGAGGAATTCGGTCTGGCGTTTGTTCACCGCCTTGAGCGGCGCGATACCCCAGCGGGTGAAATCCTTGGGGTCGAGTCGCTCGGGGTCGAAGTGAGTACTGAGCAGCTGTACGCCAGGCAGCGCATGGGGTAGCAGCCAGCGGTCGAGCAGCGGTGCGCAGCAGGCGGGAAGAGTGGGGAGCTGGGTCATGCGGCTCATTGTGCCTCAACTCCCTCGGGTGGAGGCGCGAGGATGCGTGGCGCGGCTTCGATGATCTGCCGTGACAGATTTTCCATCCGTGGCGACTGCACCTTCCAGGTATGCCAGTAGAGGGAGATGTCCAGCGGGGCATCCGGCGCCAGGTCGACGACTTCGTCTCGCGCCAGGGCGTCTTGCGCCAGAGACTCGGGCACCATGCCGTAGCCCAGACCATGGCGAATGGCACTGAAGTGCGGTTCGGAGCCCGGTACGTAGTGGCAGGGGTAGGCGCCTTCGGGCAATCCCATCCATTGCAGCAGGCAGGATGAGGTCAGGCTGTCCTTGTGCGAATAGGCCACCACTGGCGCCTTGCGCGCGGCGTTGCGACTCAAGCCGTTGGCGAAGTGGCGGTCGCGGAACGCCATGCTGGCGAGCAGCCGATAGCGCATGCTGCCCAGCGGGCTCGCAGTGCAGCCACGCAACGGTTTGGGTTCGGTACTGATGCAGCCGACTGCCAGACCCGATTCGAGCAGGTTGTAGGTGTGGTCCTGATCCTCGACGATCAGGTCGAGCAGTACCTGCTCGCGAATCAGCACCTCGGCCAGCGCCGGAAAGAACCAGGTGCCCGGGGTCTGTTGCCGTTTCGTCGCGAGCCGCGTTGCAGCGAGAAATGGCGCCAGGTTAGGCGTAGGACGCAGGCAATGGTCATTCCCTTGCCAAGTCCTACAACGACAGCTGGCGCCATTTCCCGCGCAACCCTTCGGGCCGGGCCTGTTTTTACGCGATGCGGCGTTATTCGTCGTTCATTTGGAATGACCAAACCTCTCTCCTCATGCCTTGCCTCGCGTAAAAACAGGCGCCGGCGCGGCCGCGGACGAAATGGCAACAGGCCCCGGGGTGTCGGCATTCAGCGCGGCGACCACCATCAGCGGCGCGTCGCTGCGTTCGGCGAGTTCGGCCATCAGATCGGATTCGAGCAATCGTGCACGCTTGAGGTACTGCAGCAGGCGCTGGCCGGTCGCGGTGGGGCGACAGGGCCGGCTGCGTACCACCAGCGCGCTGCCGAGCGCGCTTTCCAGCGCACGCACCCGTTGCGAGATAGCCGGAGGGGTGAGGTGCAACCGTGCGGCGGCCTGTTCGAAACTGCCGGTCTTGATGACGAAGCGGAAGGCCTCGGTCTGCCTGGGATCGAGATTCATGCGGTGGCGCCAGATTAAGAAAATGTTTGTATAGCCTAAAAATACTTACTCGTGCGTCATGAGTATGGATTTGCCTCATAATCGCGCCGCTTTCATTTCTGCCTGTCCTTTCCGGAGTCGCCCGTGACGTTGCTGCATATCATCTACCTGGTCGCCATCACCGCTGAAGCCATGTCTGGCGCCATCATGGGGATGCGCCGGGGTATGGACCTGTTCGGTATCTGCCTGTTGGGCACCGTGACCGCACTGGGCGGCGGTACCGTGCGCGACGTCCTGCTGGGGCACTATCCGGTGGGCTGGATCGCCAATCCCGAGTACCTGACCTTCACCATTGGCGCGGCCATCGTGACCGGCTTCGTCGCGCGGCACATGCATCATCTGCGTAAGGTATTCCTCATCGTCGATGGCCTGGGACTGGTGGCTTTCACGGTGATCGGCTGTGGCGTGGGCATGGAGATGGGCGCGCATCCTTCGATCGTGGTGCTGGCCGGCGTGATCACCGGCATCTTCGGTGGCCTGCTGCGCGACGTGCTGTGCAACCAGGTGCCGATGGTGCTACAGCGCGAACTCTACGCCACGGTGGCGCTCTTCACCGGCGTGCTCTACGTGGGGTTGCTGTGGTTGGGTGTGAGCAACAACATCGCGTCGCTGGTGGCGCTGGGTGCCGGCTTCCTGTTCCGCATGCTGGCGATGACCTTTCACTGGAAGCTGCCTGACTTCCAGGGCAAGGAAATCCGCGGGTTGGATTGAACCCCAAGATGGCATGCCGATAAGCGGTTGCGGGCAGATTCAGGGAAGTCGAGTCGCTACACTAGGCGCCAGTCAACCAGGGAAATGGAACCGTGCTGAGACATCTGGGAATCAAGAGTCGCGTGCTGGTGCTGTCGTTGCTGCCCGGAACGCTGCTGGCGGTGGTGTTGGGCATCTACTTCACCTCAATGCAGCTCTCGGAGATGCGCCTGCAGTTGCAGGAGCGTGGCCATCTGCTCGCCGAGCAACTGGCGCCGTTGGCGGCCCCGGCGATGGCCCAGGGCTACAGCAAGCGCTTGCAGCGCATCCTCAACCAGATACTCGATCAGCCCGACATGCGCTCGGTGACGGCGCTGGATACCGGGCGCAACCTGCTGGCCCACGCTGGCCCGAACATGATCACTCCCTCGCCACCGGCCGATCCCGAGGCGCTGACCCAGGTCAGCAGCCTGGAAACCACGCGTATCCTGATGCCGGTGCAGGGGCGCCATCTGAACTTTGCCACCGAGGCGCCGGGTAATGTGGAGCGCCAGGTCGGCTGGCTGGAACTCGAACTGTCCCACCAGGGTACCTTGCTGCGGGGCTACCGCAGCCTGTTCACCAGTCTGTTGCTGATGGGAGCGGGCCTGGTCGTCACCGCCTTGCTGGCGTTGCGCATGAGCAGCACCATCAGCGCGCCACTGCATCAAGTGAAGGCGGCGGTGGCGCAGCTCAAGGACGGCTATCTGGAAACCAGGCTGCCGGCGCTCGGCAGCCACGAGATGGACGAACTCGCCTCCGGCATCAACCGCATGGCCGAGGCGCTGCTCAGTGCACGCGAGGAGTTGCAGCAGAGCATCGACCAGGCCACCGAGGACGTGCAGCAGAATCTGGAAACCATCGAGATCCAGAACATCGAGCTGGATCTGGCGCGCAAGGAGGCGTTGGAAGCGAGCCGGATCAAGTCCGAGTTCCTCGCCAACATGAGCCATGAGATCCGTACGCCGCTGAACGGCATTCTGGGATTCACCCACTTGCTGCAGAAAAGCGATCTCACTCCGCGCCAGCAGGATTACCTGGCGACCATCGAAAAGTCTGCCGACAGCCTGCTGGGCATCATCAACGAGATTCTCGACTTCTCGAAGATCGAAGCCGGCAAGCTGGTACTGGAGAGCGTGCCTTTCAACTTGCGCGACCTGATCGAGGACACCCTGACCATTCTCGGCCCAGCTGCGCATGCCAAGCAGCTGGAGCTGGTCAGTCTGGTCTATCGCGACACGCCGTTGTCGCTGGTAGGCGACCCGCTGCGGCTCAAGCAGGTGCTGACCAACCTGGTCAGCAACGCCATCAAGTTCACCAACGAAGGCACCGTGGTGGTTCGCGCGATGGTCGAAGACGAACGCAGCGATCGTGCCCAACTGCGCATCAGCGTGCAGGACACGGGCATCGGCCTGACCGATCAGGATCTGCGCGCGCTGTTCCAGGCGTTCAGCCAGGCGGACAATTCGATCTCACGGCAGCCGGGAGGCACCGGCCTGGGGCTGGTGATTTCCAAGCGCCTGATCGAGCAGATGGGCGGTGAAATCGGCGTCGACAGCATTCCCGAAGAAGGCTCCGAATTCTGGGTCAGCCTGAGCCTGCCCAAGGCGCGCGACGATGCCGAGGACCTGCCGCGTGCCGCGCTGCTGGGGCGCCGGGTGGGGCTGCTGGAACAGCACCCGCTGGCGCGCCAGGCGTTGCAGCATCAGTTGGAGGCTTGCGGGCTGGCGGTACTGCCGTTCGACAGTCTCGACAAGTTGCAGGATGCCGTGGCCGCTGCGCGGGCGAGCGAGCAGTCGATCGAAATTGCGGTGCTGGGCGTGACCATGCGTGAAATCTCGCCGCCGCAACTGTGCCAGCGGCTGTGGCAGTTCGAGGCGCTGGGCTGCAAGTGCATCGTGCTCTGTCCCACCAGCGAGCAGGCGCAATATCACGACGCCCTGCCCGAAACCCACACCCATACCCAACTGCAGGGCAAGCCGGCCTGCACCCGCAAGCTGCAGCAGGTGTTGGTGGAACTGCTGCGTCCGCCGCAGGCATTGGTCGAGCAGATGCCGGTTTCCGATAGCCGGCCTCCCAGCGTGCTCTGCGTTGATGACAACCCGGCCAATCTGATGCTGCTCGAAACCCTGTTGACCGATCTGGGTGGTGAGGTGGTGGCCGTCAGCAGCGGGCAGCAGGCGCTCGAAGTCGTGCAGCAGCAGTCGTTCGATATGGTTTTCATGGACGTGCAGATGCCCGGCATGGACGGCCGGCAGACCACCGAGGCAATCCGTCGCTGGGAACTCGAAAGCGGCCAGCCACCGCTGCCCATAGTCGCCCTTACAGCCCACGCGCTCTCCAACGAGAGGCGTTCCCTGTTGCAGAGTGGCCTGGATGATTATCTGACCAAGCCGATCAGCGAGCGGCAGTTGGCCCAGGTGGTGCTGAAATGGACCGGCCTGCCGTTGCGGCGTGGCACTGTCGCGGCGCCGGCCGAGAACATTCCGGTGGAGAACGAGCTCAAGGTTCTGGATGCCGAAGAGGGGTTGCGCCTGGCCGCCGGCAAGGCTGATCTGGCGGCGGATATGCTGAGCATGCTATTGGCGTCGCTGGAGAGCGATCGCCAGTCGATTCGCGATGCCCGTGCCGCCGAAGATCAAGAGATGCTGATCGATCGCGTGCACCGCCTGCACGGCGCCACCCGTTACTGTGGCGTGCCGCAACTGCGTGCGGCCTGCGAACGCAGCGAGACCCTGCTCAAGCAGCACCACCCGAGCGCTGGCAGCGCGCTGGATGAACTGGATAGCGCCATCGACAGGTTGGCGCACGAGGCCCGGACTCTCTAATACGGGCGCTTAAGTGTAAGTGCAGGGCTGGCTCATCGGCTTTCACCTCCAGTCCCAATGCTTTTATCGTCCCTTGCCTTCATTCCCCCATGACCAGGCCCTCGCGGCGGGGGTCGGCGCCGCCGAACCAGCCGCTGGCCGTACGCTGGATGGCCTGTAGGCCGCTGGTCATCTCGCTTTCGCGCACCTCATGGCTGCGTGCTTCCAGCGCCTTCAGGCTGCTGCGCGGAAAGCGCCCGGCCTCCAGAATCGTCGGGCCGTTGTAGCTGGCGAAGTTCGGCAAATCGATCGCCCGCTGCGCATCCAGGCCCCAGCCATACATGCCGAGCAGGGTTTTCGCGGTGAAATGGATGATCGCCGCGCCGCCCGGCGAACCGACGCTGGCCAGCAGCCGACCGCTATCGGCCTCGAACACCAGTGTCGGGCTCATGCTCGAGCGTGGCCGCTTGCCCGGCTCGACGCGATTGGCCACCGGTTTGCCCTGGGTGTCACGTGGCTCGAAGGCGAAGTCGGTGAGCTCGTTGTTCAGCAGGTAGCCGCCCGGCAGCCCGGTGCCGCCGTCGTTGAGCAGGCGCGAGCCGAAGGCCTGTTCGATGGAGGTGGTCATCGCCAGTGCGTTGCCGTCGGCGTCGACGATGCTGATGTGGCTGGTGCCGTACTCCGGCTGCTCGGGTTGCGGCGCGAAGGCCAGCGGCAGCGGCCCGGGGTTGCCCGGCTTGGCGGTGCCCATGCTGGTCGAGCCGATCAGACGGGCACGTTGCTTCAGGTAGTCCGGAGCCAGCAGCGTATTCCAGTCGCCGCCCGGCGCCGGGGTGAAGTCCGGGTCGGCCAGGTACTGCGCGCGGTCGGCATAGGCCAGGCGCGCCGCTTCGGTGTAGTGGTGCAGGAAGTCGGCGGACGGCAGGCCCTGCTCGAGGGGCGGTAGCGGCCCCAGTTGCTCCAGCAGGCCGAGAATCTGCATTTGGGCGATGTGTCCCGAGGAGGGCGGCGGGAAGCCGCAGATCCGGTAGCGCTGCTGCCACAGGGTGCAGATGGCGTCGCGCTGGCGAGGCTGATAGCCATCCAGATCGCTGAGCGACAACCGCCCCGGATTGCTCGGGTGCCGATTCACCTGTTGCACCAGCGCCTCGGCGTTCTCGCCCTGATAGAAAGCGGCGCTGCCGTGTTCGGCGATCTCGCGCAGCAGCGCGGCGAGGGCAGGATTGCGCAACCGATGGCCGACGGGCCAGGGATTGCCGTCGGCCTGGTAATAGAAGGCGGTGGCCTGTGGGTCATCACGCAGGGCCGGGTCCTTTTGCAGCAGGCCATGCAGGCGCGGGCTCACCGGGAAGCCATCCTCGGCAAGGCGGATGGCGGTCTGGAACAGCGACTTCCAGGGCAGCTTGCCGTGTTCCCGGTGCGCCTGTTCGAGCATCTTCACCGCGCCGGGCACGCCTACCGAACGGCCTCCGATCACAGCCTGCTGGAAATTCATCGGCGTGCCGTCCGGTTGCAGGAAGAGTGCTTCGTCGGCGGCGGCCGGAGCCGTCTCGCGGCCGTCCAGGGCAACCACGCGCTCACCATCCCAGTGCAGCAGAAAGGCGCCGCCACCGATCCCGCTGGATTGCGGTTCGACCAGGGTCAGCACCATCTGCACAGCCACCGCGGCATCCAGCGCGCTGCCACCCGCCTTGAGGATTTCATAACCGGCCTCGGTTGCCAGTGGGTTGGCCGCCGCCACGGCGAAGCGCTCGGTGGCCCAGCCGGGTTTGGCGGTATAGCCGGTAGCGGCTTCGGGAAGAGCGGGTACCGAAACTTCCGTTTCGGGACTCTGGCAGGCCGTCACGCCCAGTAGCAAAAAACCTGAAAGAAGTGCCGTGCGCGTATCGAGCATGGATTTTTCCCGATGCAGAAGAGAAGAATCAGCAGCTTACAGAACGGGATGACTCCTGCCGGTGATGCCTGGTTCGTTCATGCTCTGCGCCTGGGTCGTGGAACCGCCTCAGACATGGACCCGGCGGTCTGCCCGTGATCGGCCGATGCCGGTATCATATGCGCCTTTTCACGCCGTGCGGTTCAACCACGCCATGACAACTCAGTACCCGACCATTGCCGACTGCGTCGGCAATACTCCGCTGGTTCGCCTGCAACGTCTGCCGGGCGAGACCACCAACACGCTGTTGGTCAAGCTCGAAGGCAACAATCCGGCTGGTTCGGTCAAGGATCGTCCGGCGCTGTCGATGATCGCTCGTGCCGAGGCACGTGGAGACATCAAGCCCGGTGACACCTTGATCGAGGCGACCTCGGGCAATACCGGCATCGCCCTGGCCATGGCGGCGGCGATCAAAGGCTACCGTTTCATCCTGATCATGCCGGGCAACTCCAGTGCCGAGCGCAAGGCGGCGATGACCGCCTATGGCGCCGAGCTGATCCTGGTAAGCAAGGAAGAAGGCATGGAAGGCGCCCGCGACCTGGCGTTGAAGATGCAGGCCGAGGGCCGTGGCAAGGTGCTCGACCAGTTCGCCAACGGCGACAACCCTGAAGCGCATTACAGCAGCACCGGCCCTGAACTCTGGCAGCAGACTGGTGGCAGCATCACCCATTTTGTCAGCTCCATGGGCACCACCGGCACCATCATGGGCGTCTCGCGCTATCTCAAGGAGCAGAACCCGGCGGTCCAGATCATCGGTTTGCAGCCCATGGAAGGCGCGGCGATTCCCGGTATCCGCCGCTGGCCGCAGGAATACCTGCCGAAAATCTACCAGGCCGAACGCGTGGACCGCGTGGTCGATATGTCCCAGGCTGAGGCCGAACAGGTCATGCGTCGTCTGGCCCGCGAAGAAGGCATCTTCTGCGGGGTGTCCTCGGGAGGTGCGGTGGCAGCTGCGCTGCGTCTATCGCGCGAGGTGGAGAACGCGGTGATCGTGGCGATCATCTGCGACCGGGGCGACCGCTACCTGTCGACCGGCGTCTACGACGAACCGAAATGAGCAGTCTTTCCTCAACTGGCTGGAGCAACTGATGGCTCGTCACGGTGGCGGCCTGCGCTTCCAGCCCAGCGGTGGCGAAAGGAAACCGCAGATTCCCGTGGGCAAGAAGCAGCGTCTGAGCGTCGAGCGCCTGGCCAACGATGGACGCGGCATCGCCTTTGTCGAGGGCCGTACCTGGTTCATCGAAGGGGCGCTGGCGGGCGAGCAGGTCGAAGCGCGGGTGCTGGCCGCACGCAGCCAGGTGGTCGAGGCGCGGGTCGAGCGGGTGTTCGCCGGTAGTGCGCAGCGGCGCGCCGAGCTCTGTCCTCATGCACGTGTTTGCGGCGGTTGCACCTTGCAGCACCTTCCGGCTGAGGATCAGCTGGCGCTCAAGCAGCGCAGCCTGGCCGAGCAACTGTCCCGTGTGGCGGGCGTCGAGCCCGAGCAGTGGGCCGCGCCGCTGACCAGCCCCGAGTTCGGCTATCGGCGCCGCGCGCGGCTGGCGGTGCGCTGGGACAACAAGGCGCGCCGACTCGACGTGGGTTTTCGCGCCAGCGCCAGCCAGAACATCGTTTCCATCGAGCAATGCCCCGTGCTGGTACGGCCCTTGCAACTGCTGTTGCCGGCGCTGCTGGCGGTGCTGAAGGCACTGGACAAGCCGCAGACGATCGGCCATGTCGAGTTGTTCAGCGGCACAGCTGAGGCGGTGCTGGTGCGGCATACGGCCGCGCTGGGTGATTCCGACCGCCAGCGACTGGCCGCTTTCGCTGACGAGACGGGTGTCCAGCTCTGGCTCCAGGGTGAAGGGCCAGCGGCACCGCTGCAGCCCGCACAGGCGCTGGGTTATCGCCTGGCTCAGTGGGGCCTGCAATTGGAATGGCGACCGGGGGATTTCGTCCAGGTCAACGAGCCGGTGAACGAGGCGATGGTCGCCCAGGCGCTCGACTGGCTGGCACCCGTGCAGCATGCACGCGTGTTGGATCTGTTCTGCGGGTTGGGCAACTTCGCCTTGCCGCTGGTGCGTAGCGGGGCGCAGGTAACGGGTGTGGAAGGCGTCGAGGAGATGGTCGAGCGGGCGCGCACCAATGCCGCGCACAACGGCCTGGAGAATGTGCACTTTTATCGAGCGGACCTGTCGAAGCCGCTGGCCGAAGCCGGCTGGGCATGCGAAGGTTTTCGCGCCGTATTGCTCGACCCCCCGCGTGACGGGGCCTGGGAAGTGGTACGGCAAATGGCGACACTGGGCGCGGAGCGTATCGTCTACGTTTCTTGCAACCCGGCGACGCTGGCGCGCGATGCGGCCGAGCTGGTGCGCCAGGGCTATAGGCTCAAGCGTGCCGGGATGCTGGACATGTTCCCGCAGACGGCCCATGTCGAGGCCATGGCGTTGTTCGAGCATTCTTGATGGGCGAACCGCCCCTGGATCAACCGACCGGCACAGAGAATGTCGGCGTACGCGACGCAGTTGCTGTGTAGAAGGAAGGTAATCAGATGGTCCAGGTCAGGGCTCTTCAGCCGATCAACACCGACGGCAGCATCAATCTCGATGGCTGGCTCGATCACGTGCTGGGCATGGACCCGGCGCTCGACCGCGAGGCGCTGAGGGAAGCCTGCGAGTTCTCCCGCGATGTGGAGCAGCAGGCCAACGCCGCGCAGAACCTCTGGAGCGAAGGCACGTCCAGCTATCAGACGGGGCTCGAGATTGCCGAAATCCTCGCCGACCTCAAGCTCGACCAGGACAGCCTGGTTGCCGCGGTGATTTATCGCGGCGTGCGAGAAGGCAAGGTGAAGCTCGCCGACGTGCATCAGCGTTTCGGTCCGGTGGTGGCCAAGCTGATCGAGGGTGTACTGCGCATGGCGGCCATCAGCGCCAGTCTCAATCCGCGCGAATCCCTGGTGCTGGGCAGCCAGACGCAGGTGGACAACCTGCGCCGGATGCTGGTGGCCATGGTCGACGACGTGCGTGTCGCGCTGATCAAGCTGGCCGAGCGCACTTGCGCCATCCGTGCGGTGAAGAATGCCGATGACGACAAACGCCACCGCGTGGCGCGCGAGGTGTTCGATATCTACGCGCCGCTGGCCCATCGGCTGGGCATCGGCCATATCAAGTGGGAGCTGGAGGATCTGTCCTTCCGCTACCTGGAACCCGAACAGTACAAGCAGATCGCCCAGTTGCTGCATGAGCGGCGCCTGGATCGCGAGCAATACATCGATAACGTGGTGCAGCAATTGCGCGACGAGCTGACTGCCGCCGGCATTCAGCCGGAGATCGACGGGCGCGCCAAGCATATCTATTCGATCTGGCGGAAGATGCAGAAGAAGGGTCTTCAATTCAGCCAGATATACGATGTTCGCGCTGTACGCGTGCTGGTGCCGGAAGTGCGCGATTGCTACACCGCGCTCGGCATCGTGCATACGCTGTGGCGCCACATCCCCAGGGAGTTTGACGACTACATCGCCAACCCCAAGGAGAATGGCTACCGCTCGCTGCACACCGCGGTGCTGGGCCCCGAAGGCAAGGTGCTGGAGGTGCAGATCCGCACCCTGGCCATGCACGAGGAGGCCGAACTGGGGGTGTGCGCACACTGGCGCTACAAGGGTACCGACGTCAACTCCAGCTCCGATCATTACGAGGAGAAGATCGCCTGGCTGCGCCAAGTGCTTGAATGGCACGAGGAGCTGGGCGATATCGGCGGCCTGGCCGACCAGTTGCGGGTTGACATCGAGCCGGATCGGGTCTACGTGTTCACCCCGGACGGCCATGCCATCGACCTGCCCAAGGGCGCCACGCCGCTGGACTTTGCCTACCGCGTGCACACCGAGATCGGCCACAACTGCCGCGGGGCCAAGGTAAACGGGCGCATCGTGCCGCTCAACTACAGCCTGCAGACCGGCGAGCAGGTGGAGATCATCACCAGCAAGCAGGGCTCGCCGAGCCGCGACTGGCTGAACCCCAACCTGGGCTACATCACCACCTCGCGCTCGCGGGCGAAGATCGTCCACTGGTTCAAACTGCAGGCGCGCGACCAGAACGTCGCGGCCGGCAAGGCGTTGCTGGAACGGGAGCTTGGTCGGCTCGATCTGCCGCCGGTGGATTTCGACAAGGTGGCGGAAAAGGCCAACCTGAAGAACGCCGAAGACATGTTCGCCGCTCTGGGTGCCGGCGACCTGCGGCTGGCCCATCTGGTCAACCTGGCGCAGCAGCTGGTGGAGCCGGAGCGCGATTACGACCAGTTGGAGCTGATCCCGCGGCGCTCTGCGCCCTACAAGCCGGGCAAGCGCGGCGACGTGCAGATCCAGGGCGTGGGAAATCTGCTGACGCAGATGGCCGGTTGCTGCCAGCCGCTGCCGGGCGACCCCATCGTCGGCTACATCACCCTCGGGCGTGGCGTCAGCATCCACCGCCAGGACTGCCCGTCGGTGCTGCAACTGGCTGGACGCGAGCCGGAGCGGATCATCCAGGTCAGCTGGGGGCCGGTGCCGGAGAAGACCTATCCGGTGGAAATCTTCATCCGCGCCTACGACCGCGCCGGGCTGCTGCGGGATATCTCGCAGATGCTGCTCAACGAGCGGATCAATGTGCTGTCGATGAACACCCGCTCCAACAAGGAAGACAGCACAGCGCAGATGTTGCTGACCATCGAGATTCCGGGACTGAACGCGCTCGGAAGACTTCTGGGCCGGATATCGCAGTTGCCCAATATCATCGAGGCCAGGCGGCAAAGGGCCTCTTAAAGGCAGCGGCAAGCCACAAGCTGCAAGCGACAAGCGGGGTGACTGCCCCGCTACTTGCAGCTTGAAGCTTGCCGCTTGGAGCTATCCATGTATCAACTCAACGACCTCCTGCACTTGATGGCCCGGCTGCGCGATCCGCAGCATGGCTGCCCTTGGGATCTGCAGCAGGATTACGCCAGCATCGTGCCGCACACGCTGGAAGAGGCGTATGAAGTGGCTGATGCCATCGAGAGCGGTGATTTCGAGCACCTGCCCGGCGAGCTGGGTGATCTGCTGTTCCAGGTCGTCTACTACAGCCAGCTGGGCCAGGAAGAAGGGCGTTTCGATTTCGCCACGGTGGTCGATGCGATCACACGCAAGCTGGTCCGGCGTCATCCGCATGTCTTCCCCGACGGCGACCTTTACGGCTCGTTCGATCTGCCACGCCTCGACGAGGCGGCTATCAAACAGCGTTGGGAGGAGATCAAGGCCGAGGAGCGTGCCGAGAAAGCCGCAGCGCCCGAGCAGTTGTCCCTGCTCGACGATGTGCCTGGCGCGCTGCCGGCATTGAGCCGCGCCGCCAAGTTGCAGAAGCGCACGGCCCAAGTCGGTTTCGATTGGCCGGACGTACTGCCGGTAGTCGATAAGGTGCGCGAGGAACTCGATGAGCTGCTCGTGGCGATGAGCGAGAACGATCCCGAGGCCATGGCCGAGGAGCTCGGCGATCTGCTGTTCGTCACCGTCAACCTCGCGCGGCATCTGAGGGTCGATCCGGAAAACGCCCTGCGTGCGGCCAACGGCAAGTTCGAGCGGCGCTTCCGTTACATCGAACAGGCCTTGCGTGAGCGCGGTCGACCCATCGGAGCGTGCGATCTGGCTGAGCTGGATGCGTTATGGGATGAAGCCAAGAAGCAGCCGGAAGCTAGAAGCTAGAGGCTGGAAGTCAGAAGCCGCCAAGCATGGCGGACTCAGAGTAGCTTCCAGCTTCCAGCTTCAGGCTTTAAGCTTCTTCCCTTTCAATACCGACAGACGAGCCGAAACATGAGTCTTTCCCTCCGCGACCAGCTGCTCAAAGCGGGGCTGGTCAATGAGAAGCAGGTCAAGCAGGCCGGCAAGCAACAAAAGAAACAGCAGCGTCTGGTGCACAAAGGACAGGCCGAGAAAGATGACTCGCAACGCGAGGCAGCGCTCAAGGCCCAGTCCGAGAAACAGGCGCGCGATCAGGAACTGAACCGCCAGCAGCAGGAAAAGGCCGAGCAGAAGGCGCGTACCGCACAGATCAAGCAGCTGATCGAAACCAGCCGCCTGCCCAAGCTGACCACCGAGGATTACTATAACTTCGTCGACGACAAGAAGGTCAAGCGCCTGTCGGTGAACAAGCTGATGCGCGACAAGCTCTCCAGCGGTTCGCTGGCGATCGTCCGTCACGGCGGTGGTTACGAGGTGATTCCGCGTGAGGCTGCCTTGAAGATTCAGGAGCGCGACCCGCGCCGGATCGTGCAGCTCAACGTGCAGACCGAAGCGCCGGATGCCGACGACCCCTACGCCGCCTACCAGATTCCCGACGACCTGATGTGGTGAATCGCCGACGGAAGGAGGGATAGAACCCGGCCGCTGCTCCTCTACTGAATAGACCTCCGGTCGGACAGGGCCTGACCGGATCGTCCGATTACAGCCGTGGAGGGCAGCGACATGGGTAATGAAGCCATCCGTCATTCCGACGAGATCGACAGACTCGACCTGCACGCAAGCGGCGTACCAGGCGACCCCGAGGAGCCCGGCGTACCGGATCTGCCCACCGAGCCGGGCGAGCCGACGATCCCGGATCAGCCGCCACCGGCACCGGTGGCCTGAAGCTAAAGGCCGGGTCGGATGCAGATCGCGAGCAAGCTCGCTCCTACGGAAAAAGCACGCTGCTCTTTTTCCCTCCCTCTGGGGCGAATCCATCGGCCCGCTGCAGCAGGTCGATCACTTCCTCGTCGCTGGTCTGGTCGAAATTGGCGTAATGCCGGCCGACACTGATGAAAGGCTCGGGCATGGCCAGGCAGATCAGTTCGTCCACTTCACCTAGCAGCACTTCGATGATGTCGTGCGGGCCCACGGGGGTTGCCAGCACCATTCGCCGCGGGCCGGCCCGGCGCAGTCCCTTGAGCGCTGCCCGCACGGTAGCGCCGGTGGCGATGCCGTCATCGATGACGATCACGCAGCGACCTGCCACCGAAGGTGCCGGGCGATCGCCGCAATAATGCTGGCGGCGCCGCTCCAGTTCGGTCAGTTGGCGCTGCATCTCTTCGTCGAACCAGCTCGGCGGCGGGTTTATCTGCTGCAGTAACGCCTGGTTGACTACCCATTGCGGATTGGCGCCGTCGATCACCGCGCCCAGCGCCAGTTCCTCATTGCCTGGTGCGCCGATCTTGCGCACCAGCACCAGGTCCAGCGGTACCTTGAGCTGGCTGGCCACCTCGAAGGCGACCGGTACGCCGCCGCGTGGCAGGGCGAGCACCAGTGGCTGTTCGCTCGCCAGGTGGAGGAGGGCTTCGGCCAGCTCCTGGCCGGCGTGGACACGGTCGCGGAACAGGTTAGATTCAGGAACGAACATGCGCATGGCTCATTCTCCGAATGGGTAGGTATCGGGCACGGTGGTTTCGTCGATGTGGCGTGGGCCGTTGGCGTAACCGTCGTGATCTGTTCCAGCCAGAGCAGCGCATCGAATTGCCCGGCCAGGATCGCCTGGAAAGTAGTGGCTCTGGCGTTCGATCAGGCGCCGGATGATGGCGGCGTGGGCGCGATGGAACTCCGAGGTGCCATGGCTGGCCTCACCGATCAGCAGTGCGCGAGCGTCGGCGAAGCGCTCGAAATTGTCGGCAAAATGCGGATCGTCGATCGACGGAGGTGCGATTGCATGGGCACGCAGCAGGGCCACCAGTTGTTTTTCGCTGACCTCGGCAGAGGCTCTAAGGCGGGGTTCGCTCATGGCCTCGCTCCTCTTGGTGCTGTATCTATCAATGACCCAGCCTCACTGGGCCTGTTCATTCGGCTCGACGGAAGGCGGATCTGACCCGAGCCGCCGAACTGAAGCAGGCGACCAGGCCTCTAACAGGCGGACGTTGATGTCGGCGGGCCTTTTCCTGCCGAAGGCGCATTTTCTTTTGAGAGAGGGGCTGCCCATGACCACCTGGATCATCGCTTACAACAAGGACGGCAATACCTCCACCCTGAAAACCGAGTCCGATCACCAGCCGGATATCGACGAGGCGGTCGAACTGGTCACCCAGGCGGCGCGACGTGAGTTTGGCGAAGGGGATCTGGATCACGAACATGACCCGGATCTGGAGGACACGCCGGCCACCCGTCTGGCCGAGCGCTATGGCATTACCATCACTGGTATTTCCGAAGCCTGAGTCACTGCTCACGTTGGCGTGGAGGATGACGGCGCGTTCCAGCGGTAGTTTGGAATCAATCCGCCAGCTTCAGGTGCGAGGTGTCCGGTGCGGGCGGATCGGCTGCCCGGAGGCGCTCGCTCATGTCGCTGCCCAGCGGCGCCAGGCTGAACTGGGACAGGTCCAGCGTCGGTGACTGCACGGGCGTGCGTGTGTCCTGCAGGTCGGCGCCGACCGGTGCGATCCCGAAATCCGGTGCTTCGACGTCGACGAAAGCGGCCATGTATTCGTCGCGTGGTGCGACCTTCAGCGGCTGGGGTGCGCTTGCGGATTCCGAGGGTGTCGGTATCGCTTCGACAGGTGGGGGCGCCAGTTCGATTTCCTCGACGTCGACCGGCATCGGCCTGACTTCGACCTGGGCGCCGGCGCGCTCCATGGCCTGGCGATATTTCTCCACGGCGGCGAAATCGAGGTTCTGCTTGATGACGATGCGCCGCCCCGAGAACAGCTGCGCGATGCGCTGGGCATCGGCCTGGAACAGCTTGCTCAGGTTGGCTTCGACCTGCTCGAGGCGGGCACCGGGAAGCAGTTGGCCGGAGAAGGCGATTTCGTAGAGGCTCATCGGCATGTCCTTGTCTGGTTCGATGGCGTGGTGCTGGAAAGCTTGGACTAAAAGCTGGTTGTCATCCAGCCTGGAAAGGCGGGGTTGCGATCCATAGATGGGCTGTCCTTCACGGAAGAGAAAAGGTTGGGCGGCCGTCAGCCTCCCAACGGTGCCAGCAGCGCGTCGATATTGTTCTGTTGCAGTCGCCAGTCCGCATCGCCAGTACCCTCGAGCAAGCTGGCGGCCAGCTCGGCCTTGCGGGTCTGCAATTGCTGGATCTTCTCTTCCACCGTGCCGCGGGCGATGAGCTTGTAGACGAACACCGGCTTGTCCTGGCCGATGCGGTAGGCGCGATCGGTGGCCTGGTTTTCCGCCGCCGGATTCCACCAGGGATCGTAGTGGATCACGGTATCGGCAGCGGTCAGGTTGAGTCCGGTACCGCCGGCCTTGAGGCTGATCAGGAACACCGGCACTTCGCCGTTCTGGAAACGCTGCACTGGCGTGCGGCGGTCACGGGTATCGCCGGTGATCTGCACGTAATCGATGCCGCGCTGTTGCAGACTTTCCTCGATCAGCGCCAGCATCGAGGTGAACTGCGAGAACAGCAGTATGCGGCGACCCTCGGCGAGCTGCTCCTCAAGCATCTCCAGCAGGCTGTCCAGTTTGCCGGAACTGCCGCCACGCGGGCGTTCCGTGGCGCCCTTGATCAGGCGCAGGTCGCAGCACACCTGGCGTAGTTTGAGCAGGGCTTCGAGGACGACGATCTGGCTGCGCGCCAGGCCTTTGCGGTCTATCTCGTCACGCACCTTGCGGTCCATGGCCAGGCGCACCGTTTCATACAGGTCGCGTTGCGCCGGGGTCAGATCCACCCAATGCAGGATCTCGGTCTTGGGAGGCAGCTCGTGGGCGACCTGCTCCTTGCGGCGTCGCAGCAGGAAGGGCCGGATACGGCCGATCAGGTGCTGCAGCCGATCGCTGTCGCCGTGCTTCTCGATGGGAGTGCGATAGGTTCGGGTAAACGTCCTGGCATCGCCCAGCCAGCCGGGCAGGAGGAAGTGGAACAGCGACCAGAGTTCGCCCAGGTTGTTTTCCAGCGGTGTGCCGGTCAGGCACAGACGCTGCCGTGCCACGAGCCGGCCTGCGGCCTGCGCGGCCTTGCTGCTGGCGTTCTTGATGTTCTGCGCTTCGTCGAGTACCAGCAGGTGCAGCGGCCGTTCGAGCCACTGCTCGATATCACGCGGCAGCAGCGCATAGGTGGTCAGCAACAGGTCGTAGCCAGCGATCTCGGCGAAGTGCTTCTGCCGGGAGGGGCCATGCAGCGTCAGTACCTTAAGCTCAGGCGTGAAGCGCGCGGCTTCGTCCTGCCAGTTGGGAATCAGGCTGGTGGGCATCACCACCAGGGCGGGACGATCCAGGCGTCCGGCCTGTTTTTCCAACAGCAGATGGGCGAGGGTCTGCAAGGTCTTGCCCAGGCCCATGTCGTCACCGAGGATGCCGCCCACTTCCAGAGCCCGTAGCGTTTGCAGCCAGCTCAACCCTTCCAGCTGGTAGGGCCGCAGTTCGGCGTTGAGGCCGACCGGCGCCGTGCAGGGTTGTCGGGCGAAATCCTGCAGGCGGCGGGCGAAGTCGCGCAGTTGCTCGCCGCCGTACCATTCGAGTGGCAGGGCTTCGAGGCCGCCCAGGCGCGCGGCATCGAGCCGTTCCAAGCGCAGCTTGTCGCCGCTCGGCTGTTCGCGCAGGTAGAGCTCGCCGAGAGTGGCGAGGATGGGTTTCAGCCGGCCGAAGGGCAGCAGCACCTGCAACGGTCGGTCATCCACCGCGCTGCGTTTGCCCAGCGGCACCCGCAGCATCTCGTCGTCCGCGCGCCTGGCCAGGTTGGCCGGAGAAAGCAGCGCCGGATTCTTGCGGATTACGTCGAGCAGTACCGGCAGCAAGCTGATGCGCTCGCCTTCGACCAGAATGCCCAGCTCCAGATCGAACCAGCGCTGTTCGGGCGTCTCGTCCAGCTCGGCATACCAGTCATCCACCGAGGCCAGGTCATAGGCGAAACCTGGCTGAACGACGATCTGCCAGCCTTGCTGGCGCAGCTCCGGCAGCTGCTCCTGGGCGAAATGCAGCCAGGCGGCCTCGTTGGGCAACTCGTACATTTCGGCCGAATCCTTGGGCAGCGCCGGGCTCTGACGCAAGGCTGCGCGAAAGCCCAGCTGCTGCAGCTTCTGGCGCAGTGCCTGCTCGGCCTCGGGTTGGCGGGCGATGCTGAGTATTATGTGGTCGCCCTCGGCCTGACGCAGGCGCTGTTCGCCCTTGAACTTGCCGTGGGCCGCCACTTTGCCGTAGACGAAAGCCAGGCCGGCGCGATGCTGCTGTTCGTTGACCATCCGCCTGCTGGCCGGTTGATAGACGTGTGACTGGTGGCTGCCGAGGGTCAGGCGGGCGATGGGTTGCAGTGCGTCGATGCGGCGTTCCTCGGCCTGGGCCGGAGCCGGCAGCTGGGGTGCGATCTCGTTGAGCGACAGGCTGAACAGGCCTGCTTGGCTGGAGGTCACCGGCGGGGCTTCAAGTAGATGGCGGGCCAGCGGTGCGGCCAGGCCGTGCTGGATCAGCCCGACTTCGTTGGTGGTTTCGTCGAGGTAGTAAAGCGGATCGATAGCGGTGAGGACTGTGGCTGTATCCTCTTCCAGCACCAATTCGGGGCGAAGAGAGCCGTCGGCTCGTTGCATCCAGTCGAAGCGGGCCGGGCGGTTCTGGCCGGCCTTCAGTGGTTCTCGCTCCCAGTTGAGGAAGGCGCGCCCGCTTTCCAGCAGCAGGCGCAGTGCTTCACCGCCGTTCTCGCCGCTGAGTGTGAAATGGCCGCCTTGGTGCCGGCATAGCGTCAGCAGGGCCGCGATGTGCAGGTCGAGCGGTTGCATGAAGCGCGGTTGGCGGAAGGTTGCTTCGTGCATCGCCTGGTAGGGTTCTCTCGCGGCTATCGAGCCATCCTTGTGCAGGCGGACCTTGGAGACCTCGACCTGTACGTCCGCCCCGATCCGGTAATGAAGGCAGCCCTGTGGGGTGTCAGGGTTGTCGCCAAGCGCCCTGGGTAGTTGCGAAAGCCATTGGCGCAGGGTGTTCGGAAGCTCGCCGTCGGCCTGGGTGTCGTCATCGGCGGTGTGTCGCATCTGTTCAAGATGAAGGATGACGGCGACGGCATGTTTGCAGGAAAGGCCGACCGGGCAGGTGCAGACGCAGCTGAGTCTGTCGCGCTTGTCGAGCATCA
>JBKEBY010000103.1:0-51896 GCA_047973445.1 Pseudomonas sp.
CCAAACGCCCGGTGATTTGGCCTTGCTCCCCAAGTGCCGTTCGACCTGCTGCCAAAGGAGGTGGCAAAACCCGCTACCAAGGGAGGAGGCGCCGGCATCCAAAGCAGGATTCTGTCGTGCCGGCAGCGCCGCCAACATGACCGCCATGCGCTCCCGACGGGGGCTGCCTTGCAGGGTTTTACGAAACGAGGTGGTAGTCATGAACAACAAGAATCCAATGCGCGTACTCCTGGCCGCAGGCCTGCTCACGATGTCTGGCCTGGCGCTGGCACATGGTGATGTCGTACCCCATGCGGTCGAGACCAAGGGCCTGCCCGCTCTTGGTGAAGAGTGGGTGGATGAAAATCCCTATCGTGAACCGGGCGAGCACCACGAGCTTGCTGTAGAGATCGGCTCTTCCGCCTACAACCAGAACTGCGCCCGCTGCCATGGTCTGGAAGCGATCTCAGGTGGTATCGCCCCTGACCTGCGTGAATTGGAAGCCGATATAAGCGGTGACGAATGGTTCAAGGAGCGTGTAATCAACGGCGCGGTACGCGACGGTGCGGTGTACATGCCCCGCATGGCCGACACCCTCAGCCAGGAAGCGCTGTGGGCGATCCGCACCTATATAGAAAACGAGGCGGCCAAGCAGTAAAAGGCAGTGCTCTGCGCGGGAGAGTCGATATGCACGTTCGTGATCTGCTGCTGGTCTTCACTCTCTTGCCGCTGGGCGGGGTGTTGGCTGCTCAGCCCGACCCGCTGCAATCGGTCATGTGGGAGCACCACCACCAGCGCGTGCTCAATGGCGAACCCTACGTGTTCGATGACCGCGTACGGGTGCTGGTACCGCCCTTCGCCGAAGACGCCCGCCAGGTGCCGATGCATGTTGATGCGCGCGCGTTGGGCGATGAGGTGGTGCGTATCGAAGCCTGGGCCGAGCTCAATCCCATCCCGCGCGTGTTCAGCTTCGTACCGGGCGAACAGGTCGTGCCGCAGGTGGCCATTCGCTTTCGCGTGGAGCAGGCCACGCCGATCCGCGCGGCGGTACTCACGCGAGATGGCGTCTGGCACGTGGGCTCGGCGCGGGTGGATGCTGCCGGCGGCGGCTGTTCGGCGCCGAGCGTAGTACGCACCCAGCCAGGCTGGGAACAGCGTCTGGGAAGGGTGGTGGGCGGTCGTTTCGAGCGCGCTGCCGGCAGTCGTCTGCGCTTGCAGGTCTCGCATCCGATGGACAACGGGCTGGTCAGCGGCATTCCCGAGTTCTTCCTCAACCAGGCCGAACTGCGCGACACGGAAGGCAACACCCTGGCGACGCTGGAGCTGTATCCCGCCGTCAGCGAGAACCCGACGCTGAGCCTGGAGGTGAAGGGCCATCAGGACACCCGCCTGTGGCTGCGCGACAACAACGGCAACGAATTTGAAGCGGCGTTGTAGCGCTCCGCCGTCGCAGTCCACTCAAGCCAAGGAGGCGACATGCGTCTGTTCATCCTGACCCTCGCGCTCTGCCTGGTCTTGCCTGTACAGGCAGGGCTGCAATACCGCCTGCAGCCGCGCCAGATCGCCGAAAATATCTGGCTGCTGGAAGGCTCGACGGACAACTTCGATTCGCGCAACGGCGGCAATATCGTAAATACCGGCTTCATCCTGACCTCGGCCGGCGTCGTGGTGATCGACAGCGGTCCCTCCAGACGCTACGGCGAGGCCATGCGTGCCGCCATCGCCGAAGTTACCGACAGGCCCGTCATCAAGGTGCTGCTGACCCATCATCACCCCGACCATGTGTTGGGCAACCAAGCCTTCGTCGGCGTACCCATCGCCGCGCTCGCCGGCACCACCGAACTGCTGCGCGAGCAGGGCGATGCCATGGCCGAGAACATGTACCGGATGGTCGGCGACTGGATGCGCGGCACCGAGGTGGTGCTGCCGAATGAAACACTGGAACCCGGCCTGCTGGAAGTCGGCGATCGCAAGCTGCACCTGCTGCAATTGCAGGGACACACCGGGGCCGACCTGGCGGTGCTCGATGAACGCAGTGGCGTGCTGTTCGCCGGCGATATTCTCTTCCATCAGCGCGCCCTGACCACGCCCAACAGCCCCGGGCTGGATGTGTGGCTGGCGGATCTCGATCGTCTCGAGGCCACGCCCTGGAAATTACTGGTGCCCGGCCACGGGCCGCTGAGTCGCGACAGTACCCCGTTCGAACAGATGCGCGACTACCTGGGCTGGCTCGACGGTCTGCTGCGTGACGCGGCGGCCAGCGGCGCCGACATGAACGAAGTCATCCAGAGCCCGATCCCCGAACGCTTCTCCGGCATCAGCCTGACGCGCTACGAACTGATCCGCAGCGTCAGTCACCTGTATCCGAAGTACGAGGCAGGGCAGTTGCAGCGGGTGGACAAGTAAAGCCGGTCGCCTGATCGGCGCACCGCACGGCGGTTTCCTGCACGCTCAAAGACTGTCCGGGTCACCCACGAACATCTGGATGCGCGAGCGCAACCAGCGTTCGGCGGGATCGTTGTCCTGGGCGCCGCGCCAGGCCATGGACAGCTCGAAATCCTGGCTGGTCTCGAACGGCAGTGGTTCGGCGCGTACGCCACCGCTGGCTGCCAGAGCCGCCGCGGCGTAGTCCGGCACAGTGGCCACCAGGTCGGTGCCCGCCAACAGGCTCGCCAGACCGTTGAACTGTGGCACGGCAAGCACCACCTGACGCTTGCAGCCGTGCAGGGCGAGTTCCTCGTCGATGTAGCCGTTCAGATCACCGGCGAAGGACACCATCGCATGCGGGCGCGAGCAGTAGTCCTCCATGCTCATGCGCCCCGGGATGGCATCGGCGCGCAGCAGCATCGGTTTGGGGCGGCGCAATAACTTGCGCTTGGCATTGGCTGGTAGCTCCAGGGTGTAACAGACGCCAACGGAGATCTCGCCCGATGCCAGCAGCCCCGGCATCAGCAGGTAGTTGGCACGGCGAACCACCAGCACTACTCCGGGCGCTTCGGCTCGAATACGGCGCAGCATGGGCGGCAGCAGGGCGAACTCGACTTCATCTGTCAGGCCGATGCGAAACACCTGGGTGCTGGTGGCGGGATCGAAGCTGGAGGCACGACTGACCGCGGTGGAGATCGAATCCAGTGCCGGCGACAGCAGCCGGGCGATTTCCTGGGCGCGGGCGGTGGGCTCCATGCTGCGACCGGTGCGTACGAACAGCGGATCGTCGAACAATGCTCGCAAACGGGCCAGCGCGGCGCTGATCGCCGGCTGTCCGAGAAACAGCTTCTCGGCGGCACGGGTCACGCTGCGCTCGTGCATCAGGGTCTCGAAGACGATCAGCAGGTTCAGATCCACACGGCGAAGGTCGTTGCGATTCATGCCATTCACTTCATGTTGCGGTCGGACGACAGGCCCTTCCTCGAAGGTTGCGACTGCATTCTAGACAGATCGCAGCGCGCCACGCATGCTCATTTCCGCTCGCAAATTGCCCGAAGCTGTCATGAATGCATTCATACATACGGCGCTGCATGCAAACCATCATCATCGCTGGACATGGCGACTATCGACCGGAATGCCGCACGGGCGACTGGAGTTGTGCCCACGGGACAGATAGAGTCACCAATACAGTAGTAATCGAGGGGTCTTTCCATGTCCCGCATCATCCGCTTCCATCAGTTCGGCCCCGCCGAGGTACTGCGTTACGAGCAGCAGGAAACACCCAGGCCCGGTCCCGGCGAGGTGCTGGTGAAAGTCGCTGCGATCGGCGTGAGCTGGAACGACGTACTCTGGCGGCAGGATCTGGCACCGCGCCACGCAAGGCTGCCGGCGGGCCTGGGATGCGAAGTAGCGGGGCTGGTCGAAGCCGTGGGCGAAGGCGTCGAAGGTTTCGCCACGGGTGATCGGGTGGCCAGTTTTCCGGCTCACGATCTCAATGATTACCCACTCTACGGCGAGTATGTGCGCGTCCCGCAGAAGGCGCTGGTGCGTTATCCCGCAGTACTCAGCCCTGTCGAAGCGGCGGGCCATTACACCCCGTCGTTGGTTGCCTACTTTGCACTGGTGGAATTGGCGCAACTGGAACCTGGCCAGTTTGTGCTGATCACCGAAGCGCGGCATTGCACGGGCCCGACCGCCGTGCAACTGGCCAAGGCTCTTGGGGGGCGCGTCATCGCCACTTGCGCACACAGCGACGACCGCGATTTTCTGTTGGGCCTTGGGGCCGAGACAGTCATCGCTACGGAAGAGGAAGACCTGGTCGGTCGCCTCGACAGGATAACCGACGGTAAAGGTGCGGAAATCGTGCTCGACGCCTGCGGTGGCCTGCAGATGAAGCTGCTCGGTGACGTGATCGCACCGCGCGGCAAGCTGATTCTCTACGGCATCAATGGCGGCAACGAGACGGCGTTTCCAGCCTGTGCGGCGTTCAAGAAGAACTTCAAGTTCTTCCTCCATTGCATTTGTGACTTCACTGGCCAACCGGAACTGGGCATCGAACAGAACCGTGAAGTGGTGGAGCGGGCGCTGCTGCATATCAATCAGTTGACCACCGACCGTTTGCTCAGCCCGCAGATTGGCAAGGTGTTTCCCTTCGAGGAGGCGGTCGCCGCACATCAGTACCTGGAGAGCGGCGAGGCCAGAGGGCGCGTCGTCCTGAAGGTCGAATAAGGCTCCGCAGGTTGCCTCTCATCACCCGCTAGAAATTCTCGGCGGGCCATCCAGTCCTCCGCCCACGCGGTCGCTGTCCATCGTGCGAGTACGACCGAGGCTGGCGGTTTCGGTCCCTGTCTCGCGTGACGAGTTGCACGAACTTGACGGCGCTGGGCAGTGGTCTATCCTCAATATCAAGCAGCGTCTGGACGAGCAGCGCAGTGACCCCTGGGCGGCCTATGAACTCGGCCTGGCTGGGGCTCGCCAGGGCCATGTTGCGCTGCCTCGGTGTTCGCGATCAAGACTGAAAAACCTGTTGCCTGGAGCCTTCCCAACGAAGCGGAACCATACAAAAACAAGGCAGTCGACAACATCAGTTGGCTTGCCAATATAACTACAAGGAGATACCCATGACCGTGAGAGTATCCCGTCGCCAGTTCCTCAAGTTCGGTGCCGCCGGTGTTGGCGCATCGAGCATGGCCATGATGGGTTTTGCCCCGAATGAGGCTGTCGCTTCCGTCCGCAATTTCAAGCTCAGCGCCTCCCGCATGACGCGCAACATCTGCACCTACTGCTCGGTGGGTTGCGGCATGTTGCTCTATTCGCGTGGCGATCAGTCGATCAACGTCGTCAGTGAGATCTTCCACGTCGAAGGCGACCCGGATCATCCGGTCAGTCGCGGCTCGCTATGCCCCCGCGGAGCCGGTGTGCTGGATTTCATCAAGAGCGAATCGCGGGTCAAGTATCCCGAGGTCCGTGAACCGCACAGCAACGAATGGAAGCGAATCAGCTGGGACGAGGCGCTTACGCGTATCGCGCGGCACATGAAGGATGACCGCGACAAGAACTTCGAGACCCATGATGAACAGGGCAGGCTGGTCAACCGCTGGCTGACCACCTCGATGGTCGCTGCTTCGGCCTGTACCAACGAGACGGCTTACCTGACGCAGAAGATTACCCGGGCTCTGGGCATCCTTCAGCTGGACAACCAGGCGCGCGTCTGACACGGGCCAACGGTGGCAGGTCTTGCCCCAACATTTGGTCGCGGTGCCATGACGAACCACTGGGCGGACATCGCTAACGCGGATGTCATCCTGTCGATGGGCGGCAATTCGGCCGAGGCGCATCCGGTGGGCTTCCGCTGGGTCATGCGAGCCAAGGAGCGCAGCAATGCGATCCTGATTTCCATCGACCCGCGTTTCAACCGCACCACGGCGGTGGCGGATCATCACGCCTGGCTGCGTACCGGCACTGACATCGTCTTCCTCGGCGGACTGATCAACTACCTGATCGAGAACGACCGCTACGCACACGACTACGTGCGTGAGTACACCGACGCGCGGCTGATCGTGGCCGAGGGTTTCGGCTTCGAGGAAAGCCTGTTCACCGGCTACGACCCGGCAAGCAAGACCTACGACCGGCAAACCTGGAACTTTGAGCTCGACGAGAAGGGTTTCGCGCGCAGCGACCCGAGCCTGCAGCACCCGCGTTGCGTGTTCCAGTTGATGCGGCAGCATTACAGCCGCTACACGCCGGAACAGGTCGAGAACATCTGCGGCATGCCGCAAGAAAAGGCTGTCGAACTCTGGGAGCTGATCGCGCAGACCGCGGCGCCCGACAAGACCATGACCATCCTCTATGCCCTGGGCTGGACCCAGCACTCCATCGGCTCGCAGATCATCCGCTGCGGCGCCATGGTGCAACTGCTCCTGGGCAACATGGGCATGCCGGGCGGTGGGGTGAATGCGTTGCGCGGCCACTCGAACATCCAGGGGCTTACCGACATCGGGCTGTTGTCGAACCTGTTGCCGGGTTACCTGAACCTGCCATCGGCCAATCTGCAGACGTACGCCGACTACATGCGCACTCGCATCAAGCAGCCGCTGGTGGAAGGTGAGGTCTCGTACTGGAAGTTCTATGAGCGTTTCTTCGTCAGCCTGATGAAGGACTGGTACGGCGATGTCGCGACAGCGGAGAACGACTGGTGCTACGACTGGCTGCCGAAACTTTCGGTGCCGATCTACGACATCCTCTATGCCATCAACGACATGACCCTCGGCAAGATGACCGGTGCGTTCTGCCAGGGCTTCAACATGCTCGCGGCGTTCCCGAACAAGGCGAAGGTGTTCGATGGTCTGTCGAAGCTGAAGTACTTCGTGATCATGGACCCGCTCAAAGTGGAAACCGGCGAGTTCTGGCAAAACTTCGGCGAATACCACGACGTGGACCCTTCGCAGATCGGTACCGAGGTGTTCCGCCTGCCGACCACCTGCTTCGCCGAGGACGATGGCTCCATCACCAACAGCTCGCGCTGGCTGCAATGGCATGACAAGTCCGCGCCGGGGCCAGGCGAGTCGATGACCGATACGGAAATCCTCGGCGAGGTGATGCTGCGGCTCAAGCGGATGTACCAGGAGGAGGGCGGCGCATTCCCCGACCCGATCCTCAACCTGAGCTGGAACTACAAGGTGCCCAACTATCCCACGGCCGAGGAGCTGGCCAAGGAATACAACGGCAGGGCGCTGACGGATCTGACCGACGACACCGGGCAGGTCGTTCGCCGCAAGGGCGAGCTGCTGAAGGATTTCAGCGAACTGCGTGCCGATGGCAGCACGGCCTGCGGCTGCTGGATTTACTCGGGCGCCTGGACCGAGCAAGGCAACATGATGGCCCGGCGCGACAACTCGGACCCTTACAACACCGGCAACACCATCGGTTGGGCCTGGGCCTGGCCGATGAACCGTCGCGTGCTCTACAACCGTGCGTCGGCGCGCCCCGACGGCACGCCCTGGGCACCGAACAAGGCCTTCGTCTGGTGGGATGGCGAGCGTTGGACCGGCGCGGACGTACCGGACTTCCCGCTGACATCGCCGCCGTCGGCGGGCGTGCGGCCGTTCATCATTACCCAGAGTGGCGGCGGGCATTTCTTTGCCGCCGAGTGGCTGAACGAGGGGCCCTTCCCCGAGCACTACGAACCCATGGAGTCGCCGATCGATCGCAACCCCATGAACCCGAACAACCCGCAGGCATTCAACAACCCCATCGTCCGGGTCTTCGAGCAGGATCGCGACTCGTTCGGTTCCAACAAGGACTTCCCTTACGCGGCGACGACCTACCGTTTGACCGAGCACTTCCACTACTGGACGACCCACGCACGGCTCAACTCGATCGCGCAGCCGGAGAAGTTCATCGAGATCGGCGAACTCCTGGCCAACGAACTGGGCATCAGCGCGGGCGACCGGGTCAAGGTGACGTCCAAGCGTGGCTACATCACAGCCGTGGCGGTGGTGACCAAGCGCCTGATTCCGCTGGATATCGATGGCCGCACCGTCCACCAGATCGGCATTCCGATCCACTGGGGCTTCAAGGGCGTCGCCCGCAAGGCGCATCTCACCAACACCCTGACGCCCTTCGTGGGTGACGGGAACACGCAGACACCGGAATTCAAGTCGTTTCTGGTGAACGTGGATAAATACGGGGGGACTGTCTGATGCGTGGCGACCAGATCAATCTGCAGAACATCATTGCCCGCTCCGCGAGTACCGTGCCGTCGCCGCAGGCGCGGCACGGTGGCGTGGACAAGGTAACCAAGCTCATCGACGTATCGGTCTGCATCGGCTGCAAAGCCTGCCAGGTGGCATGTTCGGAGTGGAACGACCTGCGTGATGATGTGGGTACCTGCGACGGCAGCTACAACAACCCGCAGGACCTGACGGCCGAATCCTTCGAAGTCATGCGCTTCTCCGAATACGAGGACGAGCAGGGCAACCTCGAATGGCTGATCCGCAAGGACAACTGCATGCATTGCGCCGAGCCTGGCTGCCTCAAGGCCTGTCCATCGCCCGGCGCCATCGTGCAGTACGCCAACGGCATCGTCGACTTCAACTCCGAGCACTGCATCGGCTGCGGCTACTGCGTGGCGGGCTGTCCCTTCGATATCCCCCGGATATCGAAGAAGGACAACAAGGCCTACAAGTGCACGCTGTGCTCCGACCGGGTGTTCAACGGGCTGGAACCGGCCTGCGTGAAGAGCTGCCCGACCTCGGCGATCATGTTCGGCACCAAGGAAGACATGCTCGACTACGGCGCCAAGCGGGTCGCGCACCTCAACGATCGTGGCTACGAGAACGCAGGCATCTACGACCCTGCGGGAGTGGGTGGTACTCACGTGGTTTACGTGCTGCAGCACGCGGACAAACCGGAGATCTACAGCGGCTTGCCACGCGATCCGCATATCGCGCCGACCGTGGAACTGTGGAAAGGCATCACCAAACCGATCATGTCCGTGGCGCTGGGCGTCTCGGTACTGGCCGGCTTCTTCCATTACGTGATGCAGGGGCCGAAGGAAGAGCCGGAGGACGACCTCGATCCCGATAGGGCGGCAGCCGAACTTGAACTCGATCGTCGTGGGGAGGACAGGCCATGAGCCATTCCAACACCAGGTACGGCATCCTGCGTTACGGCAAGTGGACCCGGGTTAATCACTGGATAGTGGCGATCAGCTTCGTTCTGCTCGCGCTGAGCGGATTGGCGCTTTTCTATCCGGCGTTTTTCGGGCTGACCGCGCTGTTCGGCGGGCCGGAACCTACGCGTATCGTGCACCCATATATCGGCGTGTTCATGTCGCTGCTGTTCATCATCCAGGCGGTGCGCTTCTTCGGCGACAACCTGTTCCGTCGTCACGACGTGCAATGGATGAAGCAGATTCGCGATCTGCTCGGCAACCGTGATGAGCGTCTGCCGCCCGTGGGCAAGAACAACGCGGGACAAAAGCTGGTGTACTGGATCTTCCTGGCCACGGTACCGGTGCTGCTGGTCACCGGCATCGTGCTCTGGCGACCGTGGATCGCCGATGGCATGCCGGTATGGGCGTTGCGCTGGGCCGTTACCATTCATGCCTATGCGGCGTTCATCGCAATCATCACGCTGGTGATCCACATCTACTCGGCCATCTGGGTCAAGGGCTCGATACGGGCCATGACCCAGGGGCGCGTCAGCCACGCCTGGGCGAGGCATCACCACGGCCTCTGGTACGAGGACATCATGCGTAACAGGAAGTCGGATGCGCAGAGTGCTGCGCCGAACAGCGAAGTCCAGCAGGAGCGTCGATGAAAGGATCTGCAGTGAACCACACCTATGGAAGTGCGCCTTCGGGAATCATGGAGGCGCCCGAAGTCGTTCTGGCCGACGCCACGTTGTTCAGTAAGCGCGCCCTGCGCCTGCGCGAACTGGTCCAGCAGGTACCGTCGCTGGACGAGTTCCTGGAGTTCATGGCGCGGCTGACTCAGGCGCAGCATCAGGTGCTGAGCGAGCGCGAACCAGCCTGGCGCCCTGCGCCCGATCATTCGACGCCGCATTGCTGCACGGCATGCCACCACTCGGGCACCGTGCGCTGCGGCGGGACATGGACTGGCAGGCCGATCTGCTGGCGATTCTCGATGCACTGGAGTTGCATGTGGGCGAGCGTCAGCGCCCGCTGTTGAAGGCCCTGCGCGAGATGCCGACCGACAAACGCAATGCCCTGGCCGAAGACGTGCTGGAAGCACGCCCTGGCAGCGAGGCAACGCGCGGGTTGATGCCACTGGTTGCTGCGGCGCTGCAGGTCAGCTGGTTGCGTCTGGTCCTGGCATTGCCCAAGCCGCCGGCAAAACCGGGCGATGAGGCTCGCGCGCTGTGTCCCTGTTGCGGCTCCCTGCCGGTAGCCAGCGTGATCCACAACGATCGGCAACGCAGCGGCGTGCGTTATCTGCATTGCAGCCTGTGCGCGACCGAATGGCATCTGGAGCGGGTGAAGTGCAGTGAATGCAACAGTGGCAAGCTGGCGTACCTCTCGCTCGATGACGAGCAGGGCAAGCCATTCCTGCCAGTACAGGCCGAAGCCTGTAGTGATTGCCACAGCTATCTGAAACTGGCGCAGCGCGAACTGCACGGGCGCGCCGATCCGGTCGCCGATGACCTGGCGAGCCTGGCCCTCGACCTGTTGCTGGCGGAGCAGGGCGAATACGAACGAAACGGCTACAACCCCTTGCTGATCTTCGGCAATTGATCCGGCCGGGCGGCTCGGCAGCCCCTGTCGAACCGCCCACCGTGTCGCGACATTCCTCTAACTACGTCACATCCATTCAGTTCGCTTCCTGAGTTCTCCGTTCTCCGGCACCTGCGCCCTTACGACCACAAGCCGATCGCCGGCCAGAGCCACCGCTGAACTTTTACGACGACTCCTCGCTCGGAAGTACAGAACCCAAGAAAGCCCAGGCGCGGGCTTTCAAGACGATCGACCCAGTCCTCAAGACCAATCTGGATACGGATGGGTATCGCCGTTCTGTCATGCCTCGCGCTTCAGGAGCCCTCTCGATGTCCGATACCCGACCCCACGTCACGACTCATCCCGAACTTGAACAGGCGCTGCGAATGTCGCGCATCGCCATCGAGGCGACGCAGCCCGTGCTGGAGGAGGGGCGCTTCGCGGCCAAGGCGATCATTGGGCAGCCGGTCGTCGTCAGCAGTCGGGTATTCGCCGATGGCCACGATCAGCTCGCCGCCGCCGTGTGCTGGCGGCAGAAGGGTGACGAGGGCTGGCGGCGTGCGCCGCTGAAAAGGGTGGATCATGGGCGGGACATCTGGCAGGGCCAGTTCACCGCCACCCAGGTCGCCGCGCACGAATTCCGTATCGAGGCCAGGTGGGACGTTTACGAAAGTTACCGATACGAGCTTTCCAAGAAGCACGCAGCCGGTGTTCCGGTTGGGCTGGAGCTGACGGAAGGCCGCTTGCTGGTCGAACGCGCCGTGCAACGCGCGCAGGGCGAAACCCGGGCCGTGCTGGATGACCTGCTGCACCGGCTCGACGGTGCCCACCTGGACGACGAACGAGTCTCGGTACTGCTGGCTCATGAAACCGCAGCAGCGATGGCCGCCGCCGACCCACGTGAGCATTGCAGTACGAGCCCCATCTACCCGTTGGACGTCGAACGGCCGCTGGCGCAGTTCGCCAGTTGGTACGAACTGTTTCCCCGCTCGGAAACCGACGATCCGAACCGCCATGGCACCTTGCGCGACGTGCACAAGCGCCTGCCGGCGATTCGCGACATGGGCTTCGACGTGCTCTATTTCCCGCCGATCCACCCCATCGGTCGCGCCCATCGCAAGGGACCGAACAACAGCCTGCAGGCCGGGCCGAACGACCCCGGCAGCCCTTATGCCATCGGCAGCGAAGACGGCGGCCACGACGCCATTCACCCGCAGCTGGGGACGCTCGAAGACTTTCGCGAGCTGGTCGCCGCCGCCGCCGAGCACGGCCTGGAGATCGCCCTCGACTTCGCCATCCAGTGTTCCCAGGATCATCCCTGGCTTAAGGAGCATCCGGGCTGGTTCTCCTGGCGGCCGGACGGGACCATCCGCTACGCGGAAAACCCACCGAAGAAGTATCAGGACATCGTCAACGTCGACTTTTATGCCGAAGACGCCATGCCCGACCTCTGGCTCGCATTGCGTGATGTGGTCTGGCACTGGGTGGAGCAGGGCGTGAAGATCTTTCGCGTCGACAACCCGCACACCAAGCCGCTGCCGTTCTGGGAGTGGCTGATCGGCGATATCCGCGCGCGCGATCCCGACGTGATGTTCCTCTCCGAGGCCTTCACCCGGCCAGCGATGATGGCGCGTCTGGGCAAGGTCGGCTTCAACCAGAGCTACACCTATTTCACCTGGCGCAACGCCAAGGCTGAGCTCAGCGAATACCTGACGGAACTGAACGAGCATCCGCTGCGCGATTGCTACCGACCCAACTTCTTCGTCAATACACCGGACATCAACCCTTTCTTCCTGCAGGAGTCTGGCCGTGCCGGTTTTCTCATCCGTGCGGCCCTGGCGACCATGGGGTCGGGGCTGTGGGGGATGTACTCAGGCTTCGAGCTGTGCGAATCCGCCGCCATTACGGGCAAGGAGGAGTATCTGGATTCGGAGAAGTACGAGATCCGGGTACGCGACTATCACGCACCCGGCAACATCATCGCCGAGATCGCTCAGCTCAACCGCATTCGCCGACAGAACCCGGCGCTGCAGACTCATCTCGGCTTCAAGCCGTACATGGCCTGGAACGACAACATTCTTTACTTCGGCAAGCGCACGGCGGATCTGTCGAACTTCGTCCTGGTGGCCGTGAGCCTCGATCCGCACAACGCGCAGGAAGCACATTTCGAGCTGCCGCTGTGGGAGCTGGGCCTGCCCGACGATGCTCATACCCAGGGTGAGGACTTGATGAATGGCCATCGCTGGACCTGGTACGGCAAGACGCAGTGGATGCGGATCGAGCCCTGGCATCTGCCATTCGGGATCTGGCTATTCAGTGCAGGCGTCCCGGACCCTGAGTTGAAGTGATTTCTAGGATAAGCATTAAAAATAGATGTTATTCAAGTTGTTATAGCTAGCTTTTAATCCTGTTTATAAAATTGTTTCTGTCCTGCCGGACCTGGTTGCTAGCGGAGCCTCGAAAGGAACGAAGAACATGGCAAAAGCGCGTAAACCTGCCGCCTTCATCAAAGATCCGCTCTGGTACAAGGATGCGGTGATCTACCAGGTTCATCTGAAGTCCTTCTTCGATTCCAACAACGACGGCGTAGGTGATTTTGCCGGCCTGATCGACAAGCTCGACTACATTGCCGATCTGGGCGTCAACACGGTCTGGCTGTTGCCGTTCTATCCCTCGCCACGGCGCGACGACGGCTACGACATCGCCGAGTACCGCGGTGTGCACCCGGACTACGGCAACATGGTCGATGCCAAGCGCTTCATCGCCGAAGCCCACAAGCGCGGTTTGCGGGTCATCACCGAGCTGGTCATCAACCACACCTCCGACCAGCATCCCTGGTTCCAGCGCGCGCGCAAGGCGAAGAAGGGCTCGGCGGCGCGCAACTTCTACGTCTGGTCGGACACCGACGACAAGTACCAGGGCACGCGGATCATCTTCCTCGACACGGAAAAGTCCAACTGGACCTGGGACCCGGTAGCCGAGCAGTTCTTCTGGCATCGTTTCTATTCGCATCAGCCGGATCTCAACTTCGATAATCCGCAGGTGATGAAGGCGGTGCTCAGCGTCATGCGCTACTGGCTGGATCTGGGAATAGACGGTCTGCGCCTGGACGCCATTCCTTATCTCGTCGAGCGCGACGGCACCAACAACGAGAACCTGCCCGAGACCCATGTGGTGCTCAAGCAGATTCGTGCCGAGATCGACGCCAATTACCCTGATCGCATGCTGCTGGCCGAAGCCAACCAATGGCCGGAAGACACTCAGCTGTATTTCGGCGGCGAGGATGGTGGCCCCGGCGACGAATGTCACATGGCCTTTCATTTTCCGCTGATGCCACGCATGTACATGGCACTGGCCCAGGAAGACCGCTTTCCGATCACCGACATCCTGCGCCAGACGCCGGATATCCCGGCCAACTGCCAATGGGCGATCTTTCTGCGCAATCACGACGAGCTGACGCTGGAAATGGTGACCGACAAGGAGCGCGACTACCTCTGGAACTATTACGCCTCGGACAAGCGTGCGCGCATCAACCTGGGCATCCGTCGCCGCCTGGCGCCGTTGCTGGAGCGTGATCGCCGGCGCATCGAGTTGCTCAACAGCCTGCTGTTGTCCATGCCTGGCACGCCGGTGATCTACTACGGCGACGAGATCGGCATGGGCGACAACATCTTCCTCGGCGACCGCGATGGCGTTCGTACGCCGATGCAGTGGTCGCCGGACCGCAACGGTGGTTTCTCCCGCGCCGACCCGCCAAGCCTGGTGCTGCCGCCGATCATGGACCCGCTGTACGGCTATCAGGCGGTCAACGTCGAAGCGCAGCAGCGCGATTCGCATTCGTTGCTCAACTGGACCCGGCGTCTACTGGCGATCCGCAAACAGTTCAAGGCCTTTGGTCGCGGCACGCTGAAGATGCTGGCGCCGAGCAACCGGCGAATCCTGGCCTATCTGCGCGAGTACACCGGCATCAACGGCGAAGCCGAAGTCATCTTCTGCGTGGCCAACGTCTCCCGTTCGGCCCAAGCAGCCGAGTTGGAGCTTTCCCACTACGCCGGCATGGTGCCGGTGGAAATGGTCGGGGGCAGTGCATTCCCCCCCGTCGGCCAATTGCCGTATCTGCTGACATTGCCGCCCTATGGCTTCTATTGGTTCCAGCTGGCGCCCACGCACCAGATGCCGAGCTGGCATCAGGCACCGGTGGATGTCATGCCGGACTTCCAGACCCTGGTGTTCAAGCATCTGGATACGCTGGACAGCGTTTGCAAACGTATCCTGGAGAACGATTCGCTGCCAGCCTACCTGCCGAAACGACGCTGGTTCGCCAACAAGGATGCCTCGATCGACTCGATCAGAATCTGCTACAGCGTGCCGTTCGGCGATCCGCATCGCCCGGTGCTGTTCAGCGAAATCGCCGTCGAGTCCGCCGGCCATACCGATCTCTACCAGTTGCCGCTGGGGTTCCTCGCCGAGGCCGACTTCGGTACGGCGCTGCCGCAGCAACTGGCCATCGCGCGTGTTCGCCGTGGCCCGCAGGTGGGGTTGTTGACCGACGCCTTCACCCTCGAGCAGTTCGTGCTGGGCGTCATCCAGGGCCTGCGCGACAAGCAGGTGCTGAGCTGTGGTGAAGGGGAAATCCGCTTCCAGCCGTTGCCACAGTTGGCGGACATCGAGCTGCCGGAAGGGCTTGAGGTGCGTTACTCCTCGGCGGAACAGTCCAACAGCTCAGCGATCATCGGCAACGAGATGATGATCAAGATGCTACGGCGTGTTTCCCCCGGCGTGCATCCGGAGCTGGAGATGGGGCGTTTCCTGACCGAACAGGGCTTCACCCATATTTCCGCGATGCTCGGCCAGGTCAGTCGCTTCGACAGGAAAGGCGAGCAGCACGCGCTGATGGTGGTGCAACGTTTCCTGGATAACCAGGGCGATGCCTGGGAGTGGACGCTGAACACCCTCGATCGTGCCGTGCGCGACGAGCTGGCGGGGGGCGTGTCGCTGGTGGAAAACCAGTACAGCGCGCTAGAGGAACTGAAGAGTTTCAACCATTTGTTGGGCCAGCGCCTCGGCGAGCTGCACATGACCCTAGCCTCGGACACCGACAACCCTGATTTCGCCCGCGAAATCACAACGGTGGCCGACAGCAAGAAATGGGCGGCCAGCATACGCAAGCAGGTCTGTCGCGCGTTGGATGTGCTCGCTGCGCACCGCGGCAGCCTGGGCAAGAAGACGATCGCGGAGGTGGACCGGCTGCTGGGACTGCGCGAAGCGCTACTGAACGAGGTGGACAGGCTCGCGCGCGACGCCATCGGCGGCCTGCGCACTCGCGTACATGGCGACCTGCATCTGGGGCAGGTGCTGGTGGCGCAGGGCGATGCCTATTTCATCGACTTCGAAGGGGAGCCGGCACGGCCACTGGAGGAGCGTCGCGCCAAGCTTTCACCATTCAAGGACGTAGCCGGTGTGTTGCGTTCCTTCGAGTACGCATCCTCCATGATCCTGCGCAACGCCCAGGGAAGCGACAGCTCACCCGAGGCCGACGATGCTCGTCGTCGCATCGCTGAGAACTATCGGCAGAGCGCGCGTTCGACGTTCATGGATGCTTATCGAGAGGCCGCGGCCGGATTGCCCCATGCCTGGCATGAAGCCAACGGTGCCGAGGCGACGCTGGCACTGTTCAGCTTCGAGAAGACCTCATCCGAGATCGTCTATGAAGCCGAGAACCGGCCGGCATGGCTCCCGGTTCCGTTGCAGGGGCTTGTCGATATGGCGCAACAGCTTTCCCACGGAGGTTCAAATGAATGATCGGCCGGTGGTGACCCTGCCTGGTGAACAGCTTTTGCCCAGCGACGGCGATGTCGATGCACTGGTTCGCGCCGAGCATGGTGACCCGTTCTCGATTCTCGGCCCCCACCGGGATGGCGACGGCCTGGTAGTACGTGCCTACCTGCCCAACGCACTGGGCGCCGAGGTGCTGGAGCGTGTCAGTGGCCGTACGCTGGGAATCATGGAGCAAGGTCAGGTCCCGGGGCTGTTTTTCACCCGCCTGACTCATCCACAGCCCTATCTGCTGAAGGTCCGCTGGGCCGGTGGTGAACATATCACCGAAGACCCCTACAGCTTCGGTCCGCAGCTGGGGGAGATGGACCTGTATCTGTTCGCCGAAGGCAACCATCGCGAGCTGGCCCGTGTGTTCGGCGCGCAACCCATGGAGGTTGATGGGGTGCAGGGCGTGCGCTTCGCGGTCTGGGCGCCTAACGCACGGCGTGTGTCCGTGGTGGGCAGCTTCAACGACTGGGATGGGCGGCGGCACCCGATGCGCCTGCGTTTTCCGGCGGGCGTGTGGGAAATCTTCATTCCGCGCCTGCAACCGGGCGATGCCTACAAATACGAGATTCTCGGACTCGAGGGTGTCCTGCCGCTGAAGGCCGACCCCATGGCGCTGGCGACGGAGCATCCGCCGGGCACCGCCTCGGTGATCGCGCGACCGCTCGATTACGAATGGAGGGACGAATACTGGCTGCAGGAGCGGGCGGCACGCCAGTCGCACGAGGCGCCGATGTCCATCTACGAACTGCATGCTGGCTCCTGGCAGCGCGAGGGCGGCGAGGGAGGGCGGTTGTACAACTGGCACGAGTTGGCCGAACGTCTGATCCCCTACATCAGCGATATGGGTTTCACCCATATCGAGCTGATGCCGATCATGGAGCACCCCTTCGGCGGCTCCTGGGGCTACCAGTTGCTTTCACAGTTCGCCCCCAGCGCACGATATGGCTCGGCTCATGACTTCGCCGCCTTCGTCGATGCCTGCCACGCGGCGGGTATTGGGGTGATCCTCGACTGGGTGCCGGCGCACTTTCCCACCGACGCCCATGGCCTCGGGATGTTCGATGGCACGGCGCTGTACGAGTACGCCCATCCCTTCGAGGGCTTCCATCAGGACTGGGATACCTACATCTACAACCTTGGCCGCACCGAAGTGCACGGTTTCATGCTGGCCTCGGCGCTGCACTGGTTACGCGAGTTCCATGTCGACGGCCTGCGCGTGGATGCCGTGGCCTCGATGCTTTACCGCGACTACTCGCGCAGCGAAGGCGAGTGGATTCCCAACCGCCACGGCGGGCGTGAAAACCTCGAAGCCATCGAATTCCTGCGCCACCTGAACGATGTGGTCGCACTGGAAGCACCGGGTGCGCTGGTCATCGCCGAGGAATCCACGGCCTTTCCCGGCGTGAGCAAGCCGGTCGCCGACCGCGGCCTGGGCTTCTCCTACAAATGGAACATGGGCTGGATGCACGACAGCCTCAAATACATCCAGGAGGACCCGATCCACCGTAGCTATCACCACGACAAGATGACCTTCAGCATGGTCTACGCCTATTCGGAGCACTTCGTGCTGCCGATATCCCACGACGAGGTGGTGCACGGCAAAGGCTCGCTGATCGGCAAGATGCCAGGTGATCGCTGGCAGAAATTCGCCAACCTGCGGGCCTATCTCTCGTTCATGTGGACCCATCCCGGCAAGAAGCTGCTGTTCATGGGCTCCGAATTCGGCCAATGGCGCGAATGGCACCATGACCGCGAACTGGACTGGCATCTGCTCAACGAGCCCGATCACAAAGGTACCCAGGATCTGATGCGCGATCTCAACCGCCTGTACCGCGAGGAACCGGCGCTGCACGAACTGGACAGCGTCCCCGCCGGCTTCCAGTGGCTGATCGGCGATGACCGCAGCAACAGCACCTTCGCCTGGTTGCGCAGAAGCTCCAGCGGCTATCCATTGCTGGTGGTGGCCAACTTCACGCCCGTGGTACGCGAGAACTATCACATCGGAGTGCCCTCAGGAGGGCACTGGCTGGAAATCTTCAACAGCGATGCCGCTCGTTATGGCGGCTCCAACACCGGCAACGGCGCAGGGGTTCTGACGGAGGAGATCGGGCGCCACGGGCAGCCGGTTTCCCTCTCGTTGACCTTGCCGCCCCTGGGCGTGGTCATTCTTCGACCGCAGACGTGAGCTGAGAAGGTGGGGCGGGGCCGCACAAGTGGCCTCCAGTGGCCGATTTCCCGTCGCTGATCGAGGTGCCCTGGAGGTCGCCGAAGATAACCTGAACAAAGTTGAAAAAATGTTGTTTTTTCGGTGCCGAGAATGTGACTCCGAAAACTTTGCGAAGTCTCACCTCTCATGCTGAGCAAGCGGAACCGGCAACGCCTCGTTAGCCAGGTCGTTCAGACAGCAAACCCATGTAATTGCCGAACCTCGAACAAAGGAAGCGTTGGATTGATTTCCTCAATTCACCCTATGTCTTTTGTACGTTTCCCCTGGGAATACAGGCGAGGCAGACTTCCAACCCATTCCCCGATCACTCGGGACAACCCCATATCCATGCCACTGGAGGCAATAGTGAATTTCCCGCATCAGGTCTACCTCGCCGAGTTTGCTGTGCAGCACGCGCGTCGCGGAGTCGTTACCTACTACATGGCCAGCGCTGTAAAGCGTTGCCCACCTGCGAAAGGTACCGACGCCTGAATTCGAACTTCAGTTCGGCTGCTCCCTTGAACGGGTGAACAGCCAGGCGGCTTTCTCTTCGAGCCGTCATTCGAAACCCATGATCCGAGGTCACGTCAGGCTTCGGATCATGCGGGCATCAGAAGAGCCCCTCCATTCGGACGCCAGCTCCGAACCAGCCCCAACCACTGAAAAGTCCCCGGCCCATTCATCTGCCCGAAATCGAGCCGTCACCAATGCGATTGCGTCGAAACGGTTAAAGCTTCGCAGTCTTAGGTGAAGGCAACTGCAAGTGACTCTTCGCAAGTCGAGTCCGTCCGACACAGGCCAGCGAGGCTATCCCCGAAACAGGTTCGCGCTTGTGACTTGCCGGTCGCATCTATTTACTCTTGTTCAGCTTCTTGATTAGGGTGTGATGGCGTTTCATACAGGATCGCGCCGGAGCCACAGAGCTATCGCGCCGGCGACGAGCAGAACCCAACTCAGGATCTAGAGCGTTCAAGCATGAGAGTGAAGTGGTCAGCGTTTCCCTGGGTGTGCTTCGCCATGTGCGTAGGGGTGATGGGAACGGCGCTTATTTCGCCGCTGTACCCGCTGTACCAGGAGGCCTGGCAACTACGTACCAGTGATATTTCGCTGATCTACGTGGTGTACATGCTGGGTGCCCTGTCCGGGCTGCTGTTCATGGGGCGGCTGTCCGATACCCTGGGCTTTCGTAACGTGATGCTGGTGGGACTGCTGCTGGGCTGGGGCGGTACGCTGCTGACGATGATCGCCTGGGATATCTCCAGCCTGAATATCGGTCGCTTCGCCGTCGGTCTGTCCTCCAGTCTCATCGTGACCAGCGCCTCGGTAGGCTTGGTGCATATCTCCAGCGAGAGTGCCTCGCAGCGGGTATCGATGATCACCAGCTTCCTGCTGGCCTTCGGTTTTGGGCTGGGGCCGATAACTGGCGGACTGATCGGCCAATGGTTGCCGTATCCGCTGACGGTCACCTATATCCCAACGCTGATTCTGGGCGTGTTGGCGATCTACGCCTTGATGCGTCTCGACCTGGAAGCTCACACGGCTACGGAGTCGCTGGGTTGGCGGACGTTCATGCCGCGTCTGGCCTGGACTGCAGCCAGCGACTCGCAGGCATTCATCCTGACCTGTGCCTGTCCATTCTTCGCCTTCGGTGTATTCGGGCTCTACGCTTCCATGGCTCCGTTGTTCCTGGAAAAGATACTGCCCTGGCACGGGCCTGTGGTGAGCGGTTCCTCCATCGGCGTCATCCTGCTGGCTTCGGCGGCAACGCAGCTGCTCTGTGCCAGGCTTCACGTGCGCTGGTGCGGCTTCATCGGGCTGATGGCGATCGTCGTGAGCAATGCCTTGCTGGTGGCAAACTTCAGGGTCAATTCGAGTCTGGTATTCATGATCGGCGTTGGCGCCACGGCGATTGGGCATGGTACCTGTCTGCTCGCAGGCCTCAGCATGGTCAACCGCATTGCCAGTCCGGCCGAACGCTCGGGCCTGATTTCGACTTATCTGGTCTGCGGCTACGTCGGTAGCATCGCGCCATTGATCGGTGTGGGCTGGGTCGCCGATCACTACGGCTTGCCCACCGCGATCACGCTGTTTGGCGGCGCAGTCGTCCTCGTGGCGACGCCGCTGGCGGTGTGCTTCTACCGGCATCCCAGGATGCGCACGGTCTGAGGGTCACTGGGCCGCTGGCTGGGGCGGCTCGCTGTCATCGCGCTGCTTGCGCAACTTCTTCGCTCGCGCTTCGAGCAGGATGTAGACCAGAGTGGCGAAGAGCAGGGGAATGAGGAAGTAGATCACGCGGTAGCCGATCAGCCCGGCAACGATGCTGCCCTTGCTCATCTCGCCGGAGAGCAGGGTAACGAAAACGGCCTCGATAACGCCCAGACCCGCCGGGATGTGAGTGATCACCCCGGCGATGCTGCTGATCAGCAGTATCCCCAGCACCAGTGGGTACTCCGCCTTCTGCGACAGCATGAAATACACCACCAGCGCCATGAGTGACCAGTTCGCTGCGCCCAACAGCATCTGGATCACGGCCAGACGCCACGAGGGCAGCTGGATCTCGTGGCCGCGAATCGTCCATTCACGACGCCTGGAAAAACGGCACAACCCCAGATAGAGCAGGCTTGTCGCGATCAGCCCCGCCCCAAGAAAGCGCAATGTGTTCGCCCCGATCTTCCAGATATCGGGCGGCGTGATCCAGCCCATGGCGAATATCGTCCCGGCCAGCCAGAGGTAGCCGATCCAGTTGGTCAGCACACTCATGGTGAAGATGCGGGTGATCTGCGAAGCGCGCAGTCCCAGGCGCGAGTACAGCCGGTAGCGCAGTGCGATCCCGCCGACCCAGGCACTCAGGTTGAGGTTGAAGGCATAGCAGACGAAGGTGATGGGCACGACCTGTCTGATCGGCAGATGGTGGCCCACATAGGCCTTGCCGAGCACGTCGTAGCAGCAGTACACGGCATAGCTGGCCAGCGCAGCGCCGCCGGCCATCAGCAATGTTTCTGTGTTGTAGCTGCGCAGGGTTCTGCTGACCTCGGTCCAGTCCAGGTTGCGCGCCAGACTGACCAGCAAACCGGCGATCAGAAGGAAGAAAGCGTAGGTGAGAATCTTCTTGATCATCGGCCAGCGGCGACGCCAGGGGCCAGGTGTGTCCGTCGCTGTGGAGGTTTCGCTCATTGCTGTTCTCGCTGCAAGGGTGCGTCGCTGACCTGATGCGATTGCGCAGGGCGATTGTTTGGATCGAGCATCTCCAGTCTGGGTTTATGTGCGGGAAACATGCCCACCAGCGCCGGAAAGTGGCGCAGGAAGTGGAAAATCAGGAAGGCCAGCGGTGCGCGCCACCAGTAACCCCGCATGATCCGCTCCAGTGGAATCCGCCGGCAGTCGTTCTGCAGCAGATGATCGAGGCGTTCGTGCAGCAGGCGGTTGAACATATGGTCGCGAATGATCAGATTGGCTTCCAGGTTCAGCGACAGACTCAGCGGATCGAGGTTGCTCGACCCCACGGTCGACCATTCGTAGTCGGCCAGCGCGACCTTGCCGTGCAGTGGCCGCCGGCAGTATTCGTGAATCTCCACACCGTCGTTCATCAGGTAGTTGTAGAGCATCCGCGCGCCGAACTTGGCGATCGGCATGTCCGGTTGCCCCTGCAGGATCAGACGTACCCGCACGCCGCGCCGCGCCGCGTTGCGAATCTCCCTGAGTACGCGGTAGCCGGGGAAGAAATAGGCGTTGGCAATTAGCAGCCGCGAGCGTGCATCGCGAATTGCCTGCAGATAGTGCTGTTCGATGTCCGTGTTGTGTTCGTCGTTGTCGCGCGTGACCAGCAGCGCCCGTGCCTCGCCGCGGCTGCTGCCAACGTAGGTATCGGCACGCGGCCGGATGCGGCGCTGCCACCAGCGCCGGGAAGGGCTCGGCGGCGCGACGGTGGTCAGCGCGAAGCGGTGAATGTCATGTACCACCGGGCCTTCGACCTGCAGCGCATAGTCCTGCTTGGCGCCGGGGCCGAAATCATCCAGGTGGTCGGCGGAGAAGTTGATGCCGCCAATGAAGGCGACTTCCCCATCGACCACCACGATCTTGCGATGCAGACGGCGGAACAGGTTGACCCGCCGGCCCAGCAGCCGCTTGCGTGGATCAAACATCTGGATGCGGATGCCGACATCGGTCATCGCCGCCACAAACTCGGCGGAGAGGTCGGCCGAGCCATAACCATCCACGGTGATATCCACGGACGCACCGCGCTGTGCCGCCGCGATCAGCGCCTTCTGCAGTTCGATGCCAACCTTGTCTTCGAAGATGATGAAGGTCTCGAGCAGGACTTCCTTCTTTGCCTCCCGAATGGCATCGAACACCCGCGGAAAGAATTCCTCGCCGTTTTCCAGCAACTGAAGACGATTTCCGTCTCTCCAGTGAAAGTTCATAGATGCAACTCCACCGCCAAAGGCAGGTGATCAGACAGGTGCGTCCAGGGTTTGTTACCGAGAATCTGCGGGCGGTGGCTGGTGGCATTACGGACGTAGATACGGTCGAGCCGAAGCAGTGGCCAGCGGGCAGGGAAGCTCTTGGCCACCTTGCCCTGGGTGACGGCGAATACTTCATGCAGACCGGCGCAGCGATTCAGCGTGGCGGTCGCCTTCAGACGCCAGTCGTTGAAGTCCCCGGCGACCACCACGGGGGCATCCTCGGGCAGCGAGTCCAGCAACTGGCAGAGCAGCTCCAGTTGTTGCTGTCGATGGTTTTCGCGCAGGCCCAGATGCACGCAGATCGCATGGAACTCCTCGTGCCCCGGCACTTGCAGCACGCTGTGCAGCAGCCCGCGTCGTTCGGGACCGGTGATCGACACGTCCAGATTCTCGTAGCGCATGATGGGGAATTTGGAGAGCAGCGCATTGCCGTGATCGCCGTCTGGGTAGACGGCGTTGCGACCGTAGGCGAAGTCAGTCCAGATGCTGTCGGCAAGGAACTCGTACTGACTCATCTGCGGCCAGTTATGAAAGCGCAGGGCATGCTTTTCGTGTGTTCCGAGCACTTCCTGCAGGAACACGATTTCAGCGCCCACCGACCGAACCGCCTCGCGCAGTTCAGGCAGGATGAAACGGCGATTGAGCGCAGTGAAGCCCTTGTGGGTATTGACCGTGAGAACCCGTAGCGAATTGACCGCCGTGGCCAGATGAGAGTCCAGGTCCGTGCTGTCGAGGGGGTGGTTCTTGTCTAGAGTCACACCATGGCTCCTTCAAGCTGGCCCGGGCTGGTTTCCAGGTCTTTGTCCAGTTCGAGTCGGCGTCCCTGGCTGCGCCACGGAAACGCTCGGTGCACAGTTCTTCCGACTGAGCCTGGCTTTGGCGGTTCCTCTTTTCGAGATGAAAGGCGAAGCGGGTGGGGTGCTACCAAGGGCCGGCATCGGTTGCCGAACGGATCGTTGCAGGCGCCCGAGGTCTGGCGTAGTTGCTGGTTCGTCGGACTTTCGGATGTGCTCCGCGCTGAGGGAGCGCTGTATGACGCATCGGGGCCAATAGATGTTGCGCCCACTTCAGGCGTGGGATGAGCAATATCCGATTAATTGATTATTTATATTGATAATCAACTGGATACGAAATTATCTGAATGTAGATTGGAGGTTTCAGGTGGGCGCCCATGGCACCTCGTCCTTGAAGGATTCAATCAGGTAATCGGCCATTGCCCGGACCTTTGCCGGCGGGCGGCGATCCGGCGGGTAGAGGAGATGGATGCCACCCACATCCATCGCGGGTTTGTCGAGTTCCAGCGCCACCAGCTCGCCTCGTCGCAAAGCGCCCGCGACGATGAACTGCGGTTGATAGATGATGCCCTGGCCACCGACCGCCGCAGCGGTCAGAGTCGAGCCGTTATTGGCGAGCAGATCGCCACTGACCGTCACCCGCGTGTTCCCGTCGCGCCCGAATGCCCAGTCCTTGCTCTGCGAAAGCGTGTAGCTCAGGCAGTTATGCTGCGCCAGGTCGGCTACCTTGCGCGGAATGCCTCGCTCATCCAGATAGGCGGGAGCGGCGCAGACAACCAAAGGGCAGTCGGCCAACCTGCGCGCCTGCAGCGTACTGTCGGCGAGCCGACCGATTCGCACCGCCATATCCCAGCCACCGTCGATCAGATCTACCTGGCTGTCATTGAGCCCCAGCTCCACCCGGACCGCCGGATGGCGCCGGCTAAACGCCGGCACCAACGGTGCGATGTAGCGACTGCCGAAGGTCAGCGGCACGTTCATCCGTAGCAGGCCGCGCGCTTCGATCCGTTGCGAGGCAGCGCAGGCTTCGGCTTCCTCTATTTCCGGCAGGATGCGCAGACAGGCTTCAAGGTAGTCGCTACCAGCCTCGGTCAGGCTCAGGCGGCGCGTGGTCCGGTGCAGCAGCTTCACACCCAGATGCGCCTCCAGCGCATCCACGTGCTTGGTGGCCATCGCCGGCGATATGCCAAGGTGGCGACCTGCGGCGGACAGGCTGCCGGCGCTGACCGCACGTACGAAGATACGCATGCCAGTGATGCGATCGAGCACTTATTTAATCCTCGTGGTAGGAAGTGAAAGCACTATTTTGCGGATTATCAATTTAAAGGATTCAAGTGATACTGCCATCCGTAAATTAATGGTGCGGAGGGCGCCATGACCATCGTCAACGATAGCCGTATGCCCGCTTTGTTCGTGCCCCACGGTGCCGGTCCCTGTTTCTTCATGAACTGGAACCCGCCCACCGCCTGGAACCGGATGGCGGACTTCCTCAAGCACGTGGCTTCTACCTTACCTGCGCGCCCCAGCGCCATAGTGCTGGTCTCGGGCCACTGGCTGGAGCCGGCCTTCTGCGTGACCAGTGCTCCGCAACCGAAGTTGATCTACGACTACCACGGTTTTCCGGCCCACACCTACGAGTTGCGCTATCCGGCGCCCGGTGAACCGCAGTTGGCAGCGCGCATCGCCGGCCTGCTTGACGAGGCGCGGTTGCCTGCGCAGCAGAACCCCACTCGTGGGTTCGACCACGGCATGTTCATCCCGCTGAAACTGATGTTTCCCGATGCGGACATCCCGGTGGTGCAATTGTCGTTGCGTCATGACCTGGACCCACAGGCTCATCTGGAGGCCGGTCGCGCACTGGCGCCGCTGCGCGATGAAGGCGTGCTGATCGTCGGCAGCGGCATGAGCTTCCACAACATGCGTGGCTATGGCGATCCTCAGTTCGGTCCTATTTCCGCCGAGTTCGATCATTGGCTGGTGCAGGCGGTCGAATCCGCGGCGCAACAACGCGAGCAGGCGCTGGCCTACTGGGCCCTGGCGCCTTCGGCACGGCTGTGTCATCCACCGCGTGCCGAGGAGCATCTGCTGCCGCTGATGCTGATCGCCGGGGCAGGGGGCGAGGACGCCGGCCAACGCATATTCACCGACCGCGTGATGGAAACCACGCTGTCGGCTTTCCGTTTCGGTTAGTTCATGACCATCAACCGGCCCGCGGTACAGCCGCCGGGCTGATTCACAGGAGTTTCAACATGCTGGTTTCAACTGCCCGGATCACCACCGAAAATCCGCAACGACTGATCACACGCCTGTGCAAACACTGGGGCCACAAGTTTCCGGTGAGCTACGACGATCATCAGGGCGAGATCGAACTGAGCCTGGGGCATTGTTTGCTCAAGGTGCACGAGGACGGGCTGCAGGTCCGCCTGCAAGCCGCCGACGAAGAACAGGTCCAGCGACTGCAGCAGGTGGTCGCTGACCATCTGGAGCGTATGGCATCGGGAGAAACTCTCGTCTTCAACTGGCAACCATGATTTCTCAGAACGAACAGCGAAGGAGTAGTGGCAAATGATCCCGGATTCGAAAGAGCGCTACGGCACGGTCAGCAAATGGTTTCACTGGCTCATGGCTGGGCTGATCACCTGGCAGTTCCTCAAGCTGGGCGACCGCATCAGCGAAGGTGAGCACTGGATCGGCCAGACGTTGGTGCCCTGGCACGTATCGATCGGTACGCTGCTGATGGTGCTGATCGTGTTGCGGATTTTCTGGGCATCGAGCCAGCTCAAGCAGCGCCCACTGCACGATCCGGCCACCGCATTCGTGGTCAAGGCCGGTCACCTTGCGCTCTATGTCGGCATGCTGTTGCTGCCGATCACGGGACTGCTGACCATGCTCGGCAATGGTTACGGCCTGAAGGTTTTCGGCGTTCAGCTCGTGGCCAAGGGGCCGGAGATCGAATGGGTGGCGACCTTGGGCAGCGCGCATTCGCCGTTGGCCTGGATTATGGTGCTCCTGGTGATCGGACACGTCGGCATGGCGCTGCTGCATCACTTCGTCAAGCGCGACGATGTACTGCGCCGCATGCTGTGATCCTATGGCTCGCGGCTGGCGAAGTTGGGTAACGACTCGACCGGCTGGGCAAAACGAAAGGGGACAGACACCATGCTGTCCCCTATTTTTTTCTGCACCACGAAATGCAGGTGTGGTCCGGTGCTGCGGCCGGTATTGCCTGATTTACCCAACGGGGTGCCGATCTTCACTCGTTGCCCCGTGCCGACCCGTACGGATCCTTTCAACAGATGCAGATAGGCGCTCTCACTTCCGTCGGCGTGACGAATCCGAACGTAGTTGCCGGCGGGGTCGGGATGCCGGCCGGCTTGTCCATTGCGCACCGCCACCACCGTACCGGCGCGCGCTGCGAGGATCGGTGTGCCAACCGGCATGGCGATATCCACCGCATGGCGGCCGCGTGGCGTGTTGTGGCTGTAGTCGCCTCCCGCCCCCTGGGAGATGCGAAACGGTCCGCCTTGCCAGGGCAGGGCGTAGGCCGGCCCTGTAACGGAACCGGACGGCTCCGACTCCGGAGTGATGAGCGGTACGTAGCTGAACGAATGCTTGAACATGATCGGCCCGCTTGGCCGGCGCTTGCTCAACGTCGCCACCCGCACACGGCTGTTGGCAGGTACCCTGGTGCGGATCAACCCGTTGCCGACACCGGCAACATTCACCCTGCGTGAGATCCGCAGCGTCACGTCCACCGGTACATCCAGTGTATTGCTGACATCCATCGCCTTGCCGCCACCGGCACGGTTGATGAACAGGCGCACCGTCCCCGGCTTGCTGGCGCCGGATTGATTGTTGGCGGCCAGAGCAACCGACCAGGGCGCGAGACCGAGAAGAAACAACAGCGGATAGGCGAAGGGTCGCAGGAAGGGCATGTCGTGTGATCCATCACGGAAGGGACAACTGCCCGCGGCGGGCGTAACGAATCCGTCGGTTGGAGGAAAAAACCGCGCTCGCCTTGGGACTGGATACGAGCGCCCGGGTTCATGTCCGTGCGTCGGGTTTGCGGGATCGCGACGAGAAGGGGCGGCAACCTGCAATGCTGCGCGCCCGAGCGCCATTTCCTTTGCCTCCGTTAGCGGCTTCGACTTAACTCAAGCGTCGTGCGGTGTGAATTCATTCCGTTGGAGAGAGACCATCATGAAGAAATACTTTGCAGAGTTTCTCGGAACCTTCTGGCTGGTGCTTGGCGGGTGCGGCAGCGCGGTATTGGCAGCAGGATTTCCCGAGGTTGGCATTGGTCTGCTCGGCGTCTCGCTAGCGTTTGGCTTGACCGTCGTCACCATGGCTTATGCCATCGGGCCTATTTCCGGTTGCCATCTGAACCCTGCTGTTTCGGTGGGGCTCTGGGCCGGCGGGCGCCTGCCGGCGAGTGAGTTGTTTCCGTACATAGTGGCGCAGGTGCTGGGCGGCATCGCTGCCGGCGGTGTTCTGTATGTGATTGCCAGCGGAGCCGCATCCTTCGATGTCAGTCAGGGCTTTGCTTCCAACGGTTATGGCGCCCACTCGCCCGGTGGTTACTCGATGCTTTCCGGGCTGGTCAGCGAGGTGGTGATGACCATGTTCTTCCTGTTGGTCATTCTGGGCTCCACCGATAAGCGTGCGCCGGCCGGCTTCGCCCCGCTGGCAATTGGTTTGGCTCTGACGCTGATCCACCTGATCAGCATCCCGGTCACCAATACCTCGGTAAACCCGGCCAGGAGCACTGGGGTCGCGCTGTATGTCGGTGATTGGGCCATCGCACAGCTTTGGCTGTTCTGGCTGGCTCCTATCGTTGGCGCGATTATTGGTGCCATCGCCTATAAGGCCATTGCTAGCGACGAATAAAAACGCGCTCGCCCTTACGCTCAGGCTGCTGCCGGCAGGCAGCCTGAGCCGCCATGGCCACCGAGGCGATCACTATTGAGACCTCGCGCTCAGACATGACGAGGAAAGGTGAGTTCGAACGTCGTTCGACCGTCGATGCTCGCGACAGTCACGTGGCCTTTATGAAGGCTCATCACTGAACGAACAATCGCAAGCCCCAAACCTGCTCCACGCGGTTGTACGCCGTTCACGCAGTAAAAACGATCGAACAAGTGTGGAAGATGATCCGGATCGATAGTCGCTCCATGGTTGGTAACCGCCAGCGAGATGATATCTACATTCTTCTCGATTATATTCAGTTCGACCACGCTGCCAGTGGTGGAATGCCGCAATGCATTGGATAGCAGGTTGGAAATAGCCCGCTGGACCATAAGACGATTCCCTAGAATCATGGCATCGCCCGTTACCGCCGTTGCGACCCTTGCCTCTTCGGCGATGACTTCGAAGTATTCACAAACTCGCCTTGCCTCGCTTCCCAAGGATAGTTGCTCAAGCTTTAGTGCTGCGCTGGCGTGGCTTGCCTGGGCGAGAAACAGCATGTCCGAAACGATTCGATCCATGCGCTCAAGCTCTTCGACCGACGATTCGAGCGCTTCACGATACTGCTCTTTGCTTCGCTCACGTACCAAGGTCACCTGCGCCTTGCCTATCAGGTTGTTCAGCGGAGTTTTCAACTCATGAGCCACATCGTCCGAGAACTGTGACAGTTGCTGAACGCCGTCATCGAGTCGATGCAGCATCACGTTGAGACTGTGTGCCAACGCCTGGAGCTCTTGTGGAAGTCGATCACTGCGGATTCGAGGTGACAGATCTTGCGTCGATACCTTGGTCGCCAAGGCCCGAAACTTGCGAAGTGGTCGCAACCCATTGTGTGCAACTAGCCATCCGACCAAACCAATCAATATCAGCAGTATAGGTACGGTCACTAAAGCCGAGCGCAGGAATGCAGCTACCAGCCGTTGATCGGCACTGCGATCTTGCGAGAGCAGAAGCATCATCGGAGGCAGCCCCGGGATCTGGATTCGCTTACGGCCTGTTAGCATCTGCACACTATCGTTGGCAACCCAGCCCAAGTATTCATATTCAGTGTCTTTGTTCGCCAGATCTAGCTGATCCGGCGCATCGGCGAACCGACCGACAGTGAAAATGGGTGATTTCTTCGTGTTGTCGAAGACAGTAATCGAAAGGTCATCGTGGCCGAGTACCATATCGCTCAATATGTGCTGCCAAGAGCGACTCATACGAGCTTTGGTGTCTTCTAGCAGCCCATGATCGATTTGCGAGAGCTTGGCCGTCATTTCCTCTTGGGCGCGTACTTCCAATTGACGCACAAGTACCCAATAACTCAGTGCAATCAGCAACGCGACCAAAGTGGCGCCGGTCAGTGTGATTTGGAGTGCGAGACGGGATGCGAGGCTGATTGGCTTCAAGGCCGTGCCTCCATCACGTAACCCACACCCCGGATGGTATGTATCAGGCGATCGCCGAAGGGTTCGTCCACCTTCATCCGCAGGCGCCGAATCGCAACATCTACCACATTGGTATCGCAGTCGAAGTTGATATCCCAGACCAAGGCGGTGATTTCGGTACGCGTCAGCACTTCGCCAGTCCGGCGCATGAGCAGATGCAGCAATGCAAATTCCTTGCTGGTGAGATCAATACGTTGACCATTCCGGTAAGCCCGATGTCTGCCCGGATCGAGTTCGAGGTCGGCTACACGGAGATTGCTCGGGAGCGCGACCGCCTCGCCTCGCCGTAACAATGTTCGGATACGAGCGAGCAGTTCGGGAAACTGGAACGGCTTGACAAGGTAGTCGTCGGCTCCGAGTTCCAGGCCGCGGACTTTTTGCTCCAGGCGGCCATTGGCAGTCAGCATGATGACTCGTGTCTGCTTGCGTCGCCTGATGAGTTCCAGCACCTCCCACCCATCCATGGTTGGCAGATTCACATCCAGCAGCACGATGTCATAGTCGTTCTGCAGTGCCTGGTGAAACCCATCAAGCCCATCACTTACGCAATCGACCGTGTAACCACATTCGATAAGACCCTGCTGCAGGTATTCCGCAGCTTTGATCTCGTCTTCTACAACTAGGATGCGCATGTTTTCAGGTGGCTCGGCAAGGAGGTACGCGGTACGCGGAACCAGTAGGTAATCCATCATGTAGTGACGATAAGGTCAAGGCAAAGCGACTTGACCCGAGGATGAAAGACATAGGCGAAAGATCTGTCTAGGGAGGGGCACTTTAGCGCGGTAAAAGTGCTGCCGGGGTTATCTTTCCGATTTGTAATCTACCAGTCATTTGTTGATCCACAGCAGGACGGATATGCACCAAGCAAAAAAAGGCGCCCTACGGGCGCCTGAAGCACATCTTCTCTAAGGGAGCAGAACGAAGATGTGGTGTTACTCATGGTGCTTCACAGGACCGAGAGCGGGTACTCGGCGATAAATCGAAACTCATCGAGGTCGGACTCGAAAGCAGTTGCGCGCGTGGTAGCTTGGCGTACCCGTAAGGAGAGGTCTTTGAAAGAGCCCGCCTGTATAACGTAGCGGACCTCGATATCACGTTCCCAGCGGTTCTGCCCGGTCAGCGGAGAACCATTATCGGTTTGGCGCATGTACACATTGTTTGCGTTGCTGTAATCGGCGCCCCAACCGCTGGCATAGCGGGTCATGAACGTAAGCCCCGGGAAACCATAGGTTTCCATATCCAGGTCGTATCGCAACATCCAGGACTGCTCTTTAGGCGAGTTGAAATCACTGTACTGAATGGAGTTATTCAGGTAGATCGAGTCCGATTGGCGCAGGTAGTCAAAGTCGTTGTTGCCGTTGTTACGCTGATAGGACGCCGTGACGGTATGCGCGCCGAAGGCGATACCCAGACTGGAACTCCAGATGTTGTTGTTGAAGTCGCCCAGTAGTTTGCGGCCTTCGTCGGTTGCCTTGTAATAGTTAAAGCTGCCCAGCAGGGTGACGATATCGGAGAGCGGATAAGAGGCTGAGAGGCCGAAGTAGTGTTGGTCCCACGCATCCTTGAGTCGGCTGGTATACAGACTGAAGCCGAGATTTTCGCTCACGTTATAGTCTCCGCCTATGTAGCCGAGCCAAGGCGCGTCGACGCGACCACCGTAGAAGGTGACGAAGTCTTCGTTCATGTTGCTGGTGTTGGGCTGGCTCATCGCATGTAGGCGTCCCCCCTGGAGAGTGAGGCCATTCAGCGAGTTGTTCACGACGGTAAAACCCTTGAAAGATTCTGGCAGCAGCCGTGAGTCACCGAAATGCACAACAGGTGTGGTAGGGAATACATCACCGGCCTTGAACTCTGTCTCGAGTAGCCGGACTTTCACCGCGCCCCCGACCCGAGTGAAATCATCCTCCGGAACGCCAGCGCTGTCGTAGGGAAGCAGGTCGATGCTGCCACCCGCACCAGAACGTCCCGAACCGGAATCGAGCTTGAGGCCGAGCATCGCGAAGGCGTCGATACCTATCCCCACCGAGCCTTGGGTATATCCGGACTCGAAGAAGGCCATCAATCCGTGAGCCCATTCCTCAGAGTAACTATTGCCGGTGGCGCTATTACCGTCGCGAAAGTCCCTATTGAAGTAGAAGTTGCGGTTCATCAACGAAAGTGTGCTGCTTTCAATGAAGCCCTCAGCCGTTTCCGATTGAGCAAAGACCGGGGCGTTGCCTAGTACCAATGAAAGAACTGTCACTGAAAGGGTGACCTGCTTGCTCATGATGATGCTCCCGATAGAAGGCATGTCAGCGCTCAATGGCTCCTTCGCCTTTTTGTTTTCGTACCAGGTGATCATCTTCCCCCGTCAATGACCGCAGGATTAGCGGCAAATGACGATCTTGTAATTTTGATCAGTGCAATCTCCCAGATATTCCTTGAATTACAAATTTGTAATGACGTGGTCACCCGGTCGATATCCGCACTTATTTAAAGTCACGCCGCTTAGTCACCAGCCATCTGACCGATTCAGTACGGCTGAGGAAACGCTATAGACGAAGGGGGCATGCAGTGTTGCGTACGTACCAAAAGAAACGCTTGTATCCACTTGCTAGCGGGCTGCTTGGGCTTGGGCTGGCACTAATAGCGCTTGAAGTGGGTGCGCAAGAGGGCCTGACTCTGGAACGGGCCGTGTCCCTTGCGTATGAACGCAACCCGGAGTTTTCCGCAGCGCGGTCAGAGATTGGCATCGCAAGCGGTCTGCGCCGCCAAGCCGGGGTCATCCCAAACCCGGAATTAGGATTTGAGGTGGAAGATACCCGCGCCGACCGCCAGACACGCTCCATTACGATTACCCAGCCGATCGAGTTGGGGGGCAAGCGTGGTGCTCGAATTGATGTTGCGGAAGCCAACCGCTTGATGGTGGATGCCGATCTCGAAGTCCGACGCCAAGGGTTGCGTGCAGATGTGATCCAGGCATTCTTCGCCGCCCTGCGTGCCCAGGAAGGAATGCGGCTGGCCGAGGCTTCCCTGTCACTGGCCGAGCGGGGCGTAAAGGTCGCCAACGCACAGGTTGATGCCGGCAAAGTGTCGCCGGTAGAGACGGTGCGCGCCGACATGCAACTTGCAACCGTGCAGCTGGATCAGCGGCGTGCAGGACAGGAGTGGGACAACGCTCGTCAGATGCTGGCGCGCCTGCTCGGGTCCGACGCACCGGAACTTGGCGAATTGATAGGCAGTTTCGAGCACCTGCCAGAGGTGCCCAGCGAATCTGCATTACTGGCACGAGTGCGCGAGAGCGCCGATATGCGCAGAGCTCTGCGTCAAGTGGCCCTGAGTGAAGCCGAACTGGGACTTGAGCGTAGCCAGCGCTACCCGAACATAAACATCAGTATCGGTAGTCAGTACGACGAGATCGAGCGTGAGCGCGTCAATCTCGTCGGTCTCTCTGTTCCATTGCCTTTGTTCGACCGCAACCAGGGCAATGTCCTCGCTGCCGCACGGCGAGCGGAGCAGGCGCGTGATTTCCGCAACGCGGCCGAACTGCGCGTTCGTACGGAGATTCAACAGGCGCTGCGCGACTGGCGTACCGCACGTGCGGACGTCGAGGAGATACGCAACCGGATACTGCCGGCAGGGCAGCGAACCGTGGAGGTAGCCACCCGCGGTTTCAGTCTTGGCCGCTTCGCATTTCTCGACGTACTCGACGCGCAGCGTGCGCTGATCGATGCACGCACGCGCTACTTGCAGTCTTTGCAAGCCGTGGTCGACGCCTGGGCGCGCATCGAGCGGCTGTACGGATCTACCTCTACTTTCGAATGACCGAAACGCCGCCATTATCGTATTGGCGGTGGGGAGCTTGCATGAAAAAACAGATGGGAATTGCTCTGGCGATCGCTTTGGTACTGCTGGCCGGCACAGGTGTAAAACAAGGTTTCGTTCTTGATGCGCAGGCCAATGGCAAGGCGGAGCACGCCGAGGATGGTCATACACATGAGAATGGCGACAACGGCCACGAGGAACCGGGGGACGACCATGGTGATGACGATGACGGCGACCATGGTGGCGAAGACCATAACGACGGTGAGGAGGACGAGCACGGTAATGAAATGCACGCCGAGGGTGAGATAGAACTGTCGAAAGAACAGATACGTGCCGCTGGCATTCAATTGAGCAAAGCCGGACCTGCTGAGATCGGCTCGTCTGTTTCCCTGCCGGGCGAACTGCGTTTTGACGAAGACCGTACCGCACATATCGTGCCCCGTGTGGTAGGCGTTGTCGAATCGGTTTCGGTCAGTCTTGGCGACCAGGTGAAGAAGGGCCAGTTGCTTGCGGTTATTGCCAGCCAGCAGTTGTCCGAACAGCGTAGTGAGCTGGCCGCCGCCGAGCAACGTCTCCGGTCGGCTCGCATCTTGTTCGAACGTGAACGCACCCTATGGCAGGAGCATATCTCTGCAAAGCAGGACTATCTGCAGGCCCAGCAGGGCATGCGCGAAGCAGAGATTGCCTTGCGTAATGCTCAGGAAAAAACACAAGCGCTGGGTGGCGGAAGTGACACCGGTGTGGGCAACCGCTACGAGCTGCGCGCACCTTTCGATGCGGTCGTCGTCGAGAAACATATCGTACTGGGCGAACGTGTCGATGAAACGACTAGCGTCTTCATACTGACCGATTTGTCGCGGGTTTGGGCCACGTTCAGTGTTCCTGCTCGTGATCTGATGCGCGTGACTGTCGGTCGGGAGGTTGAAGTCGTCGCGGACGAGCTAGGAGTACGAACCATGGGCGAGGTCGCCCATGTCGGCAGCCTGCTGGGCGAGCAGACCCGTGCAGCGACAGCCCGTGTGACCCTGGCTAACCCCGACGGCGCCTGGCGCCCCGGACTTTTCGTAGCGGTCCGGGTCAGCGCCGATGGGCGCAGGGCTCCGGTAACCGTTCCAATCGAGGCGATCCAGACCGTCGAGAACGCACCAACCGTTTTCGTTCGCACGCCGCGCGGCTTCCAGGCGCAGTCAGTCTCGCTGGGAGCGCGCGATGAAAATCGCGTGGAAATTCGTAGCGGGTTGCGGGCAGATCAAGAGGTCGCGACCGCCGGCAGCTTCATCCTGAAATCCGAACTCGGCAAAGGCTCCGCCGAGCACGTTCACTGATCCTTCGGATACCTAACTCATGTTCGAACGTATACTTCGCTTCGCCATCGAGCAGCGCTGGCTAGTGCTGCTCGCTGTCTTAGGCATGGCCGGCGTCGGGGTCTATAGCTACCAGCACTTGCCCATCGACGCCGTACCCGACATCACGAATGTCCAAGTCCAAATAAACGCCGCGGTTCCTGGCGCATCGCCGCTTGAAACAGAGCAACGCGTGACCTTCCCAATCGAGACGGCAATGGCTGGCTTGCCCAACCTGCGCCAGACACGTTCATTGTCACGCTCCGGGTTCGCTCAGATCACCGTTATTTTTGAAGATGGCACCGATCTCTACTTCGCTCGGCAACTTGTGAGTGAACGACTGCAGACTGCGCGCAATGAGATTCCGCAAAGCGTGGATGTCACGCTCGGCCCCATTTCTACGGGCCTGGGAGAAATCTTCCTGTGGACGGTCGAGGCCGACCCCGAGGCGCGCCGTGCCGATGGCCAGCCCTACACGCCGACGGATCTGCGTGAAATCCAGGACTGGATCATCAAGCCTCAACTACGAAACGTGCGTGGCGTCGCGGAAATCAACACCATCGGAGGCTTCGCCAAGGAGTATCAAGTCGCGCCTGATCCGAAGCGCATGGCCGCTTACCGAATCACACTGGAACAACTCGTTGTTGCGCTCGAGCGTAACAACGCGAACGTTGGTGCCGGCTTCATCGAGCGCAACGGTGAGCAATTGTCAATCCGTACACCTGGCCAACTCGGCTCCCCCGAGGACATCGGCAATATTGTCCTGAGCAACGCAGGAGGTGCGCCCGTACGGATTCGCGATATCGCCGAAGTAGGAATCGGTCGTGAACTACGTTCTGGAGCAGCCACCGACAACGGACGCGAGGTTGTCCTGGGAACCGCCTTCATGCTGGTGGGAGAAAACAGTCGTAGCGTGTCGCAGGCCGTCGCGCAACGCTTGGAGGTCATCAACCAGAACCTGCCAAAAGGTGTAAGCGCGATAACGGTCTATGACCGGACAAACCTGGTGGACAAGGCCATCGTCACGGTTCGCAAGAACCTAATCGAAGGCGCGATTCTGGTCATCGCCGTTCTCTTTCTGTTCCTCGGCAACCTGCGTGCGGCCCTGATCACAGCGATGGTTATTCCGCTATCCATGCTGTTCACCTTCACTGGCATGGCCACAAACAAAGTCAGTGCCAACCTCATGAGTCTTGGGGCACTCGACTTCGGCATCATCGTCGATGGTGCGGTGGTCATCGTCGAAAACGCCATACGCCGGCTTGTTCACGCCCAAGTAAAACATGGCAGGACTCTGACCCGAAGCGAGCGTTTCCACGAAGTATTCGCTGCGGCCAAGGAGGCAAGACGTCCGCTCATCTACGGCCAACTGATCATCATGGTGGTCTATCTGCCAATCTTTGCGCTCACCGGTGTCGAGGGGAAGATGTTCCACCCCATGGCATTCACGGTGGTAATCGCACTATTGGGTGCCATGATTCTCTCGATCACCTTCGTGCCAGCCGCAGTTGCCCTTTTTGTCACCGGTAACGTGCAAGAGAAGGAGAATCGCCTGATGCGTGCGGCACGCAATGGCTACGCACCAGTACTCGATTGGGTCATGCGTCACCGCACATCAGTATTCAGTGGTGCCGTCGCTAGTGTGCTGTTGGCGGCGCTGCTGGCCATGCGAATGGGTAGCGAGTTCGTTCCGAGTCTCAGCGAGGGTGATTTTGCGCTTCAAGCTCTGCGCGTTCCGGGAACCAGCCTTTCCCAATCCGTTGATATGCAGCAGCGACTGGAAAAAGCAATCTCGGAACAGGTCCCGGAGGTCGAACGTACGTTTGCCCGAACTGGCACCGCCGAGATTGCGGCTGACCCGATGCCGCCGAACATCTCAGACAGCTATGTGATGCTCAGACCCAAGGAGGAATGGCCAAATCCGGACAAATCCCGCGAACAACTCATTGAAGACATTCAGAAGGCGGCTGCAACTGTGCCAGGCAGCAACTACGAGATGTCTCAGCCGATTCAGTTACGCTTCAACGAGCTGATCTCAGGAGTTCGTAGCGATGTGGCCGTTAAGGTGTTCGGGGACGACATGGACATCCTCAACAAAACGGCTAATGAGATCGCAGCAATATTGCAGGACGTACCAGGCGCGTCCGAAGTTAAAGTAGAGCAGACGACGGGCCTCCCGTTGCTGAGCGTCAATGTGGATCGTGACAAGGCGGCGCGTTTCGGACTCAACATCGGCGATGTGCAGGATACCGTTGCAGCCGCCATTGGAGGGCGGGAAGCTGGAACCTTCTTTGAGGGTGACCGCCGCTTCGACATTGTGGTTCGACTATCCGATACGCTGCGTGCCGATCCGGAGGTACTGGCCTACCTGCCGATTCCGGTACCGGCGGTGGCGGGTGCGGCCAGCGACCGAATAAATTTCATCCCACTGGCTGAAATTGCCACTCTGGAATTCGTTCTGGGACCGAACCAGATCAGTCGCGAGGATGGCAAGCGTCTCGTCGTGGTCAGCGCCAACGTTCGAGGGCGTGACATTGGTAGTTTCGTCCAGGAGGCGTCTGCTGCAATCGCCGAACAAAACCCGGTACCACCCGGTTACTGGACGACTTGGGGTGGGCAGTTCGAGCAGTTGCAGGCTGCCGCCAAGCGCCTGCAACTGGTCGTCCCACTCGCTTTACTGCTGGTCTTCGTGCTGCTGTTCATGATGTTCAACACATTGCGCGATGGGCTGGTCGTTTTTACTGGCATTCCGTTCGCGCTTACCGGGGGAATTCTCGCACTTTGGCTCAGGGACATTCCCCTCTCGATTTCCGCTGGCGTCGGGTTCATCGCGCTATCGGGTGTAGCAGTGCTCAACGGTCTCGTGATGATTGCTTTTATTCGTGGACTGCTGGAGGAGGGGCGGCCTTTACCCGAGGCTGTGCGTGAGGGCGCACTGGTGAGATTGCGCCCGGTTCTGATGACAGCGTTGGTGGCTTCGCTAGGCTTCGTCCCGATGGCGTTAGCCACGGGAACCGGCGCAGAAGTCCAGCGACCTCTGGCAACGGTGGTCATTGGCGGCATCCTCTCTTCGACGGCACTCACGCTGCTGGTGTTGCCTGCGCTGTATTACACGGCTCTCCAGCGTTTGGTGAAACGCAACGAAGCGGATGAGGGCGTGAGCTGATATTGGTTCTCACACCAGAAGGCTAGGGTCTGTTGCCCTGGCCTTTCATACCGGGGATTGAGTAATCCTGCATCCGGGAGCGTTATTCCTCCTCCTTGATCAGCTCCAGCAACAGCAACGAGCGACCGGTGGTGGCGTATTCGTCGTCGAAGTCGAAGCGTTCCGGTCGGGCAGTGGGGTTGTTGGTGTCTACCAGACGATTCCAGAAGATACCCTGGGGTACCTCCGGCAGCGTGAAGTTGACCAGATCGTGGTGGGCGTTGATGACGATCAGCAGGGTGGCGTCGGAGCCCGCCCGGCGTATCCCGGTTGCCTGGGCGCGGCCGTCCAGCAGCATGCCCATGCAGCGGTTGTTGGCGTCCTCCCATTGTTCGATGCTCATTTCTTCCGCGTTGGGTGCCAGCCAGGTGACGTCCTTGACTCCCAGCTCCTCGTTGTAGGCACCGACCAGAAAGCGCCCGCGGCGTAGCATGGGGAAGCGTTGGCGCAGGCGGATCAGCTTGCGCACAAACGCCAGCAGCCCCTGGCTGTTCTGGCAGATGTCCCAGTTGACCCAGCCGATCTCGCTGTCCTGGCAGTAGGCGTTGTTGTTGCCGTGCTGGGTACGGCCGAATTCGTCGCCGGCGACGATCATCGGAGTGCCTTGGGCGAACAGCAGGGTGGCGAAGAAGTTGCGCATCTGCCGATAGCGCAGCCCGACGATTTCCGGATCGTCGCTCGGGCCTTCCACGCCGTGGTTCCAGGACAGGTTGTTGTCGCTGCCGTCGCGGTTGTCCTCGTCGTTGTCCTCGTTGTGCTTGTGGTTGTAGGACACCAGATCCTTGAGCGTGAAACCGTCGTGGGCGGTGACGAAGTTGATTGAGCTGAACGGTCGTCGGCCACGTTGGTTGAACAGCTCACCCGAGCCCGTGAGGCGGCTGGCGAAGTCGGCGAGCTGGCCTTCATCGCCTTTCCAGAAGGCGCGTACGGTGTCGCGGAACTGATCGTTCCACTCCGCCCAGCCCGGCGGGAAGCCGCCGACCTGGTAGCCGCCGGGGCCGCAGTCCCAGGGTTCAGCGATCAGCTTGGTCTTGGCCAGGACCGGGTCCTGACGGCAGGCGACAAGAAATCCGTGGCGTTCGTCGAAGCCTTCATGTTCGCGACCGAGGATGGTCGCCAGGTCGAAGCGGAAGCCGTCCACATGCATCTCCGTTGCCCAGTAGCGCAACGAATCGGTGACCATCTGCAGCACGCACGGATGACGCATGTCCAGGGTGTTGCCGGTGCCCGAATCGTTGATGTAGTAACGTTTGTCGTCGGGCATCAGGCGGTAGTAGGACGCGTTGTCTATACCACGCATGGATAGCGTCGGCCCCAGCTCGTTGCCTTCTGCGGTGTGGTTGTAGACCACATCGAGGATGACTTCGAGATCGGCATTGTGCAGGTGCGCGACCATTTCCTTGAATTCGCTGATCTTGCCGCTGGCCAGGTACTTCGGGTGCGGCGCGAAGAAGGCGATGCTGTTGTAGCCCCAGTAATTGCTCATGCCTTTTTCCAGCAAGTGCTGGTCCTGGACGAAGGCGTGAATTGGCAGGAACTCGATGCTGGAAACGCCCAGCTTGCGGATGTATTCGATGATTTCCGGGGTCTTGAAACCGGCGAAGGTGCCGCGCAATTCGTCCGCCACCGCCGGATGGCGCATGCTGTAGCCGCGGGCGTGGGTTTCGTAGATGACTGTACGGTCCCAGGGCACCTGCACCGGATGATCGCGCCCCCAGGTGAACGCCGGATCGATGATCTTGCACTTGGGCACGAAAGGCACACTGTCGCGCTCGTCGAAACTCAGGTCGCCATCGGGATGGCCGATGGTGTAGCCGAACAGCGCTTCGGACCAGCGCAGCTCGCCGACCAGCTGCTTGGCATAGGGGTCGATCAGCAGCTTGTTGGGGTTGAAACGATGGCCGGCCTCCGGCTCGTAGGGGCCGTGTACCCGGTAGCCGTAGATCTGGCCGGGATGGGCGTCGGGCAGGTAGCCGTGCCAGATTTCGTCGGTGTATTCCGGCAGCTCTATTCGCTCCAGCTCGGTTTCGCCATTGGCATCGAACAGGCACAGTTCCACCCTGGTCGCGTGCGCCGAAAAGATGGCGAAGTTGACGCCCAGCCCGTCCCAAGTCGCACCTAACGGGAAGGGAAGTCCTTCGCGAATGCGCGAAACTTGTTGGAACTGAGGGGCGGAAGGCTTGCGTTTGCTCATGGGTACTCCAGGGACCGAGTCCAGACAATATGGGTGCGAGGCCTTCTTCCTGTTGGTCAGGCTGTTGTTGATCCTTGCCGCCGAGGTAACGCCGGCGCGACCGTGGACAAAATGGCAATAAACCCTAGCGCTCGGTCGGTTTGGGCGATCGCGACGTTCGGGGCTTCTTGATGGCGTCTGAGGCTCCCGCCTGAGTGTCGATGGTCGCCTTGGAAGTAGTCTTGGTACTGCCTTTGGCGGCTGCGGTTTTGCCCGATTTCCCGCTGGGTGTGCTGCTTGCCGTTTTCGCAGGGGTGGCATCGGTCGGCTTGGTGGCGGTCTTGCGGGTTCGGCCTGCGGGTTTGGCAGGCACTGTGCCGCTCTGCGATTCGGCCAGCTTGCGGGCCATCTCCCAGTGCCGTGTGTCCTGTCCCTCGGGGCGGCCCTCGGATAGCCAGATTTCGTAGGCAAGCTCGCGAATACGTTGCTCTTGGTGGTTCATGGTTGCTGGTCTCCTGACGAGTTGATTGTTATTTGAAAAAGAGCCACCGGCAGCACATCCAGGGATTGCCGGGCGTACAAAACCGCTTGTTCGGGCGTGACTGCATTGCCGGCGAAAAGCCGCGTGAGCGGCACGCCGTTCAGCGCATCTGGCAACTGGATTCGAGTATCCCCCCAGCATTCGGCGGATATCTGCGGTATCGGGCTGTCGCCCAGCATGGCTGCGGCCAGGCGAGCCGTAACCACGATCAGCCAGCTGCCCTCGAATTCACGGGCGAAGGCCACGAGGCTCCGGGCATGCTCGCCAGAGACCGTCAAAGGAAGGTAGCGGCCTTCGGTGAACAGCCGAGGCTGCGCCAGCCGCAGCTTAAGCGTCCGCGCGATCAGCCATTGCTTGATGCGTCCGTCCTTCCACTTGGCAAGCAGTTGTTCCGGTCGTGCGTCCAGGTCGAGTGCGCTGCCGCGAGCGGCAAAATCGACGGGGCGGCGGTTGTCCGGGTCGACCAGGCTGAAGTCCCAGAAATCCGCACCCTGGTACAGATCCGGGACGCCCGGCGTGGTCATGCGCAGCAGTGTCTGGGTCAGGCTGTTCAAGACGCCGGCTGGGGCCAGTTCGGCGGCGGCACCGGCTATGTCGCAGCGCAGGGCGTGGCAATGCTCGCCGAGCAGCAGGCCTTCGGTGTATTCACGGCAGGCGCGTTCGTAATCGCTGTTGGGGTCGCTCCAGGTGCTGCGCAACTTGGCTTCGCGAATGGCCTTTTCCTGCCACAGGATGATCCGTTGGCAGAAGTCACTCATCGCATCGTGATCATCGGCCGCCAGTTCCGCTGGCCAACTGGCGAGCAGTACCTGGAACAGCATCATTTCGTCGCCTGGCGAGGGCGCGCTGCCATCGGACAGCTCCTGGCGCAGGGTATCGGCCGACTGACGCCAATGGCGAACCTTGTCGGCGAACCATTCGGCACGCTCGCTGAGTACCGCCAGACGCGCACGGGTATCCTCGCCGCGCTTGTGATCGTGGGTGGCGGTGGTCAGCAGATTGCGCGGGAAATGTTCGGCACGGGCCAGGCATTCGTCGTGGAAGGCCTCTACCGGCGCACTGAATCGTTGCGGGTCGAAGCCCACGTCGTTGCGAGAGAGCAGGGCGCCGGAGCGATAGCAGGCGGTGTCTTCGACGGCCTTGGCGGCGGCGGGCGAGGTCAGTTGCTGAAAGCGCACGCAGGCGTAGCGGCGAATCCGCCGAGCCGGTCCTGGCGGCAGCGAGCGTAATGGCTCGCCACCCAGCCAGCGGTCCAGGTGATCGAGCAGCGGCCAGTCTGCCTCGCCGAGTGTCGTGCGCGCACCGGCCAGGGCCTGCTGGAAGAATGGCTCATCGGCGCTGCGTCGCCCTTGGGCCGCGATATAGGTGCGATACACCGGGAAATGTACGATCAGCTCCAGCAGCGCGCGGCGTATCGCGCCGAGGGTTATATCGCGGGTCATCAAGTCACGCCGGGCGACCTGCAAGAGCGCCTGGGCGACGGTCTCGAAATCGCCGGCCAAGGGTCCTGTGAGCACCAGTTGGCGAGCTTGCCGCACCTCCTCCATGAAGTCCTCGGGGCGCTCGGCCGTTTCGCTCCATAGGCCGCAGAGCACGGCTTTGCCGGCCGGATCGTGCTGCAGCAGCGACACCTGGTTCATGAATTCGTAGCCGGTGGTGCCGTCCACGCCCCAGTCGTCGTGTAGCCGCTCGCCAGCGGCCAGAATCTTCTCGACGTAGATCGGCACATGCTCCTGGGCCGCTTCGGTGGGCCGCCTGGCGTTCAGCCGGTCAACGCGACGGCTCAGGCGCCGACAGTAACCGCGCGGGTTGGCCAGGCCGTCGATGTGATCGATGCGCAATCCGTCGACCAGGCCTTCGCCGATCAGCTCGAATATCTTTGCGTGGGTTTCTTCGAACACCACCGGGCGCTCGACGCGCAAGCCGCCCAGTTCGTTGATGTCGAAGAAGCGTCGCCAGTTGATGTCGTCGCCGGCGGTACGCCAGCTGGCTAGGCGGTAGTGCTGGCGTTCGAGCAAGCCATGCAGGCGCTTGAGGCCCTCCTCGGTGGTGGAGTCGTAATGCCCGAGCGCCTCTTCGAGACGCTGTCGGGTAGCACCGTCGTGCAGTCGGCTCGCCAGCTCCGCGCGCAACTGACGGGCGGCCTGGTAGGGCGCTGGTTCGGTCTTCAGTGCGTCGAAATGCTGGGCCAGCGAGCGCAGATCGGCGTCATCGCTCAGACGCAGCACTTCGCCGTAGCTTGGCGGCGTGATGGGGAAGCGGTGTTCGTAGTGTTCGGCATGGAGGGCGCCGTGCTCGGCATCCAGACGCAGCGGGATGCTGCCTTGCAGCAGCGCCTCGCCGTAATCGCTGCCGAGGAAGGGCACCAGCAACTGGCCTTCGAGCAAAGGATCGGGCGAGTTCCACTCGATATCGAAGAACTGCGCATAGGGGCTGAGTCGCCCCCACTCCAGTACATCCAGCCACCAGGTATTGCCGCTGCCGCCGACGGCCATGTGGTTGGAGACCACATCAAGGATCAGCCCCATGCCCTCACGGCGCAGCGCCTCGACCAGGCGGCGCAGGGCCGGCTCGTCACCCAGTTCGGGATTGATACGCGTGGGGTCGATGACATCGTAGCCATGCATCGAGCCTGGTCGCGCCGTGAGCAGGGGAGAGGCATAGAGGTGGCTGATGCCGAGGCTGGCGAAATAGCCGACCAGTTCGGTGGCGTGATCGAGAGTGAAGTCGCGGTGGAACTGCAAGCGCAAGGTCGCGCTGAGTGGTTTCATCGCGGTCCTTCTCCTCGTGTCCGGCGTCGCGCTTCAGCCAGGCAGCGCAGGCGTCGGGCGCTGTCCGGTTGATCGAGCAGCGTGGCGCTGTCACCGGGGTAGCGCCGCCGCCAGTTGGGATGGGCGTCGACGATGCCGGGCATGTTCGGCTGCTCCTCCAGCGCAAGTACGTCTTCCAACGGCAACAGCACAAGCGGCGCCGGGGTATGGCCGATGAAGCAGGCGCTGGCCTGCAGCGCATTCATTGAGTCAAGCAGCTCGTCCGAGGATTCGAGGGCGTATGGGCGCAGCACGGCATTCAGGCCTCGCCGTTCCCGGTCGCGCTCCTCGGTCTGCTGCTGGCGACCTTCCTCGCGGTTCTGCCCGACGCGGATGCGCCAGTCGATGTCATGTCCACGCCACCAGCCTCGGAGCGTCGGCAGATCGTGGGTGGTGGTGGTTGCCAGCGCATCCGCCGACCATTCGCCGGCCGGTCTGAAGCGTGCGTTGCCGTCACGCTCGAACAGCAATACGCGCATGCCGAGGATTCGCCGTGCGACGAGTTTTTCGCGCAGACCATCGGGAACCGTGCCCAAGTCTTCGCCGAGGATCACCGCATTGTGGCGCCAGGCCTCGAGCGTGAGCAGGCGCAGCATGTCATCGAAGGGGTAGTTGAGGTAGGCGCCATGTTCGGGACCGGCGCCGACAGGCGTCACCCACAGCCGCATCAGTCCCATCACGTGGTCGATGCGCATGCCGCCAGCGTGGGCGAGGTTGGCGCGAAGCATTTCGATGAAGGCGCGGTAGCCGTGGGCTTTGAGTCCCCAGGGGGAGAAGGCGGCAATGCCCCAACTTTGCCCGTTACGGTTGAGGACGTCCGGTGGTGCACCCACGCTCAGAGCGGCCAGCACTTCGTCCTGCCGGCTCCAGGCCTGGCTGCCACCGCCGTCGGCGCCCACAGCGAGATCGCTGATCAGTCCGATGGTCATGCCCGCGCTGCGCGCCGCAGCTTGTGCACGTTCCAGGCCGCGGGCGATGAGCCACTGGCAGAATGCGTAGAAGCTCACTTCGTCGGCGTTTTCCTCAGCGAAGCGCTGCACGGTGGGGCCTTCCGGCGTGCGGTACCCTTCGGGCCATTGCCGCCAATGCTGCGAGTAACCGTTGTCGTCGAGCAAGGTGGCATGCAGGGCTTCGAACCGGCAATGGTTCTCCAGCGCCTCGCCGCCGGCTTCGCGGAAGCTGGCGAAGTCCTGCTGCAGGGCATTGCCGCCGGTTTTGAAGTGATCGTAAAGCGTGCGCAGCAAGCACTGGCGCGTCTCGGTCACTGCCGCCCAGTCGATCAGGTCGAGCGCTTCGAGCTGGTGCAGCTGCGCCTCGAGCCCACAGGCTTGGATGGCCAGGCGCAGCGGTTCTTCACCGAGGATGGCACCCGGTGCAGCGTGCAGCACGTTGTAGAAGAGCCGGCTGGAGGGCGAGTAGGGGCTGTACTGATCGCCACGCCCGACGAACATGGCGTGCAACGGGCTGATGCCCAGCGCGTCCGCCCCGTGTGCCGCGGCACTGCGTGCCAGGGCTTCCAGTGCCAGGGTATCGCCCAGGCCACCGTCGCCAGGGCGCCGCAGGCCATAGAGCTGGACGGTGATGCCCCAGGCCGATGGGCCGGCAATATCCTCCACGCTGGGGCAGGCAGGTGGTGCGACGGCGAGAGTCAGTTGCTGCCCGGCGATCTGCAACTGGTGATAGCCGGGCACGTCGATGGCGGCCAGACAAGCATGGGCATCCAGTTCGCCCGCCAGCCAGAGTCCCTCTTCGAGTTGTAGCCGGTAAGGCGTGTGGGCAGCGAAAAAATCCTTCAGGCTCAGCGAAACCCCCTGATCCGCCGTGATCAGCGGCGGCAGGTCAGTGGCTTGGTGGCCAAGGTGGAGTTTCTCCAGGCTTTGCTCGATCTCTTCGTTCGTTTCGGCGCTCAGCCCTAGGCCGGCGAGTATGGCGCGCAGCACTTGAGGCTGTACGCGCTGGGCGTGGCCATCGGCGTCGACCCAGTCAATGGACAACCCGGCCGCCCTTGCCAGGTGTTCGAGGCGCTCATCGCTCATTGGACTCATCCAGATAGATTGCGGCGGTGCCTGCAGGCAGTTGAGCGGCGAAGCGCCCGTCGCTCAGGTCACGGTTGGAGAACAGCAACCGTGCCGAGCCACGCGGCGCAGTGAGCGGCACCGAAGCCGGGCCCAGATTCAGCTCCAACCGCAGGGTGCTGCCGTAGGCCATCTTCCAGCGTGCAAGGACCGCGGCCTTGCCGAGCGCCGCCGAACCGAAGAAACGGGCACCCGGTAGTCGCGGGACGATCTCGGCATGGCGAATCTGCAACAGGGTCCGGTAGAGGGCCAGCCACTCGGCATGGCCCGGCTCGCTGGCGCCAGTGAAGTCTGGTCGGGATGCCTCGAAGGTTTCCACCGCGTTGGGGTCGGGAATGCGTGCGCGGCTTTCGGCATCGGCGAATTCTGCAAATTCGGCAAACTCCCTCCGGCGACCTTCACGTACCGCATCGGCCAGTTCACCATGGTGGCTGGTGAAGAACAGAAAGGGCTGGCGTGCGCCGAATTCCTCACCCATGAACAGCAGGGGAATCATCGGCGAAAGCAGCAGCACCACGGTTGCTGCCCGCAAGGCATCGGGATCGCTCAGGCTGATCAGGCGCTCGCCGAAGGCGCGGTTGCCGATCTGGTCATGGTTCTGCAGAAACAGCACGAAGGCACTCGGCGAAAGGTGCGCGCTAGGCTCACCACGCGGTTCGCCGCGGCGATTCTTCTGGCCCTGGAAGATAAATCCTTCGCCGAGGAAACGCGCCAGCTTGTCGGTAGCATCCTGGCAATACTCGGCGTAGTAACCCTGGTTCTCGCCGGTGAGCAGGGCGTGCAGCACGTTGTGGCCATCGTCGTTCCACTGCGCGGTGAAGCCCTGCTCAAGCAGGCTTGCACGGTTGTCCTCGTTCTCCAGTACCAGATGCACGTAACGGTCTGGTCCGGTTTCCGCGCGCACGCGTTCGGCCAGTTCGACCAGAAAGTCCCGGTCGGGAATGGTATGCACCGCATCCAGACGCAGGCCGTCGATGCGGTATTCATTCAGCCACATCAGCGCGCTGTCGATGAAAAAATCCCGCACCTCGCGGCGACGAAAGTCGATGGCATCACCCCAGGGCGTGTGCTGATCGTGACGAAAGAATGCGCTGGCGTAGTGCCCCAGGTAGTTGCCATCAGGCCCGAAGTGGTTGTAGACCACATCGAGAAACACCATCAGCCCGTGGTCATGGGCGGCGTCGATCAACTGCTTGAGCTGTTCCGGCGTGCCGTAGGAGGCTTCGGGCGCGTAAGGCAGAACCCCGTCATAACCCCAGTTGCGCTCGCCGGGAAATTCCGCCAGCGGCATCAGCTCGATGGCGGTCACGCCCAGTTCGGCCAGAACGGCAAGCCGTTGCTCGATCTGCGCATAGCCGCCACAGGCGCCCACGTGCAGTTCGTAGAGCACCGTTTCGTGCCAGGGGCGGCCTCGCCAGCCGAGGTTGCGCCAGCAATAACCGTCCGGGTCGACCACAATACTCGGTTGCTGAATGTCACCTGCCTGGGCGCGTGAGGCCGGGTCCGGCACTTCCAACTCACCGTCGATCACATAGCGATATTGCGTGCCCGCGCCAACGGGCGCTTCGATGCTGTACCAGCCATCGCCGCGCGCCTGCATCGGCAACGGCTTGCCTGCCACGAGCAGGGCGACACTCTTTGCATCGGGTGCCCACAGGTTGAATCGCGTGGCGGACGGCCCGAGCAGGTGCGCGCCGTGTCGGTGAGTCATCGGGTGATCCTGTTCAAGCGGTGACATGAGCGACTTCTCGCACCTCCAGCAATTGGTGGTACAGGTGGTCGTAGGGCTCGATCGCATGGCACCAGAAGAACTTTTTGCCCATGGCCCGGCAACGCATGGCGTCGAACAACTGCGGCTGGCGGAAAACGGACAGAGCGCGGTCTACGGCTCGACGATAGCTCGCTACCGTCGGCTCATCGAAGAGGAAGCCGGTCACACCATCGTCGATGCTGTCGGCCAAGCCGCCGGTGCGCCTGGCCACGGGCAGCGAGGCGTAACGCTGGGCGTACATCTGGCTCAGGCCGCACGGCTCGTAGCGCGAGGGCATGAGCAGGAAATCGCTGCCGGCGAACAAGCGACGGGCTTCGGTTTCGTCGAAGCCAATACGCGCAGCAATCTGCCCCGGATGGCGCCGGGAAAGCTCGCGCAGCTCTTCTTCGATGGCGGCTTCGCCGCAGCCGAGGATCGCCAGCTGGCCACCAGCGTCGACAATGTTCCGGGCGACGCCGATGGTCAGGTCCAGACCTTTCTGATGGACCAGCCGCGACACCACGGCGAACAGCGGGCCGTTGCTCGGCGCCAGCTCAAAATGCTCGCGTATATGCGCGGCGTTGGCCGCCTTGCCCGCCCAGTCATGAACGCCGAAGCCCTGGATCAAATGCGGATCGTCATCCGCTTCCCAGCTCTCGTCGATGCCATTGAGCAGACCGCTGAGCAGACCCTGGCGAGCCTTCATGCTCAGAAATCCTTCCATGCCACAGCCGAACTCGGGCGTGGTGATCTCCTGGGCATAGGTGGCACTGACGGTGGTGACCTGTCTGGCATAGGCAATACCGGCCTTGAGCAGCGAAAGCTTGCCGTAGAACTCCATGCGCTCGGGGCTGCAGGCTTCACCGGGAATCCCCAGCGAGCGCCGCAAACTCATGTCGATGTTGCCCTGATAGGCCAGGTTGTGAATGGTGAAGACGCTTGGTGTGCGTAGGCCGCGCCAGTGCATGTAGGCCGGCGCCAGGCCAGCCGGCCAGTCGTGGGCATGCACCAGTTCCGGTGCCCAGCGGATGCAGGCGGTACCAGCGGCAATGTCCGCTGCGGCCAACCCTAGACGAGCAAAGCGCAAGGGGTTGTCCGGCCAGTCCTGACCGTTGGCGTTGGTGTAGGGCAGGCCTTCGCGCTCGTAGAGTTCGGGGCAGATCAAAATGTAGATGATCAGGCCGTCCGGCATGTCCAGTCGGCCGATTCGGGCAGCCGGCAGGTCCGCGTGACCACTGACGCTGCCGACGATCCGGATCGGCAGGCCACAGCGCATGACCTGCGTGTATCCGGGTATCAGCACGCGCACGTCGTGCAGCGCCGCAAGCGCGCGGGGCAGGGCGGCCGAGACATCGGCCAGGCCACCAGTCTTGATCAGGTCGGTCAGTTCGGATGTAACGGACAGGATCTTCTTCTTGCCCTCCTGCATGCTGCTTAACTGCAGCAGGGGGCGCTCCACCGGCGGTTGCGCCGGACGCAGGTGATTCAAGTGAAAAGGCTGTGCATCTACAGCAGCAATACTCATAACACCCACTCCCCAGCTCGGCACGGCCGAGCAGCTGCGAGCACGTTTCTCCCATGCGAAGGCCAGAAGCCAATCGCTCCTAGGGTCTAGTGACGCTTCGTCGCGAGCCGCGTTGCTGTTTTTGTGCGATGCGGCCTTACTCGTCGCTTATTTGGGTGACCAAACTTCGCTTCTCGTGCCTTGCTTCGCGCAAAAACAAGCTCCGGCGCGGCTGTGACCGAAATGTCAACAGACCCTACGCAAGACTTGGTTTTTTTGTTCTTCGAGGTTGTTGCAAGACGCGCGGGGTAGAGCGTGCGCCTATCTCGAAACAAGACCTGTCGGCTCCGGATAAAGTTCGGTCCCTTTGGGCGGAAACCGGAGGCCGGGAACTTGCGCCTGACAGCCGGTTCGGAAACTCGACGAATCAGTGGAGTTCCGGGTCCTGTACCTGAGGTCTGATGACCTCGCTGCTGGGAGATGTGCAGGCTGCGGCCGGGTGTTGGTCAGATGCTGATGTTTTACCTGCACGAAAGGCCTGGCGCCGCTAGGAGCTGTTCCCGTTTCGTTCGCGGTACGCGATGAATCGGGAACAGACTCTAAATGCCGAGCTACAGCTTGGCGACTCAGTGGTCGTCGCAATCGGTGCCTTGGCGCAGGTAGCTTACGGAGTGGGTTTCGCCTTTGGAGTTGAGGTAGGTCATGGTGGCCTCGACTACCTCGCAGCCGCCGGTCGGAACGTCCAGCGAGACAACCTTGGCGATATCCAGGTGATCTCCGTACTGATACGGGACCGCTTGCGACTCGGCATTGGCCAGTTGTGCGGCAAGGGACAGGCCGACAATCCAGATCAAGTTTTTCATGGTCGACTTCTCCATGTGGAGGCAAGCCCGCACAGGATGGCAGAGGCATTGCCTGGGGGAATAACAAAGGCTGCGAACGACAAGTGCAGCCAAAGGTGACCATCCCAATCGAGCAAAGAAGCGAGATGGACAGCGGGTCCCGCGGAGGAAGGCGCTGCGATATCACCGGACACGCGTTGGGCTGGCGAAGACTAGAGAACTACTGCCTCATTGTTCTGCAGCACTTCGTGGTAACCGGCCAGCGCTTACGGTAGCTCCTGTTTGAGAAAGTCCACCCAGATTTTTGACATTGGCTTCCAAGAAACGTTTTGATGATGGGCGCGCGCTTTAAATCATGCGCTTCGCATAAGGTCGCGTTACGTTACCGTAGGCGGCGCTAGCCGAATCTGAGGCCTGTATGATCGCTACAGGCCGCGGATTTAATGTAACGACAGGGTTATGCGATGCGTGATCATCAGTGGCTCTACAGCCTCTTTCAGGGCACGCTCGCGGAGTTTGTGCCTGAACACCTCCAGCATCAGGCTTCACGGGCCGTAATGCGTCTTCACCTCGATCAGCTTGATCGCGCCCGCCTTGAATGGACGCAGAGAGATCTTGAGTGGCGATCGCTACAGCAGGCACCCACCTTGGATGTTCAGCAGCGATCACAGGTTCGCCAGATTCAGTCCATCTGTCGTCAGCTTCTCGAAAGATGACTGCTAGCGTTTCGGTGGCCTCGACCTCTCGACCCTTGACCCCTCCCGTAGCCTTGCCCAGTCAAGGGCCTGACCGGAAGCCGCACGCGGCTTTTTCGCATCGCTTCACCGCGAAAAAACGAACGGGTGAGGATCAGGGGCGAAGCCTTCACCCTTGACCCTTCCTCCGTCCCTCACTCTCCGCCTGGGGAGCAGGGGAGAGCTTTTCCCCCTGCACCCCTGGCCCTCGCCGAGAGACCCCCGGTAGGGCCGTCGGAGACGCTTTTGATCTTGCTTGCTGGCTCGCCGATCTGAGCCGGATGGGCGGGGGTGCTGTAACACCCCCAATTTACCGTACATTCCTACGGTGAAAACCTTAAATCCCCTTCATACAGCGCCTGACTTTTTCGTCTATTACGCCGTTTTGATCCATGCACTCTCGCAAGGTTTTCACCTGCGGCATTGCTCTTATTTTTTCGTTTTCTTTGTTCCGCCAGTCTTCTTGGAAGGCGCGGCCGATCGGTGACTTGCTGTCCTTGAACGCTTGGCGAAGGAACTCATCGGACACTTCACCGATTTTCCGATATTCTTGAATTTCTCCAGTCTTTATGGGATTGGTTATATGTTGGCATTTATGACTTTGTTAAAGCTGCATTTGTCCTGCTAACAAAGATGGCGATTCACGCTTATTTTACCGGCGTTATTTTTGCGGCTGATATTGGTTATGAGGTATTTTCCTCGTTCATGAAGGATATTGGCGTTAGTCAGGCCGTTCAGTCTAGTTACTCTTCGCTTGATGGGAGATTGCGCGCCGTGCTTTCTTTCTTC
>JBKEBY010000034.1:0-44077 GCA_047973445.1 Pseudomonas sp.
AGAGCGTTTCGATCAAACCTTTCGTCTCAACCGAGGCCGCACATTCTACAGCAGCCCTGTGTCGCGTCAAGCTGTTTTTGAAGAAGTTTTTCTTTCTTCTCAACCGCTTATGCCTTCGATCAACCGGAGCCTCTCGTCAGCGGGAGGCGAATTCTACAGCGTTCAAAACCGCTGTCAACCACCTCTTTCACCACCCTCGATCGGAACCGACCGAAGCGCCAACCGGACTCAACCACCGCCCTGTCAGCCCGGCGCATTCTACTCGAATTTGCCGCCCGCGCAAGCCCTTACTTAAAGCTAACCTCTTGATCTACAAGAGATTTCGCCAATGGCCGGCGCCGGAGAAGGTGCGCATTATAGGCCCCCAAAACAACACGTCAATCCTAAATAGTGGATTTCTTTTCGATGTCGACTCACCGGCATCTCGACGCATATAGAAAGCCGGTGTTCGCCCAAAGGATCGGGACCACTTTCTTCAAAGAGGCCAAAGCAGCCTCTACACTGTCTTATCCAGCACTCTACCGGCGCCGCACATGCATACAGCCCCCTCCGACTCGCTCGATCTGTTGCTGTTCCCCTCTTGGCTTGTCCCGGTAGAACCTGCCGGGGTCATATTCCGGAATCACGCCATCGGTATTCGCAACGGTCGCATTGCGCTGATCGCACCACGCGAGGAAGCACATCGGTACATCACCAAGGCATCCAGAGAGCTTCCTGGATTTCTTCTCGCGCCAGGCATGATCAACACTCACGGCCATGCTGCGATGACCCTGTTTCGCGGCATGGCCGACGACCTGCCACTAAGAAGCTGGCTAAAGGAGCGTATCTGGCCAGCGGAGAGCAAATGGGTGAATGAAGATTTCATTCGTGCCGGCAGTGAACTCGCCATAGCCGAGCAACTACAGGGCGGTATCACCTGCTTTTCCGATATGTACTTCTATCCGGAGCTCGTAAGCGAGCTGGTGCATAAACACGGTGTTCGCGCACAGATCACCATTCCGGTCATGGACTTTCCCATTCCTGGCGCTCGCGACGCCGACGAGGCACTTCGCAAAGGTGTGGCACTGTTCGATGACCTCAAGCATCACCCGCGCCTCAGCGTGGCCTTCGGCCCACACGCCCCCTATTCGGTCGCGGACGCCAACCTGGAAAGCATCCGCACCCTGATCGCTGAGATGGATGCGGGTATCCATATGCACGTGCACGAGACGGCTCAGGAGGTTGAAGAGGCGCTTGGCAAGTATGGCGAACGACCCCTGGCGCGGCTTGCTCGCCTGCAACTTCTGGGGCCGCGTTTCCAGGCCGTGCACATGACACAGGTAAATGACGATGACCTCGCGCTGCTAGTGGAGCACAACTGCAGCGTCGTTCATTGCCCCGAGTCGAACCTGAAGCTGGCCAGTGGCTTTTGTCCAGTCGAGCGCCTATGGGAGGCAGGCGTCAACGTGGCCATCGGCACCGATGGCGCCGCCAGCAACAACGACCTAGACCTACTCGGCGAAACACGCACCGCGGCATTGCTGGCCAAGGCAGTCGCCGGCTCGGCCACGGCGCTCGATGCTCACCGCGCCCTGCGCATGGCGACACTCAACGGGGCCCGCGCGCTTGGCCTGGAGGATTGCACCGGCTCGCTGGAGATTGGAAAATTCGCCGACATGGCGGCATTCGATCTATCGCAACTGGCGCAACAGCCGGTACATGATCCGGTATCACAATTGATCTACTCCAGCGGCCGAGACTGCGTGCGGCATGTCTGGGTCGGTGGCAAGCAGTTGCTGGATGATCGCCGATTGACGCGGATGGACGAGGAGCGCCTCATCGCCACCGCTCAGGAATGGGGCCGCAAGATAAGGCCTATTCCCTGAGAGGGTCGCTCGTCGCCGACAGCAATAATCACCTCCATCCGTGACAAACTGACCAACATACAAGACACCCTCTATCCCCCTTCGCCTGCCGGAAGCTGGCATCATGAGCAGTTTCAAGCTCAAGCTTCCCTCAGCTCTCAAAACGGAACGAACCATGAGCAATGTCGACCAAGCCGAAATAGCCAAATTCGAAGCCCTCGCCCATCGCTGGTGGGATCGCGAAAGCGAGTTCAAGCCATTGCATGAAATCAATCCGTTGCGGGTCAACTGGATCGACGAACACATCTCGCTTGCAGGCAAGAAGGTACTCGACGTCGGCTGTGGCGGCGGCATTCTGAGCGAGGCCATGGCCCGACGGGGCGCCCAGGTAACCGGCATCGACATGGGCGAAGCGCCGCTATCGGTTGCCCGCCTGCACTTGCTCGAGTCCGGACTTGAGGTCGATTACCGACAAATCACCGCTGAATCCCTGGCCGAAGAATCCCCGGAAACCTTCGACGTGGTGACCTGCCTCGAGATGCTCGAGCATGTACCGGACCCCGCCTCGGTCATTCGTGCCTGCCACCGGATGGTCAAACCCGGTGGGCAAGTTTTTTTCTCGACCATCAACCGCAACCCGAAGGCCTATGCACTGGCGATCGTCGGTGCCGAATATCTGCTGCAGTTGCTGCCGCGCGGCACACACGACTACAAGAAATTCATTCGCCCATCGGAACTCGGCGCCTGGAGCCGCGACACCGGGCTCACCATCAAGGACATCGTCGGGCTCACCTACAACCCACTGACCAAGCACTACAAGCTGTCGGCGGATGTCGACGTCAACTATATGATCCAGACAATTCGGGAGTCGTGATGCGCCTGCGTGCGGTTTTATTCGACATGGACGGGACGCTGCTCGACACCGCGCCCGACTTCATCGCCGTGACCCAGGCCATGCGCATGGCCAGAGGACTCGAACCGGTGGCGGACAAGCAGATCCGCGAGGTGGTCTCCGGTGGCGCCCGGGCCATGGTTCTCGCTGCCTTCGATGTCAACCCCATGTCCGACGAGTTCGAAACATTGCGACTGGAGTTTCTCGAGCGCTACCAGGAACACTGCGCCATCGCTTCACACCTCTACGACGGCATGGAACAGCTGCTTGCCGATATCGAGCAGGCCAACCTGCTGTGGGGCGTGGTGACCAACAAGCCGTTGCGCTTCGCCGAACCCATCATGCAGCAGCTGAATCTTGCCTCCCGCTCGGCCGTGCTGATCTGCCCCGATCATGTCAGCAAGAGCAAGCCCGATCCGGAACCCATGGTGCTGGCCTGCAGCAAGCTCGGGCTCGACCCGGCCTCGGTGCTGTTTGTGGGCGACGACCTGCGCGACATCGAGTCGGGGCGCGCCGCCGGCAGCAAAACCGCCGCGGTGCGCTATGGCTACATCCACCCCGAGGATAACCCCGACCACTGGGGTGCCGACGTGGTAGTGGATCATCCCTTGGAACTGCGTGCCGTGCTAGATCGGGCGCTGTGCAACTGCTAGATCACCGCGGCTCTTTACCCCTTCTGTGTGGCGCCCACCCGCTCGTGCGCTACCTCACCGATACATGAGGCAACCGATGTTTGAATATTCCGCTCGCCCCGACCTGCTGAAGGACCGGATCATAATGGTCACCGGTGCTGGCCGCGGCATTGGTGAAGCTGCCGCCAAGACTTATGCCGCACACGGCGCGACGGTATTGCTATTGGGCAAGAACGAGGAAAACCTCAATCGGGTCTACGACGAGATCGAGGCCGCCGGTCACCCGCAGCCCGCAGTCATCCCCTTCAATCTGGAGACCGCGCTCCCTCACCAATACGATGAACTGGCGGCAACGGTCGAGCGGGAGTTCGGGCGGCTGGACGGACTGCTTCACAATGCGGCGATTGTCGGGCCGCTCACCCCTATCGAGCAGCTATCCGGCGAGAACTTCATGCGCGTCATGCACATCAACGTCAATGCAATGTTCATGCTTACCAGCACACTTCTGCCGTTGCTGAGGCTGTCTTCCGATGCCTCGGTGATCTTCACTTCCAGCAGCGTCGGGCGCAAAGGCCGCGCCTACTGGGGCGGCTATGCCGTATCCAAGTTCGCGACCGAAGGACTGATGCAGGTGCTTGCAGACGAGCTCGACGGCACCGCCGTACGCGCCAACAGTATCAACCCCGGCGCCACCCGCACAGACATGCGCACCAAGGCCTATCCGGGCGAGAATCCGCTGATCAATCCGCTGCCGGCCGAGATCATGCCCGCGTATCTGTACCTCATGGGGCCGGACAGTAGAGACATCAACGGAAAAGCGTTGAACGCGCAGTAACATCAGCCGTATGCGGGTACGACAACCGATAGCTCATATCGGATGTCGTGCCACCGAAAGGCTCGAACAGATCGAGAGACATGCATGAGCGAGGCCAGAAGCCTCGCTCATGTCGTTCAGGGGCGCTTGGAGCGGTCGTTGCGACCAAACCCAGGGCGCTGGCCGTCGGTTGCCGGCGAGCCTTTACGCTTGGCCGGAGACGGCTTGCCGCGCCCGCGATTGACATCGCTGGGGCGCTCGGCCACCGGCGTCCCCCGACTGGATTCGTCGGTACCGCGCGGCTTTCTGGCGGGCTGTTCACCACGGCTACCGCGCACTCTTTCAGTACCGGTCTCCTGAGCAGGCCGCAGCACACGAGGACGGCGCTCTCCGCGCGACAGCGGCTTGGCAGCCTTGCGTTGCATGCGATCGATCTTTTCCTTGGCTTTGGCCTTCATGTCCGGCAGCGCTACCGGCTTGAGGCCCACCTCCTGACTGAGGATGTCGACTTCCGTCTGGGACATTTCACGCCAGCGCCCCATCGGCAGATCGGAGGTCATGAACACCGGTCCGAAGCGCACACGCTTCAGGCGGCTGACCACCAACCCCTGGGACTCCCACAGACGACGAACCTCGCGGTTACGCCCTTCCATTACCACGCAGTGATACCAGTGGTTGAAGCCTTCGCCACCGGGTGCCTGCTGGATGTCCGTGAAGCGCGCCGGACCATCTTCGAGCATGACGCCGGTCTTCAGGCGCTCGATCATCTCGTCGTCGACCTCGCCACGTACCCGCACCGCGTATTCGCGGTCCATCTCGTACGAGGGATGCATCAGGCGGTTGGCCAGCTCGCCATCGGTGGTGAACAGCAACAGACCGGTAGTGTTGATATCGAGGCGGCCGATATTGATCCAGCGACCTTCCTTGGGACGAGGCAGCCGATCGAAGACCGTCGGGCGGCCCTCCGGGTCGTCACGCGTGCAGATTTCGCCGTCCGGCTTGTTGTAGATCAGCACGCGCCGAACCACTTCGGCGGCTTCCGCGCGCTTGAGCAGGCGACCGTCGACGGCGATGGCATCGTGCAGATCGACACGCTGGCCGAGGCTGGCAACGGCGCCATTGACCTTGACGCGGCCAGCGGCGATCCAGTTTTCCACGTCGCGCCGCGAAGCCAGCCCCATGCGGGCAAGGACCTTCTGCAGCTTTTCGCCGTGAGTGATATGAGGGGTGGAATCTTCGTGTTCGGTCATCTGGGCACCTCCCGGTGTGGCAGTTCCGATAGAAAGGTCGCGCACTATACGCGTAACGGCAGACCGAAGCATCACCACGATGGGACGGTCGTCGGACGAACACGCGAGCGACTGCTTGCTCGTCCGAGGATAGACGATCAGCCCAGCGCGGCCAGCGCCTCGACGCTACGCTGACGGATAGCTGCCCAGTCGCCGTTCGCCAGCGAAGCACCGTCGATCATCCAGGTGCCACCTACGCACATGACGTTCGGCAGCGCCAGATACTGCGCCGCGTTGGCGGCATTGACCCCGCCCGTAGGGCAGAAACGTACGTCGCCGAACGGCCCGCCCAGCGCCTTCAACGCCGCGATGCCGCCACAGATCTCCGCCGGGAAAAGTTTGAAGCGACGATAACCCAAGGCATAACCGCGCATGATGTCCGAGGCATTGCTGGTACCGGCCAGCAATGGCACCGAGCAGTTCACACCGGCCTGCAGCAATTCGTCTGTGCAGCCCGGGGACACGATGAACTGAGCGCCTGCTGCCTCAACCTCATCCATCATGCGCTTGTCCAGCACGGTGCCAGCCCCCACGCAAAGCTCGGGGCGCTCCTCACGCAGGCGTCGAATCGCCGTCAAGCCATAGGCCGAGCGCAAAGTGATTTCCAATGTCCTGAGACCGCCGGCGGCCAGGGCATCAGCCAATGGCAGTATCTGCTCCTCACTACTAATGGTGATCACCGGAAGGATGCGGGCTTCGCTGCAGATTTTCTCGATCAGGGCGTTCTTCTGATCCATGGTCATAGAGGGTCCTCGGCGCCTCAAGGGCACCAGTAGATTTCCAGTGAGATATTCAGGAATGCATGAATGGGCATCTGCAACGGATCGGCCTCGATGGCCTGGCGCAGGGTGCCCAGCTTGGCCGCCCCCTGGATGGCCAGGCAGCGCAAGCGCGCAGAGGCCAGAAGCGGATAGGTCATGGTGATGCGCTGAGCAGGTTCGACCGGCGCCCGCATCGGCAGGCAGCGCTCGGTACAATCCTCACTCAAGGCCTCGCCCAGCAGTGGGCTACCGGGAAACAGCGAAGCGGTATGGCCATCGTCACCCATACCCAGCACCAGAACATCGATGGGCTGCTTCAGGTCCGCCAGCCCCTCACCAGCCAGCCGGGCCGCCTCCTCCAGAGTTTCGGCGGCCCGGTAGAGACCGATCAGCCGGGCACTGGCAGCTTCGTTCTGCAGCAGATGACGCCGTACCAGTCCTTCGTTGCTGCCCGCCTCGTCCGGGGCAACCCAGCGTTCATCCGCAAGGCTGACCTGCACCCGGCTCCAATCCAGCGGCAGCCGGGATAGCGCCTCGAAAAAGGCGATGGGGCTGCGGCCGCCCGAGACCACGAGGCTCGCGCTGCCCTGTGTCCGCACGGCGAATTCGAGCGCCTTTGCGACATCTTCGGCCAGCGTCTGCGCCAGTAACTGCGGATTCGCCAGGCTGTGGGCAACGACGTTCACTGGCAAATCGAGTTCAGAGATCGCCATACCAGGACCTCCCGTCACGCGTGATCAATGCAATGGATGCCACCGGCCCCCAGGAGCCCGCCGGATAGGCTTTAGGTGCATCCCCCAATCGCGACCAGCCATCGATCAGCTGATCGCACCATTTCCAGGCATATTCGATTTCGTCCTTGCGCACGAAAAGGTTCTGGTTGCCCTGCATGACCTCCAGCAGCAAGCGCTCGTAGGCATCAGGAATCCGCGAGCTCTTGTAGGTCTCGGAGAAGTTCAGCTGCAGCGGGCCGCTACGCAGGTGCATGCCCTTGTCGAGCCCCTGCTCCTTGGTCATCACCTGCAGCGAAATACCCTCGTCCGGCTGCAACCGGATGATCAGGCGATTGCTGATCAGCGAACGCTGCTCGGGGGCGAAGATATAGAACGGCGGCTCCTTGAAATGGATGACGATCTGCGAAACCTTCTGCCCCATGCGCTTGCCGGTGCGCAGGTAGAACGGCACGCCGGACCAGCGCCAGTTACAGATATCGGCACGCAGCGCGACGAAGGTTTCGGTGCTGCTCTCAGCGTTGGAATTTTCCTCGTCGAGATAACCCGGCACCGCCTTGCCCCCCACCGAGCCCGCCACATACTGGCCACGCACCACGTATTGGCCGAGCTTTTCCGGGCTGATCGGCGCCAGCGCCTTGAGCACCTTAACCTTCTCATCGCGAATGCTGTCGGCGGTCAGGTCGCTGGGCGGGTCCATAGCGATCAGGCAAAGCAGCTGCAGCAAATGATTCTGGATCATGTCGCGCAACTGGCCGGCCTGGTCGAAGTAGCCCCAACGCCCCTCGATGCCCACCGTTTCGGCAACAGTGATTTCGACGTGGGAAATATGGTGCTGATTCCACTGCGTCTCGAACAGGCTGTTGGCGAAACGCAGCGCAATCAGGTTCTGAACGGTTTCCTTGCCCAGATAGTGATCGATCCGGTAAATGCGGCTTTCCGGGAAATACTGAGCGACGGCCTCGTTGACGACGCGTGACGACGCCAGGTCGTGCCCGATGGGCTTCTCCAGCACCACGCGCGCCTGCTCGGCCAACCCCGACGCGGCAAGGTGTGCGCAGATCGAGCCGTATACCGAAGCCGGCGTGGCGAAGTAGGCAATCAGCGGAATATCGGGTGATACCTTCTCGGCAAGCGCGGCATAATCCTCGCCGCGGTGAAAATCCATGGTGAAATAGTCCAGGCGCTCGCGAAAGCGCTCTAGCACCACCGGATCCAGTTGCGACTCGGGGATGTAACGGCGCAGCGCCTTGCCGATCCGATCCAGATGAGCGGTCGGCTCGCCGATATCTCGCGACAGCGCCAGCACGCGCGTTTCAGCGTGCAGGAGCCCGGCCCGATCCAACTGATAGAGCGCTGGAAAGAGCTTGCGCATGGCCAGATCGCCCGAGGCACCAAACAAAGCAAAGAGCGTCGATTCGACAGTTATAGCAGGCATATTTTCATACCAACCAATTAAAGCTACGTAGCGTGCGAATGAATCCGATCTTAAGCGCAAAATGTTGTTATTAAAACAACATAATTTGGTTTTCAGCTTACCTTTCGTTTGACCGGCCGCTACGCGCTGGCACAGCCCCTTGAAGAAGAGACATGGATCGCATGAAAAATCTCTTGGAACAGATCAAAAATCGCCTCGAAGAGCTGAACAAGGCGGAACGAAAGGTCGCCGAGGCGATCCTGCAAGACCCACAGCAAGCGACCCGCTACAGCATTGCCGCGCTGGCACAGGCCGCGAAGGTAAGCGAACCCACGGTCAACCGCTTCTGCCGCTCATTCGGCGCGACCGGCTACCCTGCCCTGAAGATCCAGCTGGCGCAGAGCCTGGCCAGTGGCGCAGCCTACGTCAGCCAGGCAGTGGAAGCCGATGATGGACCCGAAGCCTACACACGGAAGATCTTCGGCAGTGCTATCGCCTCCCTGGACAGCACTTGTCAGGCGATCGACCCGAAAACGATCAGCAACGCGGTGGACCTGATGATCCAGGCACGCCAGATCCATTTCTTCGGCCTGGGCGCCTCGGCATCCGTCGCACTGGACGCTCAGCACAAGTTCTTTCGCTTCAACCTGCCGGTCTCCGCGCACAGCGACGTGCTCATGCAGCGCATGCTCGCCTCAGTCGCCCATACCGGTGATCTGTTCGTGATCATTTCCTATACCGGACGCACCCGCGAACTGGTGGAAGCGGCAACCATCGCCCGCGACAACGGCGCCTCAGTGCTCGGCCTGACCGCCGCAGACTCGCCGCTGGCCAAGGTCTGCACGCTCAGCCTGCACATACCACTGCCCGAAGACACCGACATCTACATGCCAATGACCTCGCGCATCGTACAACTGACCGTGCTCGATACACTGGCCGCCGGAGTGACTCTGCGCCGAGGCGTGGACTTTCAGCCGCATCTGCGCAGGATCAAGGAGAGCCTCGTGGCCACCCGCTATCCCAGCGAGGACAGCTGAACCGGTTCGCTCCCTTGCAGTATCGAAGGGTCCGACGAGCCCTTCATGCGGTGCCGTGTTGACGCTCAATCCCACCGGTACCCGATCTGCACGCCGAAGCTGGAGCCGTGCTGATTCCTGCCGTTCTGGCGTTTGTCTTTCTGATACACCGCCTGGGACTGCCCGCACCCGGAAGCCGGAAGGACTGAGGCTGGTTGCAGCAACTCGAACACCCTGATCACCATCGACCAGGAAAATCAATTTTCCAGCCTGGCTCACCTCGACATCCTTCTCTCTTGTAGTCGCTGCGACCTGCGAATCACCCGGCCAGCGCATCCTCCAGGACCTGTTGAAGGGCCACTCCCGCACCCTCCAGGCCCGGATACTCTGCAGTCACCAGCCATACCGGAATGTCGTCAAAGTAGCGGCTCATGTCGCCCTTGTCGCGCAGACTCCGGCTGAAACCGCTGCGCATGAAGAATTCCGCAAAACGCGGCACTATGCCGCCCACCACATACACGCCGCCACGCGCACCAGTGGTCAGCACGTTGTCTCCGGCAACCCGCCCCAACCAGGTGCAGAACTGTTCCAGTACAGCCGCCGCATAGGGCTCGCCGGCCAGCGCCGCCGCGGTCACCTCGGCCGGCGTGGTCAGCTGCGGTTCCCGCCCGTCCAACTCGCAACTGGTGCGATAGAGTTCCAGCAGCCCGCCCCCACAGAGAATCGCCTCGGCATTCACGTGCCCTCGCTTGCGATGCAGAATTGCCCACAGCGCAGCCTCGCGCGGCGTGCCGATAGGCAGGCAGACGTGCCCACCCTCGCCCGGCAACGCGTGCCAGGCATCGTCTTTCAGCGGCAGCAGCGTGGCGACGCCCAGCCCGGTGCCGGGCCCGATGACCAGGCGCGCCCGGCCGTGCTCCGGGCGCCCTTCGCAGATCTCGATCAACTCACCTTCACGCAAGCGCGTCATACCCAGAGCCATGGCGCTGAAATCGTTGATCAGCAGCAGATCGCTCAGGCCCAGGCCTGCGCAGAAAGCCTGGCGACTCAGGCGCCAATGGTTGTTGGTGAAGCTGAATATGTCGCCCGATACCGGCCCGGCGCAGGCCAGGCAAACGGCCTGCAATTCCTGCACGTCATACCCGACGTCCGCCAGATAGGCGCGAATCGCCTCTTCCGGGCACGCGTAATCGATGGTCGGGAGCACACGCACTGCCTCGAGTCGCTGGTCACGCCAAAGGGCGAAGCGCGCATTGGTACCACCGATATCCGCAACCAGTGCCGCTCTCACTTGAGCGCCTCCAACTCATCAGAGAACACGCTGGCGCCCCGCTCCGCCGGACTGAAGGCCGAGCGCAAAAAGCCGAACAGCTCGCGACCGCAGCCAATACCCAGGTCATCGGGCGCCGACACGCGCTCGCGACGATCGAGCTCGGCCTGATCCACCAGCACGCCGAGCGTGCCGGCCTCGCCGTCAACGCGGATGATGTCGCCGTCGCGCACCTTGCACAACGGGCCACCGTCGAGTGCCTCGGGGCTGATATGAATTGCCGCCGGCACTTTGCCTGATGCGCCCGACATACGCCCATCGGTAACCAGCGCCACCTTGTGGCCGCGATCCTGCAGCACGCCGAGGAAAGGCGTCAGCTTGTGCAATTCCGGCATGCCGTTGGCCTTGGGCCCCTGGAAGCGCACCACCGCAACGAAATCCCTCTCCAGCTCACCGCTCTTGAACGCCCGAGCGAGCTCGGCCTGGTCGCTGAACACCCGCGCCGGCGCCTCGACCACCCGGTGTTCCGGCGCCACCGCCGATACCTTGGTCACGCCACGGCCGAGGTTGCCCTCCAGCACGCGCAACCCGCCTTCCACCGAAAACGGGCGCTCGACCGGGCGCAGGATGTTTTCGTCCAGACTGCTTTCCGGTCCTTCCCGCCAGACCAGCTTGCCATCGTCGAGAAAGGGCTCGCGGGTATAACGCTGCAAGCCCTGACCGATCACCGTCTGTACGTCTTCATGCAGCAGTCCGGCGCCGAGCAGCGTACGCACCATGAACGGCACGCCACCGGCGGCATGGAAATGGTTCACGTCGGCCTGGCCGTTGGGGTAAACCTTGGCCAGCGTCGGCGTCACCGCGGAAATGTCGGCCATGTCCTGCCAGGTCAGCTGAATCCCGGCCGCCTGAGCGAATGCGGGTATGTGCAGCGTGTGGTTGGTGGAGCCGCCGGTGGCATTGAGTGCCACCACAGAGTTGATGATGGCCTTCTCGTCGATGATCTGGCAGAGCGGCACGTAGTCGCCCGCCTGCGAAGTCATACGGGTTACCTGGCGTGCCGCCTCGCGGGTCAGCTCATCGCGCAGTGGCGTGTAGGGATTGACGAAGGAAGAGCCCGGCAGATGCAAACCCATGATCTCCATCACCACCTGGTTGGTATTGGCAGTACCGTAGAAGGTGCAGGTGCCAGGACTGTGATAGGAGAGCATTTCCGACTCCAGCAACTCTTCCCTACTCGCCTTGCCTTCGGCATAGCGCTGGCGAACCTCGGCCTTCTGCTTGTTGGGAATGCCCGACGGCATCGGCCCACCGGGGACGAACACGGCAGGCAGGTGGCCGAAGCGCAACGCGCCGATCATCAATCCCGGAATGATCTTGTCGCAGATGCCCAGATACAGCGCCGCGTCGAACATGTTGTGCGACAGCGCGATCGCCGTCGCCATGGCGATCACCTCGCGGCTGGCCAGGCTGAGCTCCATGCCCGCCTCACCCTGGGTCACGCCATCGCACATGGCCGGTACGCCACCGGCGAACTGCCCCACGGAACCGACATCGCGCAGGGCCTGCTTGATGATCTCGGGGAAATGCTCGTAAGGCTGGTGCGCCGACAACATGTCGTTGTAGGCCGAAACGATGGCCACGTTGGCCTCGTTCATCAGGCGCAGCCGCTGCTTGTCGGTACTTGAGGCACAACCGGCCACGCCATGGGCGAAGTTGGCGCATTGCAGCCTGCCACGCTGCGGTCCGTCGCTGGCAGCCGCAGCCATCTGGGCCAGATAGCGTTGCCGAGTGGGCCGGCTGCGCTCGATCAGGCGCTCAGTAACCTCTTGAATCTGCGGGTGCATATCATCGCTCCTGCCTGAAACTGTTTTTTAACAAAAAACAAGGATTAATCGAACTTGATTTCTATTCCTACAGGAATAATCTTGTAATTCCCACAACAAAATCCACCCCGGTACTCGCTATGACTATTCGCATTGCCATCAACGGATTCGGTCGAATCGGACGCAACATCCTTCGCGCACTTTACAGCCAGAGCTACCGCGAACATCTGCAGGTGGTGGCCATCAACGACCTCGGCAGCCCTGCGATGAACGCCCATCTTCTGCGCTACGACAGCGTGCATGGCCACTTCGGCGGCCAGGTCGAAGCGGACGAGCGGCAGATGATGGTCAACGGTGACCGAATCGCCGTCAGCGCCATTCGCAATCCGGCCGAGTTGCCATGGCGCGAACACCGAGTCGACGTGGTCTTCGAGTGCACCGGGCTGTTTACTTCCCGCGAAAAAGCCAGCGCCCATCTCGAAGCCGGTGCGCACAAGGTAATCGTCTCCGCCCCCGCCAAGGATGTTGACGCCACCATCGTCTACGGCGTCAACCATGAAAGCCTGCACCCGTCCCACCAGATCATCTCCAACGCCTCCTGCACCACCAATTGCCTGGCGCCAGTGGCACAGATCCTCTCGCGCGAATACGGCATCGAGCACGGCCTGATGACCACCATCCATGCCTATACCAACGACCAGAACCTCTCCGACGTTTACCATAGTGATCCCTATCGTGCGCGCTCGGCCACCCAGTCGATGATCCCGACCAGAACCGGCGCGGCCGAAGCCGTCGGCCTGGTATTGCCGGAGCTGGCTGGCAAGCTGACCGGCATGGCAGTTCGAGTACCGGTGATCAACGTCTCGCTGGTCGACCTGACCCTGGAGCTGAGCCGCGAAACCAGCGCTGAGGAGGTCAATGCTCTGATGCTGGAGGCCAGCCAGCGTTCAGCCGTTCTGGCATGCAACTCCCTGCCACTGGTCTCTTGCGATTTCAACCACAACCCCATGTCATCCATATTCGACACCAACCACACCAGGGTCAGTGGCCGCCTGCTGAAAGTGATGGCCTGGTACGACAACGAGTGGGGCTTCTCCAACCGCATGCTCGACACTTGCCGGGCACTCTGCGAAGCCGCCTGAACCTGCCGCCCCCTGAACGAAGGACCGCCATGAGCCGCATCGATTTCACCACAGCGACCTTGCCAGCGCGGAAACGCATCGCGCTGATCGCCCATGATCACTGCAAAGAGCATCTGCTCAGTTGGGCCGAGCGCCAGCGCTCCCGTCTGGAACACCATGAGCTGATCGCGACCGGCACCACCGGGATGCTGCTCAATCAGCGCCTGGGCTTGCCAGTGGAGTGCACCGTGAGCGGACCACTCGGTGGCGATCAGCAGATCGGCGCACGGATCGCCGAACGGCGGATCGATCTGCTGGTGTTTTTCTGGGACCCTTTCGAGCCGCAGCCTCATGACCCGGACGTCAAGGCATTGCTGCGGGTCGCAGCGGTCTGGAACATTCCGCTGGCCGCCAACGAGAGCAGCGCGGACTACCTGCTTTCCAGCCCGTTGCTCGATCAGCCGCACGCGCTGCGAATACCCGACTACGGCAGCTATCTGCAAGACAGGCAGTCAGCAGCCGACTAACAGGCTGTTGAAAAACTACCTGCGTTGGCAATCCGGCGTTAAAAACGGCCTGCTAAATCAGTAGTCGCGCGGCGCCTGCTCCGCCAGGCTTTCGCTTTCATCTTCGGGATCGGTCTCGGACTCGTCAGGCAGGTCCTGGAAATCGGTCTTGAGGCCGGTTTCCATGTTGTCCAGTTCCATCAGCAAGCTGCGGAAACTGGTCTGCTCGCGCGGCTCCTGCTCGGCGACTTCGAGATCGGCGCGTGCCTGCAGCGCCTCGGGTACCGGCGCGTCTTCCACATCCGGCAGCGGCTCAGGCTCCATCTCGCGCAACACCGCCAGCGGCGGCAGCTCGTCCAGACTCTTGAGGTTGAAATGATCGAGGAACTGCCGTGTGGTGGCGAACATCGCCGGTCGCCCCGGTACGTCGCGATGCCCTACTACACGAACCCACTCGCGCTCGAGCAGGGTCTTGACGATCTGGCTATTCACCGCCACGCCTCGCACGTCTTCGATTTCACCGCGGGTAATCGGCTGGCGATAGGCGATCAGCACCAGCGTTTCCAGCAGCGCCCGCGAATAGCGCTGTGGCCGCTCTTCCCAGAGGCGCCCGACCCAGGGCGAAAAACGCTCACGCACCTGCAGCCGGTAACCGCTGGCCACTTCCTTCAGCTCGAACGCGCGGCCCTTGCAGGATTTGTCCAGCACCTCCAGCGCCTTGCGCAACAGCGCGGATGATGGCCGCTCGGTCTCCTCGAAGAGTTCGGCCATCCGCTCGAGCGACATCGGCTTGCCCGCCGCCAGCAAAAAGGCTTCGAGCAGCAAAGCAAGATCCTTGGGATCGGAAAGATTCAAACCGGGCTACCTCATGCTATTCGGTTCTGGCGCGAACATGGATCGGCGCGAAGGATTCATTCTGCACCAGCTCGACCAGCGATTCCTTGATCAGCTCGAGCACGGCCATGAAGGTGACGACCACGCCGAGACGCCCCTCTTCCACGCTGAACAGCGCAACGAAGGGAACGAAACCGCCGCCCTTGAGGCGCTCCAGCACGTCGCTCATGCGCTCACGGGTCGACAGTGCTTCGCGTGTGACCTGATGGCTCTCGAACATATCGGCCCGCCGCAGCACCTCGGCCATGGAAAGCAACAACTCTTCCAGGCTGACGTCAGGTAGCAGCTTGCGTGCCCGCGCCTCGGGCGCTTCCAGGCGCGGGATGTGGAAATCGCGCCCTACCCGCGGCAGCTCGTCGAGATCCTCCGAGGCCGTCTTGAAGCGCTCGTACTCCTGCAACCGGCGAATCAGTTCGGCACGAGGGTCACTCTCCTCTTCCTCCGCCTCAGTCGAACGCGGCAGCAGCATGCGCGACTTGATCTCGGCCAACATCGCCGCCATCACCAGGTATTCGGCAGCCAGCTCCAGGCGCACCGTCTTCATCAGCTCGACGTAACCCATGTACTGGCGGGTGATTTCCGCCACGGGAATGTCGAGGATATCGATGTTCTGCTTGCGGATCAGGTACAGCAGCAGGTCGAGCGGTCCTTCGAAGGCCTCGAGGAAAACCTCCAGCGCATCCGGCGGGATATACAGGTCCAGCGGCAGCTCGTTGAAGGCTTCACCGTAAACCAGCGCCAGCCGCAGTTGCTCACCTGGCTGGGTTGCATCGGCCTCGGTCGGGGTTGGTTGCATGTGCGTTCCAAAAAGGGCCAGCGGCCTGTTAACGGTAATTCAGGCCCATGGCCTGCCGCACTTCTACCAGCGTTTCACGCGCTTCGTCGCGCGCCTGTTCGGCACCTTCGGCCAGGATACTGCGGATCAGGTCTGGATTCTGCTCGTAATCCAGCGCGCGCTCCTGCAGGGGCGCCAGTTCTTCCCTGATCGCATCGATCAGCGGTGCCTTGCATTCCAGACAACCGATGCTGGCGCTGCGGCAACCCTGCTCAATCCACTGGCAAACGTCAGTGCCGGAGTGCACCTGGTGCATCTGCCAGACAGGGCAGCGCGTCGGCTCGCCCGGATCATGACGATGCACACGCGCCGGATCGGTGGGCATGCGTTTGATCTTTTCCTCGATCTCGGCGGGCGTGTCGCGCAGGTAGATCGAATTGCAACTGGATTTCGACATCTTGCCGCCATCCAGCCCGGAGATCTTCGACGCCTCCCCGAGCAGCGCTTGCGGCTCGGGCAACAGCAGCTTGCCACCACCTTCGAGGTAGCCGTAGAGCCGTTCCTGGTCGCCGATGGTGATGGTCTGCTGCTCCTTGAGCAGCGCCCTTGCGGTATTCAGCGCATCGAGATCGCCCTGCTCCTGGTAGCTCTTGCGCAAGCTGACATAAAGCCTGGAGACCTTCTTGCCCAGCTTGCGGATAGCCGCTTCGGCCTTGGCTTCGAAGTCCTCTTCGCGGCCATACAGGTGGTTGAAGCGGCGCGCCACATCGCGGGCGAATTCGATGTGTGGCAGTTGGTCGGCACCCACCGGCACCACGCCGGCGCGATACGCCAGGATATCCGCCGCCTGCAGCAAGGGATAACCGAGAAAGCCGTAGGTAGCCAGATCCTTGTGCTGCAGATCCTGCTGCGATTCCTTATAGGAAGGCACCCGCTCCAGCCAGCCCAGCGGACAGACCATCGATAGCAGCAGATGCAGCTCGGCATGTTCCGGCACTTGCGACTGGATGAACATGACTGCCGAGCTAGGGCTGACGCCCGCCGCCAGCCAGTCGATCGCCATGTTCATCACGTTCCGGGAGATATCCTCACCGGCCGCGTGGTCGGTGGTCAGTGCGTGCCAGTCGACGATGGAGAAGAAGCACTGGTACTCGTGCTGCAACCTGACCCAGCTTTTCAGCACACCGTGGTAATGGCCGAGATGAAGGCGGCCGTTGGGCCGCATTCCCGAGACGACGCGCCGCTGCGAATCCATGAAACTCAAGAAAGGTGTCCTTTGTCCGCTCGAGAAGATGCCACTCAGGCCATGAAGGGTTGCGGATCGCCGCAGCCGGTGCGCAGCACCTCAGGCTCGCCCTCCACCAGACTGATCACTGTGGATGCCTCGACGCCACCGTACCCGCCATCGATGATCAGGTCCACCTGATGCTCCAGGGCATCGCGCATCTCATAAGGATCGCTCATCGGCTCGCTTTCGCCGGGCAGGATGAGGCTGACACTCATCAGCGGCTCGCCCAGCTCGGCCAGCAGCGCCTGCGCGATGGGCTGTGCCGGTACGCGCAGGCCGATGGTGCGGCGCTTGGGATGCAGCAGCATACGCGGTACTTCGCGCGTCGCGTTGAGAATGATGGTGTAAGGCCCGGGGAGGTGCGCCTTGAGCAACCGAAAGGCCACGGTGTCGACCTTGGCGAACAGGCCCAGTTGCGATAGGTCGCGGCAGGCCAGAGTGAAGTTGTGCTTGTCATCCAGCTGCCGCAACCGGCGAATGCGTTCGATCCCGGCCTTGTTGCCCATCGCACAGCCGATGGCGTAGGACGAATCGGTGGGGTAGACCACCACGCCACCGTTGCGAATGATCTCCACCGCCTGCTTGATCAGGCGCGCCTGCGGATTCTCCGGATGGATTTGAAAGAACTGACTCATGGCAACTCCCTGTTCAGCGGGCAACAGATTCGCGAGGTTCATGTTCGAAACGTCTCCAGAGCGGCTGAAGATCTTCCGGCAAGGTGCGATAGAGGCCCAGTTCCGACCAGTCGCCCGGCGCATGAAAATCGCTGCCGATACTGGCCATCAGGCCGAATTCACGCGCCAGTATCGCGAGCCCACCCACCTGTTCGAGCGGCTGCATGCCGTTGACCACCTCCAGCGCGTGTCCGCCAGCCTCAGCGAAAGCGGCCACCAGACGTCGCCGCTTGCTGCGCGTGAAATCGTACTGCCAGGGATGCGCTAGGCTGATCCAGGCTCCGGCTTCCCGCAGTGTCGCCATCGTCTGTTCCAGGCTCGGCCAATGCTGTTTGACATCGCCCAGCTTGCCCGAACCCAGCCATTTGCGGAACGCTTCGGCGCGGTCACGAACATGCCCTGCGCGCACCAGAAACTCGGCGAAGTGCGGCCGCGCAGGCGCGTTACCGCTGTCACCAAGCTCCTGCTGCACGGCCCGAGCACCTTCCAGTGCTCCCGGCATGCCTTTCGCGGCCAGTCGTTGCGCGATGAGTTCAGCACGGCTCCAGCGCCCTTCGCGCAGCTCGCCAATGGCCTGCTGCAACGCGACGGCATCGCGGGAAAAACCATAGCCGAGCACGTGGATGGTTGCACCATTCCAGATACAGGACAGCTCGATACCATTGACCAGCCGGATACCCAGCGCTGCGGCCGCGGCATGCGCCTGATCCAGGCCCTCCAGTGTGTCGTGATCGGTCAGCGCCAGCAGCTCGATACCTCGCGCATGGGCACGCTCCACCAGTGCTCGGGGGGCCAGGACGCCATCCGAGGCGGTACTGTGGCAATGCAGATCGACAATCATTCGGAACAGGTTCTCCAAAGACGGCAATTCACACACTTCGACTGCCGGTAACCGCGCTTCGTGCCACCCTATGGCGGCAAATCGCATGGCAGCGAAACAACACGTGATAGCGTTTCGCCAAAAGCGCGGTTTGCTATTATGCCGACCCGATGCTGCATCTGGCTCGTCCCATGAAACAAATCGTCGATATCCGCCCGCTGGAGCTGGAGTTCGCCGCTGTTCATACTCGCCCAGACATTTCATCTCATCCATCAGCTGCGGCGCCAAGAACTGCAGTGATCAAGGAGTAACCATGCTTTACGCCATCATCGCTACCGACGTACCCGATTCCTTGGAGAACCGCATGGCTACGCGCCCGGCTCACCTGGCACGCCTGGAACAGCTGAAGAACGAAGGACGCCTGGTACTCGCAGGCCCCCATCCGGCGACTGACAGCAATGACCCAGGCACGGCAGGCTTCACCGGCAGCCTGGTCGTCGCCGAATTCGAATCGCTGCAGGCGGCCGAGCAATGGGCGGCAACCGATCCGTACAAAGATGCAGCCGTGTACGCCAACGTGGTGGTCAAGCCGTTCAAGAAAGTACTGCCCTGATTCGCGCGCCCATCTGTCCGGCCGTAGGAATGGTCTACGGCCCCATAAGGAAATAGGAGTTCCGATGCGCCAAGGTTCGTTGTCCGTGCTATTCGCCCTGTGTCTGCTTGCGCCGGCACTGCAGGCACAAGAACCCGATAGTCAGCCTGCGCCGGAGCCCGAGGCCGCTCCGCAGCAGCGCCTGGAGGTCGTCCCCTCGCAAGATGCCATGACCCGCGAGGCTTCTTCTGCGCAACTGAAACAGCTACGCGAAGAGAACCAGCGTCTGAAGGCCCTATTGCAGCAACAGCAACAGCAACAGCAACAGCAACAGGCTGCGGCGCCCCTGCTGAACGACCAGCAGCAGTGGTTCGCGGTGGGCGGCGGTGTCGGCGTGCTGGGTTTCCTTTTCGGGGTACTGGCAACTCGCGGACGTCGCCGGCGTCAGTGGTTGAACTGAAACGGGAACGAGCGAGGTCATGAGCGAACTGCTGCTGATTGACGACGACCAAGAGCTCTGTGAGTTGCTGGTCAGTTGGCTGGCCCAGGAAGGCTTCGTCGCTCACGCCTGCCACGACGGCCAGAGCGCGCGGGCAGCGTTGCGCGAGCTGACTCCCGCTGCCGTGGTACTCGACGTGATGCTGCCCGACGGCAGCGGCCTGGAGCTACTCAAGCAACTGCGTAGCGACCATCCCAACCTGCCGGTGCTGATGCTGTCCGGCCGTGGCGAGCCACTGGATCGCATTCTTGGCCTGGAACTGGGCGCGGATGATTACCTGGCCAAACCCTGCGACCCGCGCGAGCTGACCGCACGCTTGCGTGCCGTGCTGCGGCGCAGCCAGCCGCCGACCGCATCCAGCCAGCTGGAGCTGGGCGATCTGCGTTACAGCCCGGCGCGCGGTGTCGCAAGCGTTGGCGATCACGACGTCAGCCTGACGCTGTCCGAAGGGCGCATCCTCGAAGCCCTGCTTGCACAGGCCGGCGAGCCACTGGACAAGCAGGCCCTCGCGCAGCTTGCCCTCGGCCGCAAGCTGACCCTCTACGATCGCAGCCTGGACATGCACGTCAGCAACCTGCGGCGCAAGCTGGGCCCACATCCTGATGGTCGTCCGCGCATCATCGCCTTGCGCAACCGCGGCTATCTTTACGGTGCATAGAGTCCGTTTCCACTTCGGCGCGCCCGCACGCGAATGAACGGATTTACCTTGCCTTTACCCAGCCCTGACCGCGGCTGACCTTGCGCGCCATACACTGGACTCATCCGGTCACGACCCGGGCGGCGACGAACCAAGCTGCTACGAACCGCCCGATGATCGGCATCCACACACAGGAGAAACCTCATGATGCGCAAGACCTTCATTGCCCTGATGTTCGCTGCCACCCTGCCCTCCGTCGCCATGGCGATGCCCGATGCAGGACAGCGCCACCACGGCGGCAAGCATGCTGCACCGCAGATGTTCGAACAGCTGGACCTGAGCAAGGAACAGCGCCGCGACATGCGCAAGCTGATGGGCGAGCAGATGAAAAGCCGCCGCGAGATCACCCAGCGCTACCTGGACAAACTGCCCGAAGGGGAGCGCCAGGCCATGGCCAAGGAGCTGGCTGACAGCAAGGAAAAGACCCACCAGAACATCCGCAAGCTGCTCACTGCCGGGCAACAGAAGCAGTTCGACGAACTCCACAGCAAGATGGAAGCCAAGCGCGCCGAACGTGCCGAGTTCCTCAAGTGGAAAGCCGAGCGCGATCAGAAGAACTGATACCAACACCCTTGCCGATCGGTGAGCCTTGTGCCACCGATCCGGCGACAAACGAGACAGATGACACTGCAGCCCCCCGCCAACCATCGATCCGGCCACGCCCCGCGCGTGAGCCGGGTCCTGCCGTGGAGAATCCCGGTGCGATCACTGTTCTGGCGCATCCTCGCGACACTCTGGCTGGCCATCGCTCTGGTCGCGGGCCTCTCCATGCTCCTGGGTCAGGCACTGAATCAGGACGCCTGGATTCTCAACCGGCACCCAGGTGTCAAGGATCTCGCCGAGCGCTGGACCGAGGTCTACGAACAACAAGGCCCGCGCGCGGCCCAGCAGCTGCTGGAGCAACATCGCCGCAACTACCGCATCGACATACAGGTCCTCGCAGAAAACGGCCAGCCAATCGTTCGCGGTACCTTTTCGGCCCGCGCCGCCGCATTCGAAGCACGCAGGCGAAACCAGCCTGAACGTCTTCCCTGGCGCCGTCTGACCGAGGACTACAGCAGTCCCACGACAGACGCCACCTATCTGTTCATGTATCGCATCCCCTATCCGGAGCTGCATGCCTGGCATCGCGGCAGCATGCTCTGGCCCTTCAGCGCCATCGCCATCGCGCTGGTGGTGCTGACCGGCTTCAGCCTGTTGCTGACGCTGTCCATCACCCGGCCACTGGATCGCTTGCGCAGCGCTGTGCACGACCTGGGGCAGACGGCCTATCAGCAGAATTCTCTGGCTCGCCTGGCCAGGCGACGCGATGAACTGGGCGTGCTGGCTGGCGACTTCAACCGCATGGGCGCCCGCCTGCAAAGCCTCATCGGCAGCCAGCGGCAGTTGCTGCGTGACGTCTCCCACGAGCTGCGCTCGCCGCTGGCGCGCCTGCGCATCGCACTTGGGCTGGCCGAGCGCGCGACGCCGGTCGAGCGAGAGGTGATCTGGCCGCGTCTGACCAAGGAGTGCGACCGCCTGGAATTGCTGATCAGCGAAATCCTGGAACTGGCGAGACTGGATGCCGACCCCGGCGTCGCCAGCCAGGTCGACCTTCGACAGATATTCGCGCAACTCGAGGAGAATGCGCAGATCATTGCGCCCAACCAGCGCATCTTCAGCAAGCTGGAGCCTGGCATCGAACTGTGGGGCTGGCCGGACGTGCTCGAACGCGCCCTGGACAACCTGTTGCGCAATGCCCTGCGCTTCAACCCCGAAGGCCAGCCGATCGAGCTACAGGCAACCCGGGACGATGAGGAACTGACCCTGAGCGTTCGCGACCACGGCCCGGGCGTCGACGAGGCGCACCTGACGCAACTGAGCGAGCCCTTCTTCCGCGCCCCCGGCCAGACGACTGCCGGGCACGGCCTGGGGCTGGCGATCGCTCGGCGCGCAGCGGAACGTCATGGTGGAAGGTTGCAGTTGAACAACCATCCACAAGGCGGCTTCATCGCCAGCCTGACGCTTCCGCTGTCGCCGCCGAAAGGCAACGCCCGGAACCTGGCGTCAGGCTGAACAGCACGCCGTTGTGAACCAGGTAGAACAAAACAGACCACTCTTGAGGCCGCCCATCATTCAACGGCGGTCAGACGCCACCATGCCACTGGCTGACGAAGTCGCGCGGCTCCAGCGCGGGCGGCGTGCGCAAGCGCCCCTCCTCGGGCGTACCCAGATAGATGAAGCCGAGCAGCCGTTCATTGGTCGCCAGCTCCAGCCCCCGGGCCACGTGTTCGTCATAAGAGAACGCACCAGTACGCCAGACTGCGCCAAGCCCTTGCGCATGTGCCGCCAATAACAGGCCGTGGGCCGCACAAGCCGCCGCCAGCACCTGTTCGGATTCGGGAACCTTCGGATGCGACTGCAACCGCGCGACAACCACTACCAGCATCGGCGCGCGCAGCGGCATTTTGCGTGCTTTCTGCAAAGCCTCTTCGCTGCAACCCGGATCACTCAGCTTCAGCGACTCCATGAAGAGTTCGCCAAGACGCTCACGCGCCGCCCCCTGGATCACCAGGAATCGCCAGGGTCGTAGTTGCCCATGGTCCGGCGCGCGCAGCGCAGCGCGAAACAACAGGTCGAGTTGTGCCTCATTCGGAGCCGGATCGAAAAGCCGGGTAACCGAGACACGGTTGAGCAACAGGTCGAAAGCGTCCATCCACCACCTCCAGATCGAATGGGAAGCATTCTAGGACGTGTTAGCGCCGAACTGCGACCATGGCTCATGGAAAGCGCGTGGTTTGATCGCTCGGTACAGTCTGCAACCGCCCGGAGAACAGGCGCGATGCTCCCGGCATTCCGTCGTGGCTCATCGGTACACGGGATAGCGGCGGCACAACTCCACCACCCGTTGCCGCACTTGATCACGCACTCTGCCCAGCTCACTGCCACCGACCTCCAGCGCATCCAGCACGTCGCACAGCCAGCCGGCCAGTTGCTCACATTCGCCCACGCCGAAACCCCGCGTGGTCACTGCGGGCGTACCGATGCGCAGCCCCGAGGTGACGAAGGGCGAACGCGGGTCGTTGGGCACCGAGTTCTTGTTGGCCGTGATGTAGGCGTCGCTCAGCGCGGCATCCGCGTCCTTGCCGGTGTAGGGTTTGCAGGAAAGGTCGATCAGCATCAGGTGATTATCGGTGCCACCGGAGACGATGGTGTAGCCGCGTCGCTGCAGCACCACGGCCATGGCACGGGCGTTGGCCACCACCTGACGCTGGTAGGTCTTGAACTCGGGTTGCAGCGCCTCCTTGAACGCTACGGCCTTGGCGGCGATGACATGCATCAGCGGACCACCCTGGATACCGGGGAAAACCGCGGAATCAAGTTTTCTGTAGAAATCCTCACTCTGTCCTTTGGCCAGGATGATGCCACCGCGTGGGCCGCGCAGTGTCTTGTGGGTGGTACTGGTCACCACATGGGCATAGGGCAGCGGGTTGGGATACTCACCGGCCGCCACCAGCCCGGCGACATGGGCCATGTCCACCCAGAAGATAGCCCCCACCCTATCGGCGATGGCACGCATGCGCGCCCAATCCTTGTGCCGCGAATAAGCAGAGAAGCCGCCAATCAGCATCCTGGGCCGAGTCTCCAACGCAATGCGCTCCATCTCGTCGTAGTCGATCAGCCCTGTCTCCGGGTCAAGACCGTAGGGCACGATCCGATAGTGGCGTCCAGAGAAGTTGGATGGATTGCCATGGGTCAGATGGCCGCCCTGGGCCAGGTTCATGCCCATCACGGTATCGCCGGGGCTGGTCAACGCGAGGAACACCGCGGCGTTGGCCTGTGCGCCGGCATGAGGCTGGACGTTGGCGTAATCGCAGCCGAACAGTGTCTTGACCCGCTCGATGGCCAGGCGCTCGGCCACGTCCACGTTCTCGCAGCCACTGTAGTAGCGCTTGCCGGGGTAGCCCTCGGCATACTTGTTGGTGAACACCGAGTTCTGGATGGCCATCACCAGCGGGCTGGCATAGTTCTCGGAAGCGATCAGTTCTGCGTGGTCTTCCTGGCGGCATTCTTCGTGCCGGACTGCTCCGGCCAGTTCGGGGTCGAAGTCGGCAAGGGTCAGGGATATGTCATACATGGAGGATGTCGTCCTATGGTCTGTTGCCATTTCGTTCGTGGCAGCGCCGGGTAATGTCTCTTCCTGCCGAAGTGCTTGAGCAGCGTCGACTGCCTGATCGCTGGTTGGTTTCTGCATCATGTTGCCGGCTCCACCTGCACGACCATGCCCTTCGTGGGCACGCCGCCCATTACGTTCGTCGACAACAGGCGAGCGACTCGCAGCACGATGTCGTCGATCTGTTTCTCATCGCAGATCAGCGGTGGCAGCAGCCGGATGACGGTATCGCGGGTCACCGTGATCAACAGGCGCTGCTCCTCCAGTGCCCGCCCGACCAGTTCCTTGCAGTCCCTATCCAGTTCGATTCCAGCCATCAAACCCTCGCCACGAATGGCGAGAACACGGGGATGATCGCCCAGCGCCCGCTGCAGCCCGACCAGCAGACGAGCACCCAGCACGGCAGCACGTGCCGGCAGTTCATCGCGCGCCATAATGTCGAGCACTGAGCAAGCCACCCGGCAGGCCAGCGGATTGCCGCCGAAGGTCGAACCGTGCTGCCCAGGCGAGAAAAGGTCGGCTGCAGTACCACGCGCCAGGCAGGCTCCGATGGGAATGCCGTTGCCCAACGCCTTTGCCAACGTCACGACATCGGGTGCGATGCCCGCGTGCTGATGACCGAACCAGGCGCCGGTGCGGCCCATCCCGGCCTGGATCTCGTCGAGCATCAACAACCAACCGTGCCGGTCGCACAGGGCCCGTAGTTCCCGCAGGTATTCGGCACTGGCCACACGAATGCCGCCTTCGCCCTGTACCGGCTCGATCAGCACCGCAACGATATCGGGCGACTGCGCTGCCATACGGCGGACCGCCTCGATATTGTTGTAGGGCACGCGCAGGAAACCAGGCAGCAGCGGCTCGAAGCCACACTGATTCTCAGGGTTGCCCGTGGCAGAAAGCGTAGCGATGGTACGGCCATGAAAGCCTTTCTCCATCACCAGGATCTTCGGCGTCGTTACCTGCCTGCGACGACCATGCAGCCTCGCCAGCTTGAGGGCGGTTTCGTTGGCCTCTGCGCCGGAATTGCAGAAGAACGCCTTCTGCATACCAGCCAGCGCGCACAGGTGCTCGCCAAGCCGCTCCTGCCAGTCGATACGGAAGACGTTGGATGTATGCAGCAGCATTCCCGCCTGCTCGGCGATGACAGCGGCAATCTCCGGATGGGCGTGGCCCAGGCTGGTGACCGCCACACCGGCGATGGCATCCAGATACTCCACACCTTGCTCGTCCCAAAGCCGCGCGCCGTTGCCGCGCACGAAGGAGACCGGCTGACGGGCGTAGGCGCGCATCAGGTGGGAATGGGTGTGTTGCATGATGATGACTCCAAGGGGGATCAGAAAACGACGAGCGCAGCTTCGCGTCATACATGGGCTTTGGATCTGGAGGGCTGCCTACGCGGGGGCACCCGGTATTCCACCCGGCCAGTAGTGACTGTCCGGCAAGGCGCGGGCACCGAAGATGGCCTGGCCGATGCGTACCACGCTGGCGCCTTCTTCGATGGCAATCTCGAAGTCACCGGACATACCCATCGACAACTCGTCCAGCACGATGCCAGCAGGTGCGCTTTGCCGCAGCCGGTCGCGCAAGGTGCGCAACAACACGAAGCACTGGCGCACCCGTTCGGCCTCACTGGAAAACAGCGCCAGCGTCATCAGCCCGCGCACGCACAGTGCCGAGAACGCAGGCAGCGCCTGCACGAAAGCGGGTACATCCTCGGGGACCAGACCGTACTTGCTGGCCTCGCCGGAAGTGTTGACCTGCACGAACACATCCAGCGAGCGCCCTTCGATTTGCAGGCGGCGATCCAGCGCCTCGGCCAGATGCAGGCTGTCCAGGGCCTGGAACTCGGCGGCAAAGCGCGCCACGTGCTTGGCCTTGTTGGTTTGCAGGTGGCCGATGACCGACCAGCGCAGATCGGCCAGATCCTGCATGGCCTGCCATTTGAGATGAGCCTCCTGCACCCTGTTCTCGCCCAGCATCCGGCAACCCGCTGCATAAGCCAGGCGCAGGCTGGCCTCGGGCTTGGTCTTGCTGACCGGCAGCAGGCGCACCCCCGCTGGATCACGACCGACGCGCTGGCAGGCTGCCTCGATACGCGCCCGAACCACCGCAAGGTTGTGTTGAAAATCCTCGACCGTAGTGGCTTCTGGGTAACGGCCGTGCCTGTCGTGGCTGGTCCCTGTGTCGAAAGTCGCGGACATCAATTCGCCCTCTTGTCGAGCAACGATGATGCAACAACGGGTTCCGACGCTTTCCACGGCAACCGGTCATTGGGCACCGCGTAGACAACGATCAGCAATCCGACAGCCGCACTCGGCGGGATCTGTTGGATGAGTTTCTCGAAGTAGCCTGACACTCCAAACAGCACGAAAGCAGCCGCCGCTGGCGTGGACCAGGCAGCGATGGATGAAGGTGAGTGAGATGACATGACCGGCACGCGACTCCTGAAACGAACTGGTTGACCTGGCTGTGAACAGTTTTATAGCGTTTAAATGGATGGTTGTTCCCCACCACTTTTTTGATGAGACACCAACCAATTGTTCAAGCATGCCCAACTCGAAACAGTCAAAGCCTGGATCGGCGACACGGCCCATGGCGCCTTGCCGCTGCATGCGCGTGTCCAACGAGCCATCCGGCAACTGATCCTCGACGGCGTGCTCGACGTGGGCAGACCACTGCCCTCTTCACGCGCACTGGCCAAGTCGCTGGATGTTTCCCGGGATACGGTGGAGGCGGCGTACAGCCAGTTGCATGCGGAAGGCTTCATCGAGCGGCGCGTGGGCAGCGGCAGTTTCGTGTCGGAGCGGGCGCAGCGGCTGCCAAGACGTAAGGTGGCAAAGCGTTCAGGACCTGCCGAAGAAGCGCTGCCGCTCAGTCGACGCGGCAACATCCTGTTCCAGGGCGGCGGCGTGCGCGACTTCCTGGCGCCGCGACCTTTCGCCCCTGGCGTGCCAGAAACGCGCGGCTTCCCGCTGCAGATCTGGGAGCGGCTGGGTCGACAGGTGTTGAAGGAATATGGCACCTCGGCCTTGCTACACAGCCCACCGCAGGGCATGGAGCCGCTGCGGCGCACCATCGCGGATTACGTCAATCTCGAACGCGGCGCACGCGCCACCCCCGAGCGCGTACTGGTGCTGACCAGCTCTCAGCAGGCCCTGAGCCTGTGCGCCACGGTGCTGCTGGATGCCGGGGACCGAATCTTCATCGAAGACCCCGTGTACCACGGGGCGCGCAAGGCGTTCGACGCCGCCGGCCTGGAATGCGTGCCGGTGCCGCTGGATGCCGACGGTATGCGAGTGGAACACCTGCGCGAGGCTGCGCAGCCTGCCAAAGCCGTTTTCCTGACGCCCTCGCACCAATTTCCCACTGGAGCGACGCTGGCACTGGATCGGCGCCTGAACATCATCGAATGGGCGCAACAGGAGCAGGCCTGGATCATCGAGGATGACTATGACAGCGAGTTCCACTATGCCGGTAAGCCCACGGCCTGCGTGCAGGGACTGGATCCCTACGAGCGGACGATCTACATCGGTACTTTCACGAAATCGCTGTTTCCCGGTCTGCGCATCGGCTACATGGTCTTGCCTCCGTCGCTCGTAGCGCCCATGACAGTGGCGCGCACCCTGCTGGATGGGCATAGCGCGCCCATTCCGCAACTCACGCTGGCGCGCTTCATCGAGGGTGGGCACTTTGGCGCACATGTACGCACCATGCGCGCTGTCTATGCCGAACGGCGCGATGTGCTGGAGCGGCTGGTGCGCCAGCATCTGGCCGACTTCGTGGAACCACGAGTGCCCGCCGGAGGGATGCAGATGCCCTGCGTATTTATCCGCGACATTCCCGAGCGCGAAGCTGTGGAGTCTGCTCGCCGGGCGGGAATCGACCTGCTGGGGCTGACAGGACTGCATGCATCGAGTCGGCACGAAGCGGGCTTCCTGATGGGGTTCGCCGCCCACGCTCCGAATGAGCTGGAAGTCGCCGTCAGGAAACTCGCGGACGTGCTGCAACGGCTAAGACGCTAGGTGTTGCCGATCAGGCCACCCGGTCCGGGCTCAGTTGCGGCTGCAGCGGCGGTGTCAGCGGCGGCAATCCGTGGGCGGCGCGCGCCGCATCGCAATGCGCATTGTGCTGGCCGTCAGCCCAGGAGGCTTCGAACTCGCGACAGGTACTCGAACGTTGCTCGTACAGCGTGCAGCGCACGCCACAACCGATGTCGCCCATCAGGCCGACGCAGCGAGCCGGCTTGGCTTCGGTACCACGCATCGCGACGTGAAAAGGACTGACCTGGGCCGTCACGTTATCCGGAACCGTTCCACCGGACGAGGCGCATTCGCCCCAGAAGAAAGACACACGAAAGTACGCGCAGCAGGCGCCGCACGTGAGGCAGGGATTATCGATGGACATGAAGGTCAGGCTCAGATACCGGATCGAACCGGCGAGCGGCCATTTTATTCATCGCCTGCGGCTTGGGAAGAGGGCTGCGGCCACGCATCGAGAAAAATTTCGGCAGACCTGCCGGGCGGTTTACTAACATCGCGCAGGGAGTAGAATGTTCGGCCTCATTTTGAGCCGAGCATCACGAGAACATGGCCCTGCCGACGCTGCGCATCATCGGTTTCATCCTCGGCATTTTCCTCATCACCCTCGCCGTGAGCATGGTCATTCCGATGTTCACGTTGCTGGCGTTCGAGCGCACGGACGATCTGCAGGCGTTCATCTGGGCAAGCCTGATCACCTTCAGCTCGGGCTTTGCCCTGGTCGCTCCGGGCAGGCCAAGCAATACCAATCTGCGCCCGCGTGACATGTATTTCCTGACGACCCTCAGCTGGCTCACGGTTTGCTGCTTCGCGGCGCTGCCGCTGATGATGGTTCAGCACATCAGCTATACCGACGCCTTCTTCGAAACCATGTCGGGCATCACCACCACGGGCGCAACGGTGCTTTCCGGCCTGGACAGCGCCTCACCGGGCCTTCTGATATGGCGCTCGCTGCTGCATTGGCTTGGCGGTATCGGCTTCATCGGCATGGCGGTGGCGATTCTGCCGTTGCTGCGGGTCGGTGGGATGCGCCTGTTCCAGACCGAGTCGTCCGACTGGTCGGAAAAGGTCATGCCGCGCTCGCATATGGCGGGCAGGTATCTTCTCGCGATCTACCTATCCTTCACCCTGGCTGCGTTCATCGCGTTCTGGCTATCAGGGATGGGCGGCTTCGATGCGCTCAATCATGCGATGTCTACCGTAGCGACCGGCGGCTTTTCCACCTCCGATGCTTCACTCGGCAAATTCGGCCCTGCATCGCATTGGGTGGCGGTCGTCTTCATGGTGCTCTGCAGCTTGCCGTTTACCCTGTATATCGCCACGGTGCGGGGCAATCACAAGGCACTGCTCGTCGATCAGCAGGTGCGCGGCTTCATATTGACGCTGATCGTCACCAGCCTGCTGTTCACTGCCTGGTACTGGCTCAATCATGACGATGACCTGCTCGATTCACTGCGTATCGTGACGTTCAGCGTCGTTTCGGTGGTCACTACGACAGGCTATGCGGTAAACGATTACACCCAATGGGGTGGCTTTGCAGTAATGGTGTTTTTCTACCTGACCTTCATTGGTGGCTGTTCGGGCTCCACTACTGGAGGCTTGAAGATTTTCCGCTTCCAGGTGGCCTATTCGCTGTTGCGCGCCAACTTCAAGCAGCTGATCCACCCACGCGCGGTAATCCGCCAACAATACAACGGCCACAACCTTGACGAGGAAATCGTCCGTTCGATCCTCACCTTCTCCTTTATCATCGCCATAACCATCGGCGTGCTGGCTCTATGCCTGGCGATGCTGGGGCTCGATCCGATAACCGCCCTTACCGGCGCTGCTACTGCCGTGTGTAACGTCGGACCGGGTCTGGGCAATATCATCGGACCGGCCGGCAATTTCTCCACCCTGCCGGACACCGCCAAGTGGCTGCTGTCGGTGGGCATGCTGCTCGGGCGCCTGGAAATCATTACCGTGCTTGTGTTGTTAACACCGACATTCTGGCGGCACTAGCCGTCAGTCCTGTCCGATGTCCTCATTCCAGATCTGCGGATGGCTGGCGATGAAGCGACGCATCATCGCTATACAGCGCTGGTCGTTGAGTAGCTCGACCTCTACTCCACGCCCACGCAACAGCGACTCCTCACCGAGGAAGCTCTGGTTTTCGCCGATGATCACTTTCGGAATCCCGTACAGCAGGATCGCCCCGCTACACATCGCGCACGGCGAGAGCGTGGTGTAGAGCACCGACTCGGCGTAGACACTCGCCGGTTGTCTTCCGGCACTCTCGAATGCATCCATTTCGCCATGGAGAATGGCGCTGCCCTGCTGCACGCGCCGATTGTGACCGCGCCCGATAATCCGGCCTCGGTGGACAATGACCGAGCCAATGGGAATGCCACCCTCGGCCAGCCCCCTCTCCGCCTCGGCAATGGCGGCTTGCATGAAAGCATCCATGGATTCGCTCCGTTGAGATTGGCGCTGCTCACCGCGGACTCAGCCCTTGCTGGAATCCTTCTCGAACACACGACCGCCAACAGTCACCACCACCAGTATCAGGGCGCCGACGAGAACTCCGAAGAGCGCATCCAACAAGGTGGGCAACAGACCGGACAGCAGACTACCGATATAGGGCAGCGCAAGACTCTGCTCCACGCTGCCCTCGATGAGATGGTGAATGGCCTTGAAGCCATGGGTAAGGAAGCCGCCGCCGACCATGAACATCGCCGCGGTGCCGATCACCGAGAGCGACTTCATCAGCCAGGGCGCCATCCGCAGGATGCCTCGTCCGACTTTCTGGGCAACGGCGCTGGCACGCTTGCTCAAGGCCAGCCCCAGATCATCGAGCTTGACGATGGCCGCGACCAGACCATACACGCCCACGGTGATCAGCACCGCGATACCTATCAGCACCGTCACCTGCTGCGTGAAAGGCGCCGCAGCTACGGTTCCCAGCGTGATCGCGATGATTTCTGCCGAGAGGATGAAATCGGTGCGCACCGCCCCGCTGATCTTGTCTCGTTCGAACGCCACTATATCGACACTTGGGTCCTGCAGCGCCTTGCGCTGCTCGGCATGCCGGCCCTCGTCCCGGTGCAGAAAGCGATGGGCGAGCTTTTCGAAGCCCTCGTAACAGAGAAACGCTCCGCCAAGCATCAGCAGTGGCGTGATGGCCCAGGGCGCAAAAGCACTGATCAACAGCGCAGCCGGTACCAGAATCGCCTTATTGCGCAACGAGCCTTTGGCTACCGCCCACACCACCGGCAATTCCCGTTCGGCCTTGACACCCGCCACCTGTTGCGCATTGAGCGCCAGGTCGTCACCCAGCACCCCAGCTGTTTTCTTCGCGGCAACCTTGGTCATCAAGGAGACGTCATCGAGCACCGAGGCGATATCGTCGATCAGAACAAGCAGACTAGTGGCCAATTAGCATACCTCGAGCACTGTGAGGATGTGGGCTGACAGCAAGCATTCGCCGCCTGTAGATAAAGGCCATCGCGCCACACCACAAGTTCCGATGACCAACCGTACGTCACATCGTATGACACCGGCTGTCTGATTGCTCTAGACCGCCACTTTTCGGTTTGGCGCAATGGTGGCGACTTGGTTATGATCACGCGGCTGACGTGCTCGCATAGATTACATGCCGATCGACGCACGAAGCACTGAACCGACCAAGGATCAACAAATGGCATCCGTCACAGGGGAACGGCGCAACGGTCTGGCCACCCGCCCGCTAAGGGAATACTACTCTCGCGTACTCGCCTACCTGGTCGGCGCCGCCACGTTCGCAGCGGGCATCCACACTCAATACTTCGCGATCGACCTGATCTGGATGGTGCCGTACGCGCTGCTCTATCCCCACTTCGCCTACCATTTCAGTTATCGCTTCAAGCGCAACCATCCCGAGCGGACCTCGCAGGTGCTGCTCAGCCTCGACGCACTCAATGCCGGTGCAGGCATCGTGCTACTCGGCGGCACGCTGGTACCAACGCTGATGTTTCTGCTTACGCTGAGCTTCAGCGCACTGGTAACCGGCAGCCTGGGGCACCTGCTCATAACGCTATTGATGGTGCTCTTGGGCGTCGGAGTGACCAACCTGCTGGTGCCCTTTCAGCTGAATCTGGAGACACCGCCACTGGTTGCGGCGGTCAGCATTCTGCTCACCACGACCTACGTTTGCATTACCGCCTACTTCGTTCACCAGCAAGGCATGCGTCTGACCCAGGCACGCCGCGAAATCGAGGCCGAACAGGCCAAGGCCGCACGCCTGGCACGCAACCTGGCCAAGTACTTGTCGCCCCAGGTGTGGGAGTCGATCTTCTCCGGCAAGCGCAGCGTGCGACTGGAGACGCAGCGCAAGAAGCTCACCGTATTCTTTTCCGACATCAAGGGTTTTACCGAACTGGCCGAAGAGCTCGAAGCCGAAGCCCTGACCGACCTGCTCAACAACTACCTCAACGAGATGTCGAAGATCACCCTCAAATACGGCGGCACCATCGACAAGTTCGTCGGTGACTGCGTGATGGTGTTCTTCGGCGATCCCACCAGCCAGGGCGCCAAGAAGGATGCGGTGGCTGCAGTCTCAATGGCCATCGCCATGCGCAAGCACATGAAGGTGCTACGCCAGCAATGGCGCGCCCAGGGCATCACCAAGCCGATGGAGATCCGCATGGGGGTCAACACCGGTTACTGCACGGTGGGCAACTTCGGCGCTGATACGCGCATGGACTACACCATCATCGGCCGCGAAGTGAATCTGGCCAGCCGCCTGGAAAGCTCTGCCGAAGCCGGCGAAATCCTCATCTCCCACGAAACCTATTCGCTGATTAAGGATGTGATCATGTGCCGCGATAAGGGCCAGATCACAGTCAAGGGTTTTTCCCGCCCGGTGCAGATCTACCAGGTGGTGGACTTCCGCCGCGACCTGGGCGCGACGTCCAGTTTCGTCGAGCACGAACTGCCGGGATTTTCCATGTACCTGGACACCAACGGCGTGCAGAACTTCGACAAGGAACGCGTTATCCAGGCGCTTAACCTGGCAGCGGACAAACTGCGCGACAAGGTCATCATGTAGCATCCGCGTGCCGGTGATTACGCTCCGAGAAGTGCCGAGCGAACACCACATCCAGCGGCTACTGGAGAAGCCTGCGGCTTTGCACCTGAGCCCGGCACGAAGCCAGCTGGCCGGCTGGCTCTCAGCCAACTCGATCAACGATCCTGTCATCAGCGAAAAAGGTGCCGCATTGCTTCTGGCCAGCCTTGCCGGTGGTTGCGAGCCAGTCATGCAGGACAGCCCGCTTTCCCTGGCAACGATCCATGCATACGTCGAGCGCCACCTGGGGCATCCGTTCGAGGTTCGAGGGTTGCGCGGCAACGCGGCTGGCGACGAAACGGCAACGGGCGCACCGAATTTCTGACTCAGGTACGCCAAAGAGGCTCCATGATAGACATCAGCAGCAAATTCTCTCCTTTCGAACATTCAGCGTCGGTCAACCGCCCATGACTCGTCGCAATGCCCTGCTCGCCGTCCACTTCGGCGCGCTGATGTTCGGATTGTCCGGCGTCTTCGGCAAGCTGGCCGTCAGCAACCCGCTGACGATCACCTTCGGTCGCGCGTTGTTTGCCGTGCTCGCCCTGCTTCTGGCCGCGCAACTGCTGCCGCGCAGCGGTGCGCACCCGAGCGTGCGGCAACGCGCAGGCCTGGTGCTGGGTGCGCTGCTGCTGGGCGGGCACTGGCTGACTTTCTTCGTCGCCGTGAAGGTCGCCGGCGTCGGCATCGCCACGCTCGGGTTCGCCAGTTTTCCCGCATTCACCCTGATGCTCGAAGGTCTGCTTTTTCGCGAGCGCACCCGGCCAATCGAATTCACCATGGTGGCGATGGTCTGCCTGGGCCTGCTGCTGGTCACACCGGAATTCGACCTAGGCAGCGAAGCGACCATCGGCCTGCTGTACGGTGTGCTGTCGGGATTGCTGTTCGCCCTGCTCTCGCTGCTTAACCGTGCAGTCACCGTCGGCGTCGATCCGGTACAGGCGGCGCTCTGGCAGAACGCAACCATCATGCTGGGCCTGCTGCCGTTCGCCTGGTCGGCGATCCCCGTCATACCCGCCACCGACTGGTTATGGCTGGCGCTACTCGGCGTACTCTGCACCGGCCTGGCCCACAGTCTGTTCGTAGCCAGCCTGCGGGTGCTCAAGGCACGAACCACCTCGGTAATCTTCGCACTCGAACCGGTCTACGGAATCGCCATCGCCTGGTGGCTGTTCAATGAACAGCCTACCCTGAGCATGCTGGTCGGCGGCGTGCTGATCATTCTCGCCAGCATCATCACCAGCCGCCTGAAGGCGGCAAGCCCTGTCGTAGTGAAGCCCTAGGGTCTGTTGCCATTTCGTCCGCGGCCGCGCCGGAGCCTAGGGGCTTTTCCCGTTTCGCCGCACTCCGCATACGAAACGGGGACAGACTCTAGCGGTCGTTATGCCCCAGCGAGCGCTGCGGGTCGATGCGATCGCGTACGCGCTGCTTCAACACCTTGGCCTCGGGAAACCCGCCGTCCATTTTGCGTTCCCAAATCTGCGCGCCATCGCAGCTGATGTGGAAGGTACCGCCGGTGGCCGGCACCAGCGACACCTTGCCCAGATCCTCACCAAATGTGGATAGCAGCTCCTGTGCCAGCCAGGCTGCACGCAACAGCCACTGGCACTGAGTGCAATAGGTGATGACGATTTCAGGCCTGGTTGTACTCATCTCGCTCTACCCTGACGGCATTGTGGAAGCGCCTATAATAGCGGTCCTTTTCCCCTGCGCCTGTCCGGATGACCATGTCTCGTCTGCTGCTGATTCTGCTATTGCTGCTACCCCTTTCCGGACTCGCCGACGTGCAGCAGCCGAAAACCGGTCTGGTCCTGTCGGGGGGCGCCGCACGCGGCCTGGCCCATATCGGCGTACTCAAGGCGCTGGAGGAGAACGGCGTGCACATCGACGCAGTGGCCGGCACCAGCATGGGTGCGGTGATCGGCGGGCTCTACGCATCGGGCTACAGCGTACCCGAGCTGGAGAAACTGGCATTGACGCTGGATTGGCAGCAGGTGCTGTCCGACGATCCGCCGCGCCAGGACGTCCCCTTTCGCCGCAAACAGGATGACCGCGACTTCCTGGTCAGGCAGAAGCTGAGTTTCCGTGACGACGGCAGCCTGGGCCTTCCGCTCGGCGTTATCCAGGGTCAGAACCTCGCGCTCCTGCTGGAGCGGCTGTTGGTACACATCAGCGATACACGCAACTTCGACCACCTGCCGATTCCCTTCCGCGCCGTGGCCACCGATGTCGCCAACGACGAGAAGGTGATATTCCGCAGCGGCCACCTGCCCCAGGCCATCCGCGCCAGCATGTCGATCCCTGCGGTGTTCGCACCGGTGGAGATCGAGGGCCGTCTGCTGGTCGATGGCGGCATGGTCGACAATATTCCCATGGACGTCGCCCGCGACATGGGTGTCGATCGCCTCATAGTGGTGGATATCGGCACACCGCTGAAGCCACGCAACGAACTGCTGACAGTGGTCGATGTGCTCAATCAGACCACCACCATGATGACCCGCCGCAATTCCGAGGCCCAGCTAGCCACTCTGCGCCCCGAGGACCTGCTGGTGCAGCCGGCCCTGAGCGGCTACGGCTCCACCGATTTCAGCCGCGCCGAACAACTGATCGAAGCCGGTTACCGCGCTACGTCCGCCCTGCAAGGGCGCCTGGCCAGCATGAGCGTGAACGCCGGCGGCAATCCCGCGCTCAGCCTGGCCAGGACCGCGGAGCCGCGCACGCCCATGATCACCAGGATTCGCATCGAGAACGACTCCAAGGTTGGCGATCGCGTGATCCGTCGCTATATCCGCCAAACGCTTGGCGCGCCTTTGGACCTGGAGGACCTGCAAGAGGACATGGGGACTCTCTATGGTCTCGAATACTTCGATCGGGTCGAGTACCGTGTCGTTCCCAGCTCACAGGGCAATACCTTGGTCATCAGTGCACGGGAGAAGCGCTCCGGTACCGATTACCTGCGCCTGGGACTCAATCTGTCTGATGATTTCCGGGGTGATAGTGCGTTCAATATCGGCGCCAGCTATCGCAAGAACGGCATCAACGAGCTGGGCGCGGAATGGCTGACACGCTTACAGCTGGGTGATCACCAGGAACTCTACACCGAGTTCTATCAACCGCTTGATGTCGGCTCGCGCTGGTTCATCGCACCCAGCCTCCTCGCCGAAGCGCAGAATGTCGAGTCGATCTTCGATAACGCCCCCGTCGCCGATTACCGTCTGCAGCGTTACGGCTACGAACTGAACCTGGGCCGGCAGATCGCCAACAACGGCGAAATTCGCTTCGGTATCGGTCATGCCTGGGGCGACGCCGAGGTACGCGTTGGCGACCAGCGACTACCGGACTTCAGCTTCACCGAAGGCTATTACGGCTTGCAATACTCCTTCGACACGGTGGACGACGTTAACTTCCCGCGTGAGGGCGAGGAAATCGGCCTGATGTTGCGACAATATGACCCCAACCTGGGCTCCGACTCTCGCTATCGTCAGTGGGAGATTCATCTGGACAAGGCGCTCAGTTACGGCCTCAACACTTTCGTCCTGGGTGGACGCTACGGCCGCACTCTGGGTGATACCGAAGTGGTAACGTCCAGCTTCCTGCTCGGCGGCGCTCAGCAACTGTCCGGCTTCCGCCAGGATTCGCTGGCGGGGCAGAACGTCAGCCTGGCCCGGATGGTCTATCTGCGCCGCCTGACGCCACGCTCGTTTTCGCCGATGGATTTTCCGCTCTACCTTGGGGCTTCACTGGAGCGTGGGCGTGCCTGGAACAACGACAACGAATTCGACAGCGGCTACATCAATGCGGCCAGCCTGTTTCTCAGCTACGAGACGCCACTGGGCCCGCTGAACTTCAGTTACGGGTTCAACGACGAGGACGAACGGGCGCTCTATATGAACCTGGGCCATAACTTTTAGGTTCGAACGGGACGCGACAGCCGACCAGAGGCTGTTGATGTTTCGTCCGCGGCCGCGTCAGAGCCTGCTTTTTGTGCGAGGCAAGGCATGAGAAGAAAAACCTCACCGGAAAACAAACAGCCGCAGCTTGTCCATATCGCTATCCAGCTATGCTGAAACCCATATGGCCAACGTACAAGGACTCCCCATGACGCTGATCTGGTTGCTCGTTCTACTGCTCGGTATCGCGCTGATCGCCCATTACCGCGTATCGCCCGTTCCGGCACTCGCCATCATCGCGGTCTACCTGGCGCTCATGGGCGCGGCCGATGGGACGCCGGTCTGGCTGATGGTCGTACTCTGGCTCCTGTTGCTCGTGATGGCGATCCCGATCCTGCTGACGGATGTGCGCATCAAGTATTTCAGCGGGCCGATGTTCGACTGGTTCAAGAAGGTTCTGCCACCGATCTCCGACACCGAGCGCGATGCCATCGAGGCCGGCAGCGTCTGGTGGGACGGCGAACTGTTCAGCGGACGACCGAACTGGGACACCCTGCTCAGCTACCCCAGGGCGAAGCTCACCGAAGAGGAACAGGCATTTCTCGACGGCCCCACCGAAACGCTTTGCGCCATGGTCAGCGAATGGGATATCAGTCAGCGTATGGACCTGCCACCGCAAGCCTGGGAGTACATCAAGGCCCAGGGCTTCTTCGCGCTGATCATCCCCAAGGAGTACGGCGGCAAGGGCTTCTCCGCCTATGCCCATTCGCAGATCGTAATGAAGCTCGCCACCCGCAGCGGCGACCTGGCCAGCACGGTCATGGTCCCCAACTCCCTCGGCCCGGCCGAATTGCTGATGCACTACGGCACCGACGAACAGCGCAACCATTACCTGCCGCGCCTTGCCGACGGCACCGACATCCCCTGCTTCGCCCTCACCGGCCCCTATGCCGGTTCGGATGCCGGCGCCATGAACGACAGCGGGGTGATCTGCAAAGGCCTGTGGCAAGGCGAAGAAGTACTCGGCCTGCGCCTGAACTGGGAAAAACGCTACATCACCCTCGGCCCGATAGCGACCTTGCTCGGTGTTGCCTTCAAGACCTACGACCCGGATCACCTCCTGGGTGACGAAGAGGAGCTCGGCATCAGCCTCGCGCTGATCCCCACCGAGACTGTCGGCGTCGAAATCGGCCGCCGTCATCTACCCCTGGGCGCAGCCTTCATGAACGGTCCGAACTGGGGCAAGGACGTCTTCGTACCGCTGGAAGCCATCATCGGCGGGCGCGAAATGATCGGCAAAGGCTGGATGATGCTGATGAACTGCCTCTCGGTCGGGCGCTCAATCTCTCTGCCGGCCACCGGGACCAGCGCCGCCAAGGTCTGCAGTTTCGTCAGCGGCCGCTACGCGAACATCCGTGAGCAGTTCAACGTGCCGCTGGCGGCCTTCGAAGGTATCCAGGAACCCCTGGCGCGCATCGGCGGTAACGCCTGGCTGATGGACAGCGCGCGCATCCTGACCGCTCATGCGGTGGACCTGGGCGAAAAACCCTCGGTCCTCTCGGCCATCCTCAAGTACCACCTCACCGAACGCGGTCGCAGATGCATCACCGACGCCATGGACATCCACGGCGGCAAAGGCATCATCCTCGGCCCGAACAACTACCTCGGCCGCCTGTGGCTGTCGGCACCGATTTCCATCACCGTCGAGGGCGCCAACATCCTCTCGCGCAACCTGATGATCTTCGGTCAGGGCGCTATCCGTTGCCATCCCTTCGTGCTGAGGGAAATGGAGCTGGTGCAGGAGCCGGATCGCGATACCGCCGTAGCCCGCTTCGACGAGCTGCTGATGCAACATATCGGCTTCGCCGTCGGCAACGCAGCCAGCACGCTGGTGCTGGGGCTCTCCTTCGGGTTGCTCGGCAAGGCGCCGGGCAATGCCCTTACCCGCCCGTATTTCCGCGCGCTGAACAGGCTCGCCGCCGCGTTCGCAATGCTGGCCGACCTGTCGATGATGCTGCTCGGCGGTGAACTCAAGCGGCGTGAACGGCTATCGGCGCGTCTGGGCGATGTGCTCAGTCATCTCTACCTGGCCTCCGCCGCGCTCAAGCGTTACCACGACCTCGGCCATCCGACGGAACAGGAGCCGCTGTTGCGCTGGGCGCTGGAAGACTGTCTCTGCAAGGCAGAAGAGGCCTTGCAGGGTACGCTGAGCAACTTCCCCAACCGCGCCCTGGGTTGCTTTCTTCACTTGGTGGTATTCCCCTTCGGCGCTCGGCATACGGGCCCGTCCGATACGCTGGACGCGCAAGTCGCGGAAATTCTCGGACGCCGCGAAGGCGATCCGGCCCTGGAACAGATTCTCGAAGGCACGTACCGGCCGCAGGATGCCGAAGAGCCGCTGGGCGCGCTCAGCCACGCATTCGACACCCTCGCAGCCACGCAGCCACTTGCACGCAAGCTGCACAAGGCGATCAAAAGCGGCGAACTGCGGATCACCGCCAGCGAAGATCCGATCCAGGCGGCAGCCACGGCCGGCATCATCAGTGAAGAAGAAGCCATGCAACTGCGCAACGCCGAATCCGCCAGGCGCCAGGTCATCGACGTCGATGACTTCGGCAAGGAAGAGCTGGAACTACAGGCGGGACGGGTTCGCTAGGGTCTGTTGCCGTTTCGTCGCCAACCGTGTACGAGACGGCAACAGACCCTAGCCAGGATCGCTCCCGAGGAAATCAGAAGGTTCGCGCCGGGGCAGCCTCCCAGAAGGTCGAACGGCAAAACGCAGTGCTTTTGTGGAAGGCATGCCCTTGCTGCGAATAGGTGTACTCGTCGAGCCTTCAGCCTCTCACCCGCCCAGCGAGTCAACCAGACAAGCCCCACTCACCAGGCGCGTCCCTCTATAATCGCGCCCATATCAAAGACATAGGTGCACAATGGCCAACGCATACCACGACTACAACCTCGCCCTCCTCGCCCATCTGCGCGGCATTCTGCTGGCCATGGGCGAGAACGAGCAAGTATCGGAAGAAAGCCACGCCATGTTTCTCGAGCGCTTCGATGAACTGGTCATGAACCTGCGGGAAGTCCCGGAAGAACGCCATCTGGGCCAGGACATGATCTGCCAGGTCTTCCATCGCTACCCGCAAATTGCTCACCTGGTTCCCCGCGACCTGTTGTGGTTCTTCGGCGGCGACTGCCTGCACTTCATGCCCGACGAAGAGATTGCCATCTTCCAGGCTCTGGAAGAGCGCCGCTACGAAGCCGAACAGAACGACGAGCCGTTCGACTGGAACCATGAGAAGCAACTGCTGACGATGCCCGCAGAAGGCGCCCGTCACTGAGCCCTCTCAAAAAAGCCAAGGCTCACATCAAAGCACCTGCCGAGCGCGCTCACCAATCGGTTTGAAGACATCATCAGTAGCATCCACGGCCGGATAAAAAAAGGCCCGCATCTCCGATACGGGCCTCAAAATTGAGCGACTTTAAACGTTTCAGTTAGCCAGCAGTGGCCCCGATGCTTTGCCTGCCAATTTCTCCGGTTTGATCAGGAAACGGGCCAGGGCCGGCAGCAGCCAAATCGCGCCCACCATGTTCCAGAGGAACATGAAGGTCAGCATCAAGCCCATGTCCGCCTGGAACTTGATCGCCGAGAAGAACCAGGTAAAGACTCCGATCGCCAGGCAGATCCCCGTGAAGATAACGGCCTTGCCGGTCGACTTGAGGGTGCGGTAGTAGGCCTCCTGCAACGTCATGCCTTGCCTCAGGTAGGTTTCCAGGCGACTGTAGATGTAGATGCCATAGTCCACGCCGATACCTACGCCCAGCGCGATAACCGGAAGCGTCGCCACCTTCACGCCGATGCCCATAAACGCCATGAGCGCATTGCCCAGAATGGATGTCAGCACCAATGGCAGAATGACGCACAGTGTCGCGGCGACCGAGCGGAAGGTCAGCAGACACATGAAACTTACCGCGGCGTAGACGGCAATGAGCATGGTGGTTTCCGATGCCGCAATCACCTCATTGGTAGCCGCCTCGATACCCGCATTACCGGCCGCCAGCACGAACTCCAGTCCCTCACGATTGTTCGCTTCGGCAAATTCCCTGGCTGCGGAAACCACATGTTCCAGGGTCTCTGCCTTGTGATCGTTGAGGAATACCAGCAGAGGAGCCAGCGAGCAGTCGCCGTTGTACATGCCTTCGGCACGCGCAATGGAACTGTTGAGCACGAACTGGTTGCGCGACAGCGTCTCCCACTTCAGGCTGCCTTCGTTCATACCCTTGATGCTCTGCCGGGCGACGGTCACCATCGATACCGCCGACTGCACGCCCGCGGTGTTTTCCATCTTCCACATCAGCTCGTCCATGGCGGCGAGCGTGTCGTAATGGGCACAGCCTTCGGGCGCCGTCTTGACCATGATCACCAGCACATCGGAGCTGGTCGAATAGTTGTTGATGACGAAATCGTTGTCCTGGTTGTAGCGCGAATCAGGGCGAAGCTCAGGAGCACCCTGATCAAGATCACCGATCTTCAGATTCTGGCCATACCAGAGCCCCCCACCCACGGCAATCAAGGCGATCACGATGGAAATCGGTGCGACCACCGGGCTCGCGAAATTGGACAGCAAGCGCCAGAACGGATGCTCGCGAGAGGCCTCTTCACGTGCTTGCTTGACCGAGCGCTGACTGATACCCAGATAGGAAATCGCCACCGGGAGCAGAATCAGGTTGGTCAGGATGATCACTGCCACGCCCAGCGAGGCACCAACAGCCAGCTCGCGAATCACTCCGATGTCGATCAGCAGCAGCGTCACGAAACCCACAGCGTCGGAAGCCAGCGCCACCATGCCGGGTACGAACAGTTGGCGGAACGCCAGACGTGCCGCGATCAGCGGGTCGTCGGTTTCGCCCGACGCCATGGCAATGCCATTGATTTTCTGCACGCCATGGGAGATACCGATGGCGAAGACCAGGAACGGCACCAGCATCGAATAGGGGTCGAGGCCGAAACCCAGGGTGTGCAGCAAGCCAAGCTGCCAGGCCACAGCGATCAGCGTCGTCACCACCACCGCCATGGTGCTCTTGACGCAGCGGGTAAACCACAGCAGCAAAACCAGTGTGATACCGATGGCGACGAAGAAGAACAGCGCGACGCCCACCAGCCCATCGATCAGATCGCCCACTTTTTTGGCGAAACCGATGATATGGATCTCTACGTTGGGATTCTGCGTCTCGTACTTGTCGCGGATTTTCTCTTCCAGTTCATGAGAGAACTTCTGATAGTCGAGGGTGATCTGCTTGCTGCGATCCTCAGGGTCCGAGTAGGACTCCATCAGCGGCACATCGATGATGCTCGACTTGAAGTTGTTGGCGACCAGTCGACCGACCTGCCCCGACTTGAGAATGTTGTTGCGCAGATCGTTGAGGCTTTCTTCCGAACCATCGTAGGTCTGAGGAATCACCTCTCCCCCGGCGAAGCCCTGCTCGGTCACCTCGGTCCAGCGAACGCTGGGACTCCAGAGCGACTTCATGTTCGAGCGGTCGACACCCTGGATGTAGAACACTTCGTCATGGATCTGGCGAAGTGTTTCCATGTAATCCCGCGAAAAGATATCGCCATCCTTGGCGGCAACGGATATCCGCACCGTATTGCCGAGGTTGGCCAGGTCATCGCGATGATCGAGCATGTTCTGGATATAGGGGTGCCCCAGCGGAATCATCTTTTCGAAGCTGGTCGAGGGGCGAACCTGAGCGGCCTGATAGAACAGGAACACGCTGAGCAGCAGGCAGACCAGAATGACGGCCGGTCTGTTGTTGAAAATCAGGCGTTCGAGAAAGGACGCCGGCCTCTGTTGATGCGGGGTCATGGCTGCTCCGACTTATTCTTGTTTGTTGGCAAATTCGCCCCCGAAGGCGAAGCGAGGATCGCGCCGCTCTGCCCAGCGAGGATCAAGTTGCCATTGGCATTGGCGACCACTCCCGACAGCGACCGACGATCGGGACGGCTATAGATCTGGAACGAGCGCCCTTGGTCGTCGCTGCTCAGTACTACGCCGCCATGGCCAACCACTACCATGCGGCCATCGCCAAGAAGATTGCCATCGGCCAGGCCGGCCTCAAGCGGATTACCGCGGCTGCTCAAATCGACCTGCTTCCAGCTGTTGCCGAAATCCGTCGAGCGGAACAGATGCCCGCGCAAACCGAAAGCAACGACGGTACCCGCTTCGCTGCCACCGATTACGCCGAACAGGGAGCCTTGATAAGGCGATTCGACCTGTTCCCAGGTCTGACCAAGATCGGCGGAGCGAAACATGCCGCCCATCTCACCGACGATGAACAGGCCGGAGTCCTTGATTGCGGTGATGGCGTTCAGATGGTAGCCGTCTTCGTTCTCGAGCCGATCGGCGACATCATCCCAGGTCTTTCCACCGTCATGGGTTTCCAGCAACGTCCCGTAGGCACCCACCGCCAGCCCGTGTTCGGCGCTCTCGAACCAGACATCCAGCAGGGGCACCTCGCCCTCACGATTCTCGTATTGCTGCGTCCAGGTCTGACCGCCATC
>JBKEBY010000057.1:0-38977 GCA_047973445.1 Pseudomonas sp.
AGGCGCGCAGGGACGCGCAGCGGCCCGTAGGACGGTCTGGCGAAGCCAGTCCGTGGGGTTGCCAGGGGAGGGCAAGCAAAGCGCGCCAGGGGAGGGCGCAGCCGTCCCCGCGAGGCAAGCGGAGCGCGCAGGCCGGCAGGCCGTAGACGTTAGAGCCGGCTTGCCGGCGTGGATTGAAGCCCGAAGGGGCGAGACTGGACGGCACGGCCAGGCTCGATGCGCAGCACGAAAGCCCGGCCCGAAGCGCAGCGCAGCGCAGGGTAACGCCACACACAACATCTTGTGCTTGACCAGCTGCCGATCGACACAACATCTAGTGTTTCTGGCTATTCGGATTTTGGTGTGGAAACTGGACTTCCCTTTAAAATCAAAACCCGGATTATCGTGTGTAATTAAGCAGCCGATTTCCTCGTTCTCCAGAGCCCCTGGCCCTGGTGTAACGACTGCCCGGCTTATGGTCGCCGGCAGTCCTGTTTCTGGTTGCCAACTCGGCCTGCCCTGTGGGGGCCAAGCTGACGTAATCCATCGTTATGCGTAGCGCGGGGCGCCTCGATCAGCTCAGCGCCACCACCGGCCCGCCCAGGCGCTCAATCAGCGCTTCGCTCTCGCACTCGGTCACGCAGTCTATTTCGCCGTTCATTTCGTCGTAATCGTGGTCGTGATCCTGAAAGATCACCACCGCATCAGGGTTCATCTTGCGCAGCTGGCGAATCAGCTCTTTGACTTTCATCGGGGCGGCTCCGTGTTGCAGGCGTTGCACGGGCGTTGCGCCAGGCCACGCAACACCGGGGCGGGTTCCTTCGGGGTTTCCTATTTGCCGGCGAGCTGGTTGCGCAGCTCATCCAGGGCTTTGTCGATTTTGGCTTCGGCGGCCGCAAATTCTGCTGCGGAGTCCGACCCAGGAACGAACGAAACCGACTCATGACCCCAGCTGAGGATGAGCAAGTCCTGTAGCGTCAAGGCCACCTGTTCAACAGCATCCTTCGCATTGCGCTCCAGGGCCTGATCAATTTTGCGCTCGGCGACGGCAAATTCCGCAGCCTCTTCACTGCCAGGTACGAAGGACACACTCTCGTGCCCCCAAGAGAGAATCACCAGATCAGTGCGAGTCAGAGCAACCACTTTCTCGGTTTGCAGCTCGGCGTCGGTGTAGCGCTCTCCTAGAGAGGCTTGGACGTTCTCATTACACTGCTTGCCGTGCTGCTCGTTGTAATCAAGGCAGGCATGCTGCTCATTGCCCTCGGCGTCTGCACGGGTTGCGTAGTTGCCACACTTCCCCCCACACACGTCGCAGAAGGTTTCCGTAATGGTGATCTGGCGCGTCTTCTTCATCGTGGTTTTCCTCGGCTCAGGCTGTTGCTATGGAAGGCAGGCTTTCGAGATAAGCCTTAAGTTGGGCGCGGCCCTCGCTGATCAGCGCTGCGATAGGACGCCCCATCAGCTTCTCGCAGGTTTCAGCAGAGACCGGCTTCTCGTCCACAATGTCCCCTTCTGCATCCAGTCGGTCAGCCATGAAGGCTGATTCACCCTCGAAGACCGGAACGTTAGCCCATGCCGCATCATCCTCGGCTTTGGTAACAAACCCAGCACCTCCCAGGCAGACAACCTGATCGGTCGTGCTGTCGAAAAACTGGAGCTGGATGAAACCCACGCTTTTCTCTTGCTGATTGCTCATGTCGTTTTCCTTGATCGATTCAGTTGTTCGCGGATGCCGCTGATGCCCAGGTCAGTCGCTCGCCAGTAATCAGGGCGGCACCTTGCTTCGCCCCGCGCTCGGTGCGATAGAAGCGAGGCAGCTCATCGAAGTGCTTGCCGCGTCCCGACCATGCGCAGTCGAGACGGTGGAGGCCTTGGGCATCGCGCTCGATCCACAGGGCAATCCCTTTCTCGGTTTTGGCTTCAAGTCTGCTCATGACGCAGCGTTTTCCTCACTCGGCGCTCAAGAAGCGCAGGTCAATAATCTGCGAGCCGGATTCGTCAGCTGCCTTTACGGCGGCGCGAATGCGCTCATTTTGCTCGGCTTGGTGATCCAGCCACTTCTGATGCTGATCGCACTCTTCAACAGAGCTGAAACCCAGTGCCTGTGCTTGCTCCAGTTTCAGGGCTTGATCGACCATCTGTGCATCCTCGGTGATTCGTATAGATGGGCTCATTGTATGCCCCTAGAGGCATACGAGCAAGAGCCGCAAGCCATTATTTATCCGCCCCCGTACACAGCGCGCATAAGCTGATCTGCCTCGGTGTAGCTTCGCACTGCTTTGCTGACGGTGCCCCGCGTGATGCCAGCTTCCCGCACGGCCTCAGCTTGGGATACGCCATCGACAAGCACGCGGCGTGCAGCCCTGCACGCAGGGCTCTCCGGTTTGCCGCGCATCAGCTTCACTAGGGCGTCGTACTGCTCGCCTGTCATCGACATTTGAACCCTTCTCGCATAATCATGGACGTTTCTTAATGAGCGCTCGGACGCTCTCAACTTCGTTAAGCCAGGCGGCAGTTCGAGGGCAGCGCCACTTCACCAACCTCATCATTCGCGCATAGTCTGCCGCCAGGTTCCGCTGAAAAATTGGCTCGTGATGGGCGATGCGATTGCGGATGCCCCTTACCTTGTCCAGTTCGTCATAGATCATCTGCCGGCACTGCTGAACTGCTACTCCAGGCGGCAAGCCTCGAAACGAGGTGTGCAGATGCGGAATCCACAAGCGACTATCGAATCGCTGGGTGAACAGGCGCACCCAAAAAGCGAATTTCAGCTCAGGGATGGCCTTGTTCGTATTGCCGGCTGGAACCTTTGCCCTTCCCGCAGCCAACTCTTTCCGCAGGCTAAACCCGAACTTTGGGTCTGGCAGGCTTCTTTCAAAGCCAATCGCCCAAGGCCACTGGGGGCCGTATACTGCCTCCAGCACCTCTGACGCCGCGTTGCGCACGGCAACCTCACAGATTTGCTGTGGCAGCATGAACGCCCCAGAAACCTCGGCATTCCAGGCATACAGCTCAAGCACACGCCTAGAGTTCTGCATGCCTTGCGCCGCCGCGTAGGTGCTAAGCCTCTGCGGTGAAATGACGCCTTCAATGGCTCGTATGTCAGCAGCAGAAGCCAGCAAGACCTATCTCCTTGACGTGATCGAATTTGAGCAATACGATTGCCTCACTAGCTCCGGGACTTGTTGGCGAAAGCCTCCCCCTGGAGACATGCGAAAAGAAGGGCTCACCGCAAGGTGGGCCTTTTTCGTTTCTGCTCACAGGATTCTCCGCACTATGTCGCCCAGGCGGGCCGGATCGCCCGCGCAGAGCTTCTTGACCGCCTCCAGGCTCTCGATGCCAAGAATCTCACTGATGTGCCGAAGGTCGATGCCACGGCGTTTCAATTTCACCGCCAGCGTGCGCCGGCCAGATTGCGCGCTCGCACCCTCGATCCCCGCCTGCTCGAAAAGCCGCGTGAACAACCGGCTGAGCTGTGTTGCGCTGTAGTAGGTCTTGCCGTCCCGCTGTTTGGCGCTGAGCTTGAGGCCTTCACCTGTGCGCCCAGATACGAACAGCGGCGATGCCGGATCAAGGCCACGATACGCCGCCTTCCTGCTCGACACCCCATGCCCGCGCTCCAAACGCTCGACCAGATGGGCGTCTATGGCATTGGTCAGCTTCTTGTTCGTCCAGCACAGCGGTCGCGGTTTTTGGTTATACGCAATCTCAGCCCGCACCAGGGAATCGCGCAGAACGCTCCCGTCCTCGGCCAGATAGTCGCTCACACGCAGCAGGCAAAGCTCGGTCACGGTCATACCCGTACCGAAGCAGGCGAGCAGCAGAGCGGCGTCCCTGATGCCATTCTCGGCGCTGCTGATCCTGGCAACCCTTACCGCGTGCTCTAACTGGTCATCTTCAACAACGATGGCCTTGGGCATCTGTCACCATGAGAAATAAATAAGCATCAATCCTGACATAGTAAGGCAGAAAAAAGGCCGAGAAAAGCCCCGGCCTCCTGGTGTTACTGTCGATCACGGAAAAAACCGTGGACTCGCTATTTCAGAAAAATGTGCGTTGTGCTGTTCGCCTGGAGCGCTTCACCCAGCTTGCCAGCTGGGTCGCGAAGGGTTTCGAAAGTCGTCGTCGGCTTGGCAGCCGCCAGCGCTACCCCGATCTGATGAAGCAACACTTCCGCTGCCTTCGCTTCGTCTTTAGTTAGCGGCATCTTGTCTGGCTTTTGCGCATGCGCGTTGGCCATCGCTTGCCAACGTCCGTGCAGCTGTTCAAGCGTTTCATTGGTGGTCGGATAGACAAACTCTTTCGGACTGCGGGCGCTGGCAGTGTTCCAATCCTTGAAGCCGTGGATTGCTGCAATAGCCTCTAGGGCTTGGGAGTGACCGAGTTCGATGTTTTGTGCAGAAAAGTGCGCGCGTAGTAGCTTAGCTTGCGTCTTGAGGGTTTCAATCGTAGGCATGGTTGTATTCTCGTTTTACCGGCTCGCAGAGCGTGTCGTCCCTCCATTGCGACCTGCCGGTGAGAATCACCATCAGGGTATACACCTTGCTTTCACCGTGCCGATTGGCGGAGGGGGCAGGCAGCAAGTGGCCAGCGCTCAGCGTATTTAACGGCACAGATATTTGCAAGCAGCTGCTTGAATTGGCTTCGTATCACCTTACGTGCTCAGACTGGGCATTGAATGCCCTACAGCGTGCTTTAGCTGCACGCTTGCTGTCGCCACCTGAATAGTTCACGGAAAGTCGGATTCCACACGCCGCGCAATAGCTGCACGGATGTTCATTCCACACAGAAATCCGAATAGCCGTGTTTCTTCCGCCGCGCCTCGGCCACCGCCGAACGCCAGCCGCGCAGCCAGGCCCGGTGCAGCTCGGGCACGGCCAGGATTTCGTGCGGCACGTCATGCCTGCCGCACGCATACGCAAACCGGGCGCACTGGCTCGTCGTCGCCAGCACCTCCGGCGTGTTTTTCATCACCTCGCGGGCCTGCCAGTGCCGCACCAGGTCATTTGCTGTATCAACCATCAGCATCTTGTCCGCCCTCGATCTTCCGCGCCTCGGCGTCGGCCAGCGCCCGCTGGTAGTCTTCGTCAAGCATCGTCGGTTTCTTCTTCCACGGCTGCCGATCCGGCAAGGGCTTCGCGGCGTACCTCACTACCTCGCCGCTGAAGCCCGCCATCTGCTCGGCAAGCTGCTTGCGCAAGCTCTCCTTGTCCATCGTTACCGCCCGCGCTCCATGCCGCCCCTGGCCCCTTTCTGCGGCTCGGGCGAAGCCTTGAACTCATGCGGCGTGCCCAGCGACTTAGCGCCGATGGTAGGCGCGGCCTGGTAGTCGAACGGGGTCGCTTGGGTCTTCACCTTGCCCTTGTCCGCCGCCTTGTCCTCGATCTGCGGCGAAACGCCCTGGGCGTAGGCCAGGCGGTCGCCCGACAAACTGACGGCCTTCTGGCCGCTTTCCTGGACGGCCTTGGCGTTCTTCTCCCCGATGGCCGTCTCCAGTGCCGGGCGGTCAAGTCCTCGATGCTGAGTGAACGCGGTCCCGTGCTCCGAGCCCTGGCGCTTGAAATACTGCACGTCATAGGTCGCCTTGCCGCCTGGATCGTCGCGGTTCTCGTAAACCCGCACCTCGGCCACTTCCTTGCCATCCAGCCGCATCATGCCGGTCTTGACCCCAGCGGCCCGGTCGCGCTCGTAGGCCGCTGCAATCTTCTCGCGCTCGACCTTCTCCCAGCCTTCACGAAACGCCGTGTCGCTGCGATTGAAGTCCTTGATATGGGTCTTCTCGCCCGTCTCGCGGTCGTGCGACTGCGCGGTTGTGGCCAGGAACTGAGCGCCCTTGCCTTCGGTGGACTTGATCACCACTGGCCGATCCTCGCCACGGGCGCGGGCGAATGCCTCGCCAGCGTCGCGGCCATTGTCGAGCTGCTGTTTTCGGTCGTGCTTATCGACCAGCGTATAGGTTTCCTTGGCCATGCTCTGTCACCTCACTTGTTCAGGGCAGCGACGGCCTGCTCGAAAGCAGCCTTCGCCTCGTTCTTCAGCTCGTCCATGACGGTGCGGTCAATCTCGTTTGCCCAATACAGGGCACCGAGCCAGCCGTTTACATGGCCATAGTCATATTGAGAATCGGCCAGCGTGGTTTCGCTGGCCTTGGTCACAATCATTTCGCGTAGCCCCTCGATGGTGCGGGCGTTGTTGATACTCATGTGCTCAGCTCCCGTCGAACTCGCGGCGCATGCCATAGGCGCGCTCGATGTAGTCATAGGCCAGCATGCGTTCGTCGCTCCCGTTGCTGCTGTAGCCGTCTGCGCGAGGCTCGGCTATGTAGTTGTGCAGCGAGGCGGCATCCGCGATAAACCCGCGCAGTACCTGCATGGGCGTAGACTTGTATTCATCGCAGAGGCTGACGAACTCCGGGGGAACATCAATCGTCAGCGCCTCGGTTTCGTCCTGGATAAAGCGGCCATCGGTGCCGGGAATGATGCCGGCAGGGGCCAGGAATCCGTCAGGGCAGAGGCTGTTACGCCAACCGATCCGCTCGACGTTGCAGCGGGTCAGCTCGCCGTCGCTGTAGCTCGCGGAACCAACTGGCGGCGTAGCCTCGAAAACATCCAGCTCGAAAGCCCGGCGTAGCGATTGATCGAGGTAGGCATCAAAGCGGTAATGCGGGAAGTCCCGGCCTTCGCTCTGCCAATCGACGCGAACCACAACACCGAACTTGCCCACGGCACGGGCTGAAAGCTCGGCATTGCCGGAACCGGGAAAGGTCGGCTGCCGCATTTCTTGGCCCTGGTACTCAAACACCAGGTAGTTATCGCCGCCTTCTTCGGTCGCAATGCCTGTGAATCGGGCATTGAAGAACGCCACTGGTTGTCGCGGGTGAATGAACATAGATCGCCTCTCCTTCGTCAATTGGTGATGCTCTTGCACTGCCGGCTGATCAACCGGCTACCTGGTGCAATGCCCAGGCGCTGGAAATCACCCTGTTTAACCTCCAGCCCTTCACGGGCCGGCATCCGCGACCAGTGCATAAACTCGCTGAAGGGCTCCATATCCTCGATCTGGAGCACCACGCCCTGCGCGTCGATGAACGCGACCGAAAGCGGCGTCGGCGTGTCCTTCATCCAAAAAACCCGGGGCGCGTCGTCGGGCCAGGTGAACAGCAGGCCGGGGCCAACGTCAGCCAGGCCGGAAAGTCCCCGTGCCATCTGCGGAATGGTCGTTACCTGTGGCACGTTGTCCAGCGTGGCCACGTCGAATTTCAGCGTGCAAACCGTCTGCGGGCGCGTCGCTAGATCGGCCCGCCAGGTGCTGAATAGGGTCAAGCCGATGGCCAGGGCCAGCATACCGCCTGCGACGGCTGCCACGGCCTTACCGCGCACGGCGGAACTCCCAGGGCGCAACAGGCGCATGGTCGGCCCATAGGCCCAGGCGAGCGGCGCGGGCCTGCCGCTCAAGTGCCGGCAATGCCGGGTTGTTGTTGTACCTGGTGTAAACCCAGGCCATGCCCTGTTTAACCATTTCGGCGTTGAGGTCGCGGCCATCCTTCAGCAGTACGCCGATCACGCGCCCGTAACGGTCGCCGCCCTGGTCAACGACTGTCACGGTCTGCCTGAATGCCATCGCCGCCAGCGCCTGCCGCGATTTCTCTCCGAACGCCTGCCGGCGCTCCGGTGCGTCGATGTTCGCCAGGCGGACGCGCTGTGTGTTCCTGGAAGCCGTCAGCACCTCCACGGTGTCGCCATCCAGAATGCGGACGACTTCTGCCTGGTACTGGCCCTGCGCGCTCGCTTGCTGCGCCAGGCTCAGAACGCCGGCCAGCAGCAGCGCCGAAAGGGCGCTCAAATTCACTCGGTTTGCTCTCATGTGACCCCCTTGTTTCGGTATGGGGAATATCTCATAAACTGCGCAAACCGTCAACAGTTGTAAACACTTTATTTGAGCCTTGCCGCACACTCTCTATGGCCTTATCATGGCCTGGCTACTTTCCGAATCTCCTGCAAGGGTGACGGAAGCACCAGGCCGAAAGCGTTGCCGCGCTCTCGGCCTTTTTCATGCCTGCAGTTTGAGCGGGATCGAGTAGGAGGCGGGATTACCCCCCCGCCGTCCTCTCACACCACCGTACGTACGGTTCCGTATACGGCGGTTCAGGCGATGCAGTTAAGCCGGTTGATCGTATCCAGTATCGAGACCAGTCCAAGGCGATCCCACAGTTTCTTCGGCAACGCCTGATTCACATGCGACGCTCCCGAGTTCCACCATGGGCCCCGACCATTGAAGGCTGATTTGCAGGCACGCTCCTCGCTCAGCCCCAGACGCATCAGGTTGCTCGCCCTGGTAGAGGGCTGCTTCCATTGGCGCCAGATGACACAGCGAAGTTTGTGCCTGATCCAGCCATCCAGCTCTTCAAGTGGGCGCTTGCTCTGGCTGAGCTTGAAGTAACCCGCCCAGCCACGCAGCACCGGGTTGATCCGCTCGATGACGCTCGCCATCTTGCGGCCCCGTGCTCCGCGTAGCAGCTCCCCGAGACGGTCGCGCAAGCGCCTTAAGCTCATTGTCGCTACCCGCAGCCTTGGTTGCGGGTGCCAGCTCATCCCATATCCCAGGTAATCGCACTTCCACGACCCTGCCACTCGACTCTTGTCCCGGTTCAGCGTCAGTTTCAGACGCTGATTCAGGAAACGCTCGACACTCGCCAACACCCGCTCACCGGCACGAGGACTACGCACGTAGATGTTCGCGTCGTCAGCGTAGCGCACGAAGCGATGGCCCCGCCGTTCCAGCTCGCGGTCGAGTTCGTCGAGCAGGATGTTCGACAACAGCGGCGAGAGTGGGCCGCCTTGTGGCGTTCCCTCCTGGCGCTGGCTGACGATGCCGCCCGACATGATTCCGGCTTCGAGGTAACGGCGGATGAGCCTGAGTACGCGCTTGTCTTCGACATGGCGTTCGACGCAGGCCATCAGGATGTCGTGGTTGACCCGATCGAAGAATTTCTCCAGATCGAGTTCCACGCACCAACGGTGACCCGCTGCCACATGGGCGCGGGCTGTTTCGATGGCTTGGTGAGCGCTCCTGCCTGGACGGAAGCCGTAGCTGGAGTCCGAGAACAGTGGATCGAAGATCGGCGTGAGCTGTTGCAGCAGTGCTTGTTGGATCAGGCGATCCACGACGCTGGGAATACCCAATTGCCGGGTGCCGCCCTGCGGTTTGGGAATTTCAACCGCCCGTACTGCCTGGGGATGGTACTCACCGGCCAGCAACCTGGCTTTGAGGATTGGCCAATACTGCTTCACGTAGCCCGCCAAGTCGGCGACCGTCATGCCATCGGCACCCGGTGCGCCCTTGTTGCTGACTACGCGCTGATACGCACGCTTGAGGTTGGCCGGTGCTAGCACCCGCTCCATCAGCGTGTCCGGCTCCGCGTTCGTCCACATCAATGACGCCGCCGACACCTTTGCGCTGTCAGCCGTTGCCCTCGGATTCTGTCCGGGACTCGGGGTAACAGTTTTCTCTGGGAGAAATTTCTGCATTTCGGTATTCAACGGGACACTGACGCCTACTGGCGGCATAACCTGTTCGGCCCTTGGTGGCGCGGTTAACCGCCACTTACTACGGCCTCGGCTGACTTCTGCACGCTCATCCCGTCGCCTCTCGGCACTCGGTAGCACAATGGCAAGCGCACAGATCTCCCAGGGTAATTCGCGCGACCTTCCTGCTTATGCCTGTCGGATCTACGTCGTAGCGTTCCGTGCAAGTATCGGGCTTTGGCAATTATGGCTACCTCACCCCGCTACGCCGCCTCTATCCGCTTCCTGTTCGTCAGGCCAGCATTTTGCCTCGGGCTTCCTTCAGATTCGCAGTCGCCCGCGACACCCTTGCCTCTGGCTAACACTTCCCCTTGCCGGGTGTGTAGAGGACTTTCACCTCCAAGTCGTCAGTCTCACCACCACAGTGAACCCGACAGCGCCAGTCACGGCACTACGCGCCATGCCTGGCGCACCAAGAAAAAGCCCCGCTATTGGCGGGGCTCTCCGAGTGGTAGTCCGGGAAGGTCTGGCGTTTCCATCCCGGTCAGCATCTTCTGTGCGGGCGGTTCCGGCTCCGGGCCCGGTTCGCCGTGTGGTAGCTGGAGGTCGCCAGGCCCCATTGCCGGCAACTGGTTTAGGCTGCCTTCCCCAAGGCTTTCTTGGTCTGCCGTTGAGATAAGTACGCGGGCGCTGAAGTGGGCCATCTTCAGGTTCTCCCGCGAGTCAGCCCAGGCGATCCGGCTATTGACCACATACGCCAACGCGCCGCCACGCTCGCCACCAATGCGGATTGTCTGAATCCATTGCTTGCTGATCAGCTCAGAAATTGCGCGTTTGATCGTTGCCAGCGACACCCCGGATAGCTTGGCCAGGGTCTGCTGACTGGCCACCAGTGCGCCTCTCTCGTCCATGTTGGCGACAAGTATGTGCATCAGTGCTGCCGCTCGGGGAGAATGGCTAATCAGGTGCGCCCATGCTTCGTGCCCTGCCCGCTCTGTCTGCACCCATGTACCCCGTGTAGCCGGCTGGTGGAATTTCCGTACTTCGTTGCTCATTTGTTAGATACCTCCCATGTATGGGCGATAACGTACAACTCTGAGCGCTATCAATCAAGGGTGAGCTATGGTTAGGTCAGCCCCGCCAACCAGGTTATGCGGTCTGTTTGCGCGATAGCTCGCAAATTAAGCGGATAGCTTTCAACCTTGAGCTAGGTATGGCTCACCCCGTGAGCTAGGGGTAGCTCACGCATTTCGGGTAGGGGGGGTAGCTCACCAGGTGAGCTAGGTTAGCTCATAGCTAGTGAGCCGAAGTTAGGTCGTAGCTGGTGAGCTAGGGTCGATCTTCCTGGGTGAGCTAGGGGTGGCTCACTAGGTGAGCTACCAAAGGCGATTAAGTCATTGATTTTAAAGGGCTCAAAAGTCGTCCTATCTTATGATCTAGTGCCCTTCTGATCCTTTTGTGTTGCCTGACAGATGCCTGCCGGCGGCGGCCACTCGTAAATGGTTGACTGCCTCCGGCTGCGCCTCCAGCAATCAACCATTTCCGACCGGCTCTACTGAAGAGCTTGAATCCCCCTCGACCCTGATTACTCGCTTTTCTTGTCAGTCGCACACTTAGGATTTGAATGCCCAAGTTTCGCGGGTGAGCACAGCGATAGTGATAGCCAATGGTTCGGATGGGCCGTCCACTATCAGGCAGCGCTGCCAAGGCTCAGATTCCACAGATGAGGGCTTGGTCTGTCCGCGCACGGCGATGAATACCTTTCGGCCCAATAAGCTCTCTTCCAGCCTGGCATCCCATTCAAGCCGCGATGCCACTCCGCCATAGCGCAACTCAAGTAGTCGCTTCGCATCCTCCAACCGCTGCGTTGGTTTAAGCCCTTGTATGCCTAGTAGCTTCATCACCTTATGGTCTAGGAAGTCAGAACCCATGGGGGTTTCAGACCTCTGAAGCTCTTTAACCAAATCACCAATAGCCCAGCGCACGTCGATATGCGGAGAACAGCGCTCAGTTGTTGCCTCTCGCACCACCAGCTCTTCCCCGTTTGGGCGCAAGCTCCAATACCACTTTTCAGTTTCGGTGCGTTCGAAGTCATCCGACATAGCTGCTTGGGAACTCAGTCTTTTTGTGCTTTCGTCTACGAAAATCTGCACGACTGCACCCAGGGCGAAGCCCGCGACAATGAACATCATTACCGCTGTGCTCATTTCTGCACTGGTGGCCGACGCCAGAAAATGTCGCAGACCTTCGTAGTCCCCCATAGCCCAAACTACCAGGGCATAGACCGGCATCATCGGAGCTAGCTTTGCACCACCGATCATTGCTTGTTGGATGTACCGACCAACGATAGGCCGATAATCACCGGCACAGCCTTTCGTCATGATGTTGGTTACTGTCGTTCGCACCCAGCGGGCTTTGCTGCGGGCTCCTGTCATGCCTGCGTTCCTTCTTGTTGCAGCGCCTCGCGTGCCCACGCTTGGGCGCGCTCGACCGTTCCTTTCGATGTGCCGAGCAACTGCGCTGTCGCCCGGATTGAATGCGTCTTTCTGGCCTCGATGATCTTCGCGTACAACTTCAGGTTTGGCTGACGCGGGCGAAGCCTGCCGGCTTTCTTCGCCTCTGCGATTCCCTGCGCCTGGCGCGCCCTGCGCTGCTCATAGTCCTTGCGCGAAAACGCGGCCATGAACTCGACCAGCATCTGTGCGACCGCTTTCTGTAGCCATGCCTCTGTGCCTTCGGTGGCCGGCTTCAGCGCCGCATGCGTCACGGGAAGGTCTACCGCGACAACCTGGAGCCCGGCCTGGCCGATCTGGCGCTTCAGCGCCTCCCACATTGGTTGCGGTAGCCGGCTCAGGCGGTCGATGGACTCCACCAGCAGAATGTCACCCTCGCCAGCCTCTGCCAGCAGACGCTGAAGCTCGGCGCGCTCGATACTCGCCCCTGAAGCGTTCTCGACGTAGTAAGTCGTCACCCTGGCCCCGTGCTCGATGGCAAATGACCTCAGTTGCTCACGCGCCCTGTTGGCGTCCTGATCGCGGGTGCTCGCACGTAGGTATGCACGGATAATCATGTTGAGTTCACCACCTGTTCATGCCGTGATTTGCTGCCGAGCGCACCGCTTGCCGCTGCTCTTCTGACAGCGGCGATGCTCCCAGGACAAACAGATGCCTTGTCGTCTCGGCGGCAACCGCAGAACCGTACTCTTTGGCCATTCGTTCCGTTATCTGGCCCCTGCTCTCGTCGCCCAGGTAGACCAGGACGATTTCTTTTAGCCGCAGCGGGCCGAGCATGGCGTTTAAGCTCTCTGAGCGCGCACGCTGTAGATCTTCTTGCAGCGTTGCATTTGCCCGCTCTAGCCGCTCGATCTTCTCGGCCATTGCCGCTTCTGCTGCATTACTGGCCATCGTCTGGCATCCCTTCGTCTTCAGCATCCTGCTCTGCCTCAAAGATCGCGTTTAGCACTGCTTCGTCGTCGTCAAAGTAGCCGTCTTCCACCAGGCCCAGGTTTCCGTCGAGAATCACGCAGACGGCTAGAGCAGCTTGCGCAGGGTCGCCATTGAAATCACGTATCACTCGCTCGATCTGTTTACGCAGAAGGTGCGCTGGCTCCAACTGCCCTACGCCGCTTTCAGCAGCAGCGTCAGCCAGGCCCAAGGGAGCCTGCTCTTCAGTCATCGGGTTGGCACTGACGATGACGCCGGATGTGGTGCGAAACTTCATTTCCATGCGATGTTTCCTTAGTTGATCAGTTGGTTCGGCGGCGGGAGCCTTGTCCCTGTTTGGTGTGCCTATTTAACATTGTCCCTGTTAGGGTTGTAAATGGCCGATTTGGGGACATTGCGCACGCTATCCCATTTTGGGTGTACTCAAACGGGGCGCTGTGGCTTTACCGCGAGCTGCTGCCGGGCCGGTGAACTTGTTCGCCTGCTTGGCAGTAGCCAACAAGCGCAGCGCGTTAGCCAGGCAAAGAAAAGCCGGGCATTGCCCGGCTCTTGGTCGTCTTGGTGACTACCTGCTATTTCGATACAGCGTGACAAGCGCCGGGTGCTTCTCTTCGCACTCCATAACTCGTTTGTTCGCCTCTGCTGCAATGTCCATCATTTCTCTAGTTGCAGGCCGGTCATATAGATCGGCTCGGGCCTTTTCTGCCTGCTCCTGGTACTGCTCGTATTTCTTGTAAAACGCCATTCGCTCTTCTTTGCTGTAGAACTCTTCGGCAACTTTCATTGCCGATAACACGCTGAGCGATTGGCTTATTCCGCTTAGTGAATTGTTCAGAGAATCAAGGCTCTGTTTCAGCTCTTTATCTTCAGGCATTGCACGTCCTTATCATGAGTTGAAGAAAACAGGTTCAGGTGAAAGCCAAATCAGCAGCGAGTCGTAGAGCCAGCGCAGCACGAAGGCTCCGAAGCTCAGCGCAACCAGTGCCAGCATGATTTGCGTCTTCTGCGGCGACTCCAGGCCCAGGCCGACTATTGGCAATGCGATCATCGCCGGCACGCCGACCAGGCCGAGGAAAAAGCGGATTGGCCCGCGCAGCCACATCAGCACCAGGAAGACCAGGTGACGGAAGAAGCCGACAACCGGGTTGCCCTTCACCGGCTGCTTTTCATGCTCAAAGCCGTCACCTGCTTTTGCTGGGGTGTCGTCGTTCGCCGCCATGCGGGGCTGTGCGAGGCGGCCTGTGCCAATGTCGTAAATCCGTGCGGTCTTCTTCTCGTTCATCTGCGTGATCTCCTATCTGACGCGCCGCTAGCGGCTTGTCGGCTCCTGCCGTTCACCTGGACAAGTCCACCTGACCGGCAGCAGCTCAGTTAATTGCCAGCTCTTCCAGCGGCTTGCCTGCCGCCAGCCACTCTTCCACCCACTTGGGTTTCCTGCCGACTCCCGACCAGGTTTGAAACTGATCGTTGGGGTTCCTGTACTTCGGTTCCGGCTTGCTGCTGCCTGACGGGGCAAGCGTGGCAAGGTCTATCCCGTGGGCTTCTGCCAGCTCCATGATCTTCTTGCGAGCCTCTGCGCGTTCCCGCGCCTCTCGTTTTTTCAGTTCCGAGTCAATGGCCTGGCGCCACTCTTTCAGCGTGGCCGTAGTGGCATTCTGCAATGATGCCAACCAGTCTTCATTCTTCATCGCTGTAATTTTGTCCCGTATCCAGTAAAATGCGCGGCTGTCGGCAAGGACGCCTATTGACATTATCGTTTCTTGTCCGCACCATTTCAATCAAATTTGCAAATTTGATTGAAAATAAACCGCGAAGGAGTGACACATGAAACGAAAAATCTCTGCCGTCCTGGCTGCCGCAACCTCTGTTTTTATCCTCTCCACCGGAACTGCTCAGGCCGATGATGACGCCTGCGGCATGGTTATGTGCCTGGGCGGTCGAATCCTGGGCGGCGATGGTGGTTCGGAGTGTTCATCTTACGAGAAAAAATACTTCAGCATCATCAAAACCAAGAAAGGCAAGTTCAGCCCGAGTCGTACCGCTAAAGAACGTGACAAGGAACTCAAAAAATGCGCCGGGGGTGATTCTGGAATCATCTCGAAAATCGGCGACAAGTTCGGCGGCGTTCGCGGTCTATGAAACGCCTGCTTCTTCCTGCTCTCGCGCTCTGCGCCGGCAATGCCCTTGCTGTTGAGTCGGTGGACTTCCCAAGCCTGGCGGCGCAATGCGCCCCAGGTGTTCACCTCGATACGCTATCGGCCATTGTTCGCCATGAGTCCGGGGCTAATCCATTTGCCATTGGTATCAACGCCAAGGGCGTCCGCCTGCCTCGCCAGCCCGAGAACCGGGAAGAGGCCATTGCTACCGCAAATTGGCTAAAGACCAACGGCTATAACTTTGACGGCGGTTTCGGCCAGGTCAACGTCAAGAACCTTGATTGGCTGGGTATGTCGGTCGCTGACCTCTTCGACCCGTGCAAGAACCTAGCAGGCGCTGCCAGGGTGATTACCGACTGCTACAAGCGCGCTGAAGGGCGTTATACCGATCAGCAATCGGCTCTGCATGCTGCGCTGTCCTGCTACAACACTGGCAATTTCCGCGACGGGTTCTCAAACGGCTATGTGCTCAAGGTGGCTGCAAACGCTACCCTAGACGTGCCGGCCCTAGTACCTGTTGCAAAAGGATCATCGGAGCCCCTGAAGTTGCAGGGTTCCGCCCAGCAAGCGCCCACACCCAATGCCGCTAAGCCTCTTCCTGACGGCATCGGTGATGCGTTCTCCCGGCCCAATGCCGACGCTTTCAGCGCACCGCCTGCAAAGGCAGAGCGCGGCGCGGCTGTGACCGAGGAAAAGGATTAAATTTGTTGCTATCAAAATTGCAATTTTGATAAGATACAGACAGTATTAGAAGGGAAGGCCCGGCACCAAAGCAAAGCCAACTGTAGGGCCATACAAAATGAAAAAAATACAACAGGAAAGCGTCGATCTGGCTTTCCAGATTGGCGCGGCAAGAAACGTGGTTGTAATTAAGCGCTCCCTCAAGGAGTGGTATTTCACTTTCGAGGCGGACGACCCGGTCACTAAGAAACCGGAAACCTTCGCACTGCTGACACAACGGGGGCAATTGAGACTATGGGCTGATCCGAGAACGCTTTTCGCTTTTCTGCAAGAACGATTCAACGTCCAACACGGCACATTTCTACTGCAAGAGGAAACACACGATGAAAAAGGCAATCCGTCAGGCACTGGCTAAAGTCACCGCCGCCGCTAACAAGGTCTTCGCCGTTGCGCTGAGCATGGTTGTTACCACCGAAGTTGCTATGGCTCAGACTGGCGGTCTGGCCAAGGCCAAAGGTGTCATGGAGTCTTTCAAGACTGAGCTGACCGACATTATCCCGACCCTCGCCGTAATCGCGCTGCTCGCCCTGGGTATCGGTTACGCAACCAAGTTCGTCGAGAAAGATACCTTCGTTCGCTGGGCCATCGGCATCATCATTGCCGGTTCCGCCGCCCAACTGACCGCCCTGTTCTTCACCTGATAGGTATTGAACATGGAACCTTCTGAACAGGCATCCGTTCCCCTGTTCAAAGGCTGCACCCGCGCCCCAACGGTCGCGGGTGTCCCCATGATCCCACTGCTTCTAATGATTATCGTCGTTGCCGCGTGCGCTATGAAAATCAGTTTGTGGTGCTGGGGACTCGTTGTGCCTTTTTGGTTTGTCATGGCACAAATCACAAAGACCGACGACAAGGCTTTTCGTATTTGGGGACTCTGGTTCGAAACCAAGTTTCGCAACCGCAACAAAGGCTATTGGGGCGCGTCTTCCTATGGCCCCGCTGATTACCGGAAAAGGAGATTCAAACAATGAGTTTGACGCCGGCCACTAAACACCTGCGAAGTGAATCGCCGCTTTCTGGCTTTATTCCTTACTCGCACCACGTCACGGATAAAATCATTTCGACCAAATCCGCAGAGTACGTGTCTGTCTGGAAAATAGGTGGCCGGTCGCACACCAGCGCATCTATTGATGAAGTCACTACCTGGCGTCGTGATCTGAATAACTTCTTCCGTGGTATTGCCACGGCTCACGTTTCTGTCTGGTCGCATATCGTGCGTCGCCGGGTCAACGAGTACCCGGAAAGCCAGTTCGAAAATGCGTTCTGTGACCAGCTCGACCAGAAGTACCGGGCCAGCTTCACCGGCTATAACCTGATGGTCAATGACCTGTATATCACCGTTGTCTATCGCCCGGTCGTAGACAAGGTGCTTTCTTTCTTCGGTGCGATGGAGAGAGAGAGTGTTGAGGTTAAAACCGAGCGTCAGCGTGCGTGCATTAAAGCCGTCGAAGACATTAACCTTCGCATTAAGCAGAGCCTCAGTAAGTACGATCCCGAGAACCTGGGCATTTATCGTCTGAATGACAAGGGCGAGCTACTGGACGACAAGGAAGACGGCGGATATGCCTACTCGTCCGCCTTGGAGTTTCTGGCATTTCTAGTGAACGGTGAGCATCACCGCATGCCTGTTTGCCGTACTCGCTTCTGTGAGTATATGGGCCGCAATCGCCTGTTCTTCAGCAAGTGGGGTGAGATTGGCGAGATTCGCAACGACGAAAGTTCTCGCTTCTTTGGTCAGCGTGAAATCTTCGACTACCCCGCTTATACCGAGCCAGGACAAATCAACAACCTGATGGAAAGTGGCTTTGAGTTCATTCTGACTCAGAGTTTCAGCGCGCTTTCCCGTCATGCGGCCAAGGGCTTTTTGATCCGTCAGCAGAAGAACCTTATCGACTCTGCGGACGTTGCCACCGAGCAAATCGACGAAATTAACGATGCTCTTAACCAGCTCATTTCTGGTCACTTCGTCATGGGCGAGCATCACGCTACCATCACTGTTTTTGGTGATAGCGGTAATGAGGTACGCGACAACCTGGCTCAAGTATCCGCCGCGCTTAGTGATCGCAGCATTATCGACACTAAAGTTGACCTGGCACTAGAGGCCGGTTTTTGGGCTCAGCTCCCGGCTAACTTCAGCTATCGCCCGCGCCCTGCGCCGATTACCTCTCTAAATTTTCTCTCGCTCTCTCCGCTGCATAACTTCCTGAGCGGCAAGCCTGCTGGCAATCCCTGGGGGCCAGCTGTAACCATCCTGAAGACGGTCAGCGGCACGCCGCTTTACTTCAATTATCACTACTCCAACCCGGAGCAAAACAGCACCGATAAAAAGCTGCTGGGCAATACGATGATTACCGGGAAGTCTGGTACTGGTAAAACCGTAACCCTCGGTTTCACTCTCGCGCAGTCGCAGAAGTTCGGCCCGTCCATCTGTGCCTTCGACAAGGATCGGGGCATGGAGGTGGTTATTCGCGCCATGGGCGGGCGTTATCTGCCGCTGAAGATGGGCGAAGCCTCCGGCTTCAATCCGTTCCAGATGGAGCCCACGCCGGCCAATATCAGCTTCCTGAAGCGTTTCGTTAAAACGCTCGCCGCCGCTGCTGGCCCTGTTAGCCACCAGGACGAAAAGCATATCGACCAGGGCATCAATACCATCATGGCCGAGTCTTTCCCCAAGGCTCTGCGCCGGCTGTCGATCCTGGTGCAGAACCTGCCTCACGCCATGCACATAGACGAAGACCATGCAGGCCCGGCCAGCGTGCACTCTCGCCTGCTCAAGTGGTGCGAGGGCGGCGAATATGGGTGGATGTTCGACAACCCCACGGACGCACTCAACCTGTCCACGCACAAGATTTACGGCTTCGACGTGACCGAGTTCCTGGAGCAACCCGACATTCGCGGGCCGGTCATGATGTACCTGATTTATCGCACCGAAAAAATGATCGACGGTCGTCGGTTTATTTATGTGTTCGATGAGTTCTGGAAGCCCTTGGAAGATGAATATTTCCAAGACCTTGTGAAGAACAAGCAAAAGACTATTCGTAAACAGAACGGTCTTTGTGTGTTCGCCACCCAGGAAGCGGACGATATTGGCAACAGCCCTATCGCCTCTACGCTCGTTGGTCAGTGTGCGACCTTCCTGTTTCTGCCAAACCCTGACGCTGACTACAAGACCTATACCGAGATTTTCAAACTCACTGACGCTGAGTTTTCGCTGCTCAAAGGTCTGGCCGAAGACAGTCGCTGTTTCCTCATTAAACAGGGTGGTAACTGTGCCATTGCCGAGTTGAACCTCTATGGGTTTGACGATGAATTGCTAGTGCTGTCTGGCACTCCAGAAACTGCCGAGATTTCCGAACAGTGCGTCGCGGAGTTCGGCGAAGACCCTAAAGTTTGGCTCCCGCACTTCTTCCAGCGCGCCAGGGCTATGAATGAAAAGGAGATTGTTCAATGAAAATGAAGACAGCAGTTGCACTCGCCTTCGCCGCGATTTTTAGCGGCGCTGCGAGCGCACAAATTCCAGTGACGGTTACTACGCAAGTAACCGACTCTCCGATGGAGCTTATGCACCGCGTCCAGGAGGTTGCTCAATGGGCACAGGAAATCCAGGAAATGCAGCAGCAGTACACGGAGCTTCAGCGCCATTGGGACAAGATGGACGAAATGCAGAAGTTGGTAACGGGTGCTCGTTATCTTGGAATCACCAACACGCCAGGCATCAACGGCAAGATTCCAACTGATATGGGCAGCATCTATTCCGGCAGTTACGGAACAACGCAAAGCATTGTGGACGCCGAGCGCATTAACGGCACCACTGAAGCCACGCAAGCCGCTCTGAATGAGCGCTACTTGAAAACTGCGGCAGCGGAGAAGGCAGCCGCCCTTAACACGTACCAGGGAGCGCAAGAGCGGTTGAGTAATATCAATGCTCTCATTGCGAAGATTGACTCTGCGCAAGACCCAAAAACCATACAGGACTTGCAAGCGCGCATTGCCGCTGAGCAGGCGCTGGTTCAGAACGAAACTACCAAGCTGCAAATGATTTCCCAGCTCTCGTCGGCAGAACAGAAGTTGGTAGATGACCAGCGCCGCCAAATGAACCGCGACATTCTCAACCCTGAAAACGATGCTATGCCGGAGATTAAATAATGATGAAGGGACTTTTTATTGCCGCTTTTGCCGTTCTCTTGGTCGCCTGCAAGACCGAGGAAACCATGACGGTTGATTACTACCTGGCTAACCCTGAAGCCCGCAAAGAGAAACTTGTCCAGTGTGCAAATAACCCTGGCGAAGAGGCTATTCAAGCCAATTGTGTGAACGCGAAAGAGGCGCAGCATAAAAGCCTCTTCAATCCTGAAAACACTGGCATGCCCAGTATCAAGTAACGCGAGGGCCAAATTATGGCATTCACGCTATTCGCACCGCTATTTCAAAAAATAGACACCGCTACGCAAGCGTTTGTGTCCGATATTTCCGCGAATGCTATAGCGACTATTACGCCGTTCGTGACCCTGGGTCTGACCCTGGGCTTTATCGCTTACGCGATACTGATCATTCGCGGCGCTGTAGATATGCCGGTGATGGATTTTCTTGCGCGGTCACTCCGCATTGGCATCGTTATTTCGGTTGCGCTTGCGGGTGGCCTTTATCAGTCTCAGATTGCCAATGCAATTATTGAGCTGCCGAACTCGTTCGCGGTTGCACTCATAACCGACCCGGACGAGGGCGCAGGCGCTGCCAGCATCATTGATGTTGCAGCAGGAAAGGGATTCGACGCTGCCGGGAAAGCCTTCAAAGAGTCGGGGTTCTTTTCTTCTGACGGCCTTCTGTACGGCATATTCGGGATTATCTACATCATCGCTACTGCTGTGATTGTGTCGATTGGTGGCGCGTTTATTTTGCTGGCAAAACTTGCTTTGGCGTTGCTTGCTGGCCTCGGCCCGCTATTCATCGTCGCGCTTCTTTGGCAGCCAACCAGCCGCTTCTTTGAAATGTGGGTCGGCCAAGTCCTTAATTATGTCCTCTTGATAGTCCTATTCTCGGCTGTCTTTGGCCTGATGATGGAGATTTATGGGGGGTACGTTGAGGGCGTGAAGTTTGAAAGCGGCGTGAATGTCGCTTACTCGCTCGGTGGTGCCGTCATCCTTTCCGGCGCAATGATCATGATACTGCTGCAACTGCCTAGCATTGCGGGGGCTTTAGCTGGTGGCGTTGGCCTCAGCTACATGTATGAGCTTCGCGCTCTGCGCGGCGGTGCTAGCTCCGTTGGGCGCGGGCTTGCAGGTGCGGGCCGCACCATCTACGGGCGCGGCGCCAAAGGCGCGGATGGCTCTCGCGGAGCCTCTACCGGCATGGCCCCTGCTGCCATGCGTGGCGCTCAGAAAGCCTATGGCTATTTCAAAGGATCGAAAGCCGCATAAGTGAAAAATGCGCCCCAGGGAGGGGCGCTTTCTTATCAATCAAAATTGCAAATTTGATTTAAAAGGGGTAGGCTTGCTTTCAGCAAAGCCAATGGGGACTTTCATCGTGAAAAACATCGTAACTGCTCTTCTCGTCGCGCTCATCGTTTCCGGTTGCAGCTCTGCACCGAAGCCTAAGCAGCCCGACGAATCCAATCGCCAACCGATCAACAAGACCATGCCCGCTGAAGTACAAGGAGCAATCAAATGACCACGGAGCAAAAACCACTGACCGGCAAAGAGGAAATTAACCTCTACCTCTCTGAGTCGGCATCCCTTGAGCGTGATTTGCTGGTCGAGAAAGAGAAGTCCAAGCGTACCGCGTGGCGCATTGCGGGTGTCTCGATGGCTCTGGCCTTCCTCGGCCTGTTCGCCGGCATTGCCGGTCTTAGCCAGGAAGCGCCGATTCCTACGGTGCTCCGCGTGGACAACACCACGGGCGCTGTCGAGGCCGTAACCGTCCAGCGCGAGTCCGAGGTTAGCTATGGTGAAGCGGTCGATTCTTACTTCCTGAACAAGTACGTGCTCAATCGTGAGGGCTACGAGTACAAGACCATCCAGAGCATGTACGAAACAACCCGCCTTATGAGCGGGCAAGATGCCTGGCTGACCTACAACGCGATTTATTCCGGCCCGAACGCTCGGGACGCGGTGCTGAACAACCGCACCGAAATAATCGTCAAGGTTCGCTCCATCGCCAGCAACTCCGATACCGGCATTGCCACCGTCCGCTACACGACGCAGAAAAAACACACCAATGGTCGCATTGAGCCGGTGGAGCATTGGATTGCCACGGTCGGCTATACCTACGTCCGCGCAATCATGACCACTGAAGAGCGGCGCATTAACCCGCTGGGCTTCGTCGTGAACACCTTCCGCGCTGACCCTGAAGTCGTGCGTAACTGAGGTGGCCACCATGAAAGCATTCAAGATATTCCCGCTCGTCCTGGCTGCCGCACTGTCGGGCCAGGCGTTCGCCCTGGACTATCCGGTTAAATCGTCCTTCGATCACCGCGTCCGTTCCACCACGTACAACCCGCAGGACGTGGTGCAACTGGATACAGTCATCGGTATCGCTACCCACATTGAGCTTGAGCCTGGCGAGCAGTACGTCACTCATGCCTTTGGCGACTCGGCGTCCTATTCGTTTGCCAACTCTGGCAACCATGTGTTTATCAAGCCGACTGCTGAGCAGGCCGACACAAACCTGATAATTATCACCGACAAGCGAACCTATAAATTTCGCTTGATCTTCCAGCCCACGCGAGAGGCGAAGGCTGTCTACAGCCTGTCTTTCAACTACCCCGATACGGCCCGTCAGAAGGCCCTGGAAGAGCTGCGCAAGCAGGCTGTAGCCGATGGCTTCAATCAGCCGCCTCGCGGCACCTTCAATACCGAGTACGCCATGGCCGGCGACCTCGACCTAGCCCCGGTTCATGCCTGGGACAACAACGAGTTCACCTACTTCAAGTTCCCCGGCAACGTCGATCTTCCGGGCATCTACCTGGTAGACGCTGACGGCAATGAAAGCATGGTCAACCGCAACACCATTGGCGAAGCCAACGGCGTTTATTCCGTCCACAAGGTCAACGCTAAGTGGATGCTTCGCCTCGGTGATCGGGCTTTGGCTGTGTACAACGACGCCTATGACGCAATCGGCGTAGAGAACAAAAGCAGGACTCAATCGCCTGCTGTGAAGCGGGTAGTTATCGGGGGTGACGAGTAATGGCTAAAAGAGACGTAATCGACGCGGGCGAAGAGTTTGATCGCATCGACGGCGAGCGCGGCGCTTCTCGCCTTGGCGAACAGCGCAAACCTACGCCCCAGGGGGCGAAGCTCTTCCTGGTCGTGGTCATTGCCGCTGTTCTCGGCGCTGGTGGTTTTATCACCTGGAAGGCCATGGGAATCATGGAAAGGGGCGATGACGGCGAAACGCAGGCAGTTGAGCCCCAAATCGGGCTCAACAAGGCCGGTGCCGATTGGCAGCCTAAGCCCATCATCCCTGAGCCCGAGCCGCAGACTGCCGATGATGCAGAGGCCGCCGCTGCTTCCGCTGCTGCCGCCGCACCTGCACCTGTACAGGTTTCAGCTCCGCCGCAAGAACAGCGCCCCGAAGGCCCGACGCCTGAAGAGCTGATTCGCATGCGCCGGCTCTCGCCCAACCTCAACATGAACACCGGCAGCCAACAGAGCCAGGCCCAGGCCCAGCCTCCGGTTGACCAAAGCACGGGAAGCGGCAGCGGGCCACTCGCCGATAACCTCCAGCCCGTGCGGCTCAGCGGTGCCCGTGCCGGCGTCCTCAAGAACCGCGACATGCTGCTAACCCAGGGCTCGATGCTGGACTGCCAGCTCGAAACCAAGATCGTCTCCACTGTGCCGGGCATGACTACCTGCTACACGACGCGGGACATTTACTCGACCAATGGCCGCGTAGTGCTCCTGGATCGTGGCTCGAAAGTCGTCGGGCAGTACCAGGGCGGGATGACCCAAGGCCAGGCGCGAATCTTCGTCCTCTGGACTCGGGTTGAGACGCCTACCGGCGTCATCATCAACCTCGATTCGCCAGGCGCTGGCCCGCTCGGCGAAGGCGGTCTAGGTGGCTGGGTGGATACCCATTTCTGGAAGCGTTTCGGCGGGGCAATCATGTTGAGCATGATTGGCGATGTGGGCGACTTCCTGTCTAACAAGGCGTCGCAGGGCGATTCAGACCGGATCACCTTCGATAACACTTCGGATAGTAGCCAGGATATGGCCTCTACCGCGCTCGAAAACACTATTAACATTCCGCCGACCCTGTACAAGAACCAGGGCGAGCGGTTGCAAATCTTCGTCGCACGCGACCTTGATTTCAGCGGGGTATACAGCCTTGAACGCAATTAACCAGCTAGGCCGCGACACAACTATTCGCCAGCTCCTGAAGCCCATAGCGCACGCCCTGGCAACGCCAGGCGTCAATGAGCTTGCGATTAACCGTCCCGGTGAGTATTGGGTAAAGACTTTTGAAGGCTGGGAAGCTGTGCCGTGCGCCGAGCTGACAATGGCCTACCTGAAGTCGCTTGCCAATGCCATTGCCGTTTATAACGGCGTTGGCATGAAAGCTATCAACTCGGTCATTCTTGCTGATGGCGAGCGGGGGCAAATCAATATGCCTCCCGCCACTATCGACGATACATGCTCCTTCAATTTCCGCACGCATTCATCTGTGGTCAAGACGCTCGAAGAGCTGGCCGACGATGGCGCTTTCAACCGTGCCCGCGACGTGAGCTTTAATCAGCCAAGCCAGGCCGAGGCCGAGGCACTGACAAAGGCCCGCGACTTCACGCGCCTCGATCCTTTCGAGGTCGAGCTTTTGGCCCTCAAGCGTGAGGGCAAATGGCGCGAGTTCCTGGAGCTGTGTGTTAGGCACCATCGCAACATGATTATTTCTGGTGCAACCGGCTCGGGTAAGACGACATTTGCACGCTCGCTGATTGAGAAGGTTTCGCCCGACGAGCGAATCATCACAATCGAAGACGTTCACGAACTGAAGCTGCCCAATCACCCGAACCGCGTCCACATGCTCTATGGCGAGGGTGCCGGCCGCGTCTCCCCAAAAGAATGTCTCCGCGCTGCCATGCGTATGACGCCTGACCGTATCTTTCCGGCAGAGCTTCGCGGCGATGAAGCCTGGGAATACATCAGTTCACTGAACACCGGCCACCCTGGATCAATCACAACAACGCACGCGAATAGCGCAATTGAAACGTATGGTCGTGTCTTCACGCTCATTAAAAGTTCTGAGGTAGGCCGGGGCTTGGACTCGAAACTCATCAAGGATGAAGTTTATAAAACGGTTCACGTTGTTCTGTATTTCGAGCGCCGCCAGCTTGTCGAAGTGTTCTATGACCCGATTTTCACTAAGTCGAAAATGGCTGAGTGAGCAAGGAAGCCGCTCGCCTCTGGCCTAGCGGTTGCGCCACCTGCTTAGTGGTGGGCAGCTCGGGGCATCCGAGCACCATTTCTCATTGCGAGGTATACCCATGGATACAACTCTTTCACCCATGACCAGCAGGGCTGTTTCTGTTCTTGCCTACTCCTGGATGGTCGCCAAGCAACTCGTTTTCATTGGGCTGGTCTGCCCTGCCTTTGCTCTCGCTATGTTTCTCGGTTTCAGCTCCGGCTGGTCTTTCACCGAGGCTGCTCGCTGGCTGGTGGAAGAGCAGGCAGCAGCCCAGCAGATAGGCGCTTCTGCAAAGCCTGACCACATTTTGGTCAAGGTGTGCGTCATGCCCCCACGTGAGCCCGGCACCCTTCCTCCCGTGGCGGCTGCGAGTTGCGACGAATGGGCAACTATTGATTCGCCCATCGGCGATGTTGCCGAAGCCATGGGCAAGAACCTGGCCGCGCTATACCTGTTCTGTGTGCTTTTCAGTGGCGTCGTTGCGGTTCTTATCTTGCCTCCATCGGCCTATCGCACCCGCGAGCGGCTTCTGTCCTCCGTCACCGCTCTCGTTGCCAGAAAGAAGGGTGCCGCTCATGAATAACCCAGCTCTCGATGCAAACCAGGTTCGTGCGCTGCACGTTCTTGGCCAGACCCTGGCGCAGATTCGTTCTATCGCTCGTTCCCAGGGCTCGCCAGCCGAGCGGCTGACAGCCATAGCTGCCCTGGCTGACGCCATGCACAACGTCCCTATGACCGTCGCGCACCCCGACCGCTACGATGCTGCTGAAATCGGCAACGCTATCAGCACCGTGGCGGCGATTCACCGAAAGCAAGGCCCTGCCGCCGCCGCTGCCTCGCTTGCGGTCAATGGCCATCTGCCGGGGGCGCAGCCATGATCGCCTGTGCATCGTGTTTCGTGTGGGAACTTGCCGGGGCGTTTGGCCCGGAAGTACAGCAAAACGCTGCATCGGTACTGGCGTCGGAGCTAAGCACCCCGCTGCTCTACTTGGCCGGTGCGCTCATGTGCCTGGCTTTTGTCGTTTTGCTGCTCAAGCTGCGGGCTCCCCTAAAGACCACCACTCACGAAGGTATATCCAATGCAAACACCGAACTTCTTCCCATCCATGCCAGTGAACGCCGAGCTTCGTGCTCAGTACCTGGCGCTTCTCGCGCTCAGTCCTCTGGAACTCGACCAGGTGAAACGCGGTAAATAACAAGCCGCAAAACATAGAAGCCCCGCATCATGCGGGGCTTCTTGTTAGTGCTTAGCGTACGATTTTTCCCGAATTCTGCGCCTGGCCTGTAGAATCGCCCGCATGCTCTTTCGGTCGGTGGCGGGCTGGAGTTCTCCCCGGACTCGCCTAGGTGTTCTCCCCCCTCTCTGCTGTTTCTCTGTGACACCGTGCTCGCTGGCCATCTTCCACCCCGCCCGTGATGATCAACTCTCACGGGCGGTTCCTTTTTCCGCTAACCCAATATCTTGCGTGGATCTCCAGCTGATCCACCACTAGATATTGTGTTGCCCCTCCCCTCCCCTTCTCCCTGTGACCAGGTACAGAACATCGAAGCCCAGGGCGTCCAGCCTGCGAAGCATTGCGGCATCGGGTGTTGTTGCGCCCGACTCATAGTGCAACCAGGTGCGCCGGCTGCACCCGGCCCGAGCTGCTGCGGCCGTGCCGCTTAAATCCAGCCGGGCCGCTTCCCTGCTGAGCCGCCGCCCGATGGCCTTTTTCGCTTCCTCGTCCTCGATGGCGCGCCGCGCTTTCTGCTGCGCGCTTATCTCCTTGGCGAATGCTGCTTTGTCTATGTTCATCTGCCGCGCTCTGCCTGCTTCTGCTGCTTGCCGGCATTGTCCCGTGCCCGATCCTGTCTACCTGGCTCTTCGCGCTGTGAGCCCTTCTGTGGCCCGCTGCTGGCCTTCTCCTGGGCCGTGCCCTTCCCTTTGCCTGCCTGAGCCTCTGACGGCCCCTTGGCGCGTTTCTGAGCCTCGTCCGGTGCTTTGGTCTTGCCCCCGGTCTGCTTGCCCGCCTCAACCTGCTTGCGGGCTTGCTCCTTCAGCTCCTGGAGCCTGGCTTTCTCGACCGGCGAGCGGTGCAGCTTGTACGAAAGATCGAGGGCGGCATGCTTCACATTTTCCCGGCTGATCGCCTTGGGCAGCTCGGCAACGCTGTTGGTGTAAATCCTCGCGTCATGCCGCGCCCTGGATATGGCCACGTAGTAAACGTCCTTGGCCGTGGTCATGCTCTTGGTCTGCGCGTCGATCAACACGCGGTCGGCGGTCAGGCCCTGGCTACTGTGAACGGTCGTCGCGTAGGCGTAGTCAAGGTGCAGCGGCTTGTCTGTTGAAAGCTCGATGCTGCGGTGTGCGCTTCTGAGCGTCACCATGCCGTTTGTTACTCGCTCGACGGTGAAGCGGTCGCCGTTGGCCACGTCGAGGCGTGCATCGTTGCGGGTGATCCGAACCTTGTCGCCTGGCGCAAGCTCTGCCCGCTCTGGCTGGTATACCGATAGCTGCTTGTGCTGCATCGGGTTGATTGCCAGGCGCTCGCCCGCCTCTGTGCTCAGTACCAGGCGATTGCCTGGGCCGGTGTCCTCGACCTTGTAAATCTCGCCTCGCTTCAGCCCGCTTTTCGGGTAGTCGCGTTCCGGCTGGATCACGTCGCCAACGTGGTAATACTTGGAAAACCGCCGCTCGGCCTGCGTCGTGTCGCGGCGAATCAGGGTGTCGAACTCGATGCCCTTATTCAGCGTGCCGATGCCTTCGCGCACAGCCTGGTTAATTTCTCGGCGCGCCTCGTTGGTGCCCGAAACGATGATGGTCTTTTCGCGCTCAGTTGGCGTCATCGACACATAGTCTTTCGCCACGGTCAGCCGCCGCTCGTTGTCGTTCTCGACCTCGACAATGGAGCTGATTTTGCTCAGCGACTCAGCGGCTTTTCCCCGCGCAGATAGCTCGACCGCTTCTTTCAGCAGCGGGTCTTTCTGGCGCTGAATCTCGTCCATCTTGGCGGTGGCCATGCCTCCCGCCTGGAGCTGGTCGAACGGTCGGCCCGCCTCGATGGCCTTCGTTTGCGCCGTGTCGCCCATCAGCACGACGCGAGCCCCGGCCTTCTCTGCCAGCTTCAAGAGTTGATCCATCTGCCGTGCCGGCACAACGCCTGCTTCGTCCACTACCAGGACGGTGCGCTCGCCTATGTTCTTCTCCTTGGCCTTGAGGAACGATGCCAGGGTGTTCGACTCGACGCCCAGCTCCCGCAAAGCCTTAACTTGGCTCCCGTAGGGTGCCAGCGCCCGCACTTCGTAGCCGCTGGCCTCGATCATCTGCTTTGCAGTGTCCAGCATGTGGCTTTTCCCGGTGCCGGCGTAGCCCTGCACGCCGATAACCCGGTCTTGGGTCGTAGTGATCAACTCTGCGGCGCTACGCTGCCCGTTGTTGAGGTTTGTAGCCTCCAGCGTGGCCCTGGCTGCCTCTGGCTGCATGATGGGCTGCATAGCCCCCCGACCGTCGCGCTCGATGCTGTGAATGCGTTTCTCGCGCTCCAGGGCGGTCTGAGTCGTGTACTGCGGTTCTGTCTCTACCAGGCTCTTGCGCTGGATGGCGGTATCCACTCGCTCGCGTGCTGCTGCCGGGCTCATGCCCTTGGCCTCCAGCTCGGCCACCCAAGCCTCTCGGCTCTGTCCTCGATCACCTGCCACGGCGTTCTCTGCCGGTCGGTATATGGTCTGTTCCCTGACCAGGTAGCCGCGCTCTGTCTGCCGCTTTATCTCGGCCTCAATGTCCTTGAGCGTTGCGCCGGCCATACCGTGCTTGATCGCAGTGTCGATCAGCTTGCTTTCGGTCATGACTGCCTGGCGCTCGGTCAAATGGTTGACCGCGTACCGCACGGCGCGCTGCGCGGCCACGTCTGCCGCAAACTCTCCCGGCGTGCTCTGCCGGCTCACTTCCGGGCCTTTGTCCCGGCCTGCCCATTCCTTGCTCTTGAAGTCGATTCCCAGCTCTTTGGCGCGCTCCTGCCAGTCCTTGAAAACCGCCTCACGTTCGGCGCTCGTCTTCGGTGCCCGGCTCTGCATCGTCGCCGCCTGCTTTTCCGCGGCTGATGCTGTTTCCCGCGTCAGCCCCTGCTTGGCCAAGCGCTCCTCGATCTGGGCGCTGCGCTGGCTGAAGCCCTCAAGCTGCTGCCTGGTGATGTGGCCCAGCTCAAACATGCCGTCGCGTTCGTGCCGGATGCTGTAGCCCTGTTTCGCCAGCTCGCTTGCCAGCTCGGCGCGGTAGACCGCCCCGAGGTACTTCGTCATCTTGATAATTTCGTCGTTCTTGAGTGCCCGCCACTGGCCGTCGCTGCGCTTGGTCATGTTCAGCACTACGGCATGCGTGTGCAGTTGCGGGTCTTTCTCGCGGCTCGTCTCATGGCGAAACTTGGCGACAACCAGGTTGCCGGTGTTCTCTACCATCGTCTTGCCGTCAACTTTCCTGCGCGCCTGGGCGCGCTGCTCTGCCGCCTCGATAGCTTTGGCAACCGCCCGATCGTGCGCCTTGATAATTTCGCCGTCGCCGGCGACCAGGGCTTGCAGCGATACGCTTTTCGGCGCTGAGAAAGTCAGGTCAATGCCGATCCTGGCGTTGCTGTCCTTGCGCGTGTCCGTCCGTATGATCTGCTGGCCTGGCTTGATTTCCCCGGCCAGCAGCTCCTTGAACCGCTCGCTATCGACCGGGCCGGTTAGGCCCAGGTCTTTAGCGCCTTCCCCTTGCCACTCCATTGAATCGCCTTCCTTGGCGTAGTAATCGTCGGCACCGTCGCCGTAGTAGCTCGCTGCTGCGCCGATGTTTTGCCGAGTCATTACCTTGTGGCTGAGCATCAGGCTACGCGCTCCATAAACGGCTCGTTGATCTTCTTGAAGTTCAGAGGCTCCAGCTTGAACCGGGCAACCGGGAAGTCACCCGCAAGCGCCAGGAATCCGGTTAATTCCGGCAGGCTTGCGATTTCAGAGGGCGTCACAACGCTCTCCATCTTCACGTCCTCAGCCTTGGTGCGGCTGGTTTTCTCGCCCATGTTCTTGCTGTAGCGGTCGCGCTCTACTTCGTGCTGGCCCAGCGCCTTGCTCATATCCTCGCAAGTGCGCGGGTCTGTCTTCGATCCGCCCAGGACAGCCAGGGAGCGGAAGCAAGAGCGCAGCGTTTGCGCCGAGTCGCGCCCGTAAATGTCGTCAAGCTGTGCCGTTGACTGAAGCCCCGCAACTACCCTCAGCCCGTGCTTACGGCCCTTGGTCAGCGCAGCCTCCAGCGACGCCAGTTTTTCGAGCGACGCCAGTTCGTCGATGAATGCCCAAACGCGCCTGTTCTCGTCTTCCGGCATCGACAGGATCGACACAAATACCGCGTCAATCCACGCGGAAATCAGCGGTTTCAACGCTTCCGCCATATCCTCGCGCCAGGTGATGTACAGATTCCCCGTTTCATTCTCCAGCCAGTTGCGCAGGGAAAAATCGCCTGCCGGCATGTTCAAGTGCTCGGGTAGCTTGTCCGACAGGACAAAGCGGGCCGAGGTCAGCGCCTTGCTTGCCTCGCTCGATCCGGCGAACAACGATTCGGCGGTTGTGCCTATCAGGAACTCGCGCAGGTCTTCCGGTGGCGCGATAGTCGTCCAGCGGAACAGCTCGGCAACCGAGGGCTTGCCTATCGTCTTCAGCTTGCGCGCCGTCTCGCGCAGCAGCAGGCGGCCATAGGCGCACCACTCTTCCGCGTCTGCTGTCTGGCCTCGCGGCACCAGGGAAAGTGCATATCGGTGAAAGTCATAGTCCGCCCGTATCTCATTGAAGAACGACCATCCCTTTGTCCTGGAGTCGTAGGGATTTAGTACAACGTCACCAGGTCGCCCGAACTTTGAATACATATCGCCATTGGGGTCTAGGAAAATTGCACGGTCGCCGCGCTTCAATGCCGTGTATGCAAGTTCGCGCATCAACACCGACTTACCCGAGCCGGTCGCACCCTGAACAAGCAAGTGCAAATTTTCAACTTTCGTCGGCAATGGAATATCAGCGATAGTTACTTGTGCTTTCTTCTTCTCGCGGGTTTTTGATTTCAGCGCGCTAATGCTTGCGGTTTTAGTGCCGCGAAGGAACTTTCTAAATGGCGCGCCGCCAAACTCACTTTTGCCGAGTTGCGCCATGAGCCATATTAAAAATATGGCCATCACCACGCCGCCAATTACCGCGCCTAGCAATATCGGCTTTTCGTGCGTGTGCTTCATCAGCTCCCATGCTGATTTCCATTTCGGCTCTGTTAACACTTCTGTTTTCTTGACTGCCATAGTCCAGAAAACAGCCGGCATTAACAGGAACAGTATCAAACCGAACTGCCTACGTTCTTCGTCTCTCATTTATCTGCACTCCATACGTCATAGCCCAGGCGCGCTATTTCCTTCTGCGCCAGGTCGTTTTTAGCGCCGGCCAGTTGCCGCAAAGTCAGCAGCATTTCCAGCAGCACGCCCCCCATTCCCTGCAAGCCGTCGCCGCCTTGCGTCCCTCCTGGTGCTCGATCTGCCATCCGCTCGACTGCCCGCCTGAGCATTTGCAGCTCGTCGAGTACCGCGTCTTCACGCTCCAGCCGGTTGCGTAGGTAGGTGCTCAGCGGCAGCTCTGCGGCCATCGCCTGACCCTCGTAAAGCTCCCTTTTTTCCACCGTCAGGCGGAGTGGTATCGCGTCCGCTAGTCTCATTTTTTCTCGTAGTCGCCTCCGTATACAGCAAAACCCTAGTAGAATGCGGCCTCCAGCCTAGCGCGTAGTCGCCTCGCAATACAGCTAAAAAATCGATTCACCAAAAAAGCCTTGAGAATCAAGGCTTTGCGCGCACCTACAGGGTGCGTATGGTGTATCGCTTTTTCCGTTAAGGATAAGGAACCAAAAGACCCTCAGACAACGCCTTTCTTTAAGGGGAAAACCGTCAAGAGGTCATTTCTTCTGCTATCGGCTTGCCCGATAGCAATTCGGTAGCATTCGGATAGCTCAAAAGTAGCACATAAGTAGCAGTCAGATAGCAGCAGGTAGCAGAGAAATAGCACTTGCATAGCTGAAAAGTAGCAGTTACAGTCTCGGCAGCTCACAGAGGCTGAAACCATGACAGACACCGACCAGCTCAAGACCATGATTTCCGGGTTGGCTACCAAAACCGTCTACGGCCAGCTTGAACCGCTGATGCCGGAAATCGACAGAAGGATCAGGGAAGGCGTGCCGCGATCTGAGATTCACAAGCTCATCACGGCGCAAGGTATCGAGATTTCGGAAGGCACGTTTTACAACTACCTCCACCGATACCGGAAACGGAACGCCAAAACCGCAACACCAGGCAAGGCCGTAACTAAACCAATCCTGGAGCAACCGCAGAACGGCAATTCTGCGCCAGTACCACAAGAACCTGAGCCCGATACTTCGTTGCAGGCTGAAGTCAAAAATGAGGCCGAACCCTCACTAGATGAAATGCTGACAAACGAACAAAGCCGGGAAGAGTTCACCAATCAGTTTATGACTCAACGTCCGATCAGAAGGAAAAAATCATGACGACGAAAGTAGCAGTAGTAAGCCTGTCCGGTAACGTGGGCAAATCGACCATTGCAAAACACCTGCTGCTGCCCCGCATGCCGGGCGCAGAGTTTATTTCCGTTGAATCCATCAACGCCGATGAAGGCGGCGGCGACATGGTTCGCGGTGACCAGTTCGGCCAGCTCCAGGAAGAACTGATGATGATGGACTCCGCCGTGGTCGATGTGGGCGCGTCCAACGTGGAAGATTTCGTGAAACTGATGCAGCAATATCGCGGCTCGCATGAAGAGTTCGATTTGTTCGTCGTGCCGACTGTCAAAGACAGTAAGCAAATAAAGGACACTATCGCCACCATCCAGGCGCTGAAGTCCATGGGTATTCCCGCGAAGAAAATCCGCGTCGTGTTCAATAAGCTGGAAGCGACGGAAAACGTCGAAGATGCGTTCTATCCGTTGATCCAGTACCACGAGCACAGCAAGGCGTTTACCCTGCGCCTGAATGCTGCCGTGGACTACAGCGAGCTTTACCAGAAGCTGCGCGTCCACAAGACCAGCATCCCGGAGCTGATCGCCGATACCACCGACTACAAGGCGAAGATGCGCGAGGCCAAAGACCAGGACGAAAAGATGCAATGCGTCGCCATGGTATCCATGCGCCGCCTGGCTCTGTCGGCACAAGAAAACCTCGATGCGGTCTATGCCGCGCTGACCAAGTAAAGGGGGCACCATGGGCGCGCCACAAACCACCCGCGAAGCACTGATGGCCGAACTCCTGGGCGACGTTGGCGCGCTGCTCGACAAGGCCGAATCGCTGCAAAACGCCCTGCCCGCCGTGGCGGACGTTGCAGCGACTCAGATTCACCTGGCCGGCGAAGCCGCAAGCAACAACATCAAGGCCGAGGCCGAACAGTTCCGCGCCATGCTCGCCCGCGAGCGCGACGCGCTGACCAAGCCCGTGCGCGAGGCATCCGAGCAAACCCGCCTGGCCGCTGATGTGGTCGAAGGCGCAGGCCGGCGCCTGGCCATGCTTGCCCTGGGCCTTGGCCTGGCGGCGGGTGCCCTGGCCGGCGCCATCGCCGGCATCGCGGCGGCCTCGATCTTCATCGGCTGACCGCCGACCATCCACCAGAGCGGCCATGTGCCGCCCTTTTCCATCCCGTTAAATTGGATTGCGCAATCCAAAATAGCACCCGCTTTTAGCGCCAGGATGGCGCAAGGCTAGGGTTGCCTGTAGGGGGCCGCTTGCGGCAGTCCGCAGGACCGAGCGATAGCGAGCCCGGAAGGGAATCCCGGTTTTCGCCTTGGCGAAAAAGCCCCAACGCTTTGGATTGCGCAATCCAAAATCACCGCCTAGTATTGGATTGCGCAATCCAAAAGGAAAAGCCATGCACGCCCCGACTCACGAAGCCTATGCCGAGCTGCAAACCGCGTTCGACCACTTCAACACCGTGCTATTTGCCGGCGTCCTGGAGCTGCCGCTATTCACCCTCCAGCGCGAACGGCGCACCTATGGTTACTGCTCTCGCCAGCGCTTCGTCTCGCGCAGCAGCGGCGCGCTGGTCGATGAAATCGCCATGAATCCGGCCTATTTCGCCGTGCGCTCGATCCGCGAAACGCTGTCCACGCTGGTTCATGAAATGGTTCATCAATGGCAGTTCCACCACGGCAAGCCAGGCCGGCGCGGCTACCACAACACCGAGTGGGGCGCGAAAATGGAGTCGGTCGGGCTGATGCCGTCCAACACCGGCAAGCCGGGCGGCAAGAAAACCGGCGAGCAAATGACGCATTACATCATCGACGGCGGGCCATACGACCAGGCATGCCAGGCGCTGCTGACCGAGGAATTTACTCTCTCCTGGCTGGATCGCTACCCAGCCGAGCGCCCCGCCCCTCCCCGCCTCCCGCTGCCGCGCAAACCTCTGGAGCCAGGCGCTGAACCTGAAGACCTGGACGATGACGACGACGCGCAAGGGATCGAGGGCGGCGGCGATGATCTGGTGATGGTGCCCGGCGTTGTGCTCCCGCCCCTGGAGCCCGTCAACAAGTCCAACCGGGTCAAATACTACTGCGACGAATGCAAGACCCAGGCGTGGGGCAAGCCTGGGCTTCACCTGTTCTGCGGCGGGCGAAGCCAGACGCGGGGGGAAGAAGTCATAGCCCTAACGCATGGGCCGGTGGCCATGCGGCCTATCGCCTAGCGCGGCCAGCGACCGCCCAGGAACAGCAGGCCATTCAAGGCCAGCACGACAAGGCCCAGGACGGCATACAACCAGGACACGCCGGGCGAGAACAGCCCGGCCCACACCAGCACCAAGGAAGCCACGCCACACACTGTCCGGGCGATGCCGCCGACCAGGCGGCAAGCGGCCAGGAAACGGGGCGTAGGCTCGCGCACAAGCTGCGCAAGGCGCGCCCTGAACGGCCACACCACAAGCCAGGCGACCGCCAGCGCGGCCACCAGGTAAAGCCCCCCGTCATCCATCCTCGCCCCCAAGCTCAAGGCCCAGCGTCATCTGCTGCGCGCCCGAGTATCTGCGCAGCCACGAATTGCGCATTGCTGGGTGTGAGTATGGGCACGAATAGACCGGATCGCCCCGGCGTGCGGCCTCGGCCCCGGCCCCGGCCTCTCTGACTGTGGGGTGTGGGTTGTTCTGCTTGCGTCCGTCCTGTTTCTCGTCCATCCGTCGCGCCTCGATCTGGCCACACGGCAGGCACTCGCGCTGCCGTTCTGGAATGCGAAAGGCCGGCGACGCGCAAGGTAGAAAGCGCGTCAGCCGGCCTTAGCGGGTTTTCACCTGGTGCGCTAGCAGTCGGTGCATAGGAATAGCCGCTCTTCCCTGCTGCGCGGGTCGCGGACGTGTGGGCTGCAATTCATGGTGCAAACCTTCGTCGCAGGATCGAACGCGGCCAGCGCGTCCGGGTCAGCCCGTGGCCACTCAATCGGCGCTGCCGCCTCTGCTTGCGCCTGCTTCACCTTTCGCGCTTTCGATTTCATGCGGTGCCGCTCCCCTGCTCGGTTAAATTTTCACCCTGGCCAGGCCATCCAGCCCCAGGCTGTTGCGCACCTGGCGCAATAGCGCGCCGTCTGGTGCCTGGTCGTCCCGGCCAGCAGCCCACAAGGCGATTAGGCGGGATTTCCAGTAGCGCCCCTGGTTCGCCTTGAACCTGGTCAGCGCCTCGCGCTGCTCCTGTGTCAGCTCTTCACCCATGGTCATTGCCTCCAGCTCGCTTGCTCAAGTGCCGGGCGGATCACCCGCCCGGCTCCCATGGTTTAGCCCGATACTACCGCGCACATATCGCGGAAGGTTTCGGCCATGCCGCGTGCGTGGAAGTCGGCCAGCGCGGTGTTTTGGCCGCTGTTGCGGTCGTAGCCGGTGACAGTCCAAAGGGCTACCGAGTCGCCGCCCTGGCTGACGTGGGTTTGTGTCACGTCGAAGCGGTGGAACGCCTTCAGCGCGTCGGCGGTCGGGAAGTAGAACACGGTGGCGGGTACGTTTTGCATGGTGTATCTCCTGCAAGGGGTTGGCCCGGAGCGGTTGCCGCCGCTCGGTTCGGGCATCGGAACCACTGCGGTTCCGATAGGTGACATTATGCCAATCCCCGCTCATGCCGTCAACACTTGTAAACACTATTTAAGCAAATAAATTGCCCTGCGCCTGCTGGCATTCCTTGCGGCCTATCGGCATAGCCCGCCACGGTCTGCGAAGCACAAACAACTCATTGCGGCCCAGGTTGTACACGTTCCAGCCTGTCACCTCTGGCGAGTAGGTCAGGCGGTGCAGCAGTCGCCCGCCCTCCAGGTCGTAGCCGTTGAAATACATTTTCGCCCGTAGCGGGTTGCCCTGCTCGTCGAGGACACGGCAGGCGAAGTGCAGCCCGTAGGGCGTGGCGGTTACTTGCTCGATGACGCACTCACACGGCGAACAGTTGTCGCGGATCACGTCGCCAGGGCGCGGCACCTGGTCAATCGGTGGCAGCCCAGGGTTTCGCATTTCCAATAGGTGGGCGTAGCTCTCGGGGCTCTCGGCCTTTAGCTTCGCCTCAAACTCGGCCAGGCGCTCGGGTGTCATTCGTGCGGCTCCGTCTGCTCGATGGTAGCCAGGCCCGGCTGGCGGGCCTGGCCTGGTGGTTACTCGCTCGCCAGCTTGGCCAGCTCGGCGCGCACGCGCTGCCCGGCGTAGATACCGGAGCCGGTCAACTGCCGCACCCATGCGCCACGGCTGGGCGACCATTTGAAGGCGTGACGCTTCAGCACGGCGCGCACGTCCTCGGCGGGCTTGCCGTCGAACTCGAACATCACGCGGTTTTCGTCGGCGTCCTCGCGGTAGCGGTAGCCGTCGCCCTCCAGCTCGACAGCCTCACGGGCGCGGCGCTGTTCCAGCTCCTGAATGCGCTTTTTGATCCGGGCGGCGTTGGCGTTGTTGTTGCTCAGTGCGTAGGACGGGAAGCCGACACGCCCGGCGAAGTCCGGCGCGATGATCTGCTGTGCAGCGGCTTCGCTGAAGCCCAGGGCGACCAGCGCCGGGATTTGCTTGTCTGGCGTCTTGCCTGCGCGGATCGCCTTGTTTGCCGCCTTCATGCGTTCCTGGTTGGCCTCTACGCTGGCCAGCTCGGCGCGCAGCTTGTCGAGTGCGTCCGGGTCGTCGCTGGAAATGCCGCCAGTGCCCACGGCTGCCGCCTTCTCGGCGTAGTGCTTGGCCTTGTCGCTCTCTTCGCACGACTTGCGCATTGCTCGATCACTGCGGGCCAGCGCGCCACGGTGGCGGCGTTCCGAGTGGTGGCCGACCAGAATCGGCTGACCCATGACGATGCCGTCAACGGCGCGGCGGCTGGCTTCAAATGCGGCGGTGCTGGCTTGCTCGGCCTTCTCGGCGCGGGCCTCGTAACGCTCGCGGCGGTTCTGTTGCTTCTGCTCGTATGCGTTCATGCTCTGTGCTCCTGGAGCGGAGCCCGGTTGCCGGGCTCCTGGTGGTGGGTGAATTAGTGGAGGGTCACGCGGGCGGGGTTGCGGGCGGTGATCGCCGGCCCGGCCTGGCCGATTTCCACGCCTCGGCGCATGTACGCCGGCACGCGGTCAAGCTCCGAAAAATTCACGTCCCAAAGGGCGTTAGAGCGGGGGGTTTTGATCGCTTGTTTCTTCATGGGTTGAACTCCTGCAAGGTTGGCCCGGAGCGGTTGCCGCCGCTCGGTTCGGGCATCGGAACCACTGCGGTTCCGATAGGTGACATTATCCTGATTTCCGGCCATGCCGTCAACACTTGTAAACACTATTTTTAAACATAATAAAGCCCGCGCTTGGCGAGCTGTAGTCGTTCCGGCTGGTGTCTAGCGGTAGTGCTCGGCCTCTTCCGAAGCATAGCCAGCATCCCAGGCCCGGCCCGCGTCGCTCTCCTGCGGGTAGGGGTTTTCCCAGCGGGCGCAGCCGTAAAACGCGGCCTTGCCTTCCTCGTAAAATTTGTCATCCACGCTCGCGCATTCCCAGGAAGGGGCGAGCCTTTCGGCCCGCCCGATGGATCAGCCAACCCAACGAATTTGTGGGCTTGCCTGTGCCTCGCGCACCTTCTCCATAATCTCGGCGTGCTTCATGGTGTACACGTCCTGGAACGTCCAGAAGGTGTCGCCCAGGCGCGCATAGATGGCCGTCACGTTGCCATTGGTGTGCTCGCTCATCTTGAACGACTCGCACCCGCTTTCACGCACCCAGCCGACCGGGGGCAGGACGTTGAGCGCATAGTCGAAGTCCTCGGCGTCGATCTGGCGCGGCTCGGTCTTGCTCTGCGCCTCGACCTGCGCGCACACCTCGGCATAGTCCGCGACAATCGCGCCAGGGTGGCGGGCTTGCACCTGCTCCAGCGTCTCGCCGCTGATCTGCGAAACGGTCACGCCGTCGCGCTCAACTGCGAAGTCGATAGCCCAGGGCTGGCCAGGTACATAGAACACTTTTTCCATGGTTGATACTCCTGCAAGGTTGGCCCGGAGCGGTTGCCGCCGCTCGGTTCGGGCACCGGAACCACTGCGGTTCCGATAGGTGACATTATCCAGATTTCCGGCCTTACCGTCAACACTTGTAAACACTATATATTCACCCCGGACGACTTGACGCCGCCGCTCTTGAGTGATGCTGGATGGAGGGGGAGGGGCGCGGGCAATAAACGCTTTTCAGCGCGACCGCTTGCGGTCGCTTCAAGCTCTTCACCTGGAGCGCGCAGGCTGGCCC
>JBKEBY010000086.1:0-10330 GCA_047973445.1 Pseudomonas sp.
AACTCGCTGAACTGGCAATGCGGGCAGCTATTGGGCGTGGGGATCATATCCTGCGCAAGAGGTCCTGATACCGAAAGGCATCTCGCCAATTGCTCACGCTGCCCCGGGCTGAGCTGGGAGAGCCGGGCAATCCAGCTGTTGAAATGACTCGCTCTCATGATTCACCTCCCGTATGTGGAGACGTCATGATCAGCTTAGCCTGTTGCAACAGTTAGCTCAGACATAGCCAAAAAAATCCCCGGTGGAAGCACGCTTCTCCGGGGATTTTTTGCAGCTCAGCTCAGTACGCCGGGGCGCGACGGCTTTCCGGCATCAGAACAGCACGCGGCTGCGGATGGTGCCGCTGACGTGCTGGAGCTTTTCCAGCGCCAGGTCGGAGTATTCCTTGTCCACGTCGATCACCACGTAGCCGACCTTGTCGTTGGTCTGCAGGAACTGGCCTGCGATGTTGATGCCGTTGTCGGCGAACACCTTGTTGATCTCGCTCATCACGCCAGGAATGTTGCGGTGAATGTGCAGCAGACGATGCTTGCCTGGGTGCGAAGGCAGTGCCACTTCCGGGAAGTTGACCGAGGACACCGAGGTGCCGTTGTCGCTGTACTTGACCAGCTTCTCGGCCACTTCCAGGCCGATGTTGGCCTGCGCCTCGGCGGTGGAACCACCGATGTGCGGCGTCAGAATCACGCGATCCAGGCCACGCAGCGGGCTCACGAACTCTTCATCGTTGGAACGCGGCTCGACCGGGAAGACGTCGATGGCAGCGCCGATCAGGTGCTCGTCCTTGATGGCGGCGGCCAGATGATCCAGTTCGACCACTGTGCCGCGCGCGGCGTTGATCAGGATGCCGCCCTTCTTCATGGCGCGGATTTCCTTTTCGCCGATCATCCACTGGGTGGATGGCAGCTCGGGGACGTGCAAGGACACGATATCGCACATGCCCAGCAACTCGTGCAGCGAGCCGACCTGGGAGGCATTGCCCAGCGGTAGTTTGGTCACCACGTCGTAGAAATAGACTTGCATGCCCAGGCTTTCAGCCAGCACCGAAAGCTGGGTGCCGATGGAACCGTAGCCGATGATGCCGAGCTTCTTGCCGCGGATCTCGAAAGAGTTGGCCGCCGACTTGATCCAGCCGCCGCGATGACAGGCGGCATTTTTTTCGGGGATGCCACGCAGCAGCAGAATGGCCTGGGCCAGCACCAGCTCGGCAACCGAACGGGTGTTGGAATAGGGGGCGTTGAACACCGCGATACCGCGTTCGCGGGCGGCATTGAGGTTGACCTGGTTGGTGCCGATGCAGAAGCAACCGACGGCGATCAGCTTCTTCGCCGCGTCGAAGACTTCCTCGGTGAGTTGGGTGCGCGAGCGAATGCCGATGAAATGAGCATCCGCGATCTTCGCCTTCAGCTCGTCGCCGGACAGCGCGGTCTTGAGGTATTCGATGTTCGAATAACCGGCAGCCTTGAGGGTGTCGAGGGCATTCTGATGCACACCTTCGAGAAGAAGGAATTTGATCTTGCTCTTGTCGAGAGAGGTCTGGCTCATTCTGCTTAAAACCTTTTGCCGGAGAAAAGGACTGAGTGTCCAGCGAAGGCTGGCCGGCCCGGATTTACCGGTGTCGGGAGCTGCCGAGGCACGTTCCAAAGGGGTGCGTATGCTAGCATACGCGCCCCGCGACGCACCCCAATCCCGAGTTGAATCGTGCTCAGGGTGACCATGAATCGTATGAGAGTTTCCGCCATGACCGATACCGCCCTGATCGACGCGCTGAAAACCCTGGTCGAGCCCGGCAAAGTGCTGACCGATGCCGAATCTCTGACCGCCTACGGCAAGGACTGGACCAAGCATTTCGCACCGGCGCCATCGGCCATCGTATTTCCCAAGACCATCGAGCATGTTCAGGCCATCGTGCGCTGGGCCAATGAGCACAAGGTCGCACTGGTGCCTTCCGGTGGCCGTACCGGCTTGTCCGCGGCCGCGGTGGCGGCCAACGGCGAAGTGGTGGTGTCGTTCGACTACATGAACCGAATCCTCGATTTCAACGCCACCGACCGCACTGTGGTCTGCCAGCCGGGCGTGATCACGGCGCAACTGCAGCAGTTCGCCGAGGACAAGGGCCTGTACTACCCGGTGGATTTTGCCTCCGCCGGCTCCAGCCAGATCGGCGGCAACATCGGCACCAACGCTGGCGGCATCAAGGTGATCCGCTACGGCATGACCCGCAATTGGGTCGCCGGGCTCAAGGTCGTCACCGGTAAGGGCGACCTGCTGGAGCTGAACAAGGACCTGATCAAGAACGCCACCGGCTATGACCTGCGCCAGCTGTTCATTGGCGCCGAGGGCACGCTTGGATTCGTGGTGGAAGCGACCATGCGCCTGGAGCGCCAGCCGACCAATCTCACCGCCATGGTTCTCGGCACGCCGGACTTCGATTCGATCATGCCGGTGCTGCATGCCTTCCAGGACAAGCTGGACCTGACCGCCTTCGAGTTCTTCTCCGACAAGTGTCTGGACAAGATTCTCGGTCGTGGCGATATCCCGGCGCCCTTCGAGACCCGTACGCCCTTCTATGCGCTGCTGGAGTTCGAGGCGACCACCGAGGAGCGCGCCGAGCAGGCGCTGGCGACCTTCGAACACTGCGTCAATGAGGGCTGGGTAGTCGACGGCGTGATGAGCCAGAGCGAGCAGCAGCTGCAGAACCTGTGGAAGCTGCGTGAGTACATCTCCGAGACCATTAGTCATTGGACGCCGTACAAGAACGATATCTCGGTCACCGTCTCCAAGGTGCCAGCCTTCCTCGCCGATATCGACGCTATCGTCACCAGCAACTATCCGGATTTCGAGGTGCTCTGGTACGGCCACATCGGCGATGGCAACCTGCACCTGAACATCCTCAAGCCCGAGGCGCTGTCCAGAGAAGAGTTCTTCGAAAAATGCGCCGCGGTGAACAAGTGGGTGTTCGAGACGGTGGAAAAATACAACGGTTCGATCTCCGCCGAGCACGGTGTCGGCATGACCAAGCGCGATTACCTGGCCTACAGTCGTTCGGAGCCGGAAATCGCCTACATGAAAGCGATCAAGGCGGCGTTCGATCCGAACGGCATCATGAACCCCGGAAAGATCTTTCTTTAAGCGCCAAACCATGGGCAACAGGCTGCAATAGGCGCCAGGGCTCCGGCCTCTGACTTGCAGCTTGAAGCGTGCAGCTCTTCTCAAGGATTCTGCAATGACCTACAAGCATCAGTACATCGACGGCACGCCGATTCATTACCCGCTGGGCAAGGTGGTTTGCATCGGCCGCAACTACGCCGAGCATGCCAAGGAGCTGAACAACCCGGTGCCCAGCGAACCGCTGCTGTTCATCAAGCCTGGCAGTTGCGCTGCGGCGCTGGACGGCGGTTTCGGCATTCCCGCCGATCGTGGCGCCGTGCACTACGAAGCGGAAATCGCAGTGCTGATCGGCAAGCCGCTGTCGCGCAAACCCAACGAGGAAGAGATTCGCGATGCCATCTCCGGCTTCGCTCCGGCGCTGGATCTGACCCTGCGCGACGTGCAGGCGAAACTCAAGGAAAAAGGGCATCCCTGGGAGATCGCCAAGAGTTTCGATGGTGCCTGCGTGCTGGCGCCCTTCGTGCCTGCCAGTGCGGTGGAAGACCTGGGCGACATCGGCATTCGCCTGAGCATCAATGGCGAAGTGCGTCAGGACGGCAGCAGCAACCAGATGCTCAATGCCATCCTGCCGCTGCTGCAACACATCGCCGGGCACTTCAGCCTGCAACCGGGCGACGTGGTGCTGACCGGCACGCCGGCCGGCGTTGGCCCGCTCGAACAGGGCGACCAACTGGTGCTGGAGCTGGTCGGGCTGTCGCGGTTTGAGAGCCACGTACTGTGATTTGATGCGGCGGGGTGATTCCCGCCACATTTTGCGCTTTCCCAAGTTTCCCGGACGGGTGGCTGTCGTGGTGTAATCCGGCGTCCTTTGCTGGAATGATTCTCATGTCCATCGCTCGTACCTTCCGTTGGCATCTGGTCGCAGGCATTCTGCTGCTGTTCCTTCTCGCTGCGGTTCTGGTTGCCGGTCACCTGATGCACTGGGACGACCAGTTGCGACTCTACTGGCGCGAGCAGTCTGTCGATGCCATGCAGCGTACTGCCAGCATCTGGTTGCCCGATTACGAACTGGCGCTGGAGACGACCCTGGCGGGATTGGAAGAGGACGAGGCCTCTGGCCTGACCTGGAATCCGCTCTCCGGCACCTTGTGGACCGTCACGGGACAGAACCCGCACCTGATCGAATTCACGCCAGGCGGTGTGGTGCTGCGACGTATACGTCTGACCGGCTTTTCCGATCCGGAGGCGGTCGAGGCGCTGGATGATGGACGTTTGGCCATCGTCGATGAGCGTCGTCGGCTGGTGGCCGTGCTGAATCCAGAGTCGGGGCTGGAAAGCACCGGATTGGATGATCTGGCTATCCATGACCTGGGTTTCCCCGATTCCGGCAACAAGGGCTTCGAGGGGCTGGCCTGGGACCCGCGTGGTCAGCGTCTGCTGCTGGCCAAGGAGCGCGATCCGCTGGGGTTGTTCGCATTGCCGTTCCCCGGTGAGGACGGCGCCGTTGGTGCGCTGGAAGCGCTACCGAATCAGCCGCTGCTGGTGCGCGACCTTTCTTCGCTGGCCATCGATCCGCGCAGCGGCCATATGCTGATGCTGTCCGACGAGTCGCGCCTGCTGGTAGAGCTCGACTTGCAGGGCGAGCCGCGCAGCTTTATCAGCCTGTTCGGTGGTCTTAACGGCCTGGTGCAGGGCATCGACCAGGCCGAGGGCGTGGCGATGGATGGCGAGGGCAATATCTACGTGGTGGGCGAACCCAACCGTTTCTTCGTGTTCAGCCGCCGCTCCGAGGTGGCTCGTTGACTGCGCCGTTCAGTTTCGCGTAAGCCGCACTGCGTTAGAACGCAGCTGGACTTCTCAGGAGCGTTTCGATGAAGCATGGATTTTTGCGTTACTCCCTGGCCGCGCTGGCGGTCGGCCTGTTGTTGCTGGTCGTGCTGGCTGGTCAGCGGTTCCACTTGTTCGAGCGGGCCTGGTTCAACACGTTTGCCTGGCTCCAGCAGGATCAGCGCCGCGAGCGGTCCATTTGGCTGCCGGACTATCGTGCCGAGATCCAGGCCAAGGTGGTGGAGGGGCTGGAAGACGACCTTTCCGCGCTGGCCTTCGACCAGGAGCGGCGGGTGCTGGTGAGCGTAACCAACCAGCCGCCGCAGTTGGTGGAGCTGTCGCTGGACGGCGAGTTGCTGCGCACTGTCGAACTGCGCGGCTTCAGGGATCCGGAAGCCATCGAATACATTGCTCCCGGACTGTTCGTGATCGCCGACGAGCGTGAACAGCGTCTGGTGGAGGTGCGCCTCGACGGCGACGCTCAGGTATTCGACGCAGCAGGCGCGCCGCAACTTTCGCTGGGCATCGGTCTGAACGGCAACAAGGGCCTGGAAGGCCTGGCCTACGACCCTCTGAGTGAGACGCTGCTGGTGGCCAAGGAGCGCAACCCGGTGCGCATCTTCGGCATCCGCGGCTTCTTGCATCGCCAGTCGGAGGCGGTGCTGGACATGGAAGTATTGGAGGATGTCGAGCGCGATGAGCGGCTGTTTCTGCGCGATATTTCCAGCCTCGACTTCGATGCTGCCAGCGGCCATCTGCTGGTGCTCTCCGACGAGTCCCGGCTGCTGCTGGAACTGGATCGCGACGGCCAGCCGATCAGCTCGCTGTCGCTGCTGGCCGGCCAGCACGGCCTGGAACGCAGCGTGCCGCAGGCCGAGGGTGTGGTGCTGGACGACCGAGGCGTGCTCTACCTGATCAGCGAGCCGAACCTGTTCTACCGCTTTGTGCCGCGCTGAAAGCCCGATCCGGGCGCCAGCCTGGTTGGAAGTCGTTTGCGAACAAAATGTTCGAAGAAAGATGCCTGAAGCTCAAAAAGCATCGCCACAAGGGCGCGCCTTCCACGGGGTACGGTGTGCACAGGCTGCCTTTGTGGGAGGCTCAAAGGGCGTCAATGCATGTGTCATGCGTAGTGAAGCAAGAGTCCGTGCAGTGGCTCCGGCGTGGTGCAGCGTTCCGTCATGAACTGGCTCTACGCTCCGCCGCGATCTTTACCCAAAGCTGACGAATCGTTACCCAGCCCTGACGCTCGCCGACACGTCGAATCCTTATAGTGGCGCTCCCGTAGTGGCCGCCTGGCGCGGCTGGAGTCACCCATGCCACTCACACGCAAACATCTTCTGTCGCTGGTAGCCCTGGCCGCCGTCGTTGCAGGCGGCTGGCTGGGCTACCGTCAGTTGTACGCCACCGAGCCGGGAGCCGGGCTGCTGACCGCCGAGGTTCGCCCGGCCAGCATTGAGCAGACGGTGGTCGCCACCGGCACGCTGGAGGCCTTCAACCAGGTCAGCGTCGGCGCCCAGGTGTCCGGGCAGATCGAGGTGCTGCACGTCGATTTCGGTGACCAGGTGAAGGCCGGTGATCCGATCGCCGAGATCGATTCGCTGCCGCAGCAAAACGCCCTGGCCAATGCCAAGGCCTCTCTGGCCAACGTCAAGGCCCAGCGCGCGGCCCAGCAGGCACTGCTCAAGCAGGCGCAACTGGCCTTTGAGCGACAGAAAAAGATGCTCGCGCAGAACGCCAGCGCCCGTGGCGACTTCGAGGCCGCCGAAGCCGAGCTGGTATCGACCCGCGCACAGATCGCCGCGCTGGACGCGCAGATCGAACAGGCGCAGATCCAGGTCTCCACCGCCGAGCTGGATCTGGGTTACACCCGCATCACGGCGCCCATCGATGGCACCGTCGTCGGCGTGGTGGTCAAGCAGGGGCAGACGGTCAACTCCAGTCAGTCGGCGCCGACTCTGGTGAAGATCGCCCAGCTCGACCGGATGACGGTCAAGGCCGAGATATCCGAGGCCGACGTGGTCAAGGTCGAGCCTGGCATGCGGGCGCGCTTCACCATCCTCGGCGAACCGGACAGGCCCTACCGGGCGACCCTGCGCATGGTGGAACCGGCGCCGGCGTCGATCAACACCAGCGACAGCACTTCCAGCAGCGCTACGACCAGCACCGACAGCGCCATCTACTACCTGGGCGCGCTCGACGTGCCCAACGAGGACGGCAAGCTGCGCATCTCCATGACCGCCCAGGTGAGCATCGTGCTGGACAGCGCGCGGGATGTGCCGAGCATTCCTTCATCGGCGCTGGGGCTCGCCGGTCGCGACGGCCTCCACAGGGTGCAAGTGCTGAAGGCGGACGGCAGCGTTGAGCCGCGGCGCATCCGCATCGGCCTGGAAGACTCGATCAACGTGCAGGTGCTCGAAGGCCTGGAGTTGGGCGACAAAGTCGTACTCGGCGATGCCGCTGCGGGTTCCAGCACCGTGATGCGTGGCCGCGGCCCGGGTATGAGGTTCTGAGATGGGCACGCCACTTCTGGAGCTGCGCGGACTGCGCCGGGAGTTCCCCGCTGGCGAGGAGACCATCGCCGTGCTTGAGGACATCGACCTGGTCATCGAGCGCGGCGAAATGGTCGCCATCATCGGCGCCTCCGGCTCGGGCAAGTCGACGCTGATGAACATCCTCGGCTGCCTCGACCGGCCCAGCACTGGCACCTACCGGGTGGCCGGGCGCGAGACTGCGCGGCTGACGCCGGACGAGCTGGCCGAGCTGCGCCGCGAACACTTCGGCTTCATCTTCCAGCGCTACCACCTGCTGGGCGACCTGGATGCGGTGGGCAATGTCGAGATTCCCGCCATCTATGCCGGCGAGGACACCGCCAGCCGCCGCGCGCGCAGCATCGAGCTGCTCACCCGCATGGGTCTGGGCGAACGCCTGACACACAAGCCGGCGCAGCTCTCCGGTGGCCAGCAGCAGCGCGTCTCCATCGCCCGTGCGCTGATGAACGGCGGCGAGGTGATCCTCGCCGACGAACCCACCGGCGCGCTGGACAGCCACAGCGGCCAGGAGATGCTCAAGCTCCTGCGCGAGCTGCACGCTGCCGGACACACGGTGATCATCGTCACCCACGACCTGTCGGTGGCCGAGACCTGCGACCGCCTGATCGAGATCAGCGACGGTCACATCATCGCCGACCGCCGCCGCCTCGCGGCCGGCGCTACACCACTCGTCGAGCCCAAGGCGGCGACCCCGACGCGGGCCTGGCGCGCCGATCTCGGCCGTTTCGGCGAGGCGCTGCGCATGGCCGTGCTGGCGATGCTGGCGCACAAGCTGCGTACCTTCCTGACCATGCTCGGGATCATCATCGGCATCGCCTCGGTGGTCTCGGTGGTGGCGCTGGGGCAGGGCTCGCAGCAGCAGGTGCTGGCCAATATCAGCGCCATCGGCACCAATACCGTGGACGTATATCCGGGCTCCGGCTTCGGCGACCGCCGCTCCGGACGGGTGCAGACTCTGATGCCGGCGGACGCCGAGGCGCTGGCCGGGCAGGCCTTCGTCGACAGCGTGACGCCTACTGTGTCCAGCTCCGGAACCCTGCGCTACCGCAACCGGGAGGCGCTGACGGCCTCCATCAGCGGGGTCGGCGAGCAGTTCTTCCGCGCCAAGGGCTACACCTTCGCCCAGGGCAAGGCCTTCGACGCCCGCGATGTGCGCAATTCGGCGCAGAGCGTGGTGATCGACGACAACACGCGCAAGAAGCTCTTTCCTGGCGACAACGCCCTGGGTGAGATCGTCCTGCTCGGCAACGTGCCGGTGCGCATCGTTGGCGTACTCGATCCGATCCAGAGCAACTTCGGCGGCAGCAGCCAGTTGCGCGTCTACCTGCCCTACACAGCGGTGATGAACCGTATGCTCGGCCAGTCGCATCTGGAAAGCATCACTGTGCGCATCGACGATGCGGTCTCCAGCGACGCCGCCGAGCAGAGCATCATTCGCCTGCTCACCCGTCGCCATGGCGTGCAGGATTTCTTCGTGATGAACACCGACACCATCCGCCAGACCATCGAGAAGACCAGTCGCACAATGACCCTGCTGATCTCGATGATCGCGCTGATCTCGCTGGTGGTCGGCGGCATCGGGGTGATGAACATCATGCTGGTCTCGGTGAGCGAGCGCGGGGCCGAGAGCGGGCTGCGCATGGCGGTGGGGGCGCGGCGCTCGGACATCCTGACCCAATTCCTGATCGAGGCGGTACTTGTCTGCCTGATCGGCGGGCTGCTGGGCATCCTCGCCGCGCTTGGCTTCGGCATGCTCTTTGACCGCTTCAGCAGCAGCTTCACCATGGTTCAGTCAGGCCGGGCAATGACGCTGGCGCTGATCAGTTCGACCCTGATCGGGGTGATCTTCGGCTTCCTGCCCGCGCGCAACGCCTCGCGCCTCGATCCGGTCGCCGCCCTGAACAAGGGCTGATTCCGGCCCCCGAATCGCCCCCTGCCCTCTTTCGCCCGATCCAGCCCCTCACGGCTGCGGATCGGGTATGAGAGGGCTTTTGCGCAGGGTTTTCGAGGGAATTCGGCACAATATCCTGCGCCGGCGGGGAAAATTGCTTGCCAGAATCGCGCAAAGAACGCATTCATTTACGCAACAAACAGAATAAGACGGCCTAAAGCGTAACTAAGAAGATCGCAGGGCCAGCACATGCAAGGACAGGCCGTGGGCAGTATGCGACCGAGGACACGAATCGACAAGCTGGTCGGGGCCCATGCCGCTGCCCTGTCCGAACGTCTGCAGACCCATCGCGAACAGCTTTTCCCCCCCGATGCCAAGCGCGAGCTGCGCAAGTTCACCTCGGGCGAGGTCGCGGATCTGCTGGGCGTCAAGGATGCCTATCTGCGCAAGCTGGACCTGGAAGGCAAAGGCCCCTCGCCCGAAACCCGGGCCGGGGGGCGTCGCTATTACAGCCCCGCCGATATCCTTGCCCTGCGCGAGATGCTGGAAAAGGGCGCGAAGGCCCCCGGCACCTACCTGCCGGGACGGCGCGAGGGCGATCACCTGCAGGTGATCACCGTCATCAACGTCAAGGGCGGCTCGGGCAAGACCACCACCGCCGCGCATCTGGCGCAGAAGCTTGCGCTGGATGGCTATCGCGTGCTGGGGATCGACCTCGACCCGCAGGCGAGCTTCTCGGCCCTGCACGGGGTCCAGCCGGAATTCGACCTGCCCGATGGCGGCACCATCTATGACGCGATCCGCTACGAGGACCCGGTGCCGCTGCGCCAGATCATCCAGCAGACCTATTTCACCAATCTGGACCTGATCCCCGGCAATCTCGACCTGATGGAATTCGAGCATGCAACACCCATGGCGTTGCGCGAACGCCCGGGCAGCTATTTCTTCACCCGGA
>JBKEBY010000087.1:0-9122 GCA_047973445.1 Pseudomonas sp.
AGGGTGGCGCACCGCACCCTTGACTTCACCGCCCTTGGATTTGACGAACTTGCCGGTTTGCTCTTCCAGCGAATAGCCGAAAGCATAGTCGGCGGTGAGAAAGTACCAGCTGTCGCCACCCTGGGATACCAGTGCGCCGCCGGTACCGACCGCCAGGGCATGGGTGTCGTAGGCCCAATGGAAACCATAGGGCGAGCACTGCTTGCCGGTCAGCTCGGTGGTGGCAGCGCCGGTAACCAAGTTGATCTTCTTCTTGCTCTTGGAGAGCCCTTGGACGGCGAGCGCTACGGAGGAGGTGGTCAGCTCCATGATCGCGTCGACCTGCTCGCGGTCGTACCACTGGCGGGCGATGTTGGAGGCGATGTCCGGTTTGTTCTGGTGGTCGGCGGTGACAATCTCGATCGGTGCGTCCAGTACCTTGCCGCCGAAATCCTCGGCCGCCATCTTCGCCGCTTCGAACGACCACTTGCCGCCGAAATCGGCATAGACGCCGGACTGATCATTGAGGATGCCGATCTTCACCTTGCCGTCGGAAACTTCGGCCGAGGCGGGGGCGGCGATCGCCGCCGTCAGGGTTGCCGCTGCAATTGCTGATAGCTTCATGCTTGTCTCTCCTGGCACGTTTGCTCGTCCGCCGCCCGCCGGAAGGCCTTCGCGGCTGACGCGGGGGTCTAGGACTTGATGGCTGGCGGTTCGGTGCGAAGGCCATGTGTGCGATGAATTAACTGCGAACAGGCCTGCAGGGAATGATTCGAACGGGGCGGACGGTGATGGGGCGAACTGAAGTCCATATTTTCTTCGTCTTATTTATTGTTGTTATTGGCCCATAGCCCGTGCCGTCATCATCGCAATGTTGCGGCGAAACGACGCAGGCCACAGAAAATAAACGTAGCAGGGGATTCGGCGGAAGCAACTTTGCCTGGGCAAGAAGCTGCCCGTGGCCGATGGAGAGCGGTCGAGGAGGGGGATGTCACGCGGCGCCGCTCAGGGCGCTCGCAAGGACAGAGGTCAGGTGTGAATCAGCGTGCCACCAGCACGTCGCATGGTGGCTGTTCGAGAAACTGGCGAGTCAGGCTACCGAGCAGTGCGCTGCTCAGCTCGCCGCGGCTGTGTCCGCCGAGCGCCAGCAATTGTGGGCGTATCTCGCGGATGGCCGAGTCCAGGCAATTGCCGCGTTCACCCTGGCGCAGGCTGTAGCTCAGTTGCACGTCCTTCTCCGGCAACTGGAGCTGGATGTCTTCCACCAGTTGGTCGAACAGTTCCTGTTGCAGGGCCAGGTCTTCCGGATCGGGGGCATGGATCTCGGCCACCTCGTGCACGTTCAGCGCATGCAGCTCGGCCCCGCCCGGCAGAAGTGCCCAGGAGCATTGCATGGCGCGGCTGGCACAGGGAGAGAAGTCCAGTGCCGCCAGCGCCTGGGCGTAGGGTGCGTGTGTTTCGCCGATCACCAGCAGCAACGGCGCGGGTGTCGCGAGCAGGATGCGCTCCAGAGTGGTACCGGCGAATCCCAGCGGTGATTGCCGATGGTGCTGGCCGAGTACCAGCAGGTCGACCTCGAGCCCGCGTGCCTGGGTCAGTACCTCTTCGGCCGGTTGGCCTCGACGGAGCCAGGGCTCCAGCTCGTCGTAGCCGCACGCCTGCAGGAGCCCCTGCAGATGATCGCGGGCCTGTTGTTCCTCGATGGGGCCGTCCTCCTCTGCGAGCACGTGCAACAGGCTTAGTCGCGCCTGGCGCTGTCGGGCCAACTGGGCGGCCCGGCGCAGGGCCAGGTCGGCTTCGGGGCTGAGGTCGTGAGCGACGAGGATATGCTGAACCATGGTGATCTCGAACGGGAAACTGAGATGGAGTATGCCGTGCCGGCCGCGGCTTGTCCCGCGGGCGTGCCCCGGCCATCAGACCGCGAATGCCGCACCTCGCGGGTGCGTTGCGGTCGGCGCGACTCAGACTTTCAGTCATCGGCGCACGCTTGCGCTTTTTTCGATGGTGTCCTGCCGCTATGCTGGCCACCATCTAGCAGGAGCGAGCAATGAGCAAGGTCAATGTACTGGTGGTGGACGATGCGCCTTTTATCCGTGATCTGGTGAAGAAGGGACTGCGCAGCCACTTTCCCGGCATTCGCATCGAGGAGGCGGTCAATGGACGCAAGGCCCAGCAACTGCTCGAGCGAGAGCGATTCGACCTGATTCTCTGCGACTGGGAAATGCCCGAGATGTCCGGTCTGGAGCTGCTCACTTGGTGCCGTGGGCAGGAAAGGCTCAAAGCCGTCCCGTTCATTATGGTCACCAGCCGTGGCGACAAGGAGAATGTCGTCCAGGCCATCCAGTCCGGTGTATCCGATTTCATCGGCAAGCCGTTCTCCAACGAGCAGCTGACCAGCAAGGTGCGCAAGGCGCTGGGTCGGGCCGGCAAGCTCGATGCCCTGGCGGCCAGCGCGCCCCAGCGCAGCACGGCGACCGGTATGGCCAACGACTCGCTGGCTGCCTTGACCGGTGGCCGAGCCGAGGTGATCAAGCCGGCTGCCAGCGCCGCGACGGTCGCGGTCGCTACCCAGCAGACGCCGGTGCCGGAATCGGTGCGGACCGAAAAGCCGACGGCATTTGGCAACGCTCGCAGTCAGGGTCAGTTGCGCCTGGGATCGGGAAGCCTCGCATGCGTGATCAAGGCCCTGAGCCTCAAGGAGGCCGCGCTGGTGGTCAGGCGCGGCGAGGTGCTGCCGCAGGTGCTGGAGGGTGCGGTACTCGATCTGGAGCAAGGCGAGGGTGGTGAAGTGGCACGGCTGAATGGCTACCTGCACTCGGTGGCGGCCTTCGAACCCAAGCCCGACAGCGAGTGGCTCCAGCTGATCTTCCGCTTCGTCGACCGCGACCCGCAGAAGCTCGACTACCTGTCCCGGCTGATCGCCCGCGGCACTGCGCAGCGGCATTTCACCCCCGGCGCGTGAATTCAGAGGGCGGCCTGTCGCCTGTGGTACAGACCCGAAAATGATGCGCTTCACACCCCGACGGTCGGTGGCTCGCGCAGAGTGAGTGGCGCTGCTAGGCTGCGATCCTCTGCACATGACCATGAAGTCGGCCGTTATGTTAGGGCGCATTTTCTTCCTGCTCGGATTGTCATCGCTGGCGCTGCCGGCGATGGCGCTGACCATCTACAAATACACCGATGCCAACGGCGTGGTCACCTACAGCGATCAGGCCGCGCCCGATGCCCAGGTGTTCGTGTTCAACGACCGCATGGTCGAGAAGCTCGACAACCGGGTGAAGCTGGAAACGCGCAAACATGCTGGCGGTGAAACGCTGCTAGTGCGCAACGACCTCTACGCGCCGGTGGACATCGAGCTGAAGTTCGAAGGCGTGCAGAATGCTGTCGGCGTGCCGGACAAGCCGATCCGCTGGGTACTGCCGCCGCGCAGCCAGATCCGGCTGGCCACCCTCGCGCCGCGTGATTCCGCCCAACCGCTGCGCTACACCCCCAGGCTGCGCCATGCGCTGGGTGATCCGCGTCTGCTGCCCAAGCCCTATCGTTATCCGCTGCCCTGGCGTGGTGGTCCGTTTCGGCTGACCCAGGGCGCCAATGGCAAATACAGTCACTTCACACCCAAAGGACGTTACGCCGTGGACATCGCCATGCCCGAGGGCACGCCGATCGTCGCTGCGCGTGGCGGCATGGTGGTGCGGGTGGAAAACGATCAGAGCGGTCGTGGCGACAACCCATCTGGCAACTTCGTCCGTATCCTGCACGACGACGGCACCATGGGCGTCTATCTACACCTGATGAAGGGCTCGGTGGCTGTACGTGAAGGCCAGCGGCTCGACGCCGGCAGCCGCATCGCTCGTTCGGGAAACACCGGCAACAGCACCGGCCCGCATCTGCATTTCGTGGTTCAGCGCAACGTCGGGCTGACGGTCGAATCAATTCCCTTCGAGTTCTCCCAGCCGGTGGGCAGCCTGCCCAACTTCGCGGTCGGCGGGGAGTAAGGGTAGCTGGAAGCCCTAAGCTAGAAGCTTGAAGTGAAAGCGGGGTATCAGTCCGTTAGTGATTGCTTCCAGCTCCCTTATTCCTGCTTCAACACCTTGGCCAGGATGATCTTCGGCCCGCGCATCTTCTTGATGACGATCTGCAGCCCTTCGACCTGCAGCTCCTCGTCCTCTTCCGGCACCCGTTTGAGGGTCTCGTAGACCAGGCCGGCCAGGGTGTCGGCCTCGATGTGGTCGAGGTCGACGTCGAGCAGCCGTTCCACCTTGAACAGCGGTGTATCGCCCCGTACCAGCAGCTTGCCCGGCTGGTAGGTGAGAATGCCGCGTTCGGTCTTGCGATGCTCGTCCTGGATGTCGCCGACCAGTACTTCCAGCACGTCCTCCATGGTGAGGAAACCCACTACCTTGCGATCGCCTTCCTCGACCAGCACGAAGTGCGCGCCGCCCTGGCGGAACTGCTCCAGCAGGTCGCTCAGCGGCAGGTGCTTGGAGACCCGCTCCAGCGGGCGTAGCAGTTCGTCGAGACGAAAGTTGTCCGCCAGGTTCTGATCGCTGGCCAGGGCCAGCAGCAGGTCCTTGATATGCAGCAGACCGGTGTATTCGCCCTGATCACGGTCGTAGACCGGGTAGCGGCTGTACTTGTGGACGCGAATCACGTCGAGAATCTGTGCCAGCGATGCGTCGTGATCCAGTTGCAGCAGGTCTTCCCGGGAGTTGGCCCAGTCGGCGACTTCCAGCTCGCTCATCTCGACCGCCGAGGCGAGCACCTGGATCTGCGAGTTGGTAGGGTCCAGCGCACGGTTGGAGTGCAGGATCAGCTTCAATTCCTCGCGGCTGTAATGGTGCTCGTGCTGTGCGCCGGGCTCGCCCTGGCCGGCGATGCGCAGGATGGCGTTGGCGCTGGCGTTGAGCAGGTAGATCGCCGGGTACATCAGCCAGTAGAACAGGTACAGCGGCACTGCCGTCCACAGCGACAGCAACTCGGGCTTGCGGATCGCCCAGGATTTTGGCGCCAGTTCGCCCACCACGATGTGCAGGTAGGAAATGATGAAAAAGGCGGTGAAGAAGGCGATGCCGTGGACCAGCGCCGGCGTGTCGATGCCGGCCATGGCGAGCAGCGGTTCGAGCAGGTGCGCGAATGCCGGCTCGCCGACCCAGCCAAGCCCGAGCGAGGCCAGGGTGATGCCCAGCTGGCAGGCGGACAGGTAGGCATCCAGCTGTTCGTGCACGGTACGCAGGATCTTGCCGCGCCAGCCATGCTGGTTGGCGATGGCCTCCACCTTGGTCGCGCGCAGCTTGACCATGGCGAACTCGGCCGCGACGAAGAATCCGTTGAGCAGTACCAGCAGCAGGGCAAAGAGAATCAGGCCGAAATCGGCGAAATAGGACGGGGCGTTATAAGCGGAGGAAGGGTCCATGAGGGTTTCGTGAAGCTTCTGATCGCCACAGGATGGGGACCGGGCCCGCGCTTTTCAAGAGTACCTGCCTGCTTCGCGATGAAGTAAGACAACAGACCCTAGAGGCCGCGCACGAAATGGCAACAGACCCTAGAGGCTTTCCGTCAGGGAAAGCGGAAAACTGCAGACGAACCTACTGCCCTTGCCCAGGCTGCTGTCGATATCCATGCGCCCCTGATGGCGCAGCAGCACATGCTTGACGATGGCCAGGCCGAGGCCGGTGCCGCCGGTGCTGCTGGCGCGGCTGGAGTCGACCCGGTAGAAGCGCTCGGTCAGGCGCGGCAGGTGCTTGGCTTCGATGCCGATGCCCGAGTCCTGCACGGCGAGGTGCGCGCCATACTCGTCCCGCCACCAGCACAGCCGGATCTGCCCGCCGGCAGGTGTGTACTTGACGGCATTGAATACCAGGTTGGAAAAGGCGCTACGCAATTCGGATTCGCTGCCGCGCAGCGCCAGTCGCCGGTCGGCGTCCAGTTCGATGCGGTGCTGCTGTTCGGCGGACAGCGCGAGCGCATCGTTGCTGATCGACCGCAGCAGGACCGCCACGTCCACGGGTTCGGTCGTCGCAGGCGGTGTGGTGGCTTCGAGCTTGGCCAGCAGCAGGAGGTCGTTGAGCAGGTGCTGCATGCGCCCCGCCTGCTGGTTCATCTGCTGCAGCGGTCGCGACCAGCGCGGGTTCAGCTCTTCGCTGTGTTCGAGCATGGTTTCCAGGTAGCCGGCGATCACGGTCAGCGGGGTTCGCAGCTCGTGGGATACGTTGGCGACGAAGTCCTTGCGCATCTGTTCCAGCTGGTGGAGGCGGGTGATGTCGCGGACCACCATCAGGTGTTCGGCGTTGCCGTAACGGGTGATGTTGTATTGCAGCCAGAGACGGTCGTTGGTCGGCGAAGGCAGCTCCAGCGGTTCTTCGTGCCGGCCGCTGTCGAAGTAGTCCTTGAAGGTCGGGTGTCGAACCAGGTTGGTGACCAGATGGCCGGTATCCTGCGGCTTCTTCAGGCCCAGCAGCCGCTCGGCGGCCGGATTCCACCACTCCAGATTGCCTTCGCTGTCGAGCATGACCACCGCTTCCTTGAGGGCTGAAGTGGAGCCCTGCACGCGATCGATGACGGTCTGCAACTGGGCGCGCAGGCGCAGGTCACGGCGCTGCAGATGGTAGAGGCTGTCGAATATGTCGCCCCAGATGCCATGACTGTCCGGCGGTGGCGCATCGGTCTCGCTGCTCTTGAGCCATTGCTGCAGACGCCAGAGTTGTCGGAGTGTCCAGCCGAGATAACCGCCCAGGCCCAGTACCAGCGCCCAGGCGTATTCGCCGGAAATCAGTCCGAGCAGCAGACAACCGCCCAGCAGCAGCAACAGACGACGTATCAAGGTGCCTAGCCCGTCCTGATTCACCCGCCGATGCTCCTGGGGTTGGTTGATGTGTTTTGGTCTGCCGCGTCACCGCGGCGGATGGCCTGGTCGGTCAGCTCTTGGTGGAGAAACGATAGCCGGTGCCGCGCACGGTCTGCACCAGGTTCTCGTAGGTTTCGCCCAGCGCCTTGCGCAGTCGGCGGATGTGCACGTCCACGGTGCGCTCCTCGACGTACACGTTGCCGCCCCATACCTGATCGAGCAACTGCCCGCGCGTGTAGGCACGCTCCTGGTGAGTCATGAAGAATTGCAGCAGGCGGTACTCGGTGGGGCCCATCTCGGCCGGGGTGCCGTCAATGGTGACGCGATGGCTGACCGGGTCCAGCAGCAGGCCACCGATCTCGATTGGCGTCTCGTTGTCGCTGGGCGCGGCGCGGCGCAATACCGCCTTCAGGCGGGCCACCAGCTCGCGGGGGGAGAAGGGCTTGGTGATGTAATCGTCGGCGCCGACTTCCAGGCCCTGAATCTTGTTGTCCTCGGCATCCTTGGCGGTGAGCATGATGATCGGCGTGTCGGCCGTCATCTCGTCGCGCTTGAGCCGCCGCGCCAGTTCGATGCCGGATGTGCCGGGCAGCATCCAGTCGAGCAGAATCAGATCCGGTTGCCGGTCGACAATCAGCGAATGCGCCTGCTGCGCATTGTCCGCTTCCAGGCACTCGTAGCCGGCCATCTCCAGGGCCACCACGATCATCTCCCTGATCGGCGCTTCATCATCGACGATCAATATGCATCTGCCGTTCATGTCCGCTCTCGGTCCGCTCTTGGTCGTTCGGCATTAGATAACGGAAATATTGCAGGGATGTTACAGGGGCGCGGCGAGTAAGCTCGAGAAAGGCCGCACGCCCACGCTTCAGCACTGCGGGCGCTTACTCCTTGAAGCCTTTCCCCACCAGATAGACTTCCCTTGAGCGCGGGCGCGAGGCTTCCGGCTTGCGTATCACCACCTTCTCGAACGAGGTGCGAACGTCTTTCAGGAACTGATCGGAACCTTCTCCCTGGAACACCTTGACCACATAGTTGCCGCCGGGCTTGAGCACCTGGCGGACCATGTCGAGGGTGAGTTCGACCAGGTACATCGAGGAAGCCTGATCGGCGGCGGCGATGCCGCTGATGTTGGGGGCGATGTCGGAGACGATCAGGTCGGGCTGCCTGCCGTCGAGCTTGGTGAGAATCTGCTGGAACACGGCGTCGTCGGTGAAGTCGCCCTGGATGAAGTCGACGTTATCCAGTGGGTCCATCGGCAGAATGTCGGTGGCGATGACCCGCCCCTTCTCGCCGACCAGCCCTCCGGCCACCTGCGACCAGCCGCCGGGCGCGGAACCGAGGTCCATGACCAGCATGCCGGGACGTATCAGCTTGTCCTTCTCGTTGAGTTCGACCAGCTTGTAGCTGGAGCGGGAGCGCAAGCCGTCCTTCTGCGCTTTCTTGACGTAGGGATCGTTGACGTGTTCATCCAGCCAGCGGCGGCTGCTTTTGGATCGTTTCATGGGAGGAGGTGACCATGGCGAATCAGGTGAGGAGCGGGCCAACGAAGGCAGTTGGCTGCAAAATGGCCGCAATTATAGGCCGATAATGCGGCGCAGGTTAAATCGGCGGGGCCGGGACGCCCCCCGCGTCTTCCGGAGTGCCACCCGGTTCGGCCTGACAGCGGCGCGTGGCGCCGGGTACAATTCGCCCCTCACTTCCCCTCTCTAGCAGGCCATTGAAAAACTACCTACGTTGCCATTGCTGCGTTAAAAACAGGTCCAAAATGCTCATTTAGAACGCCTAAACTGCGCTTTTTCGCCTGTTTTGCCTTGCACTGGCTGCCTCGCCTACGTTTTTCAACGGCCTGCTAGTTGCTTCCTTTGCCGGAGTCACCGGCCAGGACTACCGCCATGATTCGCATCAACGAACTGTCTCTACCCCTTGATCACACCGCCGACGAGTTGCGCGCGGCCATCGTCAAGCGCCTGGGTATCGGCGACGCCGACCTGCTGGATTTCAGCGTGTTCAAGCGCAGCTACGATGCGCGCAAGAAGAACAGCGTCATCCTGTTCATCTACATCATCGATCTGCAGGCCCGAGACGAAGGGGCAATCCTGGCGCGTTTCGCCGATGACAACAATGTCCGTCCGGCGCCGGACACCCGCGACTACCCGGTGGGGCAGGGGCCTGCCGGTCTGAGCGAGCGGCCGCGCGTGGTGGGGGGCGGCCCCGGTGGCCAGGTCGCCGCGCTGCTGCTCGCGCAGAAGGGCTTCAGGCCCCAAGAGGTGGAGCGCGGCCAGGACGTGCGCAGCCG
>JBKEBY010000031.1:0-2471 GCA_047973445.1 Pseudomonas sp.
TCCACGCTGTTCGAGGAAATGGGTTTCCACTACACCGGCCCGATCGACGGCCACGACGTCGATGCGCTGGTCGCCACGCTCAAGACCCTGCAGAAGCTCAAGGGCCCGCAGCTGCTGCACATCATCACGACCAAGGGCAAAGGCTACGAGTTGGCCGAAGGCGACCAGATCGGCTACCACGCGGTGTCGCCGTTCGACCCGGGCAAGGGCATGGAAAAGAAAGCCGGTCCGAAGAAACCTGCCTACACCGACGTGTTCGGCGACTGGCTGTGCGACATGGCCGCCGCCGACCCGAAACTGCTCGCCATCACCCCGGCGATGCGCGAAGGCTCCGGCCTGGTGCGCTTCAGCAGGGAATACCCGGAGCGCTACTTCGACGTCGCCATCGCCGAGCAGCACGCGGTGACACTGGCCGCCGGCATGGCCTGCGAAGGCGCCAAGCCGGTGGTGGCGATCTACTCCACCTTCCTCCAGCGCGCCTATGACCAGCTGATCCACGATGTGGCGGTGCAGGACCTCGACGTGCTGTTCGCCATCGACCGCGCCGGCCTGGTGGGCGAGGATGGCCCGACCCACGCCGGCAGTTTCGATCTGTCGTACCTGCGCTGCATTCCCGGCATGCTGGTGATGACCCCCAGCGACGAGAACGAGATGCGCCGCATGCTCACCACCGGCTACCTGTTCGAAGGCCCGGCGGCAGTACGCTATCCGCGCGGCACCGGTCCCAATGCACCCATCGAGCGCGGCCTGGAGCCGCTGGAAATCGGCAAGGGTGTGGTCCGCCGGCAAGGCTCGAAGGTCGCGCTGCTGGTGTTCGGTGTACAGCTGGCCGAAGCGCTGGCAGTGGGTGAAACCCTGGATGCCACGGTCGTCGACATGCGCTTCGTCAAGCCGCTGGACGAAGCCTTGGTACGCCAGTTGGCCGATTCCCACGAGTTGCTGGTGACCATCGAGGAGAACAGCATAATGGGCGGCGCCGGCAGTGCGGTGAACGAGTTCCTGGTGCGCGAAGGCCTGCTCCAGCCGATCCTCAACCTCGGCCTGCCCGATCATTACGTCGAACACGCCAAGCCAGCCCAGATGCTCGCCGAATGCGGTTTGGACGAGGCGGGGATCGAGGCGGCGGTACGCGCACGGCTGGCGAAGCTGTAAAACACCCAAACTGTAGGGCCGAATTCATGCGGCCAGCGATCTGCAAAGACCGCATGAACTCGGCCCTACGAGTAGATATCCTTCCGATTCCCTTGCGGCCTGGCCTGCAGGCCGCACCACCGGTACGAGCCTCATGCCTGCCCTACCTGCCATAACCATCCACACCCCCGATCCCGCCATCCTGCCTGCCCTGCGCCACAAGATCGATCGCAAGACCAAGCCGCTAGGCGCTTTGGGTGTACTGGAAGCCCTGGCGCTACAGATCGGCCTTATTCAGCAGAGCCTGACGCCCTGCCTGCGTCGCCCGAGCCTGACCATCTTCGCCGCCGATCACGGGCTGGCGCGCGCTGGCGTCAGCCTGTACCCGCCGGAAGTCACGCCACAGATGGTCTACAACTTCCTCGCCGGCGGTGCGGCCACCAATATCTTCGCCCGCCAGCACGGCTTCGCCCTGCAGGTGGTGGATGCCGGCGTCAACGCCGACTTTCCCAGCGACCTGCCGCTGCATCACGAGAAGCTCGGCTTCGGCACCGCCAATACGCTGGAAGCCCCGGCGATGAACCGCTCCCAGGCTATACAGGGTCTGGAAACCGGGCGGCGCATCGCCCACGGGGAAGTGGAAAAAGGCAGCAATGTGCTGGCCTTTGGCGAGATGGGCATCGGCAATACCTCCAGCGCCACGCTGCTGTCGCACTTTCTCGCCGACCTGCCCATCGCCGCCTGCACTGGGCGCGGCACCGGCCTGGACGATGCCGGGCTGGCGCGCAAGATCGCAACCCTGGAAGCTGTCGCAGCCCGCGTCGGGCCCGGGCCGCACGAGGTACTCGACATCCTGGCGGAAGTCGGCGGCTTCGAGGTGGTGATGATGACCGGCGCCATGCTCGGTGCCGCGGAAAAAAGTGCGCTGATCGTCATCGACGGTTTCATCGCCAGCGCGGCGCTGCTGGCAGCGATGCGGATCGCGCCTGCGGTGCGCGACTATGCCGTGTTCGGCCATCGCTCCCACGAGGGCGGTCATCCACTGCTGCTGAACCACCTTCTCGCAACACCGCTGCTGCAACTGGACCTGCGCCTCGGTGAAGGCAGTGGCGCCGTGCTGGCCTGGCCGCTGCTGCAGGCTGCCTGCGGCTTTCTCAACGAGATGGCCTCCTTCGAGGAAGCCGGTGTGAGCGGCGAGGCGGGGCAGTGAGAGAAAGTTCCCTGCTGAGTCGGGAGTGCGATCGCATTCTCCTCGCGCTGCAGTTATTCACCCGTATCCAGATTCCCGCCCAGGTACCCTACTCGGAGGACGATCTCAACCAGGCGGCAATCTACTTCCA
>JBKEBY010000064.1:0-9979 GCA_047973445.1 Pseudomonas sp.
ATCAAGTCCGGCTATCCCTGGGTCGACTCGCTTTCCTGCGAGGCGTCCATCGAGCGCATGCGTAGCAACAGCCCGGCCGCTACCAGCGGGGCCCGCCCGCTTACCCGCCTCTGCTCCGGCCAGACACTGTTGTGCAAGGCGCTGGGCCTGACCGTGAAGGAATGGAATGCGCAGCGCATGGACCCTGCGCGGCTGCGCGTCGACGATATCGGCGCCCGGCCGGACATCATCCAGACCACCCGGCTCGGCATACCGCCCGACCGCGACGAGCACCTGCCCTACCGCTTCGTCGACGCCGGTTTCGCCGCGCATTGCACGCGCAATCCGTTGCGTCGTGGCCAGCGGGAAGGCGAGGATTACCTTCTGCTGCGTCGCGAGCTCTTAGCAAGCTAGGGCGCCAAGTCGTCCGCTTTCCTCAGGCGGATATGGGTGATCTCCGAAGGAGCACCGAAGCGCAGGGGCGGCACCAGTAACCGGTGCCGCGACTGATGTAGACCTGCATCTCGCCGACACGCTGCAATCCCGCGACCCAGGGTTGCCACCACTGCACGAAATACATCCACGGCCAGGACTGCCGGACAGCTGCAGATGGCACCCAGCCTCCTCCACCACCTTCGGCCTAGGCACTTTGAACCTCAAGGACCAGCAAGTCACCGACTCATGAAGACGGGCCTCGAACTCGGCTATCGCCTGGCTGCTGCAATAGGGATTCACCGTAATCCCCTCCTCCAGGCGCGAAAGCCTGGCCACCAACCTCGAACTGCGCCTGACCGGAGAGAACGCTAGAGCGCAACGAACGCCTGGCCAGCCCCTGCTTCGCGCCCAAATGGAATTGATCGGCAGCACACCCCTGGCCACGGGATCGACGGCATAAGCAATTGAAAAAGCAGGCAGAAAAAGCGCATCAGGAGGGTTGACACACAACCGCGCGACGCGAATAATGCGCGCCACTTGGCTACGTAGCTCAGTTGGTTAGAGCATAGCATTCATAATGCTGGGGTCCGGGGTTCAAGTCCCTGCGTAGCCACCAAAACACTGTTTCAACCTGTCTCTGACAGTCTACGGAACACCCCAAGAAGCCCGCCCTGTGCGGGCTTTCTTGTTTCTGGCTGTATCTCCTTATCTACCCCTAACCCTTCCCGCCGTGTATGCCCCTGTGTATGTTTCAACAAAAGTTGAACCGAGGGCATACAAGCCGTGAAGCGTTCCGAAATCAAGCGCCGGCCCCTGGCCGATACCACCTTGGCTGGCCTGGAGCCGGAGCCCGTGGCCTACCGTGAACTGGACGGGGCCGGGCTGTACTTCAGGGTGAAGCCCAACGGCGGCAAGTCCTGGGAACTGCGCTACAAGAAGCCGGACGGCAAGTGGTCCTGGCTAGGGCTTGGTGGCTATCCAGAGGTGAGCGGAGCGCTGGCCCGGCAGAAGGCGGCAGAGCTACGCACTGATGCTGCTGAAGGCAAGAACCCCATTGCCACCAAGCAGGCCCGCAAGGCGGCAGAGATTGAAGCGGCCAACGACACCTTCGAGGCCATGGCGCGGGAGTGGTACACCTCACGGCTGGGCAGTTGGGATGCCGGCACCGCCAAACGTGTGATGGGCGCTCTCGAACGTCATGTGTTCCCCACCTTGGGCAAGCGGCAGTACACCGGCATTCTCTCGATGGAATGGATGGATCTGCTGCGCGGCATGGAACAGCAAGGCATCCTTGAGCAAATGAGCCGGGTCCGCGCTTACTGCAAGGATGTGTACGACCTGGCCCGCGTGACCGGCCGCGCCGTGAACAATCCCCTGGAAGGGGTGCATAAGTTCCTGGCTTCAGGCAAGGCAGAGAACTACGCACACGTTACCGCCGAAGAACTACCCGCCCTCCTTCGTGCTATCCAGTCCTACCCCCATGCGCATGACGTGCGGGTCGGACTGCGCCTGCTTACCCTGTTGGCCGTTCGCCCGTCCGAGCTGCGCGAAGCCCAGTGGTCAGAGTTCGACTTCAGCAAGAAGCTCTGGACGATCCCGCCCGAGCGCAAGGGCCGCAAGAAGGGCCGCGAACACCTGGTGCCTCTCTGCAGGCAGGCAATCGAACTGCTGGAAGAACTGCGCCCGATAACCGGCGCCTACCCCTCCTGTTCCCTGGTCGTAGCGACCGCACCAAACCACGCAGCGATACCGTCTTTCTGATGGCCCTGCGCCGCCTCGGTTATGAGGGCCGGCAGACGGGCCACGGCTTCCGCCATATCGCCAGCACCATTCTGAATGAACACGGATTCCCCGCCGACCATATCGAGGCCCAGCTAAGCCACAAGGCGGCAGGCGTGCGCGGGATCTACAACAAGGCCCAGTACCTGGAGCAACGCACGACCATGATGCAATGGTATGCCGACCACCTGGACAAACTGGCAACCGGCAATGTGGTGCAAGGCCAGTTCGGGAAGGTGGTTTAGGTATGCGTATCCGTACCCTTGGAAAACCCGGTGTTCTCGGTGTTCTTCGTGTTCCTGAATCGCTGAAAGCCAGTAATGACGAGGCTTACAGCGGAAGGAACACGAACGAGAAAAGCCAGAACACCATGCCTCAAGACCACCAAAGGTGTTCCATGAAAAACCGAAGAAGAGAGCACGCCGCCTCGCCCTGACCTGATGGCTGGCGACTCCGGTCGCGCACCAGCGAACGCAAGCGAAGGGCGGCGCGGCTTGGATTGCGCAAAATGGGGTGAGGGGGGCTAATTTAAGAATGTAAAAACCGTGGCGAACCCGTGGCGGACCCGTGGCAAGCCCGTGGAGAGCCATTCAATGAAAACACTTGTTCCCTTCCCAAGAAAATCGGAATAAATAGGTGCCCTGTCTCAATCAGTACAGGGAACGCTACATGACAACCCCGCCCAACCCAGCAGCCGCCTTGCTGCCTCTCTCGCCTTCAGACCTTCTCACCCCCGACCAAGTAGCCGCCGCTCTCGGTCTCTCACACCGCACCCTTGCCGCCTGGCGCAGTAAACGTCGGCACCCGCTTGCCTGGGTCAAAGTGGGGAGCCGTGTGCGCTATCGCCGGCAGGACGTGGCCGCGTGGCTCGAAAGCCAAACCCACACAGGAGGGGCCTAGGCATGAAAGGCCAAGTGACCCCGATCAGCCAGCCCGCCGCCCCTGCAGGCCCGCTCCAGCTTGACCCGGCCACCACGCTGATTCGCATGCCTGAAGTCGAAGCCATTGTTGGTCTGGCACGCCCCACCATCTACAAGCTGATGAAGCAGCCCGACAGCGGCTTCCCCTTGCCCGTCAAGCTGAGCGATAGCACCGCACGCGGCGCGCCGGTGGCGTGGGTACTTGGTGAGGTTCAAGCCTGGGTACGTGCGCGCATTGCTGCACGCGGGAAGGTGGCCGCATGAACTTCCCGCGTGTTCCTTTCACTACACCGTACTTCGACCCCACCGGGCTCGGTTTCAAGCCACCCCGACCGGATCAGCTCAACTGGCGAGCCTTCACCATCGTGACGATCTGCTTTGACCCTACGGAACGCGAAGCGGTGTTCGTCAATGCAGATGGGTACGCCGTGCCGCTGGAGCCGCACCCGTACGAAGTCAACCGGCTGCTGAGGCACGCGGTAAACCGCGAATACGGCAAGGTCTGCGGCTCGGGCCAATTTGCCATGAAGCCTGCTCGGGTCACTGCGCTGATTAGCTCCGGCCAGCTCAAGCGCTGGGTGGTTTACCACCTGGAGCAGCCGGCGCATTACGCCAACGAGTCCACCGCTTGGGCCGCTTATGTGGAAAGCGACCTGATCGAGGAGTGCCGCGCAATCGAAGCGACAACCGAAGCAATGGCCTCGGTGGAGCTGCCCTGGACGGAGAAGCCCGCCCCGGATTGCCTGAAGGCCATCGAAGAGCGCCGCACCGAACTGATGGCGTGGTACCGCGAGCGCAAAGCCGAGAACGATGCCGTGAATGCCTGGCTGCGCGGTGACGTACCGACTGCGCCGCTGCTGCAAGCGCTTGCCGGCTGAATCGGCCACAAACAAAAACGCCCCCGGCTGCAACCGGAGGCGTAGGAGAAAACTGATATGCACGCCGAATCTATTCCATACCCAGCATTCTCGCAAGCATTGCGGGCGATCGAGGGACTTGCACACCTCCTAACTGAACGCTACAGTCTGCCCGTCGCTGCAAATTCAGCGACCGGGTTTGGCGACCCGAAGACCACACGGCGCACAGGCGCCCACCATCCCATTGCAGGCGCTTTTTTTGTGTCCGCAATGCTGAGTTATGGCGGCTGTGCGTGGGAGACCGCAAGGTCTGCCGGGTTCCGTGTGTCCCGGTTCGCCAACCTGCGCACAGCTGCCACCCATAATCGTTTGGCGACGGTTCGTGGCGGCTCCACAACACACGGAGCACCACCCATGAAGCACCCACACGCCCAAAATCCGTCCGCAATCCAACAGCACACCGCTGCCCTGAAGGCCCGCGCCTTTGCCGCGCTGCGCGCCGATTCGTCCCTCTCCGTTCGTCTGGCTCGCTACAACGAAGCAATGGCCAAAGCCCGCGCCTTGGAAGCCGTAGGGGGTGCGCAATGAGTGCCACGAAACTACGCACCGGAGCCAGCAATTTCTGTTTCAGCAATCTAGGCGACGAAAGAAAAGCGCTGTTCAGCGTTAACAAGGGCTTCGACATGATCGACGCGCTTGAGCACGCATCCGCTCTGCTCGATTGCTCCCACCAGCTGTCCTTGAAAGTCGCTTGCGACCAGGCAGGCCCCAACGAGGCGCATGCTGCCGCCTACCTGGGCGAGATGGCAAAAGCGCTGGTTGACGCCTGCATTGGCGGGGCTATTTCAGCGCCAAGGGGTGAGCAATGAGCAAGCCCGCGAGCGAAAAGCCTCGCTTTCCGACCTTCGCAGAGATCAAGCGCGCCGCGCTGCAAGCGATTGACCGTGTGCTTGAGCATTGGCTGCCCGGTGGCAAGCGGGTGGACGGCGGCAAGGAATACACCGCGCCCAACCCGACGCGGGCTGATAAGCATGCCGGCTCGCTGAAGGTGAACATAGCGAAAGGTACTTGGGCCGACTTCGCTACCGGCGACAAGGGCGGCGACCTGATCGACCTGGTTCGCTATATCGACGGAGGCACTGACGTCGATGCCTGCAACAAGCTGGCGGACTTTCTCAACGTCACAGCAGGCAGCCACCCGGCCCCAGCAGGCACCAGTAAAACACCGGAATGGGTGGCCATGCAGCCTGTACCGGAAGCGGCTATGGCGAAAATTCCACACAAGCATCGCAACCACGGCAAGCCGTCCAAGGTGTGGATCTACCGCGACGCCAGCGGTGCGCCGCTGATGGTGCTGTACCGCTTCGATTTGGCACCGGATGCCGACGGCAAGTCTAAAAAGGTGTTCGCGCCGCTAACCTGGTGCCGCCGCTCATCCGATCAGGCGTTCCAGTGGCGCTGGCAAGGACTGGCCGAACCTCGCCCGCTGCTGCGCCTCGATCAGCTGGCACAACAGCCCGCCGCGCCCGTAGTGCTCTGTGAAGGCGAGAAAGCAGCCGATGCGGCTGCCGAGCTGCTGCCGCATTATGTCGCGACCTGCTGGCCGAACGGGGCGCAGTCCCACCACAAGGCGGACTTCGCCCCGCTGGCCGGACGTACCGTGCTGCTCTGGCCGGATAACGATGCGGGCGGGCTGGGCTGCATGCGAGCCATTGCCGACCAGCTCGGGCAACTGGGGGCTACCGTGCGCACGGTGGCAATCGAGACCTTTGCACCTGGTGACGGCGACGATGCCGCCGACGCTCTGGCTGCTGGATGGACTGCCGAACGCCTGGCCGAACTGGAGCGCGCCGGGGCACTGTTCGCAGCAACGCCGACGACTGAGCCAGCTACCACGGCCAGCGCGCCCACCAAGGCCAAGCCGGCCAGCAGCAAGAGCAAGCGGCAGCCTGAAAAGACCACCGCTCCGGGCGGCTTTCGCGTGACCGATGCTGGGGTGTTCTATTCCGGCGAGGATGGCGAGCCCCGCGCCGTCTGCTCTCGCCTAGAGATCCTGGCACGTAGCCGTGACGAGAAGGGTCATAACTGGGGCTTGCTGGTGAAATTTGACGACCCGGACGGCGCGGAAAAGCTGTGGAACATCCCGCAAAGCGCCATGGCCGGCGAGTTCGGCAAGGAAGTGCTGGCGCCGCTGGTGAACATGGGTCTACGCCTGGCCGGCAACCGTTCAGGCCGTAACGCCCGCAACGACCTGCAAAGCTACCTGCAAGGCTATGACAGCTCCGAACGTGTGCGGCTGGTTACGCGCTTGGGCTGGCATGGGGATGCCTATCTGCTGCCCGATCAGCAGTTGGGCACCAGCTCCGAGCGGCTGCACTTCTACGAGGCCGGCGCGGCGCTGCCACCGATCAGCCAGGCCGGCACCCTGGAGCAATGGCAGCAGCAGATTGGCGCGCTGTGCGTGGGCAATCATCGCCTGGCCTTTGCCGTGTGCATCGCCTTCGCCGGCCCGCTGCTGCACCTGCTGGGGCATGAGTCGGGCGGTTTCCATTTCCACGGTGCGAGTTCTTCCGGCAAAAGCACCACCGGGCGAGTGGCCTGTTCGGTATACGGTCCGCCTGCGTTCGAGCGGTCATGGCGCTCGACCGATAACGCCCTGGAGTCCATCGCCGCCGCGCATTCTGATGGGCTGCTCGTGTTGGACGAAATCAGCCAGTGCGACGCGCGTATCGTCGGAGAAACCGTCTACATGCTGGGCAACGGCACCGGCAAAGCCCGCGCCAATGACCGGGGCCAAGCAGGCCGACAGGTTCAGGAGTGGCGGCTGCTGTTCCTCTCCAGCGGTGAATACACCTTGGCGCAGCACATGGCCGAAGCACATAAAGAGCTGAAAGCTGGGCAGGAAATTCGCATGCTGGCCATCCCTGCCGATGCCGGGCGAGGCCATGGGCTGTTTGAAGATCTGCATGGATTCGCCGGCGGCGCAGCGCTGGCCGATGCCCTTCAAGCCAGAGTAGGCAAGTTTTACGGGACGCCCCTGGTTGCCTTCCTGGAGGCCCTGTGCGCGGCGGGCAAGCTGCGCGGTTACACGTCCGTACTGCGTAGCACGCTGGAGCGCTTCACCAGCGACACGCTACCCAACAACGCCAGCGGACAGGCGCACCGCGCTGCTGCCCGTTTCGGATTGGTGGCGGCTGCCGGCGAGTTGGCCACGGCCCTTGGCGTTACCGGCTGGCCAGACGGCACCGCCACCCAAGCCGCTGACGCCTGCCTGCGTTCCTGGCTCGCTGAACGGGGCGGGCCGGGCAATCTGGAAGGTGACGCCATCGTTCAACGCTTGCGTCTGGTGGTGGAGCGCTACGGCGAAAGCCGTTTCACCCGCTGGGATGCCATCGCCGCAAAGACCGATGACCATGCGCCGCGTACGGGTGACCGCTTGGGCTTCCGGCGAACCATCGAACACGGTTGCGGCGATGAGCTGTACACCAGCGTGACCTATTACTTTCTGGCTACCGCGTGGGCCGGCGAGGTGTTCAAAGGCATGAGCGTCCGCGCCGTAAACAAAGAGCTGATAGCCCGTCGCATTCTGGAACCTGCTGCGGATGGCAAAGCTTCGCAGGCCGTCACGCTGCCTGGAATGCCGAAGGGGCGGGCCTATGTAGTGGCCGGTTCAGCGCTGCTCACTGACGACGGTGAAGCGCTGGCCGCATAGGTCACGCACACCACTGGAGCGCTGCGGCCCCCTGGGCCTGGCCAGCCCGTGAACGATCAATTAGCCCATTTATACGGAACTACACCATGACCGATTTGAAAGCACTGAAAGAACAACGCGCCGCTCTGGAAGCTGAACTTGAAGAACTCGAAGCAAGCCTTCCCGCGCTGGAAGATGCGGTGGCCACGGCGCCAACCAACTGGAGCCACCTCGCCATGGAGACCGGAAGCCCGCAAAGTGATGCCGCACGCGAAGCGCTGATGGCAGCACAATCACGGATACAGCTCATTGCTCCTAACGACTACAGCACCGGCGCCATTGATCGACTCGATCAGCAGATCGCTCACCTTGAAGCATTGGCCAACGCGGACAAACAGATCAGCAAGGCGGCCGCAGAGGAGAACGAAGCCGCCAACCGCTGTGCCCGCTTGTCAACCAGCATCTCCCGCATTGCTCAGCGCATTGAAGATATGCACGCGGCAGAACATAGCGCAGAAGAATCAGCACAAGAGGCCGAACGTGAAGCCGCCCAAGCCGTGGCAAAAGCTACAGCCAGCGGAGACGAAAAAGCCTTGAGCGCTGCGCAAGCCAAGATGAATAAAGCCATCGACGCCGTGCGCTCTGCTAAAGCCGTGAAGGAATCGAACCTGCCGTTGATCAGTGCAATGGATGCTGAGACAGCAGCACTTGAAAAGCAGCTTGTCGTGGCCCAGCGCGAAGAAGATACCGCCCGGCGAGCTCGCCGGAGCGCTTCAGCTATCAAGCTCGGTAATGAATGGGATCAGGCCGTTAGCGTGCTGGTGGCCATCGGTGCCCGCCTTATCACTGAAGGCGGCATCGACTACCCTCTGACCAAGCTGAAGCTGCCCACCTTCGCGCCCGGTGACAAAGTGATCGACCATAGCGAGCTGCGGGCTAAAGCCCGCAGTGAGGCTGCGTGAAGCGCCACGGACCGATAGGCAGCGGGCGCCATTTCAGTAATGGTTTCGGCACGTCGTCGGGCCGAGTCGTGTATTACCTGGTCATTGCTTGGGACTGGGCGCATGAGAAGCGCGGCATCATCCAACCACTGGCGGATGATTGCCGGGCTGCCTGGGCAATTCGTGTTCTCAGCACCCACTACCCAGACCGCACATACGAGGCAGTGAAGAAGTACGCAAGCGAAGGGGTGACCGTCGAACAGATGGAAGCATTCGAAGCCCCGGTAGTTGACGACTTAGGCATGCTTGAGCTGGCCGATCAGATGGGGCTGGACTGGTACGAATAAGCGCTCGGCGCTGCTTGTACTTGAACCGCTGGTGTTCCGATACGCCAGCGGTTTTTTATTGTCTGCCCGCCGCACCTGGTCAGAAGTGTTCCGCCTTCCGATACCCCACCACGGAACACCAAAGGTGTTCGCCGGGCGTGGTGTTCCAGCTTTTTCAGTTCGCATTCCATACGCTGCACCCCGCGCCGTTGCTGGCTTACAGCGATTCAGGAACACGAAGAACACGAAGAACACCGGAATTTTCAAGGGTACGGATACGCACCCCTGCACCCCGCTAATGGAATGGCCAGCAGCGGGCAACGTCTACCGGCGCCGCTGCCTTCCAAGTGAGCCCTGCTCAACGTGCCAAACGTCAGAAAGGCCGGGGGCCCCTAGGGCATTAGGCAAGTTGAGGGTAATTCGAGCCCCGCCCATTTTTCAGCTGGCAGCTCTCAAAGTTAGTTAACAGCACAACCGGGTTAACTGGCACTGAACATGGTTAACCGTGAAAATTACTCATGCAGTCGCGGGTCCTCTCTTGGGGTACACCCTACACGGGTAATTCGAGCCCCGTTTTCTCTGTAGCTGTTACGCCGGCTGGCATGTCCGTCTTTCATACGGCCCCCTAAGTCGAGACCCTGAACGCCTCAAAAACAGGCCAGCAGCCGGCACCTTGTATGCCTGTGTGTATGCCAGCCAAAACTACGAAACAGAAACACCAATTAAATCAATACTTTGCGTATCGAGTTCAAGTGACTGCGTACAAACAAAACAAGGGCTTACCGAAAGGTAGGCCCTTTTTGTTTGGCTATGTCTGAGTTAGCTGTTGCATAGCCGCTCGTCCCAGCGCTTCCCTCAAGCAAATCAATGGATTGAGCTGGGTCTTATGACGTTCGAGCAGGCGACGCCATCCCAAGTAATGCGTCAGGTACTTGGTGGCCACACCATGAAAGGGAATCATCCAGCCCTTCAACCGGCTGTCGTAGGCGTTCACGTTCTGGATGTGGAAAGGTCCATCGACCCTGCGCTTCTGGCTAGGATTGATCGGTCG
>JBKEBY010000043.1:0-70430 GCA_047973445.1 Pseudomonas sp.
GGTGCCTTTGATCGTGGTGTAGGCGATAAAGAGCATGCCCAAGAACATCACGGCACCACCGAACACGGACATCATGCTGCCCAGCACGTCCTCGGTCTCGCCGCCCTCTACGTTCCCGCCAGAGTGGATGGTCCCCACGATCGAGCCGAACACTTCTTCCAGAAAGTCAACGGATGTGTCGCCCGGTGGCGGAGTGAATTGGTTCAGCCCGCCGGAGGAATCAGCGTGTGCTGCTCCCCCGAAGAGTGTGGCCAGAAGTAGGCAAAGCAGCAGCGATTTTCTCATCTGGCTGTAACACGCTGCCGCTGCGCAGGCGGTAAAACTAGAGGCGTGGCGATAGCGTCAAAGGCGTAAAGCAGTGCATACGGGATGCCGCAGAGCGCGAAAAGGCGGCTGCCGCCGGACAAATACTGCTGAACGGCACAAGCGGCCAATGCGGCTGCTATTGGAAATATCCACCAGCCTGGTAATCCCCCCCAGATACGGTGCTGTCCCATGGGGAGCGCTAGGTTTGTGAGCAGCAGAAGCAAATAGAACGCTCTGTGCGTTAGACGGCTAAAGCCGGCGGAGGCAAGCCAGCGTATTAGGCCTTGCACGCAAGAATCTCCGCGACTTCTGGAGTCCTGTAATAAACACGGCGACCAACTTTTACAGAGGTTCCGTTCAGGCCCTTATAAAAGGTTTCGTTTTTGTAGCGAGATAAGTGAGCGCGGAGTGCTTCTGGAGATCTACCGAGAAGCTCTGCAAGTTGAGCAGGAGACATTAGAAGGCCAAATTTCTCGATAAGGGCTTCTTCGAACTTGTTTTTCACTGGGGTTCTCCACAGCCGAATGGTTAAGTGCTGTGAAGTATTTAAAAGTGCTTGTTCGTCTCTGGTCAACTTACATGGAGTGCTGCCTTGCTCGGTCTTGTTGTTGTTGTGGCGTATTGTGGCGTATTTCTTGTTATTATTCGTTATTATTTCTGTGTTTTTATGTTCGTGATTCTGTTTGTTGGTTGTTATATATAAATAAACAATCTAAAGATTGGGTTCCCCATAAGCTTTCACCATCGCCCCATAAACCTTCACTTTTCACCCCATAAACCTTCACCTTTGCGCCCCATAAGTATTCACCTATCAGAATCGTTGCCCCATATCTTTTCACCTTTCGTCCCATATTCTTTCACCTTACACCCCATAAGCTTTCATCTATAAGATTGAAAATACTTAAAAATCAGATAGTTATGGATTGCTGAGGGTTTCTTCTGTTTGTATGTTTAAAAGAAAAAACAAACAGACAAACCAAGAGGCTGGACTAGAGGAAAAGGGTGAGGATAAAGTGACGACGCTGGGTAGAGTTGCAGCCCTACCCAGCGCCTAACCAAAAAGATCGCAACGGAGATCCTTATGGCTATGAGTATCCTACCAGCTTCGCGTTTTTCACCAAACCTCACGCTTGATTTAATAACGGAAGTCGCACCTGACCTTGATACTCTGGAAGGAGAGCAGCAGTTGGCGTTATTGTCTGAATTGTTGCAGCCTGCGCTGGATGTTGTCGTCTCTGCTTACCGACGGGTCTCAGAAACTGAAGTGACTGAGAAAGCTTTCCGGTTGTTCCTGCATAACCTTGTGGATGCCGGGAACGAGGGCTAGATGACTAATGGCCCACCCGTTGAATCGTCTTGTGCAGGGGGTACTCAATCAGGCAGAGCCTGAGGTGCTGATCGAGCTTGCGTTGTTGCTCTGGTATTCCCCTGACCCGATGCCGGAACTCTTGGAGGTCATTGATGGCCTCCAAGGCATTGAGCAGCGCCGGGCGCTGTATGTGATTGATCGTCTGCGACGTTATGGTACGGCACTGACTCGCCAGCGCTACCAGGAGCTGAGCGATCTAGTGCGGTCCTGGGATCGCTTGAAAGTTATTTTCGTTCCACCACCGCCGTACCCTCGTGGCCCGCTCGCGGTGGACCGGAATGCTCTAGGCTGGGGGCTGGAGGGGGAGAGCCTCAACACCAAGGCGATTCTGCCCTACCAGACTCGTCACTACGCCGCGAGCGTTCGCAAAGTGTAGGGCTGGTGAGGCATGGATGCCGCACCAGGGCCGGGCGGCTTGGTCTCCAGCCGGTAGAAAGTACGGTCGCAGCCTGCTCTTGCTCCGTAAGTGCCTAGGCCTCATTAGATTAAGTGAAAAACTTTTTGCTGCGAAATATGGTCGCCGGCAAGAGCACTTTTGCAAATCTATATTCTCAGCCTTTACGGTTCTCAGGGTGTACGATTTCACCGAGTATCTCGCTCAGATCTTTTAGGTCAAGCAAGTTCCAGCCCTGTTTTCTACGGGCGTGGTAAGTCGGAAGCATTCTATTATAAATTTCTAGGGTAGGCATGTGAGCGTTTAGCTCTCTATCTTTGAATCGCTGGAATCGGTCAAGCTCATTTAGCAGTATTGAGGTGATTCCTATATATTCTGCTTCGTTGTTCCCATCGAATCCAAAAAATTTTGGATCTTTTCCAAAAGGTTGTTTTTCTAGTTCTTCTTTTTCATGTGGTGATAATTTTTCATGGGATATCTCGATATGTTCCCACATATCCAAGATGTCCAGAATTTCTTTGAGCTGCTCTGGGTCTTTTTGATCTTCGAATGGAATTCCTGGGTACTTCCACGCAAGGCTCCATTCATTTCCGGTGTAAATTGCTGTTCGCAGGAAATCAGGGTCAATTTCGGCATTAACCTGAAACTTGTCGTATAGCTCGCAAAGCATCAGGGTAATAAGCTTCTCACCATCAGTAAGCTTCATGCTGTCCTCACTTAATTTTTTCGCGGCGCTCATCGGAGAGGTCTTTTATTAAGGGCATAAACCTGTTGATGCTCAGGAATGCTCGGGATCCGGCAGCTTTGACATCGTCGAGAGATTCAGAGTTTGCAATTATGGTTACTTCTTTAAGAAGCTCAGTTGAAAGCTTGAGTGCGGAGTTATCCAAAGCGTCGGAAAAGAGATAACTATGTTCGTTTAATGTCTGGCAGTAGCCTTCGAGGTGCCGTGATATTCCTCTGGTATCAAGGCCGCGCATATGTCGTAGTGCGCAAGAAGGTCCTATAGCTGAAACCGACTGGAGAGCACTCCTTGTTGCGAATAAGACCTGGTTTGCTTCGGCAATGTGACGATGGTTTATCATCCGGCTATGAATTTGCTCTGCTTTAGTGGCAGCCTTCGCGGAGTCCTTGGCTTCTTTCCAAGCCCAAATAGCGCTGCCTATAGAGGCAATGGAAGAAGCAACGCCGAGCCACCAAAAAAAATCTTGCACTCCTTCCCCCCGCTGATCCCGGCCGATGCCCCCAGTGAGTACAAGCATATCGCAAACTGAAAAATTGCCTATTGCTGTTCTCACTGCTGAGTGAGGCCGACTTAGCCATCGACCTTTTCAGTATGAGTATTCGGAGATTGAGCTGGTGAGGCATGGATGCCGCGCCAGGCCCGGGCGGCTTTTTGCCCGGGCCTGGCCACCAGCGCCGGCAGGGAGGCCGGAAAGCGAAGCATCAGCCTGCGATGGGCTTCCTGCCCGCGCTTTGTAGGAGGAGTTGTTCGACCTCGCTCCAGTAGCGTGCCCTGTGCTGGAAGCGATGCAGGACATGCTGTAGGAGCTCAGCATCTATGCTCGGTCGATCTCGGAGCGCTTGGTATGTCAGAAGATCTAATCCGAGCTGCTGACTTGCAAATCTGTCTCGCGGCAGCATGGCTAAGATACCTCCGCGTTCAATCAGGCTCAGCTTCAGCGAACGAAGTAGGTCGAGTGCCGTTGAACTTGTTGAATCACCTGAGTAGTCAGGGGTACCTACAAGGTGAATCCCGCTCTCGATGAACTCCTGGCCTATCGCCTCGCACTGATCAGCTTCTGCTGGCGCTAGCAAGGGCTCGAGCAGTTCAAGCTGCTCGGAGCTGTGCTGCTGCAATTTGGTTACCGTCATACCTTGAGCCTCCGCTTCGGGAGAGCGTCTAAATCTTTGACAAGGTCCCTCCCTCGCAGGTGGGTGTAGCGCCGGAGTTCTGACATTGACTTATGTCCGCTTTGCGCTGCCACCTTTTGGTCTGACCATCCAGCCTCTACGAGTCTGCTTATGCCTTCGTGACGCAGGTCGTGAAAACGAAAATCAGCCATTCCCAGTTCTTTCTTAAGGGTGCTCCAGATTTTAGTGAAAGCGTAAGGGCGCCTCTTTCCATCCTTGCCAGGTTCGCCAAAGAAAACCAAATCACAATCCTTCGGGCGGGCAGGGTTAGCAAGAGCAGCTTTAAAGGCCCGGGTGGCGAGGGGGCTGAGTGCGACTTCGCGCGGGCTCCCGTTTTTGGTGTCCGGAAGGAATGCTATTCGGTGTTGAAGACTGACCTGGTGGCAACGCAGGCCAGTGATCTCCGATGAGCGCATTACGGTTTCTAGCGCAATCAACGCGATCCAGCGCAGCATCGGATTCCCGAGCTGGCGGCTCAGGTTCTGGCCACTCTCGCGGAGCGTCGGCCGGACGCTTTTGCAGGGGTGGTAAGCCCGATCGTCGACCGTCTTGCGCCGCACGTGCTTGATCGGCTGATCAATGAAATCAACCGAGTGGAGCTTCCGTAATGAGCCATTACGGGATCTCAAACCAGAAAACTACGGCTGGCAATTTTGCTGGGAAGGCCAGCTACTTCGAGAAGAAGCTGAAGGAGCTGAAGGCTCTGCAGGAGAAGCGGATCAGCCTCGGTATGTCCCGCGAAGCGGCGAGCGAGGAGCTGGCCGCCGAGCTGGCTAAAGTCGATGCCGAGATCGCGCAGATTGTCAGCCAGGTAGAGGGAGACCAGGGCACTGGGCGCGAGGACTACTATCACAAGAGCGGGAACGACACGCTTGCATCTGGAATTGTTGGGCCACTGGCCGAGACATTAGGCCTTGGCCAAATCCCCCAGGATGGCGATTACCTGGCCTTGTTCCGCGGGATGAATCCGCGCACAGGCGAATGTTTTCTGGGTGAACACCGACTTAAGCAAATCGACAAGTCGATCCAGGAAGCTGAGGAGCGAAAAGCAATTCCCGCTGCGAAAAAGAAACTCGACGCTGGCGAGCTTGGACAACTGGAAAAAGATGCCAAGGAGCGCTCGGCTAAGGAGCCGGTTCTCGGTTTTTCGTCTTGTGTCAGCCTGCAGAAATCGATCAGCGTGTACTGGGCACAGGCAGACGATCAGACCTGTAAGGTGATCCAGGAATGTCTGATGGGCGCCGTAAACGATGCGATCGCACGCGAGCACAGTGTCGGCCGCATTCGAGGCAAGGAAGGCGCCCAAGGCACCGAATCGGTCGAGGGTGAATGCGTCACGCTGACCTATTCCTGATCGATACGGCGTGACATGGCGTGAATCCAGCTTTTAGACACGATCAGATTAGGCCCGCAGAGCGGGCCAGATCAATGCAGGCTCCAACCAGACCGATGCCGGCGATCAAGTATTCGAGGGTGAGCAGATTTTTCTCGTGATCCATGGTGCCCTCCAGGGCGTGTTGATGGAGGACACCTATTTAATTGTCACGACGCGCGTGCCAGAACCACCTCTTGATGTAACGGCCTGCGCTACACAACATGGGGCCAATGGACTGTCCGGTTATGCCGCTGGCATGAGGAGAACCCGATGTGCAGCCACTACGAAGCGCCCACCTCACAGCAACTGCTCGATGCGTTCGGCGCCGCGCCGGAAGGCCCGACTCAAACCGATCTCTGGCCCGGGTACATGGGGCCGTTGATCCGTCTTCCCCTCGAGACAGATCCAGGTGACGAAGCCGCCCCTGAGTTCGAGGCTCTCAGCGGTATGTTCGGGCTGCTGCCGTTCTGGGCCAAGGACGCCAAGTTGGCACGGAACACGTACAACGCCCGCACCGAGACTGTGGCGACGAAGCCCTCATTCCGTGCGGCATGGCGAGAGGCGCAGCACTGCATCATCCCTGCGGTGGCGATCTACGAACCCGACTGGAGATCCGGCAAAGCCGTGCCCACCAGGATCTCTCGTACCGATGGCTCACTCATGTGCATCGCTGGCCTCTGGGAGCGCTGGAAAAGCCCTGAAGGCGACACCGTGCACAGCATGACCATGCTCACCGTCAACGCAGATGAGCACCCTCTGATGCGGAATTACCACAAGCCAGACGATGAGAAGCGGATGGTTGTGATCCTCCCGAATGGGGTGGTCCGCGACTGGCTGCTGGCACCTGCCAGTGAGAGCATGGAATTCATGCGCCAATACCCCGCTGATCGCTTAACTGCCGAACCAAGGCCCAACCGCTAGCACCTGACGCGCAGCAGTTCGCTCCAGGACGTTGTAAATCGTGGGCTCAGTCTCTCGCGTTTCATAGTGAACCCGAGATCCGCCGAAAGCCTCGCCGGCCGAATTGTCCCACGACCATGGCGCGCATTGAGCGCGTCGACCACCGCCATCAGTTGATCGCTACCCGGCCTCGGCGCCGGTGCGAACAGGTCTGGCGTGTACCGACCTCGCTCGACGAAATCCATCAGGATCACGCCCGCCTTTGCGTAAGCCGGCCCCAGCCTGTAGATCGCCTGCAGGCCGGCCAGCGCGGCCGATACGAGATCCCGGGTGTCAACTGATGGATATGGCAGAGGCACGCATACAGAACGGTTGTATGGTTCTCCTCGCTCATCAAACGGGCTGGTTCTGATGAATACCTGCAGGGCCTGGCAAAATTGCCGTTGCCCACGCAGCTTTTCCCCCGCCCTGGCGGCGTAGCCTGTGACGGCTACCTGTAGCTCCTGCAGGGTGTGTTTACGCTCTCCGAATGATCTAGTGCAGGCGATCATCTGCTTTGGCTCTGGGCCATTTTCCAGCTCGAAACATCGCTCGCCGGTGAGTTCGCGTGCCGTGCGCTCCACATTGACATTGAACATACGGCGCAGCGTCTTGCGATCGTATTCGGCCAGCTGCAGCGCGGTGGCCACTTTCATGGCGTCCAACCTGGTCGAAATCCGCGGACCAATGCCCCACACCTCACCCACCTCGGCCAGGGCTAGCAATCGGCGCTGTCGAGCTGGATCGCGTAGATCCACAACGCCACCCGTAGCGGGCCACTTTTTCGCGCCCCAGTTGGCCAGTTTGGCCAAGGTTTTCGTGGGGGCTATGCCTACACCGACCGGTATGCCGACCTCACGCAATACCCGGGCGCGAATCTCCCGGCCCAGCTGTTCCAGGTCTCCCTGCATGCCCTGGAGATCCAGGAACGCCTCGTCGATGGAGTAGACCTCAATCCGCGGCGCCACTGTGCGCAACGTCCGCATAACGCGGCTCGATAAGTCAGCATAGAGAGCATAGTTGCTGCTGCAGGCGATCAGGCCTTGCCGAGCAACGAGGTCGCGCAACTCGCGGAACGGCTGGCCCATTTTTACCCCGAGGGCCTTGGCCTCATTGCTCCGGCTCACAGCACAGCCATCATTGTATCTGAATGATACTAACCATTAGTTAAAAATAACTAATTGATTTATAAAGATTTTACTTCACTAACATTTTTCCAAAATTTCGTTGTTCGCAGAGTTTTCGCTGGCTATTTTCTGAGCAATTTGTACTAGCGCAGGTAACCATGCGGGTGTACTCCAGCAGGTGGCCAGCCACCAACGCCCAAGGTTCTCGCCATCCTTGCCAAGCGTTTTGCCCTCTATCCCTCAACTCTCGCCACACTCGTTCAGCCAGAGTGTCGTCGCCCTGAACCTTGACCTGGGCGGTGCGACGGCTATCGACCAAGGGAGACATTGCAGAGCTGGCAAAATGATGATGGCGATATCCGCGAAGCTTCAGCGCGCGCTCTCCAACGCCTGACGTATCTCCTGAATAAGAAACTGTTCGATATCAGCGCGACATCAAGCTGAAGCTGATTCAGCCTGGCAAGCCCACGCAGAATGCCTTCATCGAGTCATTCAACGGCAAGTTCCGGGACGAATGCCTCAATAAGCACTGGTTCTGCTCGCTGGCCGAAGCCAGAATCCGCATCGCGGCCTGGCGAAGGGGTTACAACGAGCACCGCCCGCACAGCGCCATTGGCAATCTCACCCCGGCAGAATTTGCTGCGAAGTGGCGAGCCAGCCAGCAGCAAATGAAGCAGGAAATATTGATATCAGCCCCATGACCTACTAACTAGGTGGCGATACTAAAACTGGGGGCAGGTCACCTCAAAGCCCAGGCTCAAGACAACGCTAGCAACGTATGCATTGCGCCGATTCTGAACGAGCCCCTTGAAACACAGGACACCGTTTCCCCCTTACCATAAGGGATAGGCAAACGACTGTGTTTATGACTACCAGCAAAGACAAAACCCTCGAAGTGCTCGGCCAGGAGCGGCGTCGCCGCTGGAGCGTCGAGGAGAAACTGGCCATGGTGCGCGAGAGCCTGGAGCCCGGGCAAAGCGTCTCGGTGGTGGCCCGGCGCAACGGCATCAATCCCAACCAACTGTTCCATTGGCGCAAGCTCTACCAGGACGGTAGCTTGTCGGCGGTCAGTGCCGGTGAAGCGGTGGTGCCCGCTTCCGAGTTGGCCGATGCCCTCAAGCAGATCCGCGAACTGCAACGGATGCTGGGCAAGAAGACCATGGAGGCCGAGATCCTCAAGGAAGCAGTGGAGATCGCCCGCTCGCGAAAATGGATTGCGCACTCACCCTTGTTGCCGGGGGACGACCAGTGAAGGCGGTCAGTGAGAGTCTCGGTGTGGCGCGCTCGCAATTGACGGCTCGACTCAAGCAACCCACTCCCGTGCTGCAGCCACGTCGTCGCCGGACACTCAACGATGTCGCCCTGGTCGAACAGATCAAGCAGGCCGTCGGCGCGCTGCCCAGCTATGGCTACCGGCGGGTCTGGGGCCTGTTGCGGCGGCAGCATGAGCAGCAGGCCCAGCCACCGGTCAACGTGAAGCGGGTGTATCGCGTCATGCGAGACCACGATCTGCTGCTGGAGCGCCGGCGCAAACATCCGGGAGTGGCACGGCGTCATGAAGGTCGTGTCGCCGTGGATACGAGCAACACCCGCTGGTGTTCGGATGGCTTCGAGTTCCGCTGCGAGGACGGCGAAAAACTACGCGTGACCTTCGCTCTGGACTGCTGCGACCGCGAAGCCATCAGTTGGGTGGCCAGCACAAACGGCTACAGTGGCGACGATGTTCGCGACGTAATGCTGGAAGCCGTAGAGCAACGCTTCGGAAGTGAGCTGCCGGCGTCGCCGGTGCAATGGCTGAGCGATAACGGCTCGGCCTATACCGCCGAACAGACCCGGGCCTTTGCTCGGCAGATCGGCCTGCTGCCGCTGACCACCCCGGTGTGCAGCCCGCAGAGCAACGGTATGGCGGAGAGCTTTGTGAAGACCATGAAGCGCGACTACATCCGTCATATGCCCAAGCCCGATCGAGCGACGGCCCTGCGCAACCTGGCCATCGCCTTCGAGCATTACAACGAGGAACATCCGCACAGCGCCCTGAACTACCGCTCGCCTCGGGAGTTCAGGCGCCTGGCTGAAGCATCAACTTAACGGTGTGCCGGTGTCCGGTTTGATAGGGGCAAGTCCAATCAAGCGCTACCTGCATATCCCGCTCAGCTCGTTGTCTTACAGCAGGACCTGCGTCGACGATTTTGATCAACTCCTGCTGCTGGCTGTAGATGTCTTGCCACGTGCCGACGAAAAACTCATCGATCACCGAATTTTTGCAACCAGGGCACCGAGTCGCTTCGTAAAGACCGGCACCACCACAGCCCCGCTCCGTTGCGATGCACCAGCCATGTCCAGTTGCACGAATGTTCGCATGCGGGGCAGTTTGAGCAAGCAGGGCAGCCCTGTCCTTAATTGGGATTGCCCGTAACTCAACAATCTTTTCACCCGCGCCACCTGCCAGTGGCTGATCGTCCAACCATGATTCAATCAAGTCAATTTTAAACTCCGTCATCTGCTGCATGATCTCATCGAAAAGAGCCATGTCTTGCTGCGGGTTGGACGCATAAAGCTGCGTCATGCTCATGCTGCTGTGCTTAAACTGCCACTTAAGCCAGATAAGTGAAGTACGCCCCATACGCGACTCCACGAAGCACCTAGCATAGGTACGGCGGCACTGGTGCGTTCGTAGAGGCCAGTCGCTACCAGCAGCTTTTGCGGTACGATCAAATGCACGATTAGAGCCAGCCCCACTAAGCGCACCAACATGCTTCGGCCCGGTTTTACCATTTTTGGGGTGGTGGGCCAGAAACAGTTTTTTCGAATCCCTCCGAGCTTTTTCCAATCTCAGAAAATGCTCTACAGGATCATTAGGATTAGTAGCTTTTTCGAGACCTCGAATCTCATGTTCAAGCTCCATTCTAATGCCCATTGAGTATTGCACCAGAAGGTCTAGCGCGTTCAACGTAAGCTCTGGGACGAGATATTCAACCCGCCCCTTTCCAGTCTTGTGCTCGATTGTTGACACCCAGCAAAACAAAACGCCGCCCTTGTACTCCCTGCGCCACTTATAAACTTCAATGCCAATGGCTTCATCATTACGCATGCCGCTAGTGATAGAAACCATATAAAGCACAGCGTCTCGCACTCGAATAAACATTCGCTCATCGCATGGCTGGTAGCCGATGCCATTTCCGGCCAGTTCCGCCTTAGCTTCTAAAACAATGGCCTCGCAATGGTTGAAAATTTTGGCCTGCTCGTCCGGAAGTATGATATCCGTCCGCCCAAAACTCCTATCGACCGATTCAATGCCCTTGCACTTCCCGACACCGCAAATACGCCATAAATTTGAATCACCCCATGGAGAATGCTGAAGGGGGAAAATCATTTCGGAGGCAAAGACCCAAAGAAGATCAATAATCCGCAAGCGCCCATAAAGTGCGAGGGGTCTTAATTTCAACTCGTGCTTGCAATGATGAACGTAGTTACTTATGTGAATAGGGCGAACATCATTAAACCTTGTAACACCAAGCTTGCTGAGCCAGCGTACGAATGGCATGACGCTTGCGACGGCAAGTGTAGTAATCCCTCGTGCAATTGGAGGTTTTGAACCAGGCAGCCCCCTCTTAAACCAAGCGTACACCACTGCTCTGCAATCATCGACGAGGGCCTTAGGCATACTTGTGTCCCAGGTTATATACTTCTCGCTCCTGGAGACATTAGCCTGATCAAAATAAGGACGCATATCCCACTGATCATCACCCAGCCTGCTCAGAATCAATGTCTCGCCACTATCATTTACTATCGCACTGATTACAATGCTCTCTCGCTCTGCGGGGCTCAGGCCATTCGCAGTAACAGGCTGCTCGACCAGAACGTCATACGCCTTCAATAGCGCCTTACTGCTTCTAACGTTCAAATCAAACCGCCAGCTTTCTTTTTCATAAACTTGATTTTCGTTGCCCAAAACAGATGAGGAGTTGCCTGAGCTTTAGCCTTCGCTTGATTTACAAGGGCGGAATCAAATTTTCGAGACGTGAACTCATCGATCAACTGAATATAATTATATTGGCGTTTACGCCATGCCTCCCATTCATCAGTAAGAAAGTATTCAATTTCAGCATGTAGAAATTGCTGGTAGCTGAAAAGCCGGTATAAGTCGTCCAACGTACCCACGATTGCATAGCTAGGGCACCCCAAACAGTGGATAAACTCATCGCAATGATTCAATCCATCCTTCGGGGCCCTGCTACCGTAAAGAGTGTCCTTGCAGCCACCTGGCGGCGTTGGCGTGACGTCGATACCACGTAGCTTGTCAGGGAACGCATCCCCAACGAACGTGGCCCCTTCGACCTTAATTTCATCATTGATTCTCAGATAATGGTTATCTGCAACAGTAGGGCTATGCCCCATTACGGTGGAAACCTCAAGAATGTCGCCGCCGCTCAGTTTCCAAAGCCTGCTTTCCATAGTGGCACGTAGGCGGCTGAGTGATACGTGAAGGCGCTCCCCCTCATCATTTTGGAGCGCGTGCCGATCACATATATTTTTGGTTGAAATGTACACAGCTCCCGGCGTGAGGGTGACAATTTTGTTCTCGGCTCCTGGCTGTCCTGAACGATACAGCCACACATATGAGCTAACCTCATCAGAAGCAAGTGCAACAAGCGGCTTGCTAATCTCAAGAGCCTTATTCAGAACCGCGACACCATCAAGAGGAATAGCGCTGTATTTATCAATCAGATTAGTCTGGCGAATTGTTTTAATCTGCGCGCCTTTGTCACGACGCTTGACAGTATTAAGCAGTCTCAAGTTAGGCACGAACGGATGAAGTTTCAAGGCATCTCTTGCCATCTCCAAGAGTGGAGTGGTATTGATACCAGACCTTGCCGCCGTGATCAGCAGCATGACCGACATTGCTTCCGCGCCGTTACCAGGGAATTCTCCCCTATGAATAGCAACAAGATCAGATTTCAATGCACCCAATAGCCTCTGCATCTCCCCCATCGAAAGTGGGTCTGCATCTTTTGTACTCTGAGCATTATTTGGGAATGCATTTGGAGGCAAGAGCTCCTTGACATCCCCCTCAATAAATCCGTAGTCAGCCAGCACGATAACCAGTGATTTGAAACTGGTATAATAATTCTTGGCCGTCGAGCCATTGGGATACTTTAGCTTCAGCCAGGACACGAAACGCTCTAAATGGCGCCTGGTCAAACTGTTTGGCGTTGTAGGAGGTGATTCTACTGCTCCGCTACGGAGAAAGCTCAGAAAGAATCGCAACCCGTTAACAGAGTAGCCGATCAGGGTGGAGACGGAGAAATTTCCGCCTTGCAACAAAGCTCTGATTACAAATATGCTCTGAATCGCCCACGCATCAAAGCCTAGACCTAAATATTGAGAGTGATCAATTTGCCTATGATTTCTCGGATTCCTCGGCAAATCAATCTTGATACTATCCTCAACAGCCTCGAACCCTTTAGTAACTGATGACAGGACTGCCTTGTAATCTTTTTTACGTGCCACTGACTCTACCTCAGGCGCGCTTAAATTAGTCAGCCATGAACATCATGTCGATCTCATCCTCGTGAGCAAGGACGGACTGGGCCTCAAGCTGATTTATCAGATGCAAGTAAACCATAGTGGTCTGCACATCAGAGTGCCCCAGCCTGTCTCGAACATACAACAATGGCTCGCCTTCAAAGTCCTTACTCTTGCGTAGTGCTAGCAGCGTGTATGTCCCGTAAGTGTGGCGCAGCATATGGGCACGAACGTAAAAACCGCATTTTCGCTCGTAAGACTTCATCACATCCACGACAGCATCCTTGGAATAGTGCCGTCCTTCATTTGTCAGAAGCAGCGCACTGACATCTCCATCGCCACAAGACTTGCGCAGTTCTCTTTGATGAAGAGAGTACGACCACATATTTTCCATCAGCGACCAAGGAACATCGATAACCCTCGGTCGGCCGTACTTTATATGCATATCCAAGGGATCCAGGGCGACACTAATCATTTGCCCCTGACACAACCCCTTTCTCAATCTCGGATTGAACACATATTTCATCGGAAAGGACCTAGCCTCACAGGAGCGAAGCCCGGTCCGCACCATTAGATGAAACAAGAGTTGATGGCTAGGGTCGGTTTCAATGGCGAAACATTCTTTGACTTGATCCTTGGTCAAGAACTTAGTCATCCGCCTTCGCTCACGCACCATAACTGAAACCTTTGTCCTCTCGGCTCCAGGCTTAGCGACGTGGCTGAGCAAACCAGAATGTGAAGCTGCTCTGACCTTCTTTTCACCGAAAGGCAGAACAGAAATCAGGTTGCGCTGTTTTGCCCAACGGTAAAACCTGACGATCAATGCCAGACGTTTGTTCAACGTACCAGGATCAAGCTCCAGTTCGCCGATAGACCAATCCGTATATCTCGAAAGGACGCTCAGACCGTGAGCAGGGCTCTCATCGTTCCAAGCCAACTGATTAGCTTCCAGGAAGGCGAAATAGTCGTACAGGCGACGTCCGTATGCCTCCCATGTCAGATCACTGAGGGACTCACCAGACTCGACGAGCGTATGCCAGAGAAAGGATTGCGCTGGCTCGACTGGCCATCCCTCTGCTCCGATCAACAGCGGGAACCCTTCGAAGGATCGACCTGCCAGTGTTAGGTCTTTTGTTGCGAATAAAAGCCTCATACCGCGCCTTACGCCATTACGAATGGAGTCTCCCTTGAAGCCTGAAACGGCTGTTCCAGTGCGGTTCAGAAGGAGGCGCGGACTTTACAGCATCTACTAACGAATACTATCCCTCAGATCGTTGTTGCTCAGCACAACCACTGGCCGACCGCGCAGTCCTGGGCGAAACAGGCGCTCGCAGCTCACATAGAAATTGTTGCAGTCGACCAAGGCGAACGACATGGCCGTCATCGCCGGCGTAGAGCGTGGAGGTTGTCAGTCACGACACCCCAGATTTCAAGCTGCTCGCCTTCCTGCAGGATGATTACGGGATACGCTGGATTCGCGGGCGATAGCGTCGGCCGACCGTCTTTCTCATAGCTCAGTAATTTGGCCGTAAAATCACCTTCCACCATAGCGATTACTACATCGCCCGGGTTGGCCACCGCGGCGCGATCGACCACCAGGACGTCCCCGTCGAATATCCCGACCCCTGTCAGACTGTCGCCGCTGGCGCGTACCAGGTACACGCTTGGAGCCCTGACGTTGACCAGCTCATCAAGTGATAGGTAGGTCTCTGCATAATCGTCGGCGGGGCTTGGAAAGCCTGCACTGACGCGGGCCTCGACCATGCGGACAAGGGTTTTTGAAGGACGAGGGCGGCCAAGGATCAGGGTCATACGGCTTTTACTGCTGTATAAATATACAGATATTAACCCGCCAGCAGCCTGTGGCAATGTCAGATCATCCGAATCATCAGGAGCACGCATGACGAAAGACGAGCTGCGCGCTGAGCTGGAGCGTCAGAAACAGCGATTTGAGACGGTTTACGGGGGAGAGGTCGTGACGTACGCGGCTCAGCCGGAGCCAGAAAGGCAGCCCTGGAGGAAGCGGCCGAGCCTCCTCGATGAGGCTTTCGCCGAGGAGATTCGCAGGGAACAGAAGCGGCAGGCAGATTTACCCAGTTAATGCCACTTCATCCCAGTTAATGCCAAATCACCTTGCATCACGACTACTGTTGCGCAATACTGCGCTCAACAACTAACCCTCACGACCGGTGTGGCTCGACCATCTGGTTGGAGGGGGAAAAAGCCGGCGAAAGCCGGTTTTTTCGTTTCTGGAGTACGAAAAATGCAGGGATCGCCCGAGCTTGAGCCTCTGCGCACTCGCGTCTATATCGATGGCTACAACTTCTACTATGGCTGCTTGAGGCGTACGCCTTACAAGTGGCTCGACCTGTTGCCGCTCTTCGAGCAGTACATTTTGCCATCAGTGCTGGTTACCGATGACGCTGGCCAGCCCCGGCGATCATGCTTGCTCCCCTCACCCTCGATCAAGTTTTTCACTGCCAAGATCATCGAGACCGTTGCTCGGGCAGTCGATTCCGTTTCCTCCCAGGCTCGCTATCACACAGCGTTGCGCAAGCTGCATAACGGCCGGATTGAACTAATCGAGGGTTACTACGCGGTCAACAAGATGAAGGTGAAGATCGTCGATGCCGAGGACCCGGATCGTCCGCCTAGAGAATGCCAGGAAATCCAAGCCTGGAAGGTTGAAGAAAAGCAAAGTGATGTGAGCTTAGCCCTGCAGGCCTATCACGACTCGATCACTGGTCAAATCGACCACGCAGTTATTGTCACAAACGACACCGACATTGCGCCGGCGCTGGAGATGATTCGAGCGCACACCGACGTGACTATCGGGCTGGTCGTCCCGACCAGGGACCACACACGGCAGCCGAACACCGACCTGGTCAAACATGCGCATTGGTGTCGAACACACATTACTGACCTCGAACTGGCATCGAGCCAGTTGCCTCGCGTTGTTCCAGGGCGTCAGCCTACCGTGAAACCCGAATCCTGGTACGCCTTCCCCGAGCTGCTGCAGCAGATCCTGGAGCTGGCGATACCCGTCCGCGGAAGCAAGGCGAAAGCCTTCCAATGGATGAACCAGTCGAACCCATACCTGGGCGATGCCGCGCCGATTGATCTGATAGAGACGGAAGAAGGGGCACACAGAGTGCTTGCCTACATCCAGAACTGGATTGCCGCCCAAGCGAAGAACGATACATCGAGCTAGCCACCGGCTTTCACAAAGTCGACAGCCGCTTTCACAGCGGCCTTTGATGGCTTACTGGGCGCCGCAGGAGCGTCAGAAGCAAGCTCTGCTTGCTCCGAGTCCTCCTCCGGCCAGTAGCTGCCCAGCCCTCTGACCAGGTATCGATTCGTCCTGTCCATCGGGTCCAGATCGCGGAAGTCACCCTGCCTGAATGAGATCAGATCCATTCCATACAGCTTTGTGATCGCGTCGGCGACTCGATACCGCGGCACTCCGGTGATCCCGGACAACGTGTCGTAGCTCAGGTGAGCAATCCCCGCCCGATTCTTGCTGCGATAGGAAAGGATGGCGATGAAGACTTTCAGCGCATCAAGGCTGGCCTTGCAGTAGTTGAACTCGGCCAGCAGCAGCATTCGATCCTTGGCGCCCTCATGCAGCCAGAGTTTCGGGATCTTCCCCCAGGCGTACTCGTCGTCCCATCCCACAATTTTCACGAGCAGACCGAGTTTCTTCGCTTGAGTCTGTCGCTCGATCAACTTCTCCGATTCAAGCCTGACCAATGACCGGGCAATCACCGCCCTAGACATTTTTGCGAGCTGAGTCAGCTGCGGGTAGGTAACAGCCGCCAGTCCGGTCGAGTAATCGGTCTTGCAGCAAAGAACGAGGTAAAGCCTTAGTGCTGCGATGCACTCGTTGCACAAGGCCTCAACATCAACCTCGCGGTCGACCTCAAGCCCTGCCGGCATAAAAGGCATGTTGACCGGCACCTTTCTCAGCCCGCGGCCAGTGAACCTGGTCAGTCCGCCTTGATGCACCCAGCGGAGCGGGAGCTTTGCCCACTGACTCCGATCGTTCATTTGGATCTCCAGGCAACTGCTGCTAGCCCGCAGCTGAGTACCAAGATGCAGCACAGCGCCAAAGTTAGAGGGTCGGTAGTAAGTGCCTTCTCTACCAAGCTAATGAATGGGGCCATCTTGTAACGCTCCAGATAGTGGATGAGCCTGTAATTTGCTTGCTCCAAGAGACACTATCTAGATATAGGCGACCGGAAAATTGGGGCTGAAACCAGTAATTCCGGGGCTTTCCGTCAAAATTTATCGTTCATTCTGGGGCAGCTCAAGACCGATTTTCCAGGGGTGGGGCATAGCGCCAGATCAAAAGGCCACCAGCGATCGTGCAGCCAATCACTCCATTGAAGAGTGCGTGAGCCGTCTCGTAAGAGACATGAGGCATCAGCCAGATCTGGACAACGGTGGCCAGGCCGAATAGGAGGAACAGGCGGAAAGCAGTGCGATTGGTCATAGGCACCTCCTAGTGGGCTTCATTATGAGGCTTGGAGGTCTCTAGGGAATCCGGGGCCTATTCACTGAGTCCCTCAGCAGGGACTGGTCAGTACATCAGTTGAATGGCTCGGGGTCCTTCAGATATTCCTCGGCGATGTGGAGCGCGGATATCTGTCGACCATGGACGATCTCGCTGCCGCAAGAGCATTCCAACGGGTTTATCTCTCGAGTCCACAGTCCATTGGCCTGCCTGCGATAAAACCAGCCCGTAGTAAAGCCGGCGCCAGTCATCTCAAGTCCAGGATGTCTAACAGTCAATTCACATACTTCAATGAGGTCGGGCTCGCGGCGCAGCACTCCGACCCCTGTTTGGTAAAGCGGTAAATTACCTAGCTGGGCGTGTTGGATGAGCGTGTCCGCTTCAAAAGCCACTGTTCCATGTTCATCGATCAACTTGTCGATGTTGGGGAAGCGGAGAGGGGTGTTCCTGTCCGCGGAGCCATAAAGGACCAGGTCAGGGATGTTCACCAATATCCCTCCCTCAGCACTGCCATCAATGGACTTCTGGGTATCGAGAATCTTCGCTCCTCGATAAAAGGCCGTGCTCGCGGGCGCGATTTTCACGTAGCTCGGGTGGTATTCGGGGAGGTCGAGCGCTCGCCGGAATGCAGGCAGATCTTTGATGCCATCCTCGATTTTGATTTCATCCCAAGGTAAGCCCAGCAGCGCTTTAAGAATGGGGTCTTCGGAGGGAGGGGGGAAGAGGGTGCTGGTGGCCATCAAGCCTTGGCTCGCAGCATAGTCACGAAGGACACTACGAGGGACCGTAATCTGTGCGATATAGCAATTCTGAGGAATTGGCTTCTTGCGCAGGGGACCGATGAGCCATGCTGACTGGGCAACGGTGCGAGGCCTGAATCCTTCTGCCGTCAGCGTAGCAAGGTCGACCAGGCCGACCTCGGCTGCGACTCGCTTGTCGAGTACATAAAGATGGCCTTGCCCTTCATTGAAGTCGTACTTGGCCATTCGCTTTCTCAACCAGACCGGACGCTCGTCGCAGTCTTCGCTCATCTCCAGCTTCGGTTCCTCAGAATAGCTATGGCTGGCAAACCAAGCAGCTACAGCCGGATTGGAGGTGCAGTCGACATAGAAGGAGCGCCATCCATAGTGCTGCAATAGCGCCTGCTGATAAGCAAAATCGCCTCGGTGCTCCTGGATGAAAGCATCCAAGACGTTCTGGCTGTAGCGACACCATTTCAGCATCTCGCTCGGAATACAGCCTTTTCTGTCGAACGAGGTGCCCACCGATGGTTCACCTGGTTCGCCGTAATGCGAGTTTTGACCGCGGAATAGGACATCACTGCCGAAGCTCATCAGCGTCTTTTCGAGTTCAGCAAGGGTGCTAGCTGCGTGTAGCTTCAAAGTGTTCAGACCTCCATAGATGGGGCTCAGAATGAAACCCGCAGACGTTTAGCTCGCTCCTTAAAAGCACGTTCCCCGCCCTCCAAAATGTCGCAGACATGCTGCCGAATCCGCGGATTCTCGAGGCTACCGCTCTCGTAGGTGATAAGTGGCAATTGGCCGGGTCTATGTGACCCACACTGGGCCACGATTACCTGATCCGCATCAGTATTCACGACCAGGTTAGCGTTGTGCGTCACGATGATGATCTGGCGCCGCTTTTTGGCTTCTCGGAACCGATGCACAAGCTCCTGGAAGATCGATTGAGGGTCCAGGTTCTCCTCAGGCTGATCGATGATCAGCGGCCGGTCGTCTTCCGCATCAATGGCTAAATACAGCAGGAGCAGCACGATGCCGCGAGTGCCGGGTGACAACTGCTCAATATCGACGCCGTCATACTTCAACCCATATCCCACAGAGATGTGGTCAGTGCTGTAAAGCCAGTCGGAGATGTCGCGAGCCCATGCGCGGAAGTCAGTGCCCTCAGGAATATGAGCCCTGAGCGCTGACTCATTTGACTTAACGAAATCGAGTAAAGCCGTTGCAGCTTGCTCAGCGTCACCAGATGTCCAGGCGGGCAACAGCGCTGCGCGGGCGGAACGCAAAAGCTCGCCGCGCCCTTTGAAGGGGCCGTTGGTTCGCAGGTCCAGGAGACGCTCACCATCAGCTGCCCATCCAGCTACATCTACCACCCGGCGAACCGAGAAGGACAGCTTTGACAGGGAGCCGGCTGCTTCATCAATCCGAGCCCTGATTGGTGAATAGAGATCAACTAGCTCTTTCTCTTCCTCGACGATGGCCTCGAAAATGGATGCGTAAGCGCTGCGGCGCGCATCAACCAGGGTGCGTATGCGTTCATCGGCGCCTTGGGCACGCTCAATCGACTGGAGAACTTTGTTGAGTGCGGCCTCGGCCTTGGTGATTTTTTCCGACAAGGCCGCATAGCGTTTAGCATTTTGGGCATCGACGCCAACAAGGGCGCGAATGCGAGCCAGCTCTCGCTCCAGCAAGGACAGCGACTGATCTGCGAGAGCTGCATTAGCAGGAATTAGTGCAATTGTAGGGTCAGGATTCTCCTGAACCGCTGGATCAGTTCTCGCTGGCCCTTGCAGCTCAGAAATCAAACGACTGGCACACGAGATGTGGTCGGTCAGCAGCGAGTCGACTGGACCCACATAGTCGAGTTTAAAGGCGTCCCAATCAGCCGCGCTTAATCCGGCGTGCTCGCGATCGCTCTTAAGGTCCGCGAGAATCTGTGGGGCTTGTCGGGTGCGGAAATCACGAACATCGTTCTGCAAATGGAGCAGAGCTTGATGTTTTCGCATCGCGCGGTCCACTTGCTGCCGTTTGGCATCAACGGCAAGGGATACTTGCTCATGGCGTCTGGCACGCTCTTCATCGCCCTTGGGGATTAACGCTTCGCGGTCGGTTTTGTCCTTATCAATAGCCCGCTTTTTCTCGTCACGATCCTTCTCAAGGGCCTTGAGCCCGTCCTTCCTAACGCGCTCTTCGGTCAGTTCGGCGGACACCCTGGCCAGTGCCTGCTGTTGGCGCTCACGCATCTGACGTGAGGTTTCGAGGCGGATCTCCAGAAGCTCCGAAAACGAGTCAGCACCCTGGCGCGCGGTTAGAGGGTGTGCGTTGAAGATTACACGCTCAATTTCCGCGACCAGAGCGTCGTCGAGGCCTTCAGCGGAGCAGAGTTGATCGACAAACTGTTGCGACAGGTACTGAACATAAGGGGTAGCCAAATACTCATCCATGTCGCAATGGGCAAGTTGATTCTTGGTCGTTTCCCCAGACGCCCAGTGCAGTTCAGCTTCACTGTCGCCTAAGTGCTGCTTTGCCCGCTGGATAAATGATCGATCGTTAAGATGGGGGGAAAGCGCTAGGCCGCCGGCTGCAATCAGATCGGCCAACGCAGTCTTGCCAGATCCGCGAGCGCCTATGACGGCAACAAGGCCCGCATTCAACACCACGTCGCCATTCACGATCCAGGGCGCGTTTGAGACAGATACTGACTCGATCACATGGCTGTCCAGGGCGCCCCGAGGAGGCTCGGCACCGATATAGACTCGCTCTGCAGGTTCGATGCAGATCTGACGAAGTGAATCGAAAGTCAGATCCCCCTTGATCCAACAACGGCGATCACCATCAGGTAGGCCGACCTTGTCTGCAGTGTGTGCATCTGACCCATGTAGGCAGGGCTTGCAGCCGTTGTATTGAGCCTCAAGCTCCTCAATCGATGCTGACTCTTCGCCCAACCAAAACCGGATCTGTTTGGCGTTTGAGCTGAAAACAATATGTGCCAGCCCTTCGATGTTTTTACGTTGTGCGGCAAATGAGCCAGTCGCATCGCGGAGTCCGGAAGAGCCGTCTTTTTCGCCGCCAGCGACAGCGATGAGGGCGTTCCTCTTAACCCATTCATTCTTCGACCAGCTGTGCTTGAGCTGTTCGACATTGACTTTGAACTGGTTGGCCCCTACAGATCTTGCAGCATCGTCGTCCGTCAGGCCTGGCTTATGGGCACGGCCTAGGCGGATGAGATCGTCGCGATGGCACCGATAGGGTTCACCCAGGTAGGAAAACTCGAACTCGAGCAGGAAACGCTTAATGCGCTCAACGTGATCCTGATCCTGCGGTGAGAACAGCAGGTGGATATTTACCGCGGATGCCTTGGCTGTTTCGATGCCGAGCCTCAGCTCGACGTTAGGGAAGATCATACCTACGCCCGGGAGACGTCCCTGGTCCTTAAGATCAACGACCTGCTCATAGCGCTCGATGCCGAAGTAGTCGGTGACGCCCAATGCGCGAATCGGCGGGTTCGACGATTCAATGGCGCTAAGGAACTGTTCCCACGGGTCAGGCCCGGAGTATTGGTCATTCAGGGCCGTGCCGGGCGTATGGATGTGTGGATCCCAGCGATGCCAAAGTGATCCTACGTTGCTCTGAACATCAAACGCACCAGACATGAGATTCCCTTCGTGGCTCTGCTATGCCCTGCAATCTATAAGATGCTGATCGGTTCGACTAGCGATGCCGCTAAGTCGCGCGGGGGAGGGAGGGGAAATACGAAGTGGGGACTAAATCGGGGACTAAAACGATAGAAATGAAAAAGCCCATCTTTTGGATGGGCTTATGTCTTTGTTTATATTGGTGGGCCCAAACGGACTCGAACCGTGGACCAAAGGATTATGAGTTCGGAATTTTCCACCCTCGGGGGGACTCCACCGCTATCTATTTAGATGTCTAAGTCATTGTTTTACGGTGCCTTTTAGGCCAATCGTCCCTATCCTCAAATATCAACGGGTCTCCCCCATTAACCCCGTTGTTTTCTCCCCCACCTACACCCCGGAGGATTTGAGGATATGGCTAGTACAAGGCTGACCGCTGCTGCGGTTGAGAAGCTGACCCCACCTGCAACAGGCAGGCGAGAAGTATATGACGCTGAGGTGCCGGGCTTGACCCTGCGCATATCGGCGTCCGGCGTGAAGAGCTGGAGCTTCACCTATCGGATGCACTCCAAGTCCCGCCGCCTGACGCTGGGCGAGTACCCCGGCGTTTCGTTGAAGCTGGCCCGCGACCGGGCAAGGGAAGCCCGCGCATCGGTGCAGCGGGGCGGCGACCCTGTGGAGGACAAGAAGGAAGAAGAGCGCGAGCGCCAGCTAAACGGCTTCGAGGCGTGCGCCAATGACTTCATCAAGAAGTACTGCAAGCCGAAGCTCAAGACATGGAAGCAGATCGAGCGGGCCTTTGAACGCTTCGCCATCCCCGCCTTCAAGGATCGCCCTGTCCGCGACATTCGACGCCGCGACATAGTGGAGCTGCTAGATAAGGTGTCCGCCAAGACGCCGGGGCAGTCCAACCATCTGCGGGCGTACCTCTCCAAGATGTTCAAGTGGCTCATCGAGCGGGAAGTCATCGAGATCAACCCGGTGACAGGCGTTGCCCGCCGCTGGAAGTCCCAGCCCCGTAGCCGCATCCTGAACGAGGTGGAGCTGGTCGCCCTGTGGCGCGCGACGGAGCGCATGGGCGGGGCCTTCGGTGCCTGCACCCGGTTCTTGATGACCACAGGGGTTCGCCGGGACGAGGCTTCCTTCCTGCGCTGGGACGAGCTGGACGGGGACTTTGCAGCCCTTCCGGCTTCCCGGATGAAGGGCGGGCGCGATTTCAAGGTGGCGCTGTCCTCGACTGCCCGAGGCATTGCAGAAGGGATGCCCAAGCTGGGCGAGTTCATCTTCACGACCAATGGCCGCAGCCCCATCTCTGGCTGGAGCAAGGCGAAGACCAAGCTAGACGAGTACATGGCGGAGGAGCTGGGCGAGCCGGTAGCCGACTGGCGGCTGCATGACTTGCGGCGCACCCTCGCCAGCGGCCTTGCCATGCTGGGCGTCCGGGCGGAGGTCATCAAGCGGGTGCTGGGCCATGCCGCGAACGCCAACGACGTGACCGCTGTTCATTACCTCTGGCACAACTATGATGCCGAAGCCCTTGAGGCGGTGGAGTCTTGGGCGGCCTACCTCGCCAAGCTGACAAGCCCAGAAGTGCTTGATTCAGGCGATGTTTCGGTGGCCCTTGAGAGCGTCGAATCTTATAATAGTGAGTTATGAAGCGAGATTTCGACCTCTTTGAAGAGGACACCCAGCCCCTAGCAGAACAGCTTCCGGCTAACCCCCGGAACCGCTGCGAAATTGTAGTGGGCGATGCCCGCCGAATCCTGCACGAGATGCCCGAGGGGCACTTTGATTGCGTCGTGACCTCGCCTCCGTACTGGGGGCTGAGGGACTACGGCATCGACGGGCAGATCGGGGCGGAAACCACTGTTGATGAGTATATAGCAGACCTCGTGCGGTTGTTCAGAGAGGTTCGGCGCACCCTTGCCGACGATGGCACCTTGTGGCTGAACATCGGCGACAGCTACACCTCCGGGGGCCGCACTTGGCGCGATGCTGACGCGAAGAACAAGGGGCGGGCGATGGACTACCGCGCCCCGACGCCCGAGGGCTTGAAGCCGAAAGACCTGATCGGCGTTCCTTGGCGGCTGGCGTTTGCCTTGCAGGCGGACGGTTGGTATCTGCGCACAGACATGATCTGGAATAAGCCCAACTGCCAGCCCGAGAGCGTGAAGGATCGCCCGACCCGCTCGCATGAGTATGTGTTCCTGTTTTCTAAGTCGGAGAAGTATTACTACGACTGGGAAGCGATCATGGAGCCGGCAGCGGACCCGAAAAAGAAGTCGAAGAACCGCCGCACCGTCTGGAACATCAACACCGAGCCTTACCCCGGCAGCCACTTTGCTGTCTATCCGCGCGCACTGGTTCGCCTCTGTGTAGCGGCAGGGTCCCGCGAGAATGGCCGGGTCCTTGACCCGTTCTTCGGGTCAGGGACTACCGGCGTTGTCTGCAATGAGCTTGGCAGGCAGTGCGTTGGCATTGAGCTGAACGAGGAATACGCAGAGTTGGCGCGGGAGCGCTTGCTGCGCGGCCGCTAGTCCAGCAGCTCCACCAGCTCCTTGCGCCAGTCAGCCGAGGCTTGCTTGTCCGAACGGCTGATTGCGTTGATGTTGAGCGCCCCCTTGCTCTGACTGAATGTTGCGAAGAAGGGGATGCCCAGCCATTCCGTTTGCCCTTGCCACTGAATCTGCCCGGTAGCGAAGCAGTACGCCGCGAGCCGGGCCAGTGCGTTCTGCCGCACGACGATATCAGGATCGTGCAGATGAACACGGTCAAGAATGCGCAGTCCGCGATGCGGGCCGTCTGCAATCTCTAGGGTCAGCTCCAGGTATTCGCTCCGGCCCGTCTGCACCATCTGCGTGTCGGCGAGCTTGACGAAGTGCTCGCCCGTAATCGGTTTCGGTGCTGCCGGGGTTGTGGTTGCCTTATGCAGTGCCTCCGCATAGGCGATGGCTTCCTTGGCGACTTGCTCCGGGCGCTGGTCAGCGTGCCGTCCGGACGCCAGCAGCCCTTGCAGAGCGGAAGCGGCGAACAGGTCTTGGCGGGTGATTTGCTTGTGCATGATGTTGCTCCTTATTCGATTTCGATGGTGACGCCGTTGAAGGTCGGCAGCAGGCGGATGGGGCTTTCGCCGCCGCTCCACTCGAGCAGCTTCTTCTCGCGCAGGGTCTCGAGCTGACGGCGGGCGTTCTTGCGCACCGTGTCCTTCTTGTCGGCCGGGCGCTCTTGGTACCAATGGTTGTGATAGGCGATCAGGGGAATCTCGGTGGCGAGGTTGCCGCCAGTCGCCATGCCCGATTGCATGAGCTGGCGTAGCACCTTGACGGCGGTTGCAGTCCAGCCGGTGAGCGGGCGGGCCTTGCCGTCATGGTCATGGACGACCACACAGGAGGTAATTGGCTCCCCGTCCTCGTCTTCGCCAAGCTCCACTTGATCGAGGGCGAACGGCAGCGGGATGTTGTCCTGCCCGTCTTTCTGCTTCTCGACAACGGCGCGGTGTGCGTCACCATCCTTGCGGCACTGGATGACCGTATCGGCTGCACCTTGCAGAGCCGACGATCCGCGCATTCCCTTGTCCGCGTCCTTGCCGGAGTGATGGACGATCATGACGTGCAGCGTCGGGCACTTCGCCATGAGGGCGCTGATGGCACCGACAAACCGCTTCATGTCCTTGGCTGAGTTTTCGTCGTCGCCTTCGCCGAAGAAACGGCTCAGGGTGTCGATGATGAGCAAGGCGGGCGGGACGCCGCAGCGGGCCGTTACCTGATCGAGCACCATTGCCATCTTCTCGCCTTCGTCCGGCGTGCTCAGGGAATGCGGCAGAAAGAAGATGTTTGGTGCGTCGCAATGCTTCACCTTGGCGATGGCCTTGCCGCGCATCCGTAGCCCCGACACACCCTCGCCAGCCGCGTAAATAACCGGCCCCTGCCGGGTATCCCTCCCCATCCATGGTTGCCCCGTGGCGACGGCGTAACCGAGGTCCAGCGCGAGGAACGATTTACCCGCACCGGGGGCACCGTAAAGGACCGACAGGCCGCCTTCGCCGAGGATGCCGCGAACCAGCTTGAGTACCGAGACCTTCTTCTGGATGAACTCGGCGAACGGCTCCAGCAGGTTTGCCGCGAGAGCCTTTCTGGCTGCTTCCCACTTGGCAATGATGACCTGTGCAACTCGGCGACCATGTTCCATCAGGGCGCGTTCGCTGTCGCCGATGCGTCGGGCCTTGGGTAGCGTGAGCTTGTCGAGGTAGTCCGGGCGCTTGGTTGCCTTGTCGCGCTGGCCCAGCGCCGAAGCCAAGAACAGACGCTTTACCTGTTCGTCGTCGCTGGTGAATTCGGCCAGCTTCCCAGCAAGCTCCAGATCGGCGGGCGACTGCGAACCGTCACCGATTCCAAGTCGCTGCCAGTTGCCGTTCCAAAGCGACTCGAAGCGCCGCCCGTATGTTGCCCGCGCCTTTGCCAGCACTTCTTCATCGCTGACTTGCAGGAGCGGCGGCACATCCACAACCGGGGCCGCTTGCGGCTTGTTCATCTCCGCGTGCAGCACCTCCAGCATGGGCTGGTAGTCGGCAACCGGAAGCGGGCGCACTACGTCGCCGGTGAAGATCATGAAACGCTTGTCGGAATAGACCTCTACGTTGTCTCGATGGACGCCAGAGGGAACCGCGCCGCGCACGACGATGTGGTAGCCGGTGCCGCTGCTGCTCCGCTCGGTGTAGGACTGGAAGGCTTCCAGAATCTTCTGGTGCCGGGCCTTCTGTTCTTCGGTCGCGGGCTTGCTCGGCTTGTCGTCCAAGTCGATGACGCAGAACGGGTCATCAGCCGACAGCATGAAACCGACGCGCAAGCCGTACTGGCCGGCATAGGCTTCGGCCTGCTCGAACGTCCCCCATGTGGCCGGGTCGGTCGGGTCTGCCAGTCTTCCCGTCTTCGGATCGAGGGGCGCTTTGTCTGCGCGTGCGCAGGCCCATTGCGGGAGCTGCCGCAGCTCCAGCGGTATGTTGTTCTTCATGGCCGCCTCCGCTGTCGTCAGTTCGCAGCGGTCAGAGATGCAGCTTCGCGTTCAGCGATCCACGCATCCACAGTCTCGCGTTTCCATGCGACGCAGTTCGGGCCGAGCTTGATGCCTTTCGGAAAGCGGCCTTTCTGGAGCCACTTGTAGAAGCAAGGGAGGGAGATGTTCAGGAGGACGCAAACGTCAGTTGCGCGCAGGAATGCTTTTTCGGTCATGGTGCCGCTCCAAGTTCAAGTAATCGAATGCCATTACTTGCGCTACGGAGAGCACCGCTCTCTAAGGTTCGGCCCCGGCGAAGGGCTCACGATACAGGCACGGCCTGGCGCTTGGGTGAAATATACCCCCGGATAATACGCATTGCACCCAGAAAGTAGATCCTCTTTTGCACCGCAAAAACGAGCAGATGAGAACGGCTCGCAAATACAGGAAGGCTTGGATATCCCAGCCTACACCCAAGACTGCGGACAAAAGGACGGGCGGGATATTGGGACCCCCTAAAGGGGGAGGTCCCGGACATCCCGGCCCCCGTCCCGCTGGGATGTCCCACCCGGGATATGGGATATGAAGAAATATCCCGGCTAGTTCCAGACGATCACGCGACCGCTAGAACGGCATCTTTACCGGGAGCATGTCACCAGAGGAAGACAGGGAGGCCCGCGACAGCGGCACCAACGCCAAGCATTTTGCCCGGCTGGCGGGGCGGGCTGAGTTGAAACCCTGTGGTTTTCAGGCTTCCAGATATGTAGTCGGCTGGTCTGATGGAAAAAGAGTAACTCCAGCAATGAGTTACAGCCCTCGCCACTAGCTGGGGGCGTACAGAGGGGCGACAAACAGGCAAAAAGAAACCCCGGAGGGCGAACCCATCCGGGGTTTAGGAGCAGCGCGCCGGGCTTTGAATCGACGCGCCAACCAGTTTTCCAACAGGGCGGCTCCGGGATAGCTGGTAGGGCCAATGTCCCATAAAGCCCATTCTTCGGCACCGCGCTGGCATCACCTTTCTCCGTGCCCCACCATTTTTACGGCGGGAACATAGCGGCAACCCTGAATTTTATTGGTTGCCCAGAATGAAAACACCGCCTTGGAAGCTGACGCCCGAACAGCTTGCCCAGCAGCAAGCCGAAGCTGCCGCAGTCCCCACCGAGTCCGGCATCGCCAAAGATGCCAAGACCGGGTATTTCGCCAAAGGCAACGCGGGCCGTCCGAAAGGCTCCCGCAATAAAGTGACCCTTGCCATCGAGAACATGATGGAAGGCGAAGCCGAGGCCATCACCCGCAGTTGCATCGACCTCGCTAAGCGCGGCGACCCGACCGCCATGCGCATCGTCATGGATCGCGTCTGCCCCCAGCGCAAGGGACGCACGATTCCCAGGCTCGAGAAGCAAGAAGGCGAAACCAACATTGACGCGCTTCTCCGTGCAGTGCTGGACGGTGAGATTGCTCCCGAAGAAGGCAAGGAAGTCGTCGGCCTCATCGAAAGCGCCGCCCGTGTGGCTGCTACCCAAGTCCTCGCCGACATGCGGAAGCGCCAGATGGAAGCACTCCAGAAAGCAGCCGACTCCGGCGACCTACCGAGCGGCGTCATGTTGGTTCCCATGCTGGGCGGGCTGGACGACTGGGAAAGCGCCGTCCTCAAGCAGCAGCACCATCTCAAGCTCACCGTTAAGGAGTAAGCATCATGCAATACCTCGTCAATTCGCCGGACGCTACCAGCTTCCTCGACACCGCCCAGTTGGACAGCGGCCTGTCCGCCATCCTCGGCGACCCCAAGGGCATCGATGCCCATGTCGCGCCGGACGTACAGAGCGCCCACATCGTCCTCAAGGAGGCCGCCAAGAAGATTGCGGCGCTGGTCGGCGACCCTACCCGCACGGACGTGCAGCGCCATCATGCCGCCAAGCAGCTTGCCGACAAGGTGACAACCCATCTGGAGAAGTCCAAGGCCGCACTGGAGGCCCACGCCGAGAAGTTGAAGGCGTCGTCGCTGGCTCAGGCTGATTTGCACCTCGGCCCCAGCTCGGAGCGCAGCGCCCTTCACAGCGAGATTCGTAGCTGGGTACGCGAGCAGGCCAAGACGCCGGAAGGGCTGCTGCAAGTGAAGCAGGCGATGGCGGACAACGACGACGTTGCAGCCATCCTCTGGCACTCGCCCTCGTTCCTCGTCGGGCTGGCTCCCAGCGTTCATGAAGGGCTGCGCCTTGAAGCCCTGCAATCCCGAAAGCCCGAGCTGTACGCGAACCTGAGCAACAGCGTCGGCCTCGCCAAGCTGGCGGGCAAGTATGAAGCCGCCATCCGCAAGGTAGCGCCCAGCTTCTACACGCCCAGCCTCGCGGAACAGGCCAGCAAACGAGTGGAAATCTAGCCCCCGACGAATCCCCCGGAACGAGCGGGCCGACCGGAAGGCGTTGATTGCCTTGGCGGTTTGCCCTTCTCGCCACCGGATAACAAATCAGGTAGCCCGCCATGACCGAAGCTCAGACCCACCTAGCCGCGCTGGCCGACTGGATCAAAGCCAGTAGCGCACCGCGTAAAACGCCGCTCGGCGGCGATACCCTCGTCGGCCCGTTCGCCGTCCTCGTCCCGCTGGCCCTCGACCAAGCGCCTGCGCCGACCTTCGACCCCGAAGCCCTGCCCCTGTGGGTACTGCAAGCACAGGCACCCGCCGACCTTCCGGCCATCGACACCAGCGCCCCGGCCAGCCAAGACCACAAGGCGCAGCGCCTCGCGCATATCGTCTGGATGGTGCAGGAGGGCCGCTTTCCGGGCGTCCAGCTTATCGACCTGACCGACCCCGGCGAAACGCTACAGGCGGCGCTTGACCGAGAAGCCCCCGGGCTCGACCTCGACCAGACCGCCGCCGTCTTCCTGCCTCGCTGGTGACCGCATGGCCCCGCGCATCACAAAGGAGGGGCCGGACTTGCCGCCGCTGACGCCGGACCTGCGACACACGCCCGCCGAAGCCATCCATAACCTGTTCGGCGCGGTCTTCATGCAGGCGCTACAGGAGCAGGACCGGGATTGGGTGGAGTCGCCCGACTACCTGCTGATTGCCGACTTTGCAGGGATCGACCTGGACCTAGCGGAGCGGGTGCGCCGCATGTTCCTTGCCGGGCAGATCAGGCCCGGAGCCTTCGCGGGCTTTGCTCCCGCCATGCCACCCGACCGCATCCGTTCTGCCGCGCAGCCTTCGACCACTATCCGCCCCGTCGAGATGGTCCGGGCCATCGCCGCGACCATGCCCGATGCCAAGCCCAGCGAGGTAATCCGCGCCTGCATTGCCGCTGGGGTCAATCCGGCGACCGCAGCCACCCAAGTCCGCAAGTATCGAAAGGCGCTTGCTGAGTCGAACAATTGATCGCCTCCCCGAGTGCCACCGCTGCGGCCCAGCTTGATTATTCACCTCATGGGCAGGGGAACAGGCCCCCGCCGCCTAACAGGAGAATCATCATGGCAACTCGCAACCGCCGCGCCCACAAGAACGACCAGCCCGAAGAAGTCCAAGAAGCAGCCCCGGAAGTGCAGGCCGAGGAAGTCCAGCAGGAAGAAGCCCCCGCCCCTGTGGTCAAGGCTCGCAATGCCTCCACCGTCGATAGCCCGGTCAAGCGCGTCTGGGCCATCGCCGACTCGATGCCCGAGGCCAAGCGGAAGGATGTCATCGCCGCCTGCGTTGAAGAGGGCATCGCCTTCTTCACGGCGCGGACGCAATACCAGAAGTGGAAGCAAAATCAGGCGACCTGATTAACCATCCGAGAATCAACGACCGAAACGCCCAATCCTGCCAAGGGGTTGGGCGTTTTGCTTTTCTGGAGGGGTCCATCTGGGGGAGGGGTCGGCCTTGTTACCTGCGATTTTAGGGGGCCAAGGGCCGGGGCTATAGGGTAGGGAGGGCCAAGGCCCGTTCGCCCGGTATAGCGCGGTTACGAGGGCCAGGGGCGGGGTGTTGGCCCGGTGCCATGGCCCCGCCTGCAATCGACGCAAGATGCTCACTCGTTTATGCTCTGCTGTTTTGAAAATGACAGCAGGGGGTAAGCGTTGAGTCTTACGGATCAAGAAAAACGAGAGTTGCTGGACGCGCTGGGTCGTCTTACCCCCGCGCAACAACTTTGGGTCAAGTCGGCCATCCATTCGTTCGGCGCAGCATGCACCTTCTCGCGCGCCCCGGACTCTGATGTGGTCACTGAGGCCGTGCTGGCGTCCCTCGGGGACCGGCTGCTGAGCCACCATGCGGGGAGCCGTCAGGCCCTGAGCAAAGACCGCTTCGAGTTTGCTTTCGAGTCGGCGCTTAACGAGTCGGGCATTTCCGCCCAGCTGGTGAAGAGCCGGACCAACCGCGGGCATGATATTAACATTCGCGGCGTCCCTGTCAGCCTGAAGACTGAGGCAGCGGCAACTATTAAAGACGACGCGATCCATGTCAGCAAGTGGATGGAGCTGGGTCGGGGCGAATGGAAGTTGCCGCTGCTGCTTGAATTGTTCCTTGAGCACATGCAGAGCTATGACCGCATCTTCACCCTGCGCCGTCTGAAGGACCAAGGGGCGATCATCCGTTACGAGCTGGTCGAGATTCCGAAGGCGCTGCTGCTGGAGTCGGCCAACTGTGAGTTGGAGGTCTGCACCAACAGCCGCCAGAATCCGCAGCCCGGTTACGGCTATGTTCGGGATGCAGCCGGACAGCTCAAGTACTCGCTTTATTTCGACGGCGGCACCGAGCGGAAGCTGCAAATCAAGCATCTGCGCAAGGACCTTTGCAAGGTGCATGCGTCGTGGGAGTTTGAAACCGGGGGAATGTAGGGGAACGCGGCCCAAGGGGGAGGGCAAAGGAGATTCTCCCCCAACGGCTCCCCCGGCTTTTTGGGGAGGGCCGGAGGTCGCTGGAGAAAGACCCGCTGCCAAGGCCCCGAGGGAGGGCAGTTTTCCTCGGGGTGGCAAGTCGGGGTGTAGCGGCAGGTTTTCGGTAACTTATTGAAAACCTTGGGGTTATGGTGGGCCCAGCAGGACTTGAACCTGCGACCAAGCGATTATGAGTCGCCTGCTCTGACCAACTGAGCTATAGGCCCGAAAACTTCAATCTTACTGCCCTGACCTCTTGATTATGAGTCCTCTGCTCTAACCAACTGAGCTATAGGCCCCCAGAAGGCGGGCGGATTATACCGGTGCGTTCTGGCTTGCGCCAACCGGATGCAGCGGGACCAGGAAGCGGTTGGCAAAGGCGTCGGCCGGTAGCGGGGCGCTCAGGGCGTAGCCCTGGATCTGGTCGCAGCCTTCGGCTTCGAGGAAGCGTTCCTGGGCTTCGTGTTCCACGCCTTCGGCAATCACCGTGAGGTTCATGCTGCGGCCCAGGGCGATGATGGCCCGGGCGATGGCGGCGTCGTGAGGGTCGTCCGGCAGGCCGTGGACGAAGGACTGGTCGATCTTCAGCGTGTCCAGTGGTAGCTGCTTGAGGTAGCTGAGCGAGGAGTAGCCGGTGCCGAAGTCGTCGATGGCCAGTTGCACGCCGAGGTGCTTGAGGCTGTGCAGGATCGACAGGGCTTCCTCGGTCTGGTGCATGAGGAAGCTTTCGGTGATCTCCAGCTGCAGGCGCGAGGGCTGGAGGTTGTAGTGGGCGAGCAGTTCGCGGATGCGCTCGACCAGGCTGGTCTGGCGCAACTGCGCACCGGCGAGGTTGACCGACAGCGGACCGAAGGCGGCGTGGCTGTCTTGCCAGCGACTCATCTGCCGGCAGGCTTCGCGCAGTACCCAATCGCCCAACGGCAGGATCAGGCCGTTTTCCTCGGCCAGGGGGATGAAGCGATCCGGAGAGATCGCGCCGAATTGCGGATGCTTCCAGCGGATCAGCGCCTCTGCTCCTACAAGCTGGCCGCTGGCGAGGGACAGCTTGGGCTGGTAGTAGAGCTGCAGTTGGTCGCTCTCCAGGGCACGGCGCAGTTCGTGCTCCAGGGCCATGCGCTCGGTGGCCTGGAAGGTCAGCTCGCGGGTGTAGAACTCGACGCGGTTGCGGCCCTGGGCCTTGGCCCGGTACATGGCGGCGTCAGCGTTCTTCACCAGGGTGGCGACGTCGCCGCCATCGCTGGGATAGAGGCAGATGCCGATGCTGGCGCTGACGAAGAACTCCTGTTCGCCGGCGATGAACGGTTTGTCGAAGCAGAGCAGGAGCTTGTTCGCCACGTGTTCGGCGTCCAGCGCGTGGTGCAGGCCGGGCAACAGGATGATGAATTCGTCGCCGCCCTGGCGGGCCACGGTATCGACGTCGCGCAATTGCTCGCGCAGGCGGGTGGCGATGGATTTCAGCAGCAGGTCGCCGACCGGGTGGCCGAGGCTGTCGTTGATATGCTTGAAGCGGTCGAGGTCGAGGAACAGCACGGCACCCTGGTGGTTCTCTTCCTGGGCTTCCTTGAGCGAGGCGTTCAGGCGGCTTTCGAACAGCAGGCGGTTGGGTAGGCCGGTGAGCGGGTCGTGGTGGGCCTGGTAGTCGAGCCGCGCCTGGGCGTACTTGAGGGTGGAGATATCGGCGAACACGCCCACATAGTGCGAGAGCTCGCCGTCTGCGTTGCGCACGGCGCTGACGGTCAGCCACTCCGGGTAGAGCTCCTGGTTCTTGCGGCGGTTCCATATCTCGCCTTGCCAGTGGCCCTCGGCATTGAGCTGGTGCCAGAGGGCGACGTAGAAGCTGCTGTCGTGCTGGCCGGAGGCGAGCAGGCGCGGCGAGCTGCCAAGGGCTTCCTGTTCGCTGTAGCCGGTGATCTCGCTGAAGGCGCGGTTGACCGCGACTATTCGTTGACGGGCATCGGTGATCATCACGCCTTCGGCAGTGCTTTCGAACACGGTGGCGGCGAGGCGGAGTTTTTCCTGCATCTGCTGTTGCTCGGTGATGTCCCGGGCGATGGTCAGCATGCAGTCGTCGTTACCGATGGTGATACGGTGGGCGGACAGCTCGCACAGGCGAAGGCTGCCATCGCGGGTGCGTATTTGAGCAGTGAAGTCCGGTGCGCTGGCGCTGTTGTCGAGGATGCCCAGCAGCTTGCTGCGGTCGGCCGGGTTGGCCCACAGGCGCAGGTCGAGAGTGGAGCGCTCGGCAGCTTCCTCGCGGCTGAAGCCGGTGATGCGGGTGAAGCCCTGGTTCACTTCCACCAGCCGGCCATCGCTGATGCGGGAGATCAGCATGCCGTCGGGGGAGGCGTGGAAGGCCTTGGCGAACTTCTCTTCGGAGACGCGCAGTTGCTCCTGGGTCTCCTTGACCTGGGTGATGTTGCGCACCACCACCACCAGCGCGGGGGTGTCGTCGAGGACGACGTGCTGGGCCGAGAGCAACCCGGTGAAGCGGCCGCCGTCGCGGCGGTTGAGTGGGATCTCGACGTTGTTCAGCGGTTCGCCCTGCAGGCGCTGCAGCATCATGGGCCCCATGCCGGGGGCGCCCCAGATGCCCAGTTCGGTGGAGGTCTTGCCCAGGGCTTCGCTGGCGGGTATGCCGATCTGCCGCTCGAAGGTGCTGTTCACTGCCAGCAGTTTGCCGTCGATGCGTCGTGCCAGGACGATGATGTCCGGGCAATGATGGAACACCGAGGCGAATTTCTGTTCGGACAGGCGCAGCGCCTGCTCGGTGTGCTTGGCTTCGGTGATGTCGATCATCAGGCCGCGCAGGATCAGGTCATCGCCGTGGTGGATCAGCGTGACGATATCGCGGATCCAGACGATTCGCCCGTCGGCGGCCAGCATGCGGTAGTCGAAGCTGTGGTTTCGCCCGGCCAGGCTCTCCGTCTTGCAGAAGTGGATGGCGTGCTCGGCGTCGTCCGGGTACAGCGTGCGTTGCCAGAAGCCGGGCTCCAGCCAGTCGCTGAGCGGATAGCCGAGTAGTCGCTGGGCGTGGGGAGATACGTAGGTGAAGCGGTTTTCCGCCAGGCGCATTTCCCAGGCGATGGCGGTGAGGCTTTCCACCAGGCCGCGATAATGCTGCTCGCTGTCGCGCAGGGCCTGTTCGAGTTTTTCGCGGCGCTGCATTTCGCCACGCAGGCGGCGGTTCATGGTGAACAGCACCAGCAGGGTAAGGGCGCTGAGGAGAGCGATCGGTACGACGACGCGGAACACCTCGGGCCAGACGCTGCGGCGGTCTACCAGACCGCCAACCCAGGGTGCCTGCAAACCGTCGATCTGTTCGACGGTCAGGTCCGCCAGCACCTTGTCCAGGATGCCGACGAAGATCGCCTGACTTTTCGGCACGCCCATCGCCAGTTGATATCGGTAGGGCGTCTCGCCGCTGATCTGCAGGCCCTCCAGCTTCAGTTGACGCAGGTTCCAGACGCTGGAAGCGAGGTCGCCGACGAAGGCGTCTACCTGGCCGACGGCCAGTGCCTGCAAGCCGGCGGCGACGCTGGGCAGCGGCTGCAGGTTGAGGTCGGGATGCTTGGCGACCAGCAGTTCATGCGGGGCGTAGTGGGCGACCACACCGACCTTCAGGCCGTAGAGCTCCTTCACACTGGAGGGGGCGGGACCGCTCTTGCGCGCCAGGATGATGATCGGGAAGTCGAGGTAGGGACGGGAGAAGGTCAGGTAATCGAGCCGCTCCGGGGTGGCCATGATGCCGGGGAGCAGGTCGATGCGATTATCGCGGGCCTGTCGCAGGACTTCGCTCCAGCTTGCTGGCTCCACCGGTTGCAGCTTGATCTTGAGCTGGTCACTGATGACCTTGACGTAGCTGGCGGCCAGCCCCTGGTACTGGCCGTCGTTGTCGCGAAACTCGAAGGGGGGCCAGGAGGCGTCCACGCCCAGGCGCAGCGTAGGGTGCGCCTGCAGCCACTGCTGCTCCTCGGGCGAGAGGCTCAGGGCGAATGCCTGTCCCGCCCAGAATGCGAGGCACCACAGTAGAACTGCCTGCAGACGCGGCATGAAGGGCCTCATTCCAGGGAGGGGACTATGCCGAAGTGTAGACGTGGCACTTTGCCCGATGGAAGGCCCAAAGAAAAACCCCCGGTTTTGGCCGGGGGTTCTTCGTCACTCGTCGAGGAAGGAGCGCAGGTGCTCGCTTCGCGACGGGTGGCGCAGCTTGCGCAGCGCCTTGGCTTCGATCTGACGGATACGTTCGCGGGTTACATCGAACTGCTTACCCACTTCCTCGAGGGTGTGGTCGGTATTCATGTCGATGCCGAAGCGCATGCGCAGGACCTTGGCTTCGCGAGCGGTGAGGCCGGCGAGGACTTCGCGGGTGGCTTCCTTGAGGCTCTCGCTGGTCGCCACTTCGATCGGCGACTGCATGGTGGAGTCCTCGATGAAGTCGCCCAGGTGCGAGTCTTCGTCGTCACCGATCGGCGTTTCCATGGAGATCGGTTCCTTGGCGATCTTCAGGACCTTGCGGATCTTGTCTTCCGGCATGTCCATGCGTTCGCCCAGCTCTTCCGGGGTCGGTTCACGGCCCATCTCCTGCAACCTCTGGCGGGAGATACGGTTGAGCTTGTTGATCGTCTCGATCATGTGCACCGGAATACGGATGGTGCGGGCCTGGTCGGCGATCGAGCGGGTGATCGCCTGGCGAATCCACCAGGTGGCGTAGGTCGAGAACTTGTAGCCGCGACGGTATTCGAACTTGTCCACCGCCTTCATCAGGCCGATGTTGCCTTCCTGGATCAGGTCGAGGAACTGTAGACCGCGGTTGGTGTACTTCTTGGCGATGGAGATGACCAGGCGCAGGTTGGCCTCGACCATCTCTTTCTTTGCCCGGCGAGCCTTGGCTTCACCGATGGACATGCGGCGGTTGATGTCCTTGATGTCGGCGATGGCCAGCACGCATTCTTCTTCCAGGGCGATCAGCTTCTGCTGGCAGTTCTGGATGTCTTCCTTGCGCGCGGCGATGGCTTCGGCGTATTTGCTCTTGCCGGCAGCCAGTTGGCCGGCCCAGTCGAGGTCGGTCTCGTGGTTGGGGAACTGGCGCAGGAAGTCGGCACGCGGCATGCGGGCATCGCGCACGCAGATCTGCATGATGGCGCGTTCTTGGGCGCGGATCTGGCTCAGGGCATCGCGTACACGCTGAACCAGCGCATCGTACTGCTTGGGGATGAGCTTGATGGGCATGAACAGGGTGGCCAGTTCCTGCAGGGCGTCAGTCGCCTGCTGGCTGCCACGGCCATGCTTCTTCAGGGCTTTCTTGGCGACGTCCAGTTGCTCGGCAACGGCGCCAAAGCGCACGCGGGCAACTTCCGGGTCCGGGCCGCCATCGCCTTCTTCCTCTTCGCTGTCCGAGTCGTCTTCTTCCTCGTCATCCTTGTCGTCGTTGGCCGGTTTCGCAGCCGCCTGAGGCGTGACGGGCTCGACTTCCTGCGGAGCGGCAGCGCCGTCGTCATCGGGATCGATATAGCCGCTGAGAATGTCGGACAGGCGGCCACCTTCGGTGGTAACGCGTTCGTAATCGGCGAGAATGCCGTCGACCGTGCCCGGGAAGTGAGCGATGGCGCTCATGACTTCGCGAATGCCTTCCTCGATGCGTTTGGCGATTTCGATCTCGCCTTCGCGGGTCAGCAGTTCGACCGTACCCATTTCACGCATGTACATGCGCACGGGGTCGGTGGTGCGGCCGATATCCGTTTCCACGGCAGCGAGAGCCGCGGCGGCCTCTTCGGCGGCGGCTTCATCGGTGTCGGCTTCGGCCAGCAACAGGGCATCTGCATCCGGGGCAACCTCGAATACGTTAATGCCCATGTCATTGATCATGCGAATGATATCTTCCACCTGTTCCGGATCGGAAATATCCTCCGGCAGGTGGTCATTGACCTCGGCGTAAGTCAGGTAACCCTGCTCACGACCACGCTGGATCAATTCTTTGAGGCGAGATTGCTGTTGCGCTTTTCCGGACATAGCACCCTATCCACTGAAGGTCTTGGCGGGCTGAAAATAAGCCGAGGATTATACCCGATTCTGCGCCTTACGCGCCAGTTGGGCTCTTGCTGTCGGTTGGAGGAGCGTGGCTGAAGTGCTCTCTCAGTAGAGATTTTTCTTCATCGCTCAGTTCGCTGGGGCTCTTGTGCATCACGCTGCGCAGGAGTTGATCACGGTGTTTCTTCAGCTGGCCCTGAGTAAGTGTAGTAATGGTGTCGAAGAACTGCTTTTCAAGATTGTCGCCTTCGATCAGCCACTCCTTCTCCGCCAGCGCGCGCAGCAGACGGCCTTGCTCGGTGCCGTGCCAGCGGGCGATCAGTTGCAGTGAGCGTAGTCTGGGACTCTTCTGCAAGGTTCCGACCAGGGCGACCAGTAACTGGGCGTAGGTGTCCTCTTCGTCGGCGAAATGGCTGGCATCCTCGACTTTTTGCGCAAGTTGAGGGTGGTGCAGCAAGGTGCGCAGGGCGGTCAGGGTCGGTGATTCGACGTGCACCGGCTTGCGCGGTGGCGCGCCATTGCGCGGGCCCTTCTTCCAGTCGCCGCCCTTTTTCCATTCGCCTTTGTTTTTCCAGTCCTTGCCTTCGCCCTTCTGCCAGGGCTTTTGCTGTTCGTAGGCTGCCGCCGGTGGCTCGATATGGTCGGCATAGTCGGCGACATCGCCGTAATCCGGTTGGGCGTCGAAGTAATAGCCGTAGTCGGCTGGCGGTTCGTTGCTGGCCGATGATTTTTTGGGGGGCGGGGTGCTCTGCGCGACCTGCTGCAGCATTTCGCCGGAGAGGCCCGTGATTTCGGACAGGCGTTGGCGCATCAGGGTGCGCAGGTGATTGCCGGGAATCCGATCGATCAGCGGTGCGGCCAGGGTCACCAGGTGAGCCTTGCCTTCCAGTGAGCGCGGGTCTGCTTCCTCGCTCAGTTGCTGGAAGAAGTAGTCGGCCAGTGGCTGGGCGTGCTGATTGATGCGCGCACGGAAGGCGTCGGTACCTTCGCGGCGAACCAGGCTGTCCGGGTCCTCTCCATCGGGGAGGAACAGGAATCGTGCGCGCTTGCCGTCCTGCAGGTTGGGCAGTGTTGCCTCCAGCGCACGCCAGGCGGCCTTGCGACCAGCGGCGTCGCCATCGAAGCAGAACAGCACGCTGGGGACGATTCGGAGCAGGCGCTTGAGGTGTTCGTCGCTGGTGGCGGTACCTAGTGTGGCGACGGCGTTGCGCAGGCCTTGCTGAGCCAGCGCGATGACGTCCATGTAGCCTTCCACCACCATGATCTCGTCGAGGTCGCGGTTGGCCTTGCGGGCCTCGAAGAGACCGTAGAGCTCCTGGCCCTTGTGGAATACCGGGGTCTCTGGGGAGTTGAGGTACTTGGGCTTGTCGTCGCCCAGCACTCGACCGCCGAAGGCGATGATGCGGCCGCGACTGTCGCGGATCGGGAACATCACGCGGTCACGGAAGCGGTCGTAGCTACGGCCGGTTTCGGCGTTTTCGATCAGTAGGCCGGCATCAAGCATCGCCTTGTGCTGCAGGGCGTCGCCGCCCAGGTGCTTCATCAGGTTGTCCCAGCCTGGAGGCGCGAAGCCGAGACCGAAGTCTCGGGCGATCACGCCGGACAGGCCGCGGTTCTTGAGGTATTCCACCGCTGCCTTGCGGGCCGGGTGGCTCTTGAGCGATTGCCGATAGTATTCGGCGGCGTCATCGAGCAGCGGATAAAGCGGCGAATCGACCGGCTGCCTGGGTTTGCGCCCGGTGCCGCTATCCTCGCGAGGGACTTCCATGCCCGCGCGCTTGGCCAGATCCTCGACTGCCTGGGGGAAGTCCAGGTTGTCGTGATCCATGACGAAGCCGAGCGCGTTGCCGCCCGCGCCGCAGCCGAAGCAGTAGTAGAACTGCTTGTCGGGGCTGACGCTGAATGACGGGGTCTTTTCCTGGTGAAAAGGGCAGCGTGCGGTGTAGTTCTTGCCGGCCTTTTTCAGCTGGATACGCGAACCCACCACCTCGACGATGTCGGAGCGGTTGAGCAGATCGTCAATGAAAGACTGTGGTATCAGGCCGGCCATAAGGGAATGAGAATACGCTCGCGGAGCATGGCTCGGAAATGAAAAAACTCCGCTCATTCGTCAGTTGACGAAGCGGAGTTCTTTTCAGGCCAAATGCAAAGCCCGGCATTCGCCGGGCCTTATGCGGCTTCGCTGTGCTGAGATCAGTACAGGCGAACGCTACGGCGCTGTTCGCGCTGCACTTTCTTGGCGTGGCGCTTGACTGCGGCGGCGGCTTTACGCTTGCGCTCGGCAGTGGGCTTTTCGTAGAACTCGCGGCTGCGGACTTCGGCCAGCACGCCGGCTTTTTCGCAAGAACGCTTGAAGCGACGCAGAGCTACGTCGAATGGTTCGTTCTCTTTAACTTTAACGTTGGGCATCCAGGACGTACCTTCACTTGTTTACCGGTTACAACGCGCTTCGGCAAATGTTCGCGAGCACGCTGGTTTTAAGGGTTGCGGATGTTAACGCCTTGTCACGGGGAATGCAAAGCCCGCTGAGCGAAAAGCGCTGGTCGGCCGTCGCTCGTGGCTATTAATATGCGCGGCTTCATTCGCTTCTCTGCAAAGGTTGTAACCCATGCTGGTGCTGGGGCTGGAAACATCGTGCGACGAAACCGGGGTCGCGCTCTACGACAGTGAGCAGGGGCTGCTGGCCGATGCGCTGTTCAGTCAGATCGACTTGCATCGCGTGTACGGTGGCGTTGTTCCCGAGCTGGCCTCGCGCGATCACGTCAAACGCATGCTGCCGCTGATCCGCCAGGTGCTGGATGAGGCCGGGCGTGACGCCAGGCAGATCGATGCGATCGCCTATACCGCCGGGCCCGGCTTGGTTGGTGCGTTGCTGGTGGGTGCCTCCTGCGCGCAGGCGATGGCCTTTGCCTGGGGCGTTCCGGCCGTTGGTGTGCATCATATGGAAGGTCATCTGCTGGCGCCGATGCTGGAAGAGCAGCCGCCCGCCTTTCCATTCGTTGCCTTGCTGGTTTCCGGTGGCCATACGCAACTGGTGCGTGTCGACGGCATCGGTCGCTACGAACTGCTGGGCGAGTCAGTGGACGATGCCGCTGGCGAAGCCTTCGACAAGACGGCCAAACTGATGGGCTTGCGCTACCCCGGCGGACCTGAAATCGCGGCGTTGGCCGAGCGTGGCACGCCGGGACGTTTCATGTTTCCGCGGCCGATGACCGATCGCCCAGGGCTGGATTTCAGCTTCAGCGGCCTCAAGACTTCCACGCTGACGACCTGGCAGCAGTGCCGCACCGCAGGCGATGACGGCGAGCAGACGCGCTGCGATATCGCCCTGGCCTTCCAGCAGGCGGTGGTCGAGACGCTGACTATCAAGTGTCGGCGCGCGCTGCAGCAGACCGAGCTTAAGCGGTTGGTGATCGCCGGCGGCGTCAGCGCCAATCAGTCGCTACGCCAGAGCCTGGAGGCCATGCTTGCCGAGATGCAGGGGCAGGTGTTCTATGCGCGACCGCGTTTCTGTACCGACAACGGGGCGATGATCGCTTACGCCGGTTGCCAGCGCCTGCTGGCGGGGCAGCAGGTGGGGCCTGAGATCGCGGTGCAGGCCCGCTGGCCGATGGAGACGCTGGAGGCGATCTGAGGTGATGCGTCGCAGTGGCGGGCAACCCGGCAGTTTGTTTCTGTTGACTATTAGAAGTGGCGTTCCCTGCCTGCAAACAGATCACGCAGATTATTGCGGTGACGCCAGATGATCAGGCTCGCGAGCAGGCTCATCGGCAATAGCGCGTCCGGTCGCTGCCAGGCCAGTAGCGGCAGGCAGACAGGCAGCGCAACGAGCGCGGCTGCCGAACTGGTGCGGATCAGCCTGAATACCAGTAGCCAGGCGCTCAGCGCCAGGAAAGCAGCTGGCGGATACAGGCCGAGCAGCGCACCGGCCGCCGTGGCAACGCCCTTGCCGCCACGAAAACTGAAGTAAAGCGGGTAAAGATGACCGAGTACTGCGGCCAGGCCGATCCAGGCCTGTTGCTGGACCGACAGGCCGAGCGAGGCTGCCAGCAACACCGGAAGCACGCCCTTGAGCAGGTCGCCGAACAGCGTCAAGATCGCCAGCCGTTTGCCGGCCAGGCGCAGCATGTTGGTGGCGCCCGGGTTGCCAGAACCGCCCGCACGAGGATCGGGGGCGCCCGCCAGGCGGCTGATGAGGATGGCAAACGACAGCGAGCCGGTCAGGTAGGCGAGCAGTGTCAGTTGCCAGAACATGACATTCATCCGGGGCGGGGAGGTCTTGAGTCTAGGGGCTGTTCCTGTTTCGCCGCAAGTCGCTTCCATCGGTGCCCGGAAGGTAAAACAGGCGCTTTCAAACGGCCCGCCAATGGCGCAGGCTGTACTTTGTGAAAATCGGGAGAACCTTGGTGGATACAGTCTTCATCGAAGGGCTGGAAGTGGATACGGTGATTGGCGCCTATGACTGGGAGCGGGGTATCCGCCAGTGCTTGAGATTGGATCTGACCCTCGGCTGGGACATTCGCCCCGCTGCGGTAAATGATGAGCTGGACAAGGCGCTGGACTATGCCAAGGTGGCAGCAGCCATCGATCGCTTCGCCGAGGCGGCACGCTTCGAGCTGGTGGAGACCTTCGCCGAGCGCCTGGCTGCGGACTTGATGGCGGAGTTCGGTATTGCCTGGCTGCGGCTGCGGGTGACCAAGCCGGGCGTCAACGCCCGTGCCAGAGCCTTGGGTGTGGAGATCGAGCGCGGATGTCGCTGATACCGGTGCTGCTCGGCCTGGGCAGCAATGCCTCGCGCGAAAAGAATCTGGTCGCCGGTCTGGATGCGCTGGCTGGTCTGCTGACCCGGATGCGTTGCTCAGCGGTTTTCGAGAGCGTGGCGGTGGGCTACAAGGGCGACAACTTCTACAACCTCGTGGTTGCCGGTGAAACCGATCTGCCGCTGATGGAACTGGACCGGCGGCTGAAGTTCATTGAGGCCGACAACGGCCGCTATGCCCCCGACCGCAAGGGTTTGCCGCTGGATATCGATGTGTTGATGTACGGCCAACTGGTAGGCAACTTCCATGGCCTCGAGCTGCCGCGCCCGGAAATTCTGCGCAACGCCTTCGTGCTCTGGCCGCTGGCGCTGCTGGCGCCGGATGTTCGCCATCCGCTTGCCAACGCCTGTTTTGCAAACCTTTGGGATGAATCGCAAATCCAGCAGCAACTCTGGCCGGTCTCCTTCCGCTGGCACGACCTCGAATTGACGCCGCCGACGTTGTTGCAGGCTCACCCACGCTAGCTGGCGGCCCCGTCCTTGAAACGCTTGATCACCTGGAGGCGCTCCCGTTTCAAGGCTTGGCCCAGCTCTGCGCCCTGATAACCCTGCTTGATCAGTGGCCCGGCTTCGACCGCTCGCGCGGCGGCTGCCGCGGCACGTAGGTAGGCAGCTTGGGGATAATCGATCCGCTCTTGCGCCGCTTGACCGCGAGCGACCATCTCGCAGGCCGCCAGGAACTGTTCGAAGCGCTCCGGTCGACGATAGATGTCGAAGTGTTGCAGAAACTCGAAGAGCGCCTCGGGCTGCAAAGTTTCGGCCTGGTGCGCCTGGCAGTGATGTTCGCCGACCAGCAGAGCCAGTTCCTGGCAATCGCGCGGCACCTTGCAGCGTGCGCTGATCGCTTCGATTGGGTTCTTGCGCTGCACGGGCTGGGGCTCCGGCGAGGTGCAGTCCTTTCCCAGCACATGCAGCAGGCAGGCCCAGCGCACGGCCAGCGGCTGCGCATAACGGGCGCATTGGTGCAACACCTCGAGCAGTGATCTGCCGGTATCGGCCGTTGGCGGAGCGAACAGGGCGTCCAGTTCGGGTAGCAGCTCACGCAACGCGCCGCACTGGTGCAGGACTCGTACGAACACCTCGGGGTGCGGTTCCATCAGCGCGCGGGATATCTCCTTCCAGCTGCGCTCGGGCGTCAACGCCTGGAGCTCGCCGGACTCGGCGAGCTGCCGCATCAGCGTCAGGGTCTCGTCGGCCACGACGAAGCCGAGATCGGCATAGCGGGCGGCAAAGCGGGCGACGCGCAGCACGCGCAGCGGGTCCTCAGCGAAGGCGGAGGAGACATGGCGCAGCAGGCGGGCTTCCAGGTCATGCTGGCCGCCATAGGGATCGATCACCTGGCCGTGGTCATCCTCGGCCATGGCGTTGATGGTGAGGTCGCGGCGGATCAGATCCTCTTCCAGCGTAACCTCGGGACTGGCGTAGAAGGTGAAGCCACCGTAGCCGCGCCCGCTTTTGCGCTCGGTACGGGCCAGGGCGTATTCCTCGCCGGTCTTCGGGTGCAGGAACACCGGAAAATCCGCGCCCACGGGGCGATAGCCCAGTGCTTGCATCTGCTCGGTGGTGGCGCCCACGACGACCCAGTCCACCTCGCTGACCTCGCGGCCCAACAGGCGATCGCGCACTGCGCCGCCGACTTTATATATCTGCATGTTCCACCTCCGTGGTGGCGGAGGATAAAGGATAAGCGTGCGGACGGTGGAACATGTGTTTCTCAAGGCCGTGGCGAGAAGCCTGGCCTTCGGCCTCGCAATACCCGGGCCTCGGAGTAAGATACCGGCTCCCCTCACACTGCGCAGGACCCTGCCCGATGCGTCCCCTGATTGCCACGATCGACCTAACTGCCATTCGTCACAACTATGCCCTGGCCAAGCGTTGCGCTCCTGGACGTCGGGCTTTCGCAGTGGTCAAGGCCGATGCCTATGGCCACGGTTCGGCGGCGATGGCGGCGGCGTTGCGCGAGGAGGCGGACGGTTTCGCCGTGTGCAGCGTCGAGGAGGCGCGGGTGGTACGCGAACAGGCACCAGAAGCTCGCCTGCTGCTGCTCGAAGGCTGTTTCGATGCTGAGGATTATGCCGCCGCGATGGAGCTGGGACTGGATGTCTCGGTGCAGGGTGCCGAACAGGCGCAGCGCTTGCTGGATTGCACGCCGGCGCGGGCGCTGAACGTCTGGCTCAAGCTGGATTCGGGGATGCACCGGCTGGGTTTCGAGCCAGCCGAGCTGCAGTGCTGGGCAGAGCGCCTGCGCGGCGCGCCGCAGGTGGCGGAGGTCAACTTGATGAGCCACTTCGCCTGTGCCGATGAACACCTGCACGCACTCACCGATTACCAGCTGGAGCGTTGCCAGGGCATGCAGGGGTTCGCCTTCGATCAACGCAGCTTCGCCAACTCCGCCGCCGTACTGACTCTGGCGCCGGCGCATATGGACTGGCTACGCCCCGGCATCATGCTCTACGGGGCTTCGCCCTTCGCCGAACGCAGTGCCGCCGAGCTGGGGTTGCGTCCGGCCATGACGCTGACCGCCGAGGTGATCGCGATGCACGACGTGCCCGCGGGCGACAGTGTCGGCTACGGTGCGACCTGGGTGGCGCAGCGCCCGTCGCGCATCGGCACCGTCAGCTGCGGTTATGCCGACGGCTATCCGCGTCATGCGCCATCGGGTACGCCCGTCGTGGTTCGCGGCCAGCGCGTACCGCTGGCGGGTCGGGTGTCGATGGATATGCTGGCGATCGACCTGACTGACCTTCCCGAAGCTGTCATCGGCGATGCGGTGGAGCTCTGGGGGGCGCAGCTGTCTGTCGACGAAGTGGCCCGGGCGAGCGGCACCATCGGGTACGAATTGCTCACCAAGGTGACGCAGCGGGTGCCGCGCAGATATATCGCTTAAAGCGCTCTGCCGCGTAGGGTGGATGACGCGAAGCTCGTCCACCAAGGGGCAGTCGGCGTGGGTATAAAAAACGGCATTCACCCTGCGATCTCCAACCGGTGTGCTGGGATATGCTGGTCATTTCTTGTGCTATATTCCGCGCCCGTTTTCGTTGCCCCGGTTTTTCGCCATGCATGCTGCCAAGCCGCTGTTTGACTATCCCAAGTACTGGGCCGAATGTTTCGGCCCGGCGCCGTTCCTGCCGATGAGCAGGGAGGAGATGGATCAGCTCGGCTGGGATTCGTGCGACGTCATCATCGTCACCGGCGATGCCTACGTTGACCACCCCTCGTTCGGCATGGCGATCATCGGCCGGCTGCTGGAGGCCCAGGGCTTTCGCGTCGGCATCATCAGTCAGCCGGACTGGCAGAGCAAAGACGATTTCATGAGGCTTGGCGAGCCGAACCTGTTCTTCGGCATTGCCGCCGGCAACATGGACTCGATGATCAACCGCTACACCGCCGACCGCAAGGTACGTTCCGACGATGCCTACACTGCGGGCGGCCTGGCCGGCAAACGACCCGACCGTGCCAGCCTGGTCTACAGCCAGCGCTGCAAGCAAGCCTACAAGCATGTGCCGGTGGTGCTGGGCGGCATCGAGGCGTCGCTGCGGCGCATCGGCCATTACGATTACTGGTCGGACAAGGTGCGCCGTTCGATCCTGATGGATGCCACTGCCGACATTCTTCTCTATGGCAACGCCGAGCGCGCCATCGTTGAGGTGGCGCAGCGGCTGGCGCGCGGCGATGCCATCGGCGAGATCACTGACGTGCGCGGCACCGCCTTTATCCGCAAGGACACTCCGGAGGGCTGGTTCGAGATCGACTCGACGCGTATCGATCGTCCGGGCAAGGTCGACCAGATCATCAACCCCTACGTCAGCACCCAGGACCTGCAGTCCTGCGCCATCGAAAAGGACAAGGGCCCTGTCGAGGACCCGAACGAGGCGAAAGTCGTCCAGCTGTTGCCCAACCCAAAGATCAAGCGCGAGCGAACGGTGATCCGCCTGCCGTCGTTCGAGAAAGTACGCAACGATGCGGCGCTGTACGCCCACGCCAACCGCGTGCTGCACCTTGAAACCAACCCCGGCAACGCCCGTGCGCTGGTGCAGCGCCATGGCGATCAGGATATCTGGCTCAACCCGCCGCCGATCCCGTTGACCACCGAGGAAATGGACTACGTGTTCGCCTCGCCCTTCGCCCGCGTGCCGCATCCGGATTATGGCGGAGCGAAGATCCCGGCCTACGAGATGATTCGCTTCTCGGTGAACATCATGCGCGGCTGCTTCGGCGGCTGTACCTTCTGTTCGATCACCGAACATGAGGGGCGGATCATCCAGAATCGCTCGCATGAATCGATCCTCAATGAGATCGAGGCCATGCGCGGCATGCCCGGTTTCACTGGTGTGGTCTCCGATCTCGGCGGGCCGACCGCCAACATGTACCGCCTGGCGTGCAAGAGCCATGACATCGAGAAGCACTGCCGCAAGCCGTCGTGCGTGTTCCCCGGTATCTGCGAGAACCTCGGTACCGACCACAGCTCGCTGATCGAGTTGTACCGCAAGGCTCGTGCGCTGCCCGGAGTGAAGAAGATTCTTATCGCCTCCGGCCTGCGCTACGACCTGGCGGTGGAGTCACCGGAGTACGTCAAGGAGCTGGTCACGCACCATGTCGGCGGGTACCTGAAGATCGCCCCGGAGCACACCGAGAAAGGCCCGCTGGACAAGATGATGAAGCCGGGCATCGGCAACTACGACCGCTTCAAGCGAATGTTCGAGAAGTACTCGAAGGAGGCGGGCAAGGAGCAATACCTGATCCCCTACTTCATCGCCGCGCATCCGGGCACCACCGACGAGGACATGATGAACCTCGCGCTGTGGCTCAAGGCCAACGGTTTCCGTGCCGACCAGGTGCAGGCCTTCTATCCGTCGCCGATGGCCAGCGCCACGGCCATGTACCACACCGGCAAGAACCCGCTGCGCAAGGTCACCTACAAGAACGAGGAGGTGACCATCGTCAAGAGCGAGGAGCAGCGCCGGTTGCACAAGGCTTTCCTGCGCTACCACGACCCCAAGGGCTGGCCGATGCTGCGCGAGGCGTTGCTGCGCCTGGGTCGTGGCGATCTGATCGGCAGCGGCAAGCACCAGCTGATCCCGGCTCATCAGCCGACGGCGGATGGCTATCACAGTGCCCGTCGCAAGAACTCCACGCCGGTCGGCAGCAAGAAAGCCGGGCAGGGCGGCAAGATCCTGACCCAGCATAATGGTTTGCCGCCGCGCAGCCACGACGGCAACGCCTGGGACAAGCGCGAGCAGGCCAAGGCCGCCGCCGAGGCCCGGCGCAAGGCCGGTGCCGGTGCGAGTAAGTCGAAGCCGGCGGGCAAGGGGCGCGGTAAGCCGGTGCCGCGATAATGCAGCTGTAAGCCTGAAGCTGAAAGCTTGAAGTAAAAGCAACACGCTTGGCAGCGCTTCGGTGTCGGCTCAGGCTCGCACCCAGCTTCCAGCTTAAAGCTTAAAGCCGAAAAGCCTGTGCCACCTGGGTCAGCTCATCGCCCAGCTGCAGCATCTGGCTGCTCTGTTCTCGGCTGCGGCTGATATGCGCCAGGTTGGCGTCGCCCAGTTGGTGGATGCGCTCGCTGTGGCTGCGGATTTCGCTGACGGCTTCGCTCTGTTGTGAAGTGGTTTCGGCGATCTGATTGGCCATCTGGCCGATATTGGCGATGATCGCGACGATCTGCTTGAGCGCGATTTCGGCCGCTTCGGCCTGGCTGGCGGTACTGCGCGCATGCTCGACCTCGGTACGCATCGCCTCGACCGACTGCCGCGCTGCCTGCTGCAGCCCCTCGATCAGTTGCTGGATCTCGGCGGTCGCACCGCTGGTGCGCTGCGCCAACGAGCGCACCTCGTCGGCGACCACGGCGAAGCCTCGACCATGGTTGCCCGCGCGAGCGGCTTCGATGGCCGCGTTCAGCGCGAGGAGGTTAGTCTGTTCGGCAATCGAGCGAATCACCGTCAGCACCCCGCCGATGGTGCTGGTTTCGTCCGCCAGACGCTCGATGGCCTGGGCATTGACCTCGACCTCGCCGACCAGCGCCTGCAAACCCTCGAGACTCTGACCGATGACCTGTTGGCCGTGGCTGATCGCCTGCTCGGCGGCGCGGCTGGTTTCGGCGGTTTCCTGCGCGCCATTGGCGACCTGCTGGATGGTGCGCTCCAGCGCGCCCAGAGCATCACGGATTTCGCCGGTTTCACCGGTCTGGTGCAGTGCGCCATCGTGCAGGGCGGTACTTACCTCCGCCAGGTCGTGGCTGCTGCCGGCCACGGCCTGGGCGTGCTGGCGCAAGGTGCCCACCAACTGCCGCAGATAGCCGCGCAGGCGGTTCAGGGAGATTTCGATGGCCTCTATCTCGCTGATTTTCGAGTCCAGTTTCACGACTTCGTTGAAGTCTCCCTGTGCCCAGCTGGACAAGGCCGGAGCCAACTGGCCCAGGGTACGGGTCAGTCGGCGTTGCAGGCGGTCGATGGCCAGCGCGATCAGAAGAATCAGTGCGATGATGCCGCCCTGCGCTAGACGAACCTCGGTCTGGATGCGTGCCCGTTCCGCACGAATTTCCGGCTCCAGTTCCGCCAGTGCCTGTTGCAATGCCGCGACTCTGGCCATGCTCCGGTCGATCAGTTCGCTGCGTTCGCGGATCAACTGGCGGGTGCGTTCGAGCTCGGACGGATAGCGCTTGAGCAGGCTGGAGAGCTCCCGCTTGAGCGCAATACCGGTATCTTCGCTGGCCTGTTGCTCGCTGTTGGTGTCCAGTTCCAGCAGGTCGGCGAAGGTGGGCGCGCTGGATTGCGTGCTGCTTGCGACACCGAGTAGCGGCAAGGATTGCAGTGTGGCAGCCTCCCGATCGAGCATCTGCAGCGGTTGTTCCAGTTCGGCGGCAAGTTCGTCCCGGCCCGTGCTCACAAGTTTGCCGCGCGCATGGCTCAGGCGTAGCAGATGACGACTGGCTGCGAGCAAGGGCTCCTGGTAGGCGCCAGCCTGCGGTCGCTCGCTCTGTCTGGCATAGCGGTCCAACTGCTGCAGGGTACTCGCCAGTTCCCGCTCGGCCTGCAGCAGCAGCCCCTGGGGATCGCCTGCCAGCTTTCCTGCGGCCAGCAGCTCGCTGCCGGCAAACTGGGCGAGCTGCTCGAGACTGGGACGCAATTGCTCGGCGAACTGCTCGGGCAGCGTATCGACGCCTTGCGCGAGCGTTTCCAGCGCCTGCGTGGCCTCACTATGACGAAGCGCATCGCCGCTGCCGAGGTAGTCCTGAATGTTCCGGGCCAGTCGATCCTGGAATTGCTGGGACAGTTCGAGATAGCGGGCCATCAGCAGATAGGGCCGCTCCAGGGCGCGTTCCGACCACCATAGCGTTGCGGCTAGCGCCAGGCAGACCGCGATGAGCAGCAAGGTGTTGATGGTGGTAACCGACTTCAAGCGCATCGCCGCCTCCTGCATCTGTCGAGGCTGGCAATGTATGGCTATTTGATGTCAGTTACGTGACAGGCTGGAAGCGCTCGACCCGATTGCGGCCACTGTGCTTGGCGCGGTAAAGCGCTTCGTCGGCCTGCAGGGTCAGCAGCTTGATGTCGCTGTCGGCCGTCAGTTCGGTGATGCCGCAGCTGAAGGTGCAGGTGAGGTCTTCCTGTTTCGCCGGGTAGCGGATTTCGGCGAAGCGTCGGCGGATCTCGTCGAGAACCTTGCAGGCGTCCTCGGCTCGGGTGTCGGGAAGCACCACGGCGAATTCCTCGCCGCCATAGCGGCCGATGTGATCGGTTTTGCGTAACCGCTGCTTGAGGAACAGGGCGAGGCTCTTGATCACCCGGTCACCCATGGGGTGGCCATAGGTGTCGTTGACCTTCTTGAAATGATCGATATCGATCATCGCGAAGCTCAGCGGCTGGCCGTCGCGGCGTGCACGGAAGCTGGCATCCTCCAGCAGTTGCAGGCTGTGGGTATGGTTGTACAGCCCGGTGAGGCTGTCGCGCACGATGCGCGCCTTGAGGCTGCGCGCCCGCGCCGCGCGGGTGCGCACGGTGGCGATCAGGTGGCTCGGCTTGATTGGCTTGGTCAGGAAGTCATCACCGCCTTCGTTCATGGCGTCGAGCTGCTTGTCGAGATCGTCCTCGGCGGAGAGGTAGATGATCGGCACGCTGACGTAGCGTTCGTGCTGGCGGATCACCTTGGCCAGCTCGGTGCCCATGCAGACCGGCATATACATGTCGAGGATGATCAGGTCCGGCTGGAATTCGGCCAGCGCGGCGATAGTCTGGATCGGCTCGATCAGTGTCTGGGTGATGATGCCGGCATTGTTCAGCACGCGCTCGGTGTGTGTTGCCTGGGCGCGGGAGTCGTCGACGATCAGCACCCGGAAGGGCTCGTCGTGCGCCGTGCGGGTGAATATTTCGATCTTTTCCAGCAGGCTGGAGGCATCCAGGCTGCCGGTGAAGAACTCCAGGCCGCCGGCGCGTACGGCCGCCAGCCGGGTCGGTGTGTCGGTGTCTTCATGGCTGAAGAAGATCAGCGGCAGCTTTTCGTCCAGGCTCTGCTGAATCCGCTCGGCCAGCTTGAGCCCTTCGCCAGGACCATTGAAGTCGACGTCCATGACGATCGCGGCGGGGTGGCGCTCGTGCATCGCAGCACGAAAGGCCGCATCGCTGGCGAAGGCCTGGGCCGTCATGCTGAAGAACTCCAGCTGGCGTACCACATGCCTGGCACGCTGATGGTCCTGAAGCGCGATATAAACGGGTTTGCTCAGCGGCGGAACGTACATGGCCTGGCTTTGCGTATCGCTGTGTCGCAGCCCGGTGCGGGCGAGACGGTAGACCAGTTGGCTGAGCGTGGCGATGGATGTGCTGGAGAGTCGTCCGCGGTTGTCCTCGATATCGCTGAGGCAATCCTCTATGCCTAGCGCGAGTTCGCTGTGTTCTGTCTGACCGAAACGTTCGGCGAAACGACGCAGGCGCAGCGTGGCGTCGGCCAGCGCGCTGCGGTAATTGTCGTTCCATTCGGCACGTTGCAACTGCTGCCAGACTTCCAGCACTTCACGGGCCTGATGAATGACGCGCTGGGCGAAATGCTGTTTGAGTTCTTCTTGATCCGACATTCTCGGGGGACTTCCTGGCGCGCCTCCTCCTTGAGGGGCGTGATCATGGCTGCATGCTATCACCGATGCGGAGGACCGCCAGGGCCGTCATGCGAGCCAGTTCTCAATATGCCACTGAGTCTCTGGCGCCTGCGTTATAGTGAAACACCTGCCGCACGCTCTTGGTGTAAGGCGGTCGAACCTTTGAAATCGAGAAGGACACATGCCAATGCTGGACTGGAAGAATCGCTTCAGACGCCCCGGCTCCTCGGGAAGTGCCACGGCTGTCGAAACGGACGGGCGCAATCCGTTGCTGCTCACCCTGGCCGTAGTGATCGGTCTCTATCTGCTGGTGGCGCTGGTCATCGGCTGGTACTGGAGCCGTGAACCCGACCTGTTCCCGGTGCAGCAGCATGTTCGCGAGGCTGCCGAAGGCTCGCAGCGACAGATCGTCAGCGGCTATACCACGGTGGAAACCCTCAAGCGTGTCGCTAGCACCCTGCTGGACAAGCCGGGCGGCTACCTGACCAACGACATCGCGCCGCCTGGACTGTGGCTGGACAACATGCCCAGCTGGGAATACGGCGTGCTGGTGCAGATACGCGATCTGAGCCGGGCGTTGCGCAAGGATTTCGCCCGCTCGCAATCGCAATCCACCGAGGACCCCGATCTGGCCAAGGGTGAGCCACTGTTCAACTTCGACAATCGCAGTTGGGTGCTGCCGGCGACCGAAACCGAGTACCGCAATGGCATCCGTTTCCTCGATCGCTATCTGGAGCGTTTGAGCGATCCGGCGCCCAAGGCGCAGTTCTATGCGCGTGCCGACAATCTGAACAACTGGCTGGGCGACACCGCGACCCGTCTGGGCTCGCTGTCGCAGCGCCTGTCGGCCAGCGTTGGTCGTGTGCGACTGGACAGCAATGCCACGCCGGAGATGGTGAGCGAAGGTGTGGTGCCGGAGGTCGAGGAGCGGCGAATGGAAACGCCCTGGCTGCAGATCGACAACGTCTTCTACGAGGCGCGCGGCCAGGCCTGGGCCTTGTCCCACCTGCTGCGTGCTATCGAAGTGGACTTCGCCGACGTGCTGGCCAAGAAGAACGCCACCGTCAGCGTTCGGCAGATCATTCGTGAACTGGAAGCTGCGCAGGAGCCGCTGTGGAGCCCTATGGTGCTCAATGGCAGCGGTTATGGTGTGCTGGCAAACCACTCGCTGGTGATGGCCAATTACATTTCCCGGGCCAATGCCGGGATCATCGATCTGCGGAACCTGCTGTCGCAGGGATAGTAGAAGTAGCTTGAAGCCAAAAGCTTGAGGTTGGAAGTAAAAGCCTTGACGGTGCCTTGGTGCAAGTCATCACGCTTCCAGCTTCCAGCCTTCAATCGAGCCCAAGCTTCTTCAGGCGGTAGCGCATCGAGCGAAACGACAATCCCAACCGCTGTGCCGCGGCGGTTCGGTTCCAGCGCGTTTCTTCGAGCGCCTGCATGATCAGCTTGCGCTCGACTTCTTCCAGGTGGTCTTCGAGATTGTCGATCTGCGCCAGGCTGGCATCGCCGCCGTCCGTCGCGCCCGGCGCATCGGCCAGGCGCAGGTCGCTGGCTTTGATGATGTCGCCTTCGCATAGCGTATAGGCTCGCTCCAGCATGTTTTCCAGTTCGCGAACGTTGCCTGGAAAGCGGTAGCTCTGCAGCTTGGCAAGCGCTTCTGGCTGTAGCAGGGCCGGGCTGTCGCCGCATTCCTGGGCCAGTCGGCGCAGCATGTTGTCGGCCAGCAGGGCGATATCTTCACGACGCTCGCGCAGGGGTGGTACGCGAAGCTCGATGACGTTCAGGCGGTAGTACAGGTCCTGACGGAAGCGTCCGGCAGCGACCTCGCTGGCCAGGTCCTTGTGGGTTGCGCAGAGGATGCGTACATCCACTGCGATTTCCACTGCGCCACCGATCGCACGAACCGCCTTTTCCTGAATTACGCGCAGCAGCTTGACCTGCATCGGTAGTGGTAGGTCGGCCACTTCGTCGAGGAACAGCGTGCCGCCACTGGCCGCCTGGAAGAGGCCCTGCTTGTCTTCGATAGCACCGGTGAAGCTGCCTTTCTTGTGGCCGAAGAATTCGCTTTCCATCAATTCCGAGGGGATGGCGCCGCAGTTGACCGGTATGAAAGGGCGCTCGCCGCGGGGGCCCTGCTCGTGGATCAGGTGAGCAACCAGCTCCTTGCCGCTGCCCGACTCGCCGCTGATGTAGACCGGAGCCTGGCTGCGCGCCAGCTTGCCAATCTGCTTGCGCAGCGTGGCCATGGGCGGTGATACGCCCAGCAACCGATCATCCACCGGTAGCTCCTCCGGACCAGAGGCGCGCAACCGCAGCGCGGTGCTGACCAGTTCGCGGAGCCGGCCCAGGTCGACCGGCTTGGTGAGAAAGTCGAAGGCCCCTGCTTTCAGTGCGCTGATCGCCGTATCCAGGCTGCCATAGGCGGTGATCATGGCCACCGGCAGTTGCGGATAATGCCGCTGGATGAACTGAACCAGCTCCAGGCCGCAACCGTCGGGCAGACGCATATCGGTCAGGCAGAGGTCGTAGTGTTCGCGGGCGAGGCACTCGCGTGCCTCCTTGAGGTTGCGTGCGCTGCGGGTGTCCAGTTTCATCCGGCCGAGAGTGATCTCCAGCAGCTCGCGGATGTCTGGTTCGTCGTCGATGATCAGCGCTTTCTGGCGGGCGGTCATGGTCTGGTTCTGTATTTAGACAGGTATCGCGGTAGGGCGACTCCGTGCAATCTTAACGTGAACCGGCTCTTTGTACCCGAAGGTGTCGCCGTTGTGTGAACCATTGCCGTGGTTACTCGGCCCTTTTTCGGGGATGGGCGAAGGTGATGCGGAAGCAGCTGCCGCTCTGTTCGGCGCGCTTACGATAATCGAGCCATGCCCGGTTACTCTCGCACAGCTCGCGGGAGATGTAGAGTCCCAGGCCGGTTCCCTTGTTTTCGGTAGTGAAGAAAGGTTCGAAAACCAGTTGTTCCTGCTCGACGGGTACACCTGGACCATCATCGATCACCTCCACCACGGGCAGGTCGCTGGCGGTGTCACGAAACAGGCGCAGCCATACCTGCGCCTGTGCATGCGTCTGGCCGCTGTAGCGCAGGCCGTTCTGAACGAGGTTGGTCAGCACCTGGATCAGTTGGTTCGGGTCCATGCGGGTCTGCAACGAGCTGCCGATGGCTTCCAGATGCAGCGTCTGGTTGGGGGCGAGACCGCCGCGGAACTCGCTGGCGAAGCGATGCAGCCAGTACTTCAGGTCCAGCAGTTGCGGCTCGGCCTGTCGGCGGCGCGAGAGTTGCAACACGTTCTCGATGACCAGGTTCATTCGCCGCGAATGGTCCTGGATGATCTGTGCCAGCCGTTGATCGCTCTGGTCGAGCGAGTCGGACTCTTGTAGCAGTTGCGCGGCGTGGCTGATGGCGCCGAGCGGGTTGCGGATCTCATGGGCGATGCTCGCGGTCAGGCGGCCAAGGGACGCTAGCTTCAGTTGCTGGGCCTTCTGGGTGATCTGTGAGATGTCTTCGAGGAACACCAGCACGTTCTGTTCTGCACCGTTCTGCAGTGCCGCGAAGCTGGGTTGCAGGACGGGCCCGTCGGCTGTCGCCTTGAGATTCTGTGGGCGCAGGGTCGGGTTGTCGCGCCAGCGCTGCATGGCCTTGAGCAGTTCCGGGCAGCGAGGTGCCAGGCGCTCACCGACCAGCGACTCCTGTCCCAGCAACTCTAGCGCGCCCTGGTTGGCGAGCAATACGCGTTGGTGCGCATCGAGCACCAGGATTCCGGTGCGCATGCGTTGCAGGATCAGCGCGTTGAGCGCCTCCAGATTGGCGACTTCCTCGGCGCGCTGACGGGCCAGTTCTTCACTGACCCTGAGGCGGCGGCTCAGCCCCTGGACCAACAGCGCCGCGGCGAAACACAGCGTGCCCAATGCCGCGGCCTGGGGATACTGGCGGCTGGCGTCCGGATCGCCCAGGCTGAGGTAGAAGGTCAGGTAGATCAGACCGATGGCGGCGATAGCGGCGATGAGAAGACCGATGCGCCCATGCAGCAGGATGTTGGCGATAGCTACGGCGATGATCAGCAGGTTGCCGATCCCGCTCGGGGTGCCGCCGGCGAAATAGAACAGTGCGGAAAGCAGGGTCACGTCCATCAGCGCCAGGCTGAGGATGGGCAGCCCCTGCCTGGGTTTGTACGCCAGGATAGCGATGAGGGTGTTGAGAATCAGGTAGAGCCAGGCGCCGTAGTGAAACAGTGCCGGGCTGCGCATGCGCATCAGATCGTCATGTAGATCGCTGCTGATCAGCAGCACCAGTGCCAGGCCGATCGCGATGCGATAGAGATGATAGACGCGAAGGATGCGCTGCCCTTGGGAGCCCGGAAGCGCCAGGCTCTCAGTGCCCACCCGTCTGGCTGTCCTGTTCGAGGTGGGCGCGGCTGCAATACCAGTGATCCTGGTTCTGTAGCGCCTGCGAGCGCGGTACGTGCACGCCGCACTGGGCGCAACGCACCATGGGCAGCGTCGCTTGGGCGGCTTGCTTCTTCGAGCCCTTGCGCATGACCCGGCGCCAGAGCCAGAAGGCGGCGGCGATCAGAATGATCCAGAACAACAAACGAAACAGGCCCATGGGTGATTTCCTGGCTAGGTCAGAGTGGCGACAGCGACCGAAAGGCTGAGCGGCATGAGGATTGGATCATGCCGCACGGCGCTGCTCTGTCAGTCGAACAGGCCAAAGGTCAGGTAGCTCCACCAGGAGCGCTCGTTGCTTTCCTCCCGCTCCGCTTCCTTGAGTACCGGGCGCAGCTCGTCGGGTAGGTCCTGCGCGGCATTTTCGTACTGGCGCAGCACATCGCGATTGGCGTGCGAGCTGTCGGGGGCTTCGATATCGGATTCGATCAGGCCCAGGGTTGCGCGTGACAGCCAACTGCGATTGTCCGCTTCCTTCTCGAGCGGTACGAACTTCCCGTCCTCCAGGCTGGCGTGCTCTGGATAGTTGAGTGTCAGGGTCTCGAGGCTGCTGGTGGCGAGGTCATCCAGCTTCAGGCGCTGATAGGCCTCGGTCATCACCGCGAGGCCATCACCCACCGAAGGGGTGCCCTGGAAGTTCTCCACCACGTAGCGCCCACGATTGGCGGCCGCGACGTAAGCCTGGCGCTTGAGGTAGTAGTGCGCCACGTGAATCTCGTTGGCTGCCAGCAGGTTGCGCAGATAGACCATGCGCGCCTTGGCATCGGGTGCGTAGCGGCTGTTGGGGTAGCGCGTGGTGAGCTGGGCGAACTCGTTGAACGAGTCGCGGGCGGCACCGGGGTCACGCTTGGTCATGTCCAGCGGCAGGAAGCGCGCCAGCAGCCCACGGTCCTGGTCGAAGGAAGCCAGGCCCTTGAGGTAATAGGCGTAGTCGACATTGGGATGCTGCGGATGCAGGCGAATGAAGCGCTCGGCCGATGAGCGAGCCGCCTCGGGTTCCATGTTGCGATAGTAGGCGTAGATCAGTTCGAGCTGCGCCTGTTCGGCAAAGCGCCCGAAGGGGTAGCGCGACTCCAGCGTCTTGAGCTTGGTGATGGCGCTGGTGTAGCTCTTGTTGTCCAGATCGGCCTGCGCCTGCTGGTACAGTTCCGTTTCGCCCAGGTTTTCGCTGATGGTTTCGTTGGATGAGCAGGCAGCGGTAAGGGCGAAAATGGCGATCAGCAGCAGGTGTTTCACTTGCATAGCGGCGTGCGTCCCTGTGACGGCTGGCTGTCTCGCGCAAGGCCGTCCTGTTATGATGAGCGCCCCGGCACGCCGGGACAAAGACGCGGTATTTAAACACAAGCGTGTAGCTGAAACCAAAGGCTCCACCCCTCGCAAGCAATGGTCGATGCGATCGAATCGACGGCCGTGACGCCAGGACCAACAGGTCGAGCCCCGAAGTCGGGTCCATGAAGCCGCAAGCGAGGACAGCGGTGCGAGTTCTGGTTATCTCGAACGAACGACGAAACGTATCTGTAGGCGGACCACATGGCAAAGCCCGGCGGCTGGTGTTTCGCAAGACGCCGCGCGCAATCGCGGAGCGCGCTCGGGAGGATGCCGATCTGCTGTGCCAAACGATGGAGCGGAGCGCTTCGCTTTCCAAGGTAAAACGTCCCTAATTATGTCGACAATCAATACACAGGCGATCCAACTCCGCGCCGAGGTGCCGTTCGAACTGGGCGGGCAGCGTCTCGACCAGGTTGCGGCGCAGCTGTTCTCCGACCATTCCCGCTCGCGCCTCAGCGCCTGGATAAAGGATGGCCTGCTTACGGTCGACGGAGCAGTGCTGCGCCCTCGCGATACGGTGCACGCGGGGGCGATCCTCGAGCTGTCGGCCGAGCAGCAGGCGCAGGGTGAATGGGTGGCACAGGATATCCCGCTGGATGTCGTCTTCGAGGACGAACACATCCTGGTGCTGAACAAGCCCGCAGGGCTGGTGGTGCATCCGGCTGCAGGCCATGCGGATGGCACGCTGCTCAACGCCTTGCTGCATCACGTGCCCGACCTGATCAACGTGCCGCGCGCCGGCATCGTGCATCGGTTGGACAAGGACACAACCGGGCTGATGGTGGTAGCCAAGACGTTGCAGGCGCAGACGCGTCTGGTCGAACAGTTGCAGGCGCGCAGTGTCAGCCGCATCTATGAAGCTATCGTCATCGGTGTGATCATCACCGGTGGCACCGTCGACGCGCCCATCGGCCGCCATGGCCAGCAACGCCAGCGCATGGCCGTTGTGGACGGTGGCAAACCGGCCGTCAGTCACTACCGGGTGCTGGAACGCTTTCGTTCGCATACCCACGTGCGGGTCAAGCTGGAAACCGGGCGGACCCACCAGATCCGTGTGCACATGAGTCATCTCGGCTACCCGCTGGTGGGCGATCCGCTCTACAGCGGACGCTTTCGCATACCGCCGGCGGCGAACCCGACGCTGGTGCAATCTCTGCGAGAGTTTCCACGCCAAGCGCTGCATGCGCGCTTTCTCGAGCTGGATCACCCGGTCACGGGAGAGCGGCTGAAGTGGGAGTCACCCTTGACCGATGATTTCGTCTGGTTGCTGACATTGCTCCAGCAGGATCGCGAGGCGTTCGTCGGGTGAAGCGCTGGCCAGCCGATTGGCTCGTCCCGGACTGGCCGGCGCCAGCTCCGGTTCGTGCCTGTGTGACCACGCGTAGTGGCGGCATCAGCCAGCCACCTTTCGACAGTTTCAACCTCGGCGATCATGTGGATGATGCCCCGGAGGCCGTGGCGGAGAACCGCAGCCGCCTTCGACAGATTTTGGACGTTCAGCCGGGGTGGATGAGCCAGGTGCACTCGGCCGAGGTGGCCCAGGCCGACTCATCGCGGCTTCAGGTAGCCGATGCCAGCTGGAGCGATAAGCCAGGCATCGCTTGTGCAGTGCTGACTGCCGATTGCTTGCCGGTACTGTTCTGTGACCGTGCCGGCACGCGCGTCGCGGCGGCTCATGCCGGTTGGCGTGGGCTGGCTGGCGGGGTGTTGGAGGCCACGGTCGAAGCCTTGGGCTTGCCTGGTGATCAGTTGCTGGCCTGGCTCGGGCCTGCGATCGGCCCGGAGGCCTTCGAGGTCGGGCCGGAGGTGCGCGAGGCCTTCGTTTCGCAGCATGCGGCAGCGGCGGAGGCCTTTCGGCCGAGCCGCAATGCCGGGCGTTTCATGGCCGATCTCTATCGACTGGCGCGAATCCGCCTGGCCACCATCGGGCTGGTTGATGTCCATGGCGGTGGTCTCTGCACCCTCAATGATCCGCGCTTCTATTCCTATCGCCGCGCCGCCCGCACCGGACGTTTCGCCAGCCTGATCTGGCTGGATGGCGAGGCCGATAACCGCTAGGGTCTGTTGCCCGACGAAGCCTGTCTCAGATCCGGTAGGTGGTCTTGGTCATCACCTTGGCCATGAGGCTCATGCCGAACTTGATCGGCGCCGGGAAGCGCAAGCCACCGGCATCGAGTGCCGCGGTCGAATGCCGTGCCTCGTCTTCGCGCATCTGCAGGAGGATGGCGCGGGATTTCTGATCCGTTTCGGGGATTCTTTCGAGGTGCTCGTCGAGGTGCTTGCACACCTGATCCTCGGTGGCCGCGACGAAGCCCAGGCTGATCCGGTCGCTGATCAGGCCCGCCGAGGCACCGATGCCGAACGAGAGGCCGTAGAACAGTGGGTTGAGCACGCTGGTGTGGCTGCCCAACTGGCGAATGCGCTGTTCGCACCAGGCCAGATGGTCGATCTCCTCTTCGGCGGCGTGCTCCATCGCATCACGTACACGCGGCAGACGGGCCGTCAGTGCCTGCCCTTGATACAAGGCCTGCGCGCAGACTTCTCCGGTGTGGTTGATGCGCATGAGTCCGGCAACGTGACGTGCTTCGCTGTCGCTCAGTTCGGCTTCGTTCTTCAATACCGCCGGTGTCGGGCGGTTGGGCTGGCCACTGAAGGGCAGCAGGGTTCTGAGCGCGGCGTCCGCCTGCATCAGCAGGCGATCGGCGGGAGAGTATTCGCGGTGGCTGGACATGGCGCCTCCAGGTGCTTTGACGGATTCGGTTTCTGCGAGAAGTGCGCTGTCAGCCCGGAGGCCAGTGCATCTGGCGTTGGCCGAGTACGTGCATATGGATGTGGTAGACCGTCTGACCGCCCAGGTCGTTGCAGTTCATGACGACGCGAAAGCCTTCCTGGCATCCTCGTTCTTCGGCCAGGCGCTGCGCGGTGAACAGGATATGACCGGCGAGTGCCTTGTCGTCTTCTTCGCTCAGGTCATGCAGAGTCGCGATGTGCTTCTTCGGAATCACCAGAAAATGCACGGGCGCCTGTGGCGCGATGTCATTGAAGGCGATGACCTGATCGTCCTCGTATATCTTCTGAGCGGGAATGTCACCCGCCACAATCTTGCAGAACAGACAATCCATGGTGACTCTCCGGGATTGGATGGATGACAGTGTAACAGGCCGCTCTTTGGCTGATGAGCCAGCACACGGGAGAGAACTGATGAAAAACGATATCCGCGATCTGGCGCTGGTACTCGAATCGCGGCTGCGGCTGGTGGTCATCGAGTCATGGGACGAGCGGCGCGTGCTGGAGACCTTGACCGGCTTGGCCGTCACGCGAGTGGCCGGGCTCTATCTGTGGTCCGTCACCGAGGGGCTGCGGCGCTTCGCTTTCGGCGGTGAGGCGCTGGACGAGGGCGAAAGTTGTGCCGCGGAGGCCGCGCTGCGGCGAGTCAGGCACGATCCATTGCCCAATCTCTACGTATTCTGCGATCTGCATCCTTTTCTCGATGAGCCGCGGGTGGTTCGCCTAGTGAAAGAAATCGCCATGGCTGAGGGCACGGCTGCGCCCACGCTGGTGCTGGTCTCCCATGCCTTGAAGCTGCCCGCGGAAGTGCAGCGTTACGCCGCCCGCTTCAGCTTGGCTCTGCCCTCCGAGGAGGAATTGCTCAGTATCGTTCGCGAAGAGGCCGCGCGCTGGAGCGAACGCAACAGGGGCGCGCGGGTACGCACCGACAACCGCACACTACAACAGGTAGTGAAGAATCTGCGTGGCCTGAGCCATACCGAGGCGCGGAGCCTGGCCCAGGGGCTGATCTGCGATGACGGGGCGATCACCCAGGAGGACCTGCCCGAACTCAACCGCAAGAAGTTCGAAATGTTGGATTTAGGCGGTGTGCTGGGTTTCGAATACGAGACAGAGCGTTTTGCCGATGTTGGCGGATTGTCCAATTTCAAGCGCTGGCTGGGCGAGCGCCAGGGTGCATTTCTTGCGCGCCGCAAGGCCGATATGCCGCGAGGGGTGATGCTCGTCGGGGTTCAGGGCGGCGGCAAGAGCATGGCGGCCAAGGCCGTGGCGGGGCTGTGGGGGTTGCCCTTGCTGCGGCTGGATTTTGCCTGTCTGTACAACAAGTACTTCGGCGAAACCGAGCGTAACCTGCGTGAGGCCTTGAAGCTGGCAGAGCAGATGGCGCCCTGCGTCTTGTGGATGGACGAACTGGAAAAGGGGCTCGCAACCGGAGAGATGGACGGCGGAGTCAGCCAACGAGTGCTGGGTACGCTGTTGACCTGGATGGCCGAGCGCGAGGCGCCCGTTTTCATGGTGGCGACGGCCAACGCCGTCGATCGCCTGCCGCCTGAACTGCTGCGCAAGGGACGCTTCGACGAGCTGTTCTTCGTCGATCTCCCAGAGGTGCAAACGCGGGCCGAGATCTTCCGCATCCACCTCTCTCGGCGCGAACTCGATCCGGAGCGCTTCGACCTGGTCGCCCTGGCAGAGGCCTGCGACGGCTTCTCCGGAGCGGAAATCGAGCAGGTTGTGGTCTCCGCGGTTTACGCCGGCCAGGCGCAGTTGTGCGATTTGAATCAGCAGATGCTGCTCGACTGCGTGCGTGCCACATCGCCGCTCTCGGTGATCATGGCAGAAGCCCTGGATGAGCTGCGCGAATGGGCTGCAGGGCGCGCGGTGCTGGCATAGGGTCTGTTGCCGTTTTGTGCGTGGCTCGCAACGAAACGGCAACAGACTCTACCTCACATCCCTGCGCGATACAGATACTGCTGGTAGGCCGGAAGGGCGATGGCCGCAAGGATGCCGATGACCGGCACCAGTAGCCAAAGTGCTGCAAGGATTTTCACCGCCCTGCTGTTTGGTGGTTGCGGTGGGCCGAAGCGATTGGCGTCGGCCTGGCCGGGGTACAGCAGCATCACCAGCGGAAAGAAGGAGCCGACCGCCGGGACCAGATTGAGTAGCAGAAACCAGCCAGACCAGCCGATGTCGTGCAGGCGCTGAACGCCAATCTGTACGCTGACGACGACGAATCCGATACCGATCATTGCAAACAGGACCACGCCCAGTACCTGCGAGATGGCAAAGCCGATCCCGGCGACGGCCAGCAGCGCCAGGGCGGCAACTGACAGGGTCATCGACCAGGCGAGGTAGCGCAGGCGGCCGATCCGGCCCTGCAGGCTGAAGGCTCGCAGTTCGCCGTAGGCGGGCATCGGTTCGGCAACCTGGGCGCGGGGTGTGGCGTATGGGTGTGTCGCGTTCTGGGCATCATCGGCTACCTTGTCCTCGGCAAGCCGAGCCTGTCTGGCCAGGTACTTCTCGATGACGATGCCGCAGCTGTCGCACTGAATCGCGTTGGGCTGGGAGTGGCCGCACTTGGGGCACTCCATTCGCGTTGCTGTCGGATCTTTTGCCGAGCCGGCCGGTGCGATGTCGACGAGGCTTAGCGTGGGCGCGGAGCCAGGCTCAGCCTCCTTGCGTGCTTCGGCGCCTGCCTGCCGCAGCGCCTGCAGGTATCTGTCCGCCTCGCTGGCGGTCAGCTCCCGCTTGATATTCAACGGCCCGCGAGTGAACAGCTGGTCGACTTTCTCTCGATCGGTCTTGAACAGGCGTGCGAGGTTTTCCTTGACGCTGTCGAGCGTCATGCCGGGTAGTAGTGTACCGTCGAAGACGATTCGGTAACGATTGGATTCCATGTAACGTCCTTGTCACGCTGAGGTAGGGGCAAGATTAAGGTGATGGCTAGGGCGGAACAAGCCGGTTTCAGATTTTTCCGTGCAATCGGTGCGCTCACTGACTTGCGAGTGTCATGGCACGTTTGCAGGCCGCCTGGTACTCGTCGTCCAGGCGCGCGATCAGCGCCTGGGTGCTTGGCAGGTCGGAGATGCCGCCGACGCCTTGGCCGGCGGACCACACGGTCTTCCAGGCCTTGGCTTCGTCGTTGACCGGCTTCAGCTTCTCGCCATAGTTCATTTCGCCCTTGTCCGACACGCGGGCTTCGTCGAAACCGGCTTTCTGCAAGCTTTGGCGCAGGAAGCTCGCCGGTACGCCTGACACGGCGGCGGTGTGTACGATATCCGCCGCATGGGCCTGCAACAGGAGGTTCTTGTACTCCTCCGGCGCCTGGCTCTCTTGGGTAGCGATGAATCGCGTGCCCATGTAGGCGAGGTCTGCTCCGAGCATCTGTGCAGCGAGGATTTCGTGGCCCTGGTTGAGACAGCCGGCCAGTAGCAGCGTCTTGTCGAAGAACTGGCGAATCTCGGCAATCAGCGCAAAAGGACTCCAGGTGCCGGCGTGCCCACCTGCGCCTGCGGCAACGGCAATCAGACCATCGACTCCAGCCTCGCTGGCTTTCTCTGCGTGACGGCGGGTGGTGACGTCATGAAAGACCAGCCCTCCGTAGCTGTGTACGGCATCCACTACTTCCTTCACTGCGCCGAGGCTGGTGATCACAATGGGGACCTGCTGTTCGACGCAGATTGCGAGATCGCTCTGCAAGCGAGGGTTGCTGTGGTGAACGATGAGGTTTACTGCATAGGGTGCGGCGTCCGGCTGCGGTGCGAGCTGTTCACCGATCTCATGTAGCCAGTCGCGAAAGCCGCTGCTTTCGCGCTGATTCAAGGCTGGAAAGCTGCCTACCACGCCGTTCGTACAGCAGGCGGTGACGAGTGCCGGATTGGAAACCAGAAACATCGGCGCCGCCACCAGGGGCAGGCGTAAGCGCTGTTCGAGCTGTGCAGGAAGCGGCATGCAGTATCCCTTACGCGGGGTTTAGAAGGGTTTGACCACCACGAGAATCACGATCGCCAGCAGCAGCAACACCGGAAACTCGTTGAACCAGCGATAGAAAACGTGGCTGCGGTTGTTTTCATCGCGTGCGAAGCGTTTCAGTTGTGCGCCGCAGAGGTGGTGATATCCGATCAGTACGATCACCAGCGTCAGCTTGGCATGCAACCATCCGCCTGTGGCGAATAATCCAGGGTTCATGGCGATCATCCCGATGCCGAACAGCAGCGTCGCGATCATCGAAGGCATCATGATGCCCCGGTAGAGCTTGCGCTCCATGGTCTGGAAACGCTCCCGGCTCAGTTGGTCCTCGCTCATCGCGTGATAGACGAATAGCCTGGGCAGATAGAACAGCCCAGCGAACCAGCAGACGATCGCGACGATATGCAGTGCTTTGAGCCATAGGTAGAGCATCACGGGTTCCTTGTTCCAGGGATGCGGCAGATAGTAGTGGCATGAGGGGGAGCACGTCACCTTGACGGCTGGTCCCCGCGCCTTCGCGCCTTTATCATCGTCGTCTTTACCGGTTCACTCGAGGGGCAGAGCATGATCAAGGTCGGCATCGTCGGCGGCACAGGTTATACCGGAGTCGAGTTGCTGCGTTTGCTGGCGCAGCATCCGCAAGCCGAAGTGGTCGTGATCACCTCTCGCTCAGAAAACGGCGTCAAGGTGACGGATATGTATCCCAACCTGCGCGGCCACTATGATGGGCTCGCCTTCAGCGTGCCGGACACCGCCGCGCTCGGGACCTGCGACGTGGTGTTCTTTGCGACTCCGCATGGTGTGGCCCACGGACTGGCTGCTGAGCTGTTGGCTACCGGTACTCGGGTGATCGACCTGTCGGCCGACTTCCGCCTGCAGGACGCGCAGGAATGGGCCAAGTGGTACGGCCAGCCACATGGTGCGCCCGAGCTGCTGCCGGAAGCGGTGTACGGCCTGCCGGAGGTCAACCGGGAGCAGATCAGAAGTGCTCGTCTGATTGCCGTGCCGGGCTGCTATCCGACAGCTACGCAGCTCGGCTTGTTGCCATTGCTGGAGAGTGGGCTGGCAGATGCTTCGCGTCTGATCGCTGATTGCAAGTCCGGCGTCAGTGGTGCGGGGCGTGCCGCAAAGATCGGCTCGCTCTTCACCGAAGCGGGTGAGAGCATGATGGCTTATGCGGTGAAGGGGCATCGGCACTTGCCCGAAATCACCCAGGGATTGCGCCGCGCCGCCAAGGGCGACGTGGGGCTGACTTTCGTTCCTCACCTGACCCCAATGATTCGCGGAATCCATGCCACGCTTTACGCAACGGTGGCGGACGCCTCGGTCGATCTCCAGGCATTGTATGAGCAGCGGTACGCCAATGAGCCATTCGTCGACGTGATGCCGGCCGGTAGCCACCCGGAAACCCGCAGCGTACGTGGCGCCAATATGTGCCGTATTGCGGTGCATCGGCCGCAGGGAGGCGAGCTGGTAGTGGTGCTGTCGGTCATCGATAACTTGGTCAAGGGCGCCTCGGGCCAGGCGTTGCAGAACATGAACATCCTTTTCAGGCTGGACGAACGCCTTGGCTTGAACAGCGTCGCGTTGCTGCCCTGAGCTGTTCGTCCAGTCATTGAGCGACTCCTGTAACGGAGGAGCCGCCACCTATGAATAGTTGACCGATTTTGTAGGGCAAGCTGATAATGCGTTGTCAACGCAGTAAATGGGCGTTCCGCGCCGGGAGAACCAAATGAGTGTCGAATCCTTCACGCCCACCGCCATCCAGTTCAGTCAGGGGGCCGCGAGCAAGGTGAAGAGTCTGGTCGATGAAGAGGGAAATCCGCGCCTCAAGCTGCGCGTCTTCGTCACGGGCGGTGGTTGCTCCGGGTTCCAATATGGCTTCACCTTCGACGAAGATTTGGCTGAAGATGACACCATCATCGAGCGTGAGGGTGTGAGTCTCGTAGTCGATCCAATGAGCTATCAGTATCTGGCAGGGGCTGAAGTCGATTATCAGGAGGGGCTAGAGGGCTCTCGTTTCGTCATCAAGAACCCAAATGCCACAACGACCTGTGGTTGCGGTCAATCTTTCTCGATCTGACGTATGGACCACTTCGAAACGCCGTGCTCTGGCACGGCGTTTTTGTGTGGGCGGATAACTTTCTGGCCGAACTCAGGCAGGGTAGATCGCGCCCAGCACGCGCAAACCACGCGCGCCCGTCACGCTGGGTCGGTTGGCCGGGATGCCTTCAAGGCAGCAGTGCGCCAGCCAGGCGAATGCCATCGCTTCTATCCAGTCAGGTTCCACGCCAAAGGCAGCGGTGCTGGTAACCTGAGTGGACGGCAGCAGTCTTTGTAGACGGCTCATCAATGCGGTGTTATGCGCGCCGCCTCCACAGACCAGCAAATCCTCGGTGTTCGGCTGGCTTTCGAGCAGGGCGTTGCAGATGCTCTGCGCGCTCAGTTCCAGCAGCGTCGCCTGAACATCTTCCGGGGCTACATCATCGAGGGGCGCTAGATGAGCATCTAGCCAGGGCAGGTTGAACAGCTCGCGTCCCGTGCTTTTGGGGCCGCTGGTTGCAAAAAACTCATCGCTCAGCAATGACTCGAGAAGCCGGGAGTGACGCACGCCACTGGCAGCCCAGCTACCATTCCTGTCGAATGGTTGTGCCAGGTGTCGCTGTATCCAGGCATCCAGCAACACGTTGCCAGGCCCGCAGTCGAAGCCCCGTGTGATTGCGCCTGGTGCGAGCAGGCTCAGGTTGCTGAAACCGCCGATGTTGAGAACGGCCCTAGTGCGTTCCGGATTGCTGAACATTGCTTCGTGAAACGCCGGAACCAACGGTGCGCCTTGTCCGCCTGCCGCCACGTCGCGGCGACGGAAGTCGCCAACGACCGATATGCCGGTCAGCTCCGCGAGCAGGGCAGAGTTGGCGATCTGGATGCTGAAGCCACGTTTGGGCTCGTGTCGTACAGTTTGCCCATGGCTACCGATGGCGCGAATGGAGCTGCGTTCAATCTGTGCCTGGTGCAGCAGCTTGTCGATACCGGTGCTCGCTAGCTCGGCCCAGCGTTGCTCGGCCAGGGCCGCGCGAGCCAGTTCGTCCGGGCCGCTTGCGCACAGCGCCAGTAGCTCCTGTTTCAGTTGCGCCGGCATGGGTTCATAATGAGTTGCGAGCAACCTCGTGCTGTCGCTCTGCTGGATCAGCGCGAAATCCAGGCCGTCAAGACTGGTGCCAGACATCAGGCCCAGATAAAGATGCATTTACTGCTCTCGCATCGCCAGCATCGTTGCGCGCTCTTCATCGAGTCGTGCCATCAGAGGCTGGCTCAACTGAAGAAAACGCTGCTTCTCATTCTTGGCAATGGGATCTGCCATTGGCAGCTTCAGGCCGAGTGGGTCGACATGCACACCATCCACCTGAAACTCGTAATGCAGATGCGGCCCTGTGGACAGGCCGGTGGTGCCGATGTATCCGATGATCTGTCCTTGCTTCACCGTTGAGCCGTTACGCATGCCTTTGGCGAAACCCTGCATATGGGCGTAGAGGGTGCGATAGCGGTTGCCGTGCTGGATGATCACGGTATTACCGTAACCGCCCTTGCGTCCGGCCAGGAGAACCTTGCCATCGCCGGCACTTTTGATGGGCGTACCGCGCGGGGCCGCATAGTCGACGCCTTTGTGTGCTCGGATTTTGTTCAGAATCGGATGTTTGCGCCCGTTTGAGAAGCGTGAGCTGATGCGTGCGAAGTCGACTGGCGTGCGGATGAACGCCTTGCGCATGCTTTCACCTTCTGCAGTGTAGTAGCTGCTGTTGCCCTGCTTGTTGGTGTAGCGGATGGCGGTGAAGGTATTGCCGCGGTTGGTGAAGCGCGCGGCAAGAATGTTGCCTGTCCCCACCCTTTCCCCTTCGATGGTCTTCTCCTCATAGATGACCTCGAAGGTATCGCCCTTGCGAATGTCCATAGCGAAGTCGATGTCGTAGCCGAATACGTTGGCCAGATCCATGGTCAGGTTATGGCTAAGCCCGGCACGTTTTGCAGCGAGGAAAAGGCTGCTTTCGATCTCGCCGTGCGCATAGGCAGTGTTTACCTCTGGCTTGATCTGTTCTTTCTTGAAGACATAGCTGTCGTCGGATCTGTCGATCCGAATGCTCTCAAGTTTGCTGATCGGACTGTGCAGACTTGCAAGTTCACCCTGCTCCGTTAGCTGAAACATCAGGCGCTGGCCGACTTTCAGGCGCGATAGTTGTTGGGCTTCCTTGCTGCTGGAGAGTACTTCGTGAACTGTCTTGGAGGGCAGCCCCACTTTGGCGAATACGGTCGATAGTGTATCGCCATTGGCCACTGTCAACTCTTTCGAGAGAGGATCGGCCTCGACAATCGCTTCAGGCTCATCGACGACATCTTCGTCTGGAGAGGTGGGTTGGATCTGGGCGAATGGAGACTCGACGGTGCTTTGAGGTTCATGGGGCAGGCTGGGCTCATGAAACTCGGCAGGGTTGTCGAGTCGAAGATCGAGGAAGGTTTTCTTCGCCTCGACCTCGCGAGATGGAAACACAAGAAGAGCCAGGCTCAGAAGCGCTGCTACACCGCTGGCGGCCAGAAGATGGCTTTTCGGGTAGTTGGGTGCTTTCGATTTTGATGATGTCATTATGGGCTGGCGTTTTTCTGTACGAAAAATATTTGCCTAAAATATAATCAAAGCTGACCGGAGGCAACCCTTGGAGTGTGCCGTCCGCTTAGTGGCGCACGTCCGGGAGCATTGTATTTTTCAGGCGATCTTGTAAGGATGCCGCCTTTTACTTTCTGGTGTGGGGCCACTGAATGAAGTCTGTTGAAGAGCAGTTGGCAGTGATCAAGAGGGGCGCTGAAGAAGTGCTCGTCGAATCCGAGCTGATTTCCAAGCTGGAGAAAGGCACGCCTTTGCGGGTCAAGGCGGGCTTCGATCCAACGGCGCCTGACCTGCATCTCGGGCACACTGTCCTTATTAATAAGCTTCGCCAGTTTCAGGATCTGGGACATCAAGTCGTTTTCCTGATCGGAGACTTTACCGGGATGATCGGCGATCCGAGCGGCAAGAGTGCAACGCGTCCGCCGCTGACTCGTGAGCAGGTCCTCGAAAACGCTGAAACCTATAAGGCGCAGGTGTTCAAGATCCTCAATCCGGCGAAAACCGAGGTTGCCTTCAACTCGGCTTGGATGGATCTGCTGAAGCCCTCCGACTTCATTCGGTTAGCCTCGCAATACACCGTTGCTCGTATGCTCGAGCGCGATGATTTCAGCAAGCGCTATTCAACCAATCAGCCGATCGCGATTCACGAGTTTCTCTATCCCTTGGTGCAGGGCTACGACTCGGTGGCCCTGCAGGCTGATGTGGAGCTGGGGGGGACGGATCAGAAGTTCAATTTGCTGATGGGGCGAGAATTGCAGCGTGCCTATGGGCAGGCCTCGCAATGTGTTGTGACCATGCCGCTTCTGGAGGGGCTTGATGGCGTCAAGAAGATGTCCAAGTCGCTCGGAAACTATGTCGGTATCCAGGAGGCGCCTGGGGTGATGTACAGCAAGCTGGTATCCATCCCTGATGCGTTGATGTGGCGCTACTTCGAACTGCTCAGCTTCCGCAGCATGGATGAGATCGATGCACTCAAGATGGACGTTCAGAAGGGCGCCAATCCGCGGGACGTAATGATCAAGCTGGCCGAGGAGATCGTTGCGCGCTTCCATGGGGAGGAAGCGGCAGCCGCAGCGCACCGCTCGGCGGGGAATAGAATGAAGGAAGGTGAGTTGCCGGAGGATATCCCAGATATCGAATTGCGTTCCGCTGAAGACATGCCGGTGGCATCGGTGCTGAATCGGGCTGGTTTGGTCAAAAATGCGGCTGTTGCGCGTGACCTGCTCGGTTCTGGTGGTGTGCGAGTGGATGGTGAGGTTGTGGACCGTGCCTTTATGTTCCGGCTTGGCTCGACTCATATATGTCAGGCGGGCAAGAAGGCTTTCGGTCGTATTTCGTTGGTCGCGGAATAAATTTCCTGTTTCCCATTGACGTGTTGTTTTAGGGGCCTATAATGCGCACCTTCTCCGGCGCCGGCCATTGGTGAAATCTCTTGTAGATCAAGAGGTTAGCTTTAAGTAAGGGCTTGCGCGGGCGGCAAATTCGAGTAGAATGCGCCGGGCTGACAGGGCGGTGGTTGAGTCCGGTTGGCGCTTCGGTCGGTTTCGATCGAGGGTGGTGAAAGAGGTGGTTGACAGCGGTTTTGAACGCTGTAGAATTCGCCTCCCGCTGACGAGAGGCTCCGGTTGATCGA
>JBKEBY010000046.1:0-101870 GCA_047973445.1 Pseudomonas sp.
CTGGCCGGGCCGCTGGTCATCAGCTTGCCCTTGTCGTTCCACACCAGCTCTTCCATGGTCAGCCAGCCCATGCCCTGGACGAAGCCGCCTTCCACTTGACCGATGTCGATGGCCGGGTTCAGCGAGGCGCCGACGTCGTGCAGGATGTCGCTGCGCAGCATCCGGTATTCGCCGGTCAGGGTGTCGACGATCACTTCCGAGCAGGCGGCACCGTAGGCGAAGTAGTAGAAGGGCCGGCCGCGTGCCTGGTCGCGGTCGTAGTAGATCTTCGGCGTGCGGTAGAAACCGGTTGCGGACAGCGACACCTGGCCAAAGTAGGCCTGCTGGATCAGCTCCTCGAAGGCGACGAAGCGATCGCGGATGCGTACCTGACCGTTCTTGAACTGAATGTCTTCCTCGGTGACGTTGTAGTGCCGTGCGGCGAACACGACCAGACGTTGCTTGATGGTCTGCGCCGCGTTCTGCGCGGCCTTGCCGTTGAGGTCGGCACCGCTGCTGGCAGCCGTCGGCGAGGTGTTGGGCACCTTGTCGGTGTTGGTGGCGGTGATCTGGATGCGCTCTATGTCGACCTGGAACACTTCGGCCACCACCTGCGCGACCTTGATGTTCAGCCCCTGACCCATCTCGGTGCCGCCGTGGTTCAGGTGGATGCTGCCATCGGTATAGACGTGCACCAGCGCGCCGGCCTGGTTGAGGAAGCTCGCCGTGAAGCTGATGCCGAACTTCACCGGCGTCAGCGACAGGCCCTTCTTCAGGATCGGGCTGCTGGCATTGAAGGCGCGGATTTCCTCACGACGTCTGGCGTAATCGCTGCTGGCCTCCAGTTCGGCGGTCATCTCCTCGAGCATGTTGTGCTCGACGGTCTGGTAGTACGGGGTGACGTTGCGCTCGGTCTTGCCGTAGTAGTTGCGCTTGCGCACTTCCAGCGGGTCCTTGCCCAACTCGCGCGCCACGACGTCCATGATCTCCTCGATGGCGACCATGCCCTGCGGGCCGCCGAAACCGCGGTAGGCGGTGTTGGAGGCGGTGTTGGTCTTGCAGCGGTGACCGTGAATGGTGGCGTCGCCCAGGTAGTAGGCGTTGTCGGAGTGGAACATGGCGCGGTCGACGATGGAGCCCGACAAGTCCGGCGAATAGCCGCAGTTGCCGGCCAGGTCGATCTGGATGCCGTGCAGCAGGCCGTCGTCGTCGAAGCCCACGTCGTATTCGACGTAGAAGGGGTGACGCTTGCCGGTCATGGTCATGTCTTCCATGCGCGGCAGGCGCATCTTGGTCGGCCGCCCGGTCAGGTGGGCGATCACCGCGCACATGCAGGCGGGCATCGAGGCCTGGGTTTCCTTGCCGCCAAAGCCCCCGCCCATACGGCGCATGTCGATGACGATCTTGTTCATTGATACGCCGAGGACTTCGGCCACCAGTTTCTGCACCTCGGTGGGGTTCTGCGTCGAGGTGTAGACGATCATGCCGCCGTCTTCGGTGGGCATCACCGAGGAAATCTGCGTCTCCAGATAGAAGTGTTCCTGGCCGCCGATGTGCAGCGTACCCTGCAGGCGAAGCGGCGCGGTGGCCAGCGCGGTGGCGGAGTCGCCGCGCTTGTGGGTATGGCTGTCGAGCACGAAATGCTTCTTGCGCAGTGCATCGACCACGTCGAGCACCGGTTCCAGGTCCTCGTATTCGATGATCGCGGCCATGGCAGCCTTGCGTGCGGTTTCCAGGCTGTCGGCGGCGACGGCGATCACCGGCTGGCCGATGTATTCCACCTTGCCGTCTGCCAGCAGCGGGTCGCCGGCGACGACCGGGCCGATATCCAGCTGGCCGGGCACATCCTCGGCGGTGATGGCGATGGCCACGCCGGGAATCTGGTAGCAGGGCGAGGTGTCGATGCTGACGATGCGGGCGTGGGCGCGGTCGCTCATGCGCGCATAGACGTGCAGCTGGTTGGGGAATTCCAGACGATCGTCGACATACACCGCTTCACCGGAAACGTGCTTGTCCGCGCTGTCGTGCTTGACACTCCGGCCGACGCCGGTGACCAGGTCCTGCTTGAACAGGGCAGCGATTTCTTCCTGGGACTTGGCAAGGCTGTGGTTAGACATAAGCGGTCACCCTCGTTTCGGTTTTCGGTGCGTGCTGTTCCAGGAAGCACTTGCGCAGCAGGTTCTGTGCGACCAGCAGGCGGTATTCGCGGCTGGCGCGGAAGTCGGTCAGAGGCGTGAAGTCCTTGGCCAGGGCTTCGCAGGCGCGTTCGGCCGTCTCCAGGGTGAAGGACGCGCCGTTCAGCGCGACCTCACAAGCCGCAGCCCGCTTCGGAATTGCCGCCATGCCGCCGAAGGCGACGCGGGCATCGGCGATCACGCCGTTCTCCACACGCAGGTCGAAGGCTGCGCATACCGCGGAAATGTCGTCGTCCAGACGTTTGGACACCTTGTAGGCGCGGAATATCTGCTCTGGCCGGGCGCGCGGAACGAGTACCTTCTCGATGAATTCGCCGGGTTCGCGGGCGGTGACCTTGTAGTCGATGAAGTAATCCTGCAGCGGCAGGGTCCGGCTGCGTTCGCCTTTGCGCAGCACCACCTGGGCGCCGAGGGCGATCAGCAGCGGCGGCGAATCACCGATGGGCGAGGCGTTGCCGATATTGCCGCCGAGGGTACCCTGGTTGCGGATCTGCAAGGATGCGAAGCGATGCAGCAGTTCGCCGAAATCGGGATACTCGCGGGCCAGCGCTTCGTAGCAGTCGGTCAGGGCGGCGGCCGCGCCGAGTGCGATTTGGCTGTCGGTGACTTCGACTTTCTTCATTTCGGCGACGTGGCCGACGTAGATCATCATCGGCAGTTCGCGATGGAACTGGGTCACCTCCAGCGCCAGGTCGGTGCCGCCTGCCAGCAGGCGGGCGTCCGGGTTGGCGCTGTAGATTTCGGCCAGATCGACCACTGTCAGCGGCGATAGGCAGCGCTTGTCGCCGCTGTTCAGTTCCGCGGTTTCACGGGGCTCGATGGCTCTCAACTGGGCGATGGTTTCGGCTTCGCGGGCATCGAACTGGTCCGGCTGCTTGCTGCCGCAGGCCTGTTCAGCGGCTTCAAGGATCGGCCGGTAGCCGGTGCAGCGGCAGAGGTTGCCGGCCAGGGCTTCGTGGGTCTGGGCCGGATCGTATTCGTTGACGGCATTTTTCTGCAGCGCGAACAGGCTCATGACGAAGCCCGGCGTGCAGAAACCGCACTGCGAACCATGACAATCAACCATGGCCTGCTGGACGCTGTGCAACTGACCCTTGTCCTTCAGGTCTTCGACGACGATCAGCTGCTTGCCGTGCAAGGCGGAGACGAAAGTCAGACAGGAGTTGAGCGTGCGATAGCGCAGCATGTCGCCTACCAGCTCGCCCACCACCACGGTGCAGGCACCGCAGTCGCCGGAGGCGCAGCCTTCCTTGGTGCCGGTCTTGCCACGGTGCTCGCGCAGGTACTGCAGTACCGTGGTATTGGGATCGAGAGTCTGCTCGCTGCGCAGCTCTCGATTGAGTAGGAACTGGATCACGGGGCCTCCTGGGTTTCTTGTTCTGGGCTCTGGAGGATGAAGCTATCCGTATCTGACTTTTCGGTCAAGAATTTGGTTGGCTGAAAAGTCAATGCGACCTGCGAGCGCACTTTTAATCTGTCGATAGGAGTGTGGTAGCCGGCGCGGCAACAGCGAGTACCGTCTGGCGGAGGCATCGCTGTTGCCGCTTGGGGAGAGGTGGAGGAAGTGATCAGCCGGCGATCAACCGTGCGGCCGCCTGGCGGTGATCGGCAATCAGGCCGGCGACATCCAGGCCTTCGATCTGCCCATCGACCACCTGCCAGCGACCGCCGACCATTACACGGTCAGCCCGGTCGGCGCCGCACAGCAGCAGCGCCGACAGCGGGTCGTGGCTGCCGGAGAAGCGCAGTTCGTCCAGCTTGAACAGCGCCAGGTCCGCCTGCTTGCCGACCGACAGCTCGCCGAGGTCATCACGGCCGAGCAGTCGTGCCGAGCCGCGCGTGGCCCAGCCCAGCGCCAGCTCAGGCGTAATTTTCTCGGCGCCGTAGCGCAGGCGCTGCAGGTACAGCGCCTGGCGTGCTTCGAGAATCATGTTGGAGGCATCGTTGGAGGCCGAGCCATCGACGCCAAGGCCAATGGGCGCGCCAGCGGCCTCCAGCTCCAGAGTCGGACAGATGCCGGACGCCAGGCGCATGTTGGAGCTGGGGCAATGGCAGATCCCGGTGCCGGCCTGGCCGAGGCGGGCGATTTCGTCTTCGTTGAAATGGATGCCGTGAGCCAGCCAGGTGCGTGGGCCGAGCCAGCCGACGCTGTCCAGATAATCAACGGTACGCAGGCCGAAGCGCTCAAGGCAGAAATCCTCTTCGTCGAGGGTTTCCGCCAGATGGGTGTGCAGTCGCACGTCCAGGCGTTCGGCCATGGCGGCGCTGGCGCGCATGATCTCTGGCGTGACCGAGAAGGGCGAGCAGGGTGCCAGGGCGATCTGGATCTGCGCACCGGCGCCGCGCTCATGGTAGCGACCGATCAGCCGCTCGCTGTCGGCCAGGATCACCTCGGCTTCCTGCACCGTCTGCTGCGGCGGCAGGCCGCCATCGGCCTCGCCCAGGCTCATCGAACCGCGCGTCAGCATTGCTCGCATGCCCAGATCGCGTACGGCCTGTACCTGCACGTCGATGGCTTCTTCCAGCCCTTCGGGAAACAGATAGTGATGATCGGCCGCTGTGGTACAGCCGGACAGCAGCAATTCCGCCAGGGCGACCTTGCTCGCCAGCTCGAGCTTTTCCGGCGTCAGCCGTGCCCAGACCGGATAGAGCGTCTTCAGCCAGGGAAACAGCGGCTGGTTGACCACCGGCCCCCAGGCGCGGGTGAGCGTCTGGTAGAAGTGGTGATGGGTGTTGATCAGCCCCGGCAGCACCACGTGCTCACGGGCATCGAAGGTGCTGTCCACTGGTGTGGCGGGTGACTGGCCGGCTGCGAGCAATTCGCTGATGACGCCGTTCTCGATGACCAGTCCGCCGACGGCGTTGCGGTCGTTGGCGGTGAAGAGGGCGAGGGGGTTCTTGATCCAGATGCGGGTAGCGGCCATGGCCGGCTCCTCCTGAAATGATGGGTTCAGAAAAGCCAGCTCAGTTATGCCCTGTCTGCTGATCCAGGGGCGCTTTCGCGATGGGCAAGATATCGCTCCGGGTCGATTTTGTCATCCCGAACCGCTGCACGGATGCCCTGAAAAGGGGACGTCGTTTCGTCTGCTTGCACTGTTTCGGTTCGGCCCTGCCGTCTGCTGGCGCGGCAAGGCGAATGTGTCTGATGGCGGGCCATGGCGAGGATGCCCAGTGTTCACGCTGCCTCAAGCCCAGGACATGGGTTTCGAAAGAGGGCTGGCATACAAACTGCAAAGTCTCGTCTGTCCCCGTTGTGGGCGCGCCTTGATCGCTGACGATCACCGGCCGCTGCGATGCAGGGTGGGCAAGGTCCGGCAACGTCGCCAGGGCAACCCCGACAAACATGATTCAGGCAAAGGCGCCTGGAGCTGCTCGACAGCTCCGGGCGCTTTTTTTTTGGATTCACCGCACGACAGCGCTTGAAACGAGGTAGGTGCATGAAAAATTTGGTCATCGTCGGCAACGGCATGGTCGGCCATCACTGCGTCGAGCAACTGATTGCGCGTGGCGCGCTGGAGCACTACCAGATTCATGTGTTCGGCGAAGAGCGCCAGCGCGCCTATGACCGGGTCCATCTTTCCGAATACTTCGGCGGACGCGATGCCGATGGCCTGGCGCTATGCGACGCCTCCTGGTATGCCGATAACGGCGTGCAGCTGCACCTGGGTGCCGAAGTGCTGGAGATCGATCGCACCCGGAGTAAACTCGTCACGACCAATGGTCGGCAGCCATACGACCGGCTGATTCTGGCCACCGGTTCCTATCCTTTCGTGCCGCCGGTCCCCGGCGCCGAGGGCGCTTCGCAGCTGGTTTACCGCACGCTGGACGATCTCGATGCGATCCGTACTGCCGCCGCTGGTGCACGTCGCGGCGTTGTGGTTGGCGGCGGCCTGCTCGGCCTGGAAGCAGCCAACGCGCTTAAGTCGCTGGGCCTGGACGCCCATGTGGTGGAGTTCGCCCCCCGGCTGATGCCGGTGCAGCTGGATGAACTGGGCGGCGAGGCGCTCAAGGCGCGCATCGAGGCGCTGGGCGTGGGCGTGCATCTGTCGCGCGCCACCGAGGCCATCGTCGCTGGCAACGAGTATCGCTACCGTATGGAATTCCAGGGCGGCGACAGCCTGGAAACCGACCTGATCGTATTCTCCGCCGGCATTCGTCCGCGGGATGCCCTGGGCCGCGCGGCCGGTCTGGAACTTGGCCTGCGGGGCGGCGTGACGATAGACAACCTCTGCCGCAGCAGTGACCCGACCATCCATGCCATCGGCGAATGCGCGGCCTGGAATGGCCAGGTGTTCGGCCTGGTGGCACCGGGCTACGCCATGGCCCGCAGCGTCGCCGATCAATTGGCCGGAATCGAAGCCACGCCGTTCACCGGCGCGGACATGTCCACCAAGCTCAAGCTGCTGGGGGTGGATGTGGGCTCCATCGGCGACGCCCACGCCGCCACGCCCGGCGCGCGTAGCTACCGTTTCATCGATGAGGCCACAGCCGGCTACCGGCGCCTGGTGGTGTCTGGCGATGGCAAGCATGTGCTCGGCGCGGTGTTGGTCGGCGACAACAGTTATTACGACACCCTGCTGCAGTACGCGCAGAACGGTATCAAGCTGCCGGACGATCCTTCCAGCCTGATCATGCCCGTCTCTGGCGGCGCGCCGGCGCTGGGCGCCGACGCCTTGCCCGACACCGCCACGATCTGTTCCTGCCACAACGTCACCAAGGGCGCGGTGTGCTGCCAGGTGGACGCAGGCGTCACCGACCTGGGCGAACTCAAGGCCATCACCAAGGCCGCCACCGGCTGCGGTGGGTGCGCCAGCCTGCTCAAGCAGGTGTTCGAGCATGAGCTGTCCGCCCGCGGCGTAGCGGTGGACAAAAGCCTGTGCGAGCACTTCGCCCATACCCGCCAGGCGCTCTACGACATCGTCCGCGTCGAAGGTATCGAGCGCTTCGAGGACCTGCTGGCCCGCCACGGCAAAGGTGAGCTGGGTTGCGATATCTGCAAGCCTGCAGTGGGCTCGATTCTCGCTTCCTGCTGGAATCGGCCGGTGATGGACCCGGCGTTGGTGCCGCTGCAGGACACCAACGACACCTTCATGGCCAACATGCAGAAGAACGGCACCTACTCGGTGGTGCCACGCGTGCCCGGCGGTGAGATCACTCCCGAGGGGCTGATCGCCATCGGTCAGGTGGCCAAGAAGTACGACCTCTATACGAAGATCACCGGCGGCCAGCGCATCGATCTGTTCGGTGCCCAGCTGCACCAGTTGCCGGACATCTGGGCCGAGCTGATCGAGGCCGGTTTCGAGACCGGTCACGCCTACGGCAAGTCGCTGCGCACGGTGAAGTCCTGCGTGGGCAGCACCTGGTGTCGCTACGGTGTGCAGGACAGTGTCGGCATGGCTCTGACCCTGGAGAACCGCTACAAGGGCCTGCGTGCGCCGCACAAGATCAAGTTTGGCGTTTCCGGCTGCACCCGCGAATGTGCCGAGGCGCAGAGCAAGGATATCGGCGTGATCGCCACCGAGAAGGGCTGGAACCTGTACGTATGCGGCAACGGCGGCATGCGCCCGCGCCATGCCGAGCTGTTCGCCACCGACCTGGACGACGCCGGTCTGATCCGCACCATCGACCGGGTGCTGATGTTCTACATCCGCACCGCGGACAAGCTGCAGCGCACCTCGGTGTGGCGCGAGAGCCTGGAAGGCGGCCTGGACTACCTCAAAGCGGTGGTCCTCGACGACAGCCTGGGCCTCGGTGCCGAGCTGGAGCGCCAGATGCAGCTGGTGGTGGACCGCTACGAATGCGAATGGGCCAACGCCCTGCAGGACCCTGAGAAGCTCAAGCGATTCCGCACCTTCGTCAACGACCGGCGCGACGACCCCGACATCCACTTCGTGCGTGAGCGCGGCCAGCGCCGCCCGGCGCGCGGCAATGAACTGTCCCTGATTCCCACCGAGGAGGTGCTCTGATGAACATGCCCGCTACGCTTCATTCCGCAACCGCATTGCAGTGGCACACCCTCTGCAGCCGCCAGGACCTGGTGGCCAACTCCGGCGTGGTCGCCTGGCTGGACGGCACCCAGGTGGCGCTGTTCCACCTGCCCGGCGACCAGGTGCACGCGGTGGAGAATCGCGACCCGAAATCCGGCGCCAATGTCATCGGGCGCGGCATCGTCGGCTCCCTCAAGGGGCAGGCGGTGGTTGCCGCCCCTCTCTACAAACAGCACTTCCGGCTCGATGACGGCGCCTGCCTGGAAGATCCGCAGCAGCGCCTGCGGGTCTGGCCGGCACGCCTGAACGGCGACGCCGTGGAAGTTGCCCTGATCTGACCGTCCCGAGAAAAGGAAAGCCCGCATGTCCTACATTGTCCCAGCCGAATTCGTCACCAAGATGGTCGACACCGGCGAATCCAAGATCCACATGGCCACCCGCGACACGCTGATCCGCGCCTTCATGGCCGGCGCCATCCTTGCCCTGGCGGCGGTGTTCGCCATCACCGTCACCGTGCAGACCGGCTCGCCGCTGGTGGGTGCCGCGTTCTTCCCGGTCGGCTTCATCATGCTCTACCTGATGGGCTTCGACCTGCTCACCGGGGTGTTCATGCTCACCCCGCTGGCGTTACTCGATCGCCGCCCCGGCGTCACCGTCAGCGGCGTGCTGCGCAACTGGGGCCTGGTGTTTCTCGGAAACTTTTCCGGCGCGCTGACCGTGGCCGTGATGATGGCCTTCGTCTTCACCTACGGTTTCTCCACCGAGGCCGGGGCGATCGGCGAGAAGATTTCGCACATTGGCGAGAGCCGGACCCTGGGCTATGCCGAATACGGCGCGGCCGGCTGGGCGACCATCTTCCTGCGCGGCATGCTGTGCAACTGGATGGTGTCCCTGGGTGTGGTCGGCGCGATGATCTCTACCACCGTCGGCGGCAAGACCATCGCCATGTGGATGCCGGTCATGCTGTTCTTCTACATGGGCTTCGAGCATTCGGTGGTGAACATGTTCCTGTTCCCCTTCGGCATGATCATGGGCGGCGACTTCTCGGTGATGGACTACATGATCTGGAACGAAATCCCCACCGCGCTGGGCAACCTGGTCGGCGGCCTGGCGTTCACCGGCCTGACCCTCTACACCACCCACGTGCGCACCGCGCCGAAGCGGGCGTTGATTTGAGGCCGTCCAACGCCAGGCGGTTGCACCTGATTCCTCTCTCCCTCTGCGGGAGAGGGACCAAGGGAAAGGGGTAAGTGGAGATGCACCATGCTGCTCACTCCCCGCTCCGGCTCCTCTGCCATCAAGGGAGAGGGGAGATCGGAAATGCCATGCCAACCTCCCTGGCTGTCACCGTCGGCCAGTTCTCCGACAAGGGCCGCAAACCCCTTAACCAGGACTTTCACGGCGTGCGCCTGCCCTCGCGGGAAGAACAGCACAGCAAAGGTATCGCGCTGGCCATCGCCGACGGCATCAGCAGCAGCGAAGTCAGCCATATCGCCAGCGAAACGGCGGTGAAGAACTTCCTCGAAGACTACTTTTGTACGCCGGACGCCTGGTCGGTCAAGCAGTCCGGCCAGCGCGTGCTGGTGGCGGCCAACGCCTGGCTGCATGCGCAGACGCGGCGCGGCCCTTACCGTTACGACCTGGACCGTGGTTATGTGTGCACCTTCAGCGCGCTGGTGCTCAAGTCCACCACCGCGCACCTGTTCCATGTCGGCGATGCGCGCCTCTACCGGCTCCGTGCCGGTCAGCTGGAGCTGCTCACCGAGGAGCATCGGGTCTGGTTGTCGCCGGAGCAGAGCTGCCTGGGCCGTGCCCTGGGCATCAACCCGCATGTGAAGATCGACTACCGCACCTTGCCCCTGCAGGTGGGTGACCTGTTCCTGTTGCTTACCGACGGCGTGCACGAGTGGCTGAGCGAAGCGGCACTGCTCGCGTTTATCGACTCGGACCTGGACGCCAGCGCGCGGCGCCTGGTGCGCGAAGCCCACACCCGAGGCAGCCCGGACAATCTCACCGCCCAGCTGGTGCGCATCGATGCGTTGCCCGATGGGCAGGCGGGAGAGGTGCAACGCCAACTGGACGAGTTGGCACTGCCGCCGCTGTTGGAGGCGCCGACGCGGTTCGAGGGCTACCGCATTCTGCGCGAACTGCACGCCAGCAGTCGCAGCCATGTGTACCTGGCCGAAGACGAGCACAGCGGCGAGCGGCTGGTACTGAAGACCCCATCCCTGGACCAGCGCCACGACCGTGCCTATCTCGAACGCCTGCTGCTGGAGGAGTGGATCGCCCGGCGCCTGCACAGCGTGCATGTGGTAAGGGCCCCGGTATCGAACCGTCCGCGGCAGTACCTGTACAGCGTCACGGAATACATCGAAGGCCAGACTCTGGCCCAATGGATGACCGACAATCCGAACCCGACGCTGGAGCGGGTGCGCGACCTGCTGGAGCAGATCGCCCGTGGCCTGCGCGCCTTCCATCGTCTGGAAATGCTGCACCGAGACCTGCGTCCGGAAAACATCCTGATCGACACCAATGGCACCCTGAAACTGATCGACTTCGGCTCGGCGCAGGTCACCGGCTTGGCGGAGGGCGGCATGGACGCGGACAATCCAGTGCCCGGTGCCCTGGCCTACACCGCGCCGGAATACTTCCTTGGCGAAGGCGGCAGCCTGCGCTCGGACCTGTTCTCGCTGGGCGTGATCGCCTATCGCCTACTGGGCGGCGACCTGCCCTATGGCGCCGAAGTGGCCCGCGCCCGCAGCCGTACCGCCCAGCTGCGCCTGCGCTACCGGCCGCTGTGGCGCGAGGACCGCGCGCTGCCGCCCTGGCTCGACGCCGTGCTGCGCAAGGCCGTGCACCCCAATCCGGCGCGGCGTTACGGCGAGCTTTCCGAGTTCCTCCATGACCTGCGCCAGCCTCCGCCGGAACTGCTGCAAGGGGCCAAGGTGCCACTGTTGCAGCGTGATCCGCTGCGCTTCTGGCAAACGCTGGCCTGGGTGCAGATGCTGATGCTGCTGGTTTTGTCGTTGTGGTGAGTTTTCGCTCCCAGCGGGAATGCCTACCAGGGCAGTAGCTCGCCCTGATAGTCGATGAAGCGATGGCCACCCTGGCCGGCGGCGCGAATCACCTGTTCGGCCAGCCCCTGGGTGCTGGTCTCGATGTCCAGCGGTGCTTCGGCGCCGCCCATGTCGGTTTTCACCCAGCCGGGATGCAGGCTCAGTACGGTCAATGTCGTATCGCCCAGTTCGGCGACGAAGCTGCGCGTCAGGTGATTCAGTGCAGCCTTGCTGGCGCCGTACAGCGCCATGCCCATGCCCGGACCAGTTTCGACACTGCCCATGATCGAGCTGACGAAGGCGATCACTCCGGTGCGCGGGTTCACCAGCGGGCGCATGGCCTCGGCCAGGCGAATCGGTGCCACGGCGTTGGTCAGGAACAGTTGGCCCACTTCCTCGATGGTCGCGGCGCTGGCTGCTTTGTCCTGCGGTCCGGTGATGCCGGCGTTGATGTAGAGCAGGTCCAGGCTGACGCCGGCAAGGCGCGCGGGCAGGGCGTCGACCTGGGCGGCGTCGGCGATGTCCAGCGCTTCGACGCGGACGCCAACAATGGCTGCCAGCTCGGCAGCGCGCTGCGGGTCCCGGGCCGTGGCGATCACCTGCCAACCCCTGGCGCTCAACTGCCTTGCCAGCCCGAGACCGAGTCCACGCGAGGCGCCGACGATGAGTGCGGTTTTATCCATCGATCTTCTCCAGTGTGTCTGATGCCGGTCTGTTGCCATTTCTCGCAGCAACGCGGCTCGCGACGAAACGGCAACAGACCCTAGGCATCGGCCCAGCTGTCCGGGCGGTTGATGTAGTCGGTCAGCTCCCGCAGTCGGCCATGGTCGCGACCGTTGAACACGAAACTCAGGCGTGGCAGCGATTGCAGTTCGGGCTCGTCCAGTTCCTGTTTGCAGCAGGGCTGTTGCTCGAACTGGCCGCTCAGGCAGAGGTCGGCGAAGTGTTCGTTGAGGTGATCCAGCGTGGCGTCGTTCAGGGCATGGTTGAGGCGCATGACGAAGCGCTCCTTGAAGCGCCGGCTGGAGTGGAAGTTGCGATAGAAGTCGGCGATTTCCCGCGCGGCATCCTCGGGGGCCTCGACCAGGCGCATCAGGCGCATGTCGTTGGGCAAAATGTAGCGGTTGTCGACCAGCTGCCGGCTCATGAACTGCAGCGCATCTTTCCAGAATGAGCCGCCCGGCTGGTCGAGCAGCACCACCGGCACCAGTGGGCTCTTGCCGGTCTGGATCAGGGTGAGTACTTCCAGAGCCTCGTCCAGAGTGCCGAAGCCGCCCGGGCAGAGCACCAGCGCATCGGCTTCCTTGATGAAGAACAGCTTGCGCACGAAGAAGAAGTGGAACGACAGCAGGTTGTTGGTGCCGTCCACCGTGGGGTTGGCGTGCTGCTCAAAGGGCAGGGTGATGTTCAGGCCGAGGCTGTTGTCCAGGCCTGCGCCCTCGTGCGCTGCGGCCATGATGCCGCCCCCGGCACCGGTGATGACCATCATGTCGTAGCGCGCCAGGGTGGCGCCCAGTTCACGGGCCTGGGCGTAGAGCGGGTTCTCGATGGGGGTGCGGGCCGAGCCGAATACCGTCACCTTGCGCCGCCGCTTGAACTGGTCGAGGCGGCTGAAGGCATGTTCCATCTCGCGCATGGTCTGCAGCAGGATCTTGGCATCCCAGCGACTGCGGTCGGCCTGCGCCATGCGCATCACGGTGACCAGCATCTCGCGGTAGAGCGGCAGGTTCTGGCTGTTCTGCGGCACCACTAGCGCGGCCAGCTCGTCGAGCTTCTGCGACAGGTCGGTGCTGCCGACCTTGAAGTGCCGTGCAAGGTAATCGTCCGGTTCGAAAGACATTCAACTTCTCACTTATGTTCGTGACCCATCGTGCAGGCCACCGATATGGCCGCACGGAAGTGGCACCTTACCCGGAACGTGCCGGCCTGTGTGGTGCTTCGACCATCCTCACGCCGGATGCATGCCGGCGCCACTGACTCAGAGCGCGATGCGGTCGCCGAACTCGGGAATGTTGGCTTCCCAGCCCAGGCGGTCGCGCAGCGCCTGTTGCAGGGCCTGCATGTTCTCCAGCTCGCCGTGCACCAGATGGAGCTCGGGGCGCGGCTGGAAATGGCTGACCCAGTCGATCAGCTGGGACTGGCCGGCGTGGGCCGAGAAACCGCCCAGCGTGTGCACCTGGGCGTTCACCGCAATGCGCTGGTGCATCAGTTTGACGGTCCGGGCGCCATCGACGATCGCCCGCCCCAGCGTGCCGCGGGCCTGGAAACCGGGTATTACCAGGTGACATTCCTTGCGCCAGAGGTTGTGCTTGAAATGATGCAGGATGCGTCCGCCAGTGCACATGCCGCTGCCGGCGATGATGATCACGCCGCTCTTGAAGCGGTTGATGGTCATCGAGTCCTCTGCGGTGGGCGTGGTTTTCAGCACCGGCAACCAGCGTTCGATGCGATAGCGGCCGTCCTGCTGAGGTTCGATGGGTGCCTCTCCGCTGATTTCCAGTTGCTCCTGGAAATGCGAGTAGATGGCGTTGGCGCCGATCGCCATGGGGCTGTCGAGGAACACGGCCTGCTGTGGCAGTCGGCCTTTTTGATAGAGCATGCCCAGGTAGTAGATCAGGTCCTGGGTGCGGCCCACGGCGAAGGAGGGCATCAGAACGTTGCCGCCATCTCGGTGGGCCTGATGGAGGATCGCCTCCAGTTCGTCGATGGTCGCCTGGTGATCTCTATGATCGCGGTTGCCGTAGGTCGACTCCATCAGCACCACGTCCGCCTGTTGCAATACGGTCGGCGCGTGCATCAGCGGCGAGCAGCTGTTGCCCAGGTCGCCCGAGAACACCAGCCGGCGGGTACGACCGAAGTCCTCGACGTCCATCTGGACGATCGCCGAGCCGAGAATGTGGCCGGCATCGTGGAAGGTCACCTGAACGCCCGGTGCGGCTTCGAACGACTCACCGTAGTCGTGCGGCCGGCGCTGCTTGAGCATGCGTTCGGTATCGGTAACGGTGTAGAGCGGAGTGATCGGCGGCTTGCCGAGACGGCCTCGCCAGCGGTTTTCCCACTCGGTGTCCTTTTCCTGGAGGTTCGCCGAGTCCAGGAGCATCAGCTCCAGCAATTCGCCAGTCGCTGTTGTCACATGAACCGGGCCCTTGAAGCCTGCCGCCGTCAGCCGTGGCAGCAGGCCGCTGTGGTCGATATGCGCATGGGACAGTACCACTGCATCCAGGGTTTGCGGGTCAAAGGGGAAGTTGGCGCGGTTGCCTTCTTCGTCCTTGCGGCGGCCCTGCTGCATGCCGCACTCCAGGAGTACCCGGGCACCTGCGTGAGTTTCGATCAGGTAGCAGGAGCCTGTGACCTGCTGGATGGCGCCGAGAAAGCTGAGCAAAGCCATGGATGGACTCCTGTCTGGTCGATGTTGTCGAGGATGCCTGCTGCCGGCCAACTGTGTCTTGATTCATATCAGAGCTGGTCCCATGAGAGCTGTCTAGACTTCCCGTACCGCCAAGCCACGGAGCGATCCAATGAGTCAGCTATTGCCCAGCCTTGCCGAACTTGACCAGCATGCCAAGGCCCAGCCGGCGTTCGACGCGTGGCGAGCCGGGTATGGTCCGTTCGAGCATGCGCCGCAAACCCAGGCGGCGGTGTTCCGTCTGGCGCACCAGTTGGTGCAGGCGAACCTGCAGCCGGACGTCGACAGCGTCTACCGATTGTTGTCTGCCGTCGACCGCCTCGGCTCCGCCGGGTTGTGGCTGGTGGTGCACATGACCTATGCCCGGCGAGTTCGCCTGGATGGCACGCCACTGGAGGCGGAAGACTTCAAGGATACGCCCGAGGGGCACACTGGCGGCGCCCTGAACATGGTGCCGGCCTACGTGGGCTATCTGGGGCTGAATGCGTTGACGGGCAGTACCCGCGGCTGGTTGATGGGGCAGGGCCATTGCGTGGCGGCCATCGAGGCGCTGAACCTGCTGACCGGTAACCTGCACCCCGAGCAGGAGCAGGCCTATGCCGACGGCGAAACCGGCATGAACCGGCTGCTGCAGGACTTCTACGGCTATCACCAGGCCAGCGATGGCAGCCCGGCCGCGCCGTTGGGCAGCCACGTCAACGCCCATACCGCCGGTGGCATTGCCGAAGGCGGTTACTTGGGCTTCGCCGAGCTGCAATACGCGCACATTCCGCTGCCGGGCGAGACGCTGGTGGCATTCCTGTCCGATGGAGCGGCCGAGGAGCAACGTGGCAGCGACTGGATTCCGCGCTGGTGGCGTGCCGAGGATTGCGGCCTGGCCCTGCCGGTCATGATCGCCAACGGCCGGCGTATCGAGCAGCGCACCCAACTGGGTACTCACGAAGGGCTGGAAGGCTTCCGCCAGCACCTGGCCGGCTGCGGTTTCGACCCGATTCCTTTCGATGGCCGTGATCCGGCGGCTTTCGTCTGCATCCTCTGGGAAATGGAGCAACGCCTGGCCAGGCGAGTGGAGGAGAAGGCTCGCGGCATCCTGAATTATCCGCTGCCGATCCCTTACGGCATTGCCGAGACGGTGAAGGGCTTCGGTTTCTACGGCGCGGGCAGCAATGCGGCGCACAACCTGCCTTTGCCGGCCAATCCGCGGCTGGATGCCGAGTCCCGCGAGCTGTTCAACCAGCATGTTGCGCCCCTGTTCGTCGCTCAGGAAGAGCTGCAGGCGGCCCGCACGCTGCTGGCACGCAACCGCCAGGGGCGCCCGCTGGAGCGGGACAATCCGATGGCGCTGCGTCGCCCGCCGGCACCGGTCATGCCCAGGCTGAGCTTCCGCGACGATAACTGCTCGCCGATGGCGGCGGTGGATGAGTTCTTCGTCGAGCTGGTGCGAGCCAACCCTGGCTTGCGGCCACGGGTCGGCAATCCCGATGAGTTGGCCAGCAATCGCCTGGGTGGCGTGCTGCGCGCGCTCAAGCATCGTGTCATCGATCCCGAGAACGAGCTGGAGGCGGTGGATGGCAGCATCATCACCGCGCTGAACGAAGAAGCCGTGGTGTCCGCCTGCCTGGCCAACCAGGGTGGCCTCAACCTGGTTGCCAGCTACGAAGCCTTCTGCGTGAAGATGCTCGGCGCGGTCCGCCAGACGCTGATTTTCGCGCGCCAGCAGAAAGAGGCGGGGCGTCCAGCTGGCTGGCTGGGCTGGCCGCTGATCGCCACCTCGCATACCTGGGAAAACGGCAAGAACCAGCAATCCCATCAGGACACCACCTTCTGCGAGGCGTTGCTGGGCGAGATGAACGACATGGTGCGCGTGCTGTTCCCCGCGGACCATAACAGCGCCATGGCGCTGCTGCCGTCGATCTACCAGGCGCGCGGCCAACTGGCTTGCCTGGTCATGCCCAAACGCGAGCGTCCGCGGTTCTTCGATCAGGCCCAAGCCGAGCGTCTGGCGCGTGATGGAGCCATCGTGGTCGAGGAATACAAGGGCGACGACCCGTTGCTGCTGATCGCCTGTGGCAGTTACCAGCTGAGCGAGATGCGCCGCGCGGCTACCCGCCTGAAAGAGGCCGAGTGCGGCTATCGACTGGTCTACCTGCAGGAACCCGGACGTTTCCGCGCGCCGCGCGACCGCTGGGAAATCGAAGCGCTGGCCAGCGACGGGGTGGCGGAACGGCTGTTCCCCGACCGTCTGGAAATGCGCGTGCTACTGACCCACATGCGCCCCGAAGTGGCGCGCGGCCACCTCTGGCCGATCCTGCCGGATGCGCGCAAGAGCGCGGTGCTGGGTTATCGCAACCGGGGCGGTACGCTGGATGAAAGCGGCATGCAGTTCGCCAACCGTGCGACCTGGGCCAACGTGCTGGCCGCCTGCGCGCGCCTGCGCAACGTACCGCGCACCGCCTTGCTGACACCCGACGAGGCGGCAGCGGTGGCGGGCAAGGGTGATCCGGAAATCCTCCGGTAATGCTAGGGTCTGTTGCCGTTTCATCGCGGATTGCGCTGAAATGGCAACAGACCATAGGCCGGGCGGCCACGGATGGCTGCCAGATTCTCGACGTCGGAGCATTCTGCTTTCTGCATCATGTCGCCGCCTTCATATCGAAGCCACGAGTGTCGAAGTAGTGCTGGCCGCCCAGCGATTTGGCCGAGCGCTGGGCCGTGCTCTGCACCAACTGGTCGTGGACGAAGTGCGCGAACAGCAGGCTCAGTTCGTCCGGCAGCGGCCAGGGGCGCTCGTTGAACCACTCGTGATCCAGTAGCACGTTCCACACTTCGATCTGCCGCTCGCTACCAGCCGCTGCGTAACCGTTCGCGGCCCGGGCCGTGCGCATGCGGCGGGCCTCGCTGTCCACGTCTTCCAGCCAGCCCAGCCGCGCCCGCAGCGCCTCGCGTTCGGCCTGCAGCGCCCCGGTGCGTTGCAGGCGGGCCTGTCTGCGCGCCTGGCTTTCCTGCGGGAGCCCGAGCAGGCCGCGGCCATTGCCTGCCTGATACTGGCTGGCGTGCAGGCGGTCTTCCTCTTCGCCGATCTCGCGCAGGCGCTGCGCATAGGGCCGCCAGAGCGACGCCAGCCAGCGGACGTACAGGCGCATATGACCGAGGAAGAGGCCCTGCTGGCCCAGGCCGAGCTCGCGCAGTTGCGCGATGCTGAGTTCCGCCGCGCGCTGGTAGTGCCTGACCAGCGTATGGGCGTTCTTGCCGGCGATGTGGTCGTTGAAGATGAATAAGGCTGCGGTATCAGCATCCTTCTCGTACAGGTCTTCGATATGAGCGAAAGGCACACCCGCGCGGAATGCGGCCTGGTACATGCGGTGCAGGCTGACCAGGGCCAGTTCGGCGCTGGGCTTCTGCTCGCCGGGTAGCAGGCTACCGCCGACGTCCTCGCTGACGCCGGGCATCAGTTCCTCGCGCCACTTGGGGTTGCCGGTGCCGAGCAGATGGGCGCGGCGGTAGAAGCGCCGTTCATGGGCCGCGACCAGGTGCAGGGCCTGGCGTACCTGCGGGGGCAGACTCCCGGCATCGCCCAGCACGGTGCGCAACGGACCGAGCAGCAGGTCATTGAGCAGCGGTACCTCGATATGGCTGCGGTCCACGGCATCGAACAGGCCGGCGAACAGCACCACCAGGCGAATGCCCTGGTATTCCACCTTCTCACCATCGATCAGGCAGCGCTCCAGCAGGCGATGCAGAAAGCCACGCGCCAGGGTGGCGCCGTAGTCGAAGCCATGGACTGACAGTTCGATGCGCTTCAGCCGTGGACCTTCCAGCGCGTTGATCTTCTCGATTTCAGTGTTCAGGTAGTCGATTGCGCCATCGATCCGGGTGTTGGCCCCGGTCTTGAGCAGTTGGGCGGCGATGGGCGAATCACGCAGGGGCGCCACGGCCTCCGTCGTGGCATCGATCACCGCCCCCTTCAGCACCCGGGCGGCCTTGGCAGGATGCTGGCCCAGCTCGCCCAGGTCGTGCTTGAGGCGTTCCCACCAGTTGCGCTGCTTCAGCGCGTCCTTGAGCGCTTCCACCCCCTGGTCCACGGCTACCTCCCGCGGCACCTCGCCCAAGGCCCCGCCAAAGCTGTCCAGACTGCCATTGGCCAGGGTGGTCAGGTCAGCGTCGTAGTCTTCGCCCAGGCCAGAGATATAGCCCTTGCGATAAGCATGGAAAGGGTCAGGTACTTGGTTTGGCATATCGATAGGATGAGCCAGATAAAGCTTGCCCACATTGCTGACCCGCCCCGTCTGCAGGTCCTTGAGCAGATGCCGTCCGAAGCCATCGAAGAAAAAACCGATCCGAAGGGTGCGTTCGCAGCTCATGACATGGCTGTTCTCGAACGGCCCAACACAACGGGCCGCAGTCGCTGCAGCCAAGTCGAAATGACGTGAACTCATTGGGTTTTGGCCTCCTTGTCCTTGAGTGCCGGAGCTTCCTTGAGATTTTCATAGGGCGTGTCCAGATTGGCGCTCCAGGCCAGACGGATTTGATCTCCCGGGAAGAAATGTACGTGCAGATATCGATCTCCACGCTGGCGCGGCGGGTTGGGCAGTTCGAGTGTGAGGGTTTCTTTCTGAATGCCTTGTCGTACCTGTTCGCCCGTTCGCCCCTTGATCCACTCCACCTTCAGCGTCTCGCCCTCGATACGCCAGCAGCAGGTCATGCCGCCGTTTCCGCCCCAGTTGTCGTTGACGAAGTAGCTGAAGATCGGCCGGTCCGTATGGTTGTGCCCATACAGCGCCGCGCCCGGCATGCGCAGGGCCTGCCAGACGACGAAGGCCACGGCCAGCGCTCCCCAGAACAGCAACTGAATCAGCCCCCTGCGCAGTGGTGACAGGGAGCGCCAGCGGGTTTTCAGGGTTTTCAGCCGGTTCATGTCGCACTCCTTGCGGTACGAGCCATCGTGGCCAGATCGAAATGACGTGTGCTCATCGGGCCTTGGCCTCCTTGTCCTTGAGTGCCGGAGCTTCCTTGAGATTTTCGTAGGGCGTGTCCAGATTGGCGCTCCAGGCCAGACGGACCTGATCGCCCGGGAAGAAATGTACGTGCAGATATCGATCTCCACGCTGGCGCGGCGGGTTGGGCAGTTCGAGCGTGAGGGTTTCTTCTTCAAGCCCCTGCTCGATCTGTTCCGGGGTCACATCCAGTATCCACTCCACCTTCAGCGTCTCGCCCTCGATGCGCCAGCAGCAGGTCATGCCGCCGTTTCCGCCCCAGTTGTCGTTGACGAAGTAGCTGAAGATCGGTCGGTCCGTATGGTTGTGCCCATACAGCGCTGCGCCGGGCATACGCAGGGCCTGCCAGACGACGAAGGCCACGGCCAGCGCTCCCCAGAACAGCAACTGAATCAGCCCCCTGCGCAGTGGTGACAGAGAGCGCCAGCGGGTTTTCAGGGTTTTCAGCCGGATCACGTCATGCTCCTACTTGTGCGGCCAGTACCTGTTCGAGTGTGACCTGGCCCTGGCTGAGCCGGCGCAGGATGTCGGGCCAGTCAGGGCGCTCGTTCAACTGAGTGTCCGTTATGAGGCTGTACAGCACGAAGAACGTCTGATCATCCGAGTTGTCCAGCCTCCGGTCTCTGGCGACGGTCAGTAGTCGCTGTACCTGTTGCAGGCGCTCCCCGTGGCAATCACTGGCGAATGACTCCGGTGCAATTTTCGCGACTTGCTGCAGCAATTGCTCGGCCTGAGCGTCATGCTGCAAGTCGCGCATCAGCGCTGCGTTCAGGCGTATCGGGTGGTACTCGGGGATTTCGGATTGCCCCAGGCCCGCGAAGCGCTGCCAGCCCCGTTCGGTTCTGCTCCACCAAGTCTCGACAGGTCCGAACATCCAGTGGTGCCATGGCTGGTCTGACTGCTGGTGCAGTAGAGGCAGGGCTGGCGAGGAATAGCTGCGAATCAACAGCGATGTATCGTTCGCATCCAGGCACGCCAGCGCGTCTCCAAGATGGTTTGCCAGTTTCTGGGCAGGCAGCTGGCTACTCACCCAGCCGATCAGGTTGGCGTCGAGCCGACTGTGGATGGCGGCCAGCTGTTCGAACGGTTGTCCGCTCATGTCCAGCAGCAGGGGGCCTTCGTTGCACAGATGGGCAACTTCCGGTTGCCACATCAGGGGCCAGCGGTCGCCCTCGTGATCGGCCAGGACGTTGCGCTGTTCGGTGCTGAGCAGGGCCTGTTCGATGATCAGGACCAGGGTGTGGCCCTCGGCGCAGGCCTGTGCCCAGTCCTGTTCGTTCTGTTCGGAGCTGCTCATGGCTGTTCTCCCGAGAGAGTTGCCATCCGCTCGCGGATGGCTTTGCGCAGGCACTCAACGCAAATGCCTGCGGGCGGTGCCAGCCGGGTGATTTCCTGTGCCGGGAGGTCTTTCAGCAGGTTACCGGCCTTATCCGCATCGGCTGGTTGTACCTGTCCCGGCAGGATGGGCCTGGCGCCCGAGCCCTTACCCGGCGCCCCACCCGAATTCATCCTGATGGTTGCGCCGTTCAGCGTTACGCCGCTGGGATCGAGTTTGAGGAAGCTGCCGCCACCTGAGGCGGTTAGTTCCATGCCGGCGTCGATGACGACTTTGCTTCCGGCGTAGTAGTGGATTTCATTGCCGGCTTCGACGAACTGGCCGGTGCCGATCCTGAGGTGCTGGCTATCACCAACGGTGAGGTGATCGTTGGCCCTGACTTCAGTTTTGCGGTTGCCGTGGGTGGTGCGATGTTCTTCGGCCTGGAATTCGCTATAGGCGTTGGCTTCCACCGTATCGTGGCGTTCGTGGCCGACGCGGATCTTCTGGTCATGCTCGATATTCTGTTCCCAGTCGCGCTGGGCATGTACGTAGATCTGTTCGGCGCCCTTGCGGTCTTCGATGCGCAGCTCGTTATAGCCACCGCCACCGGGTGAGCTGAGGGTCTTGAAGACCGATTTCGTCTTGTTCGCCGGCAGTTCGTAGGGTGGGACATGCTCGGCGTGGTACAGGCAGCCAGTCACCAGCGGCTGGTCGGGATCGCCTTCGAGGAAGGTGACCAGTACCTCCATGCCGACCCGCGGGATGGCGACGCCTCCGTAGCGGTCGCCGGCCCAGCTTGAGCTGACCCGCAACCAGCAGCTGGACTTGTCGTCCGCCAGGACTTCACGATTCCAGTGCTCTCTGTCCCAAAAGAACCGGACCTTCACGCGACCATGTCTGTCGCAGTGAATTTCCTCGCCAGCGGGGCCGGTGACGACGGCGGTCTGGCTGCCCAGGACTTTGGGTTTGGGGTGTTCGAGCTGGGGGCGGTAGAAAATATCCCAGGGCGTGGCGGTAAAGTGGTTGCGGTAGCCTTGGGTGAAACCGTCAGCACCATCGCCCCATAAGGGAGAGAGAGCCAGCGTGGGGCTGTCTGAGAGATCAGTGACGGACTCTTCCAGCACCTGTGGCTGCTTGCCTTGGTGGGTCACTTCGGTGAGCAGCCAGAGGTCATTCCACTGTTGGCGCGGGTGATCGGTGAGGGCGAGGAAGTGGCCGCTCGCCAGGTAAGCGTCGCTGAGGCCCTTTGCCAGTTCGTAATCCGCGCGCAGGCGCTCCAGGCTGCGTTTAGCCAGGTGCTTGCCTCGGATGCGATCGGTGAAACGGCCTGGATAGTCGTAGGCCTCCAGCGTCGGTGTGAATTCGCTGCCGTAGCTGGCCTCCATCCTCAGCCTGGGTTGTTCGAAATCGTAGTCGCGGAAGGTGACATGACTGCTGCGTGTTTCCAGGCGCACACCGAAGCGCTTGACGACTGCCCTGTCTGCGACCAGGCCGGAGTCCTGCTGGTAGGCCACTGGCGCCAGCCTCGGAAATATCGTTTGGTCGTCGCCGAACACCAGGAGGTGGCCGGTTTCGTTGTGCTGGAAATGAAAGCTGATGCCTTCCTCTTCGCACAGCCGCTGGATGAAATGCAGGTCGCTTTCATCGTACTGCGTGCAATAGTCGCGCTCGGGATAAACGTGACCGAGTTGAAAACGGTAGGCGTCGGCCTGGACCCCATGGCCTTCCAGCACCTGGGCGATGACTTGCGGCACGCTGAGATGCTGAAAGATGCGCTGGTTGCGACTATGCGCCAGATAAGCCAGCTGCGGACGCAGGCTGAGGCTGTAGCGGGTCAGGCGCCTGCCGGAGTCGCCCTGGCGGGCGCCATGGATCACACCGTGCACCCCTTTGCCGGCAGGGCCGAAGGCTAGATAGGCGGGGCGATGGAGCAGGGTTTTGAAGTCGAGATCGGGGCGCTCGCTGACCACCTCGATGTCGAAGCGGTAGGGTTTGTTGAGCTTTTCATGGCCTTCGAAAGCCAGTACTTGCAGGTCGGTTTCGACGCCGGAAATGGCGAGGGTGATATGCGCTTGATTGGCATCCAGCATGCCTTGGCCTCCATCCTTGAGTCAGGCGAAGGCCGAAGGTTGACCGACCTCGATGCCCGATTCAATGAGGGCGGGGCGGCAGCATGAGCGGAGTCACGTTTTTTCGAAATCCTAGCAATCAGAGGCTTTGTAACGCTCGGTGGTGATTGGCTTGTTGCTCTCGTATTCGCTGAATTCGAAGCGCAGTACTGCACCTTGCTCCATCAGCAGGCGCAGGCCGTCGTTGCTGCAGACGCTGGTGGCGAGCTGGGTGCGAACCTCCTTGGGGTTGTCACGCATTTGCGCCGCGTGCCGGGGTTGAACGCTGAGGTGGTTGACCAGCTCGTTACCCTCCACGCTATAGCCGACGTCGAGAATGTCGGAGTTGATGGCGCGGGGCGTGCCGACGCTGCTTTCGCGTGCGACCTTGTCCAGTAGCTGGCTCAACTGCTGATCCTGCAGGGAAGCTGCGTGGGCGGCGGGCCATGCGAGGCATAGAGTGAGCAGGGTGGTCAGACGGTACATGGTGGTCTCCTAGGCTCCGTCGTGGCCGCATGAGGAGCGGCAACAGACGCAAGTGACTGCCGTCGTTCGACCGGAAGCCTTCGGTGCGGTTCAGTTGCCGGGGGGAATGGCCTGCTAGAATGCGCCTTCCCCGAAACAGAGCGCCCGTTCATGCCCCATGCCGTAGCCCGTCTGCGCGACCAGCGCCTGGCTCTCAGCAGCAAACCCTTCGTGGCGCGCGGCTCACGCGCGCCACGTTGCAGTCGCTGCCGCGTGTTGCCGAGCCATTGCCTGTGCGCCTGGCAGCCTCGCCTGGAGGGCTTGCATTGCGGAATGTGCCTGCTGATGCACGACGTGGAGCCGCTCAAGCCGAGCAACACCGGCTGGCTGATCGCTGACGTGGTACCTGACACCTATGCCTTCACTTGGCAGCGAACCCATGTGGAGCCGGCGCTGTTGGCGCTACTGGCCGATCCCCAGTGGCAGCCCTTCGTGGTCTTTCCGGGCGAATATGCGGAGCCGGAGCGGGTGGTGACGCATATTGAACCAATATCGAGCAAGCGCCCGCTGTTCATCCTGCTCGACGCGACCTGGACCGAAGCGCGCAAGATGTTTCGCAAGAGTCCCTACCTGAACGGCTTGCCGGTGCTGAGCCTGCAGTCGGAGCTGGTTTCGCGCTACCGGCTGCGTCGCTCCACGCGCGGCGAGCACTTGTGCACGGCCGAGGTGGCGGCGCTGTGCCTGGGGTTGGCGGGCGACGAGGATGCTGCCGGCCAACTGGATGCCTGGCTCGACGTGTTCACCGATCACTACCTGGCCGCCAAGTACCAGCGTATGCCCAGCCTCGACGATGAGGCACATCGGCGGTTGTCGGCGGACTAGGGGTGGTTGTCGGCAAACACCTAGGCCGTTCTGTTATCGCTCGAGGTTGGTGATAGGGGGGCGAGCACGTCCGACGGCTTGCGTGGCCAGAGCTGGGCGATGAGCATGCCGATGAACATCAGGGTGCAGCCGGCGTAGCCGCGCAGGCTGAGGCTTTCGTCGAGAAAAATCGCGCCGGCGATGGCGGCGAATACTGCTTCGAGCGAGAGGATGATCGCTGCGTGCGAGGCAATGGCATGCTTCTGTGCCACGACCTGAAGCGTATAGCCCACACCCACGGCGAGTACGCCGCCATAGACCAGCGCTGGTGTTGCCAGCCAGATCCGCTCCAGGCTGGTTTCTTCGAATACTGCAGCCAGGATCAGGCTGACCACTGCACAGGTGACGAACTGCAGGAAGGCCAGGCGGATTGCGTCGTGGCGTCCGGCGAAGAAGCTCACGAGCAACACGTGCAGCCCCCAGACGAATGCGCCGGCGAGCTGTATCCAGTCGCCAGAGGCGACCTGGAAATTCTCGCCGATGCTCAGCAGCGCCATGCCGGCTACTGCCAGCACTGCGCCGAGCCAGGTGCCCATGCCGGTTTTCTGCCCGATGATCATCCCCAGCAGTGGCACGACGATGACATACAGACCCGTGATGAACCCCGAGTTGGTGACGCTGGTGAAGAGCAGGCCCACCTGCTGCAGGTTGATCCCCAGCGTCAGCGCCAACCCCATCAGCAGGCCACCGAGCAGCAGGCCGCGCTCACCGAACGGCGCATGTGCGAGCGATCCCCGACTTTGCTGCAGCAGCAGGGGCAGTAATGCAAGGGCGCCCAGCGCGAAACGCAGGCCGGTGAAAAGGAACGGGCCGATGTGGTCCATGCCGAGCCGCTGGGCCACGAATCCGGTTCCCCAGATCATCGCGGTGATCAGCATCAGGATGTCGGCACGAAGGGCTTGGCTGCGCATGTTTGGGCTCGTCGGGGAAAGGATGCGGACTTTGCAATAAAGCAAGGCGCTTGACCACTTATTCCCGGGTCGGCATGCTGGCGCCGCTTGACTAAAGTATGAGTGGAAGGGATGAATCTGGATTGGTGGCTATATACCATCATTCCAGTCCGGCACTTGAACGACAGTTCGAGTTCTTGCCGGTTCAGCCCGGTATCGGCTCGCCCGCCGATGAAAGCGCCAATAAAAAAACTACAGGTCTGCTAAATGGCTGCTTACGAAATAATCATCGCTGATGATCATCCGCTGTTCCGTAGCGCGCTGCAGCAAGCGCTGACACTTGGCCTGAGCGATAACGTCCGCCTGGTCGAGGCGGCGAGCATCGCCGAGCTGGAGACGCTCCTCGAACAGGGGGCCGAATGGGATCTGGTGCTGCTGGATCTGAACATGCCTGGAGCTTACGGATTTTCCGGTCTGGTGCTGCTTCGCGGGCAGTACCCGCAATTGCCGGTGGTGATGATCTCGGCGCAGGAAGATGCCTCGGTCGTCGCGCGCGCTCGTGAGTTCGGCGCCAGCGGTTTCATTCCCAAATCCAGTTCGCTGGAAGACATTCAGGAAGCGGTGCGCGCAGTGCTCGATGGCGATGTGTGGTGGCCGAGCAATATCGAGGATGCCTCTCATCTCAGCGCCGAAGCCAAGGCGGCCAGCGCCGGACTCGCCAGCCTGACACCGCAGCAGTTCCGTGTGCTGACGATGGTCTGCGACGGGCTGTTGAACAAGCAGATCGCTTACGAGCTGAGCGTTTCGGAAGCCACCATCAAGGCGCACGTCACGGCGATCTTCCGCAAGCTGGGTGTGCGTACCCGGACCCAGGCTGCGCTGCTGTTGCAGCAGATGGGATCGATCCCGGTCAGCTGAAGGCCTGCTCAGGCGATCACGGGCAGAACGATTTCGTCACTGCGTCGAATGCCGGCGGTGAGTGTCTGGCACTGTTCGATGAATTCGCGCATCGCCGCCGTCTGGTACTTCTGCGAGTGCCAAATGAAGAAGAATTGTCGGGTCAGGTCCAGTTCCGGTGTCTCCACCGGCACCAGGCTGCCCCGGCGAAACGCATCGCGTAGCGCCAGGCGCGAAATGCAGCTGATGCCCAGGCCGGACTCTACGGCCCGCTTGATAGCTTCAGTGTGTTCCAGCTCGAGACGGATGTTGAGCTTGGTGGGACGATGGCGCATGGCCTGATCGAAGGTCAATCGGGTGCCCGACCCTTGCTCACGAAGAATCCAGGCTTCGTCGATCAGATCGTCGATCCGTGCGGTGCCACGACGTGCCAGCGGATGCTGTGGTGCACAGAACACCACCAGCTCATCCTCCACCCAGGGCAGCACCTCGATATCGGGATGCTGACAGTTGCCTTCGATCAGACCCAGGTCAAGTTCATGCAGGGCAACCTGCCGGACAATGTGCGCTGTGTTGTGCACATGCAGGCTGACTCGGCACTCGGGATGGCGCTGCATGAACCCGCCAATCAGTTGTGTGGCCAGATAATTGCCCACTGTCAGCGTCGCACCGACGTTCAGCGACCCGAAGCCGGACTTGCCGGCCAGCAGGTCCTCGATGGCCTTGGCCTGGTCGAGCAGGGCGACTACCTGAGGCAGCAACTGCCGGCCCAGAGCGTTCAGCCACAAGCGCTTGCCGGCGCGATCGAACAGCTGGCAGCCAGACTGTCGTTCCAGCTCAGCCAGCGATGTGCTGGTTGCGGACTGCGATAGCGAAAGGCTCTCGGCGGCACGGGAAACGCTTTGTTGACGAGCAATCGAGGCGAAGACTTGAAGTTGGCGCAAAGTAAAATGCATATCTATATAACCGATAAGACATATTCTTATTATCTGCTTACCGAATATTAGTGACCGTTATAAACTGGCGCAATCATTGCCTTTACCAATCGTCGGTACGCGAGTTAGAGGAAATCAGTAAGTGAGCAATCTGAATGTAGAGCGGGTCCTGAGCGTTCATCACTGGAACGACACGCTGTTCAGCTTCAAGACTACCCGCAACCCTGGGTTGCGCTTCGAGAACGGTCAATTCGTGATGATCGGCCTGGAAGTGGGTGGTCGCCCGCTGATGCGTGCTTACAGCATCGCGAGCCCCAACTATGAAGAGCATCTGGAGTTCTTCAGCATCAAGGTGCCCGATGGTCCCTTGACGTCACGTCTGCAGCATCTGCAGGAAGGCGATTCGCTGATGGTCAGCCGCAAGCCTACCGGCACACTGGTACTCGACGATCTGCTGCCGGGCAAGCACCTGTATCTGCTGAGCACGGGCACCGGTCTGGCGCCTTTCATGAGCGTGATCCAGGACCCGGAAACCTACGAGCGTTTCGAGAAGGTGGTGCTGGTGCACGGCGTGCGTTACGTCAACGAGGTGGCCTATCGCGAATTCATCACCGAGCTGCTGCCGCAGAACGAATACTTCGGTGAGGCGCTGAAGGAAAAGCTGATCTATTACCCCACCGTTACCCGTGAACCGTTCGAGAATCAGGGCCGCCTGACCGATCTGATGCGCAGCGGCAAGCTGTTCAGCGACATCGACCTGCCGCCGATCAACCCGGAAGACGACCGCGCGATGATCTGTGGCAGCCCAAGCATGCTGACCGACACCAGCGCGGTACTCGACAGCTTCGGCTTGAAGGCATCGCCGCGCATGGGCGACCCCGGCCACTACCTGATTGAGCGGGCGTTCGTCGAGAAGTAACGGCTGCAGGAAAACATGCTGATCCCGGAAAAGCCGAGCCGATGTGCTCGGCTTTCTCGTTTCGGGTTTATAGATAGGCGCCGCAGCACTTCTTGAATTTCTGATCGCTGCCGCAAGGGCAGGGGTCGTTGCGACCAGCGCGCAGGGGCACACTTGGATCGATGAAGTACCAGCGCCCGTCATGTTGCACGAAGGCTGAACATTCATGCTGTGCATGTTCGCCCTGGCCGTCGTGCCAGCGAGCAGTGAAGCTCACCAGCGCATGCTCCGGCTGCCCGCCGAACACCTGGTTTTCCTCGACTTCCAGGCCCAGCCAGGTACTGGTCATGCTCCAGTCGCGCATGGCCTGTAGGTCCAGAGCGGCTTGCTGAGCCGGCAACGTGGTCGTCTGCAGGTATTCGATCAGACCAAGCACGTAGGCGCTGTAGCGCGAACGCATCAGCAACTGAGCGCTGGGCGCCGGTTGGCCGGCATGGAAGCGGCCGCAGCAGTCGGCCAGCGTATTCGAGCTGCCGCAGGGGCAGTTGCCTGTCTGTGTCGCTTCGACGTCGTTCATTCGTTTATCGATACTTGTCAGCTGTTGTGGATTTGTCCGGTGCGTCGCCTTCGACCGGATCGGAACCTGCTTGTAGCCAAGCGGGTCGTAAATGAAGAGTGTCATGAGCTGTTCATGTTTCAAACCGCAACTTCACTTGCGCCTCGGTGCGCCGAGCTTGGTCGGTACGGCGGTGAAGCAAGCAGGGTTGCCGGTAAATGTCGCGGTACATGGAGCGAGTTGTTTGCAGTCGAGTCGTGATCCTCGTGAGCTGATCTGGTAATGCCGATATGACGATGTCCAGGGTCGGTTGCAGTAAAGACTAGCGTGGAGATCCATGTCGGCCTAATCTCGATATACCCGGAGCCAGTATTTTGCCTTCGCGAAAATACCGCTCTGGCCGATCCCACAGTAGGAGGCTTTACCGATGAGTAGCTTACGGACAGCAGTACCCGTTATCGTCATGACCACTTTCCTGGCCGGTTGTGCAGGGGTGCAGAAACAGGACTGGCCCACCTGTGCCGCCGTCGGGGGTGTGAGTGGCGCTGCATTGGGCGCGATAGAAAGCAGTACTTATGCAGGCTGGGGTGCATTGATTGGCGGCGGCGTGGCAGCTGCCTATTGCTGGGCCAACGGTACCGAAGAGCAGACCGTCGCGGTGGTGGAAACCGTCGAGCCGATCCCGACCGCTGAGCCCGAGCCGGTTGCCGAACCGGTGCGTGTCGAACTGGATGTGAAGTTTGATTTCGACCGCGCAGAAGTGAAGCCGGGCAGCTACGAGGATATCCGCAATCTGGCTGACCTCATGAAGGAATACGGGCAGACCTCCACGGTCGTCGAAGGCCATACCGACTCCGTTGGCACCGATGTCTACAACCAGCGTCTTTCCGAGCGTCGTGCCAATGCGGTGCGCGATGTACTGGTCAATCAGCACGGCCTGGACAGCAGTCGTATCGAAGCGGTTGGTTATGGCGAATCGCGTCCGGTAGCCGATAATGCGACAGAAGAAGGCCGGGCGATCAACCGTCGTGTGGAGGCGGAAGTCGAAGTGCGTCCTTAATGACAGAGCGATGGTTCAGGAGCCGGGCATTCGTGCCCGGCTTTTTATTTTTGAGTCGACGATCGGTGGGCGACGAGGCGAGACAAATCTTCGGTGGCGGAGGGGGGAACGCGCGTTATCATAGCCACCCTTCGAAATACTGAAAATATATACAGCTCTTCACCCATGCTCAGCACCGAACTCAAATCCCAGATTCAGGGCGCCTACTCGCGTTTCCTCGAGGCCAAGGGTCTCAAGCCGCGTTATGGGCAACGGCTGATGATTGCCGAAGTGACCAAGGTCCTGGGCGCGATCAAGGCCGACGACGAAGGTCGCCGTGACGGTGAGCCCGCGGTGGTTGCGGTGGAGGCGGGTACCGGTACGGGCAAGACCGTGGCCTATAGCATGGCGGCGATTCCCACGGCAAAAGCGGCCGGCAAGCGTCTGGTGATTGCCACGGCGACCGTGGCCTTGCAGGAGCAGATCGTCCACAAGGATCTGCCCGACCTGATGCGCAACAGCGGGCTCAACTTCAGCTTCGCCCTGGCAAAGGGGAGGGGGCGCTATCTGTGCCTGTCCAAGCTCGACACGCTGCTGCAGGAAGGTGAGGCGCAGAGCGCCACCGCCCAGCTCTTCGAAGAGGAAGGTTTTCGCCTCGATGTCGACGAGCGCAGTCAGAAACTGTTCGGCAGCATGATCGAAAAACTCGCTGGCAATCGCTGGGATGGCGATCGTGATACCTGGCCGGAAGAGCTCGCCGACCCGGACTGGGCGCGGTTGACCACCGATCACAGCCAGTGTACCGGTCGGCACTGCCCGAATTTCCAGCAGTGCGCCTTCTACAAGGCGCGCGAAGGCATGACCAAGGTCGATGTGATCGTCACCAACCACGACATGGTGCTGGCGGACCTGGCGCTGGGAGGCGGCGCGGTGCTGCCTGACCCGCGCGACACCATCTATGTGTTCGACGAAGGCCACCATCTGCCGGATAAGGCTATAGGCCACTTCGCCCATTTTACGCGTCTGCGCTCCACCACTGACTGGCTGGGGCAGGTCGAGAAGAACCTGACCAAGTTGCTGGCCCAGCATCCGTTGCCGGGCGATCTGGGACGTCTGATCGAGGCCGTGCCGGAGCTGGCGCGCGATCTGCGGACACAGCAGCAGTTCATGTTCAGCGCCTGCGAACAGCTGGCCGACTTCAAGCCCGGCGAGGATATGGAGGGCCGCGAGCGTCCGCGCCATCGCTTCGTCGGTGGTGTGGTGCCCGAGCACCTGGTCGAACTGGGCATCGAGCTGAAGAAGGGTTTTTCCAAGCTGACCGATCTGTTCACGCGTCTTGCCGAGCTGCTCAAGGAAGCGATGGATGGCGAAAGCGGTGTCGGCATCGCCAGTCACCAGGCGGAAGAGTGGTATCCGCTGTTCGGCAGCCTGCTGACCCGCGCCCAGGGCAACTGGGAGCTTTGGACCGCCTTCACCGTAGAAGACCCCGAGGATAGCCCGCCGATGGCACGCTGGCTGACCCTGGCCGACGGCGGAGCGCTGTTCGACATCGAGGTCAATGCGAGCCCGATCCTGGCGGCCGAAACGCTGCGGCGCAATCTCTGGAACGTCGCTTATGGAGCCTTGGCGACCTCCGCCACGCTGACTGCGCTGAACAGCTTCGACCGCTATCGCATGCGAGCCGGCCTGCCTCGGTCGGCGGTGACGGCGGTGGTGCCGAGCCCCTTCCATCATGCCGACGCCGGCATGTTGCGGGTGCCCGATCTCGGTGCCGATCCGCGCGATGCTGCGGCACACACGGCGGCGATCATTCGTGAACTGCCGCGACTTGTGGAGGGTTCACGGGGCACGCTGGTGCTGTTTTCCTCGCGCCGGCAGATGCAGGATGTGTTCGACGGGCTGGATCGTGAATGGCGCCGGCGTGTGTTCATCCAGGGCAACCTGTCCAAGCAGGAGACGCTTAACAAGCACAAGGCGCGTGTGGACGACGGCGAGTCCAGCGTCCTGTTCGGGCTCGCCAGCTTCGCTGAGGGCGTCGACCTGCCAGGCGCCTATTGCGAACACGTGGTGATCGCCAAGATTCCCTTCGCCGTCCCGGATGACCCGGTGGAAGCGGCGCTGGCCGAATGGATTGAAGCGCGTGGCGGCAACCCTTTCATGGAAATCGCTGTTCCGGATGCCTCGCTGCGCCTGGTACAGGCCTGCGGGCGCCTGCTTCGGACCGAGGAAGATCGCGGCACCATCACCCTGCTCGATCGGCGCGTGGTCACCCAGCGCTACGGCAAGGCGATACTCAATGCACTGCCGCCGTTCAGGCGTCACATCGAATAGAGCGAAAGGGGCTGGGTTTGGACATACAAGGATATTTCGATCTTCGTTTCGAAGCGGTCAGGGAGGCGTTCGGCGAACTGTTCGAACAGAGCGCGCAGCGCGGTGCGGCAATATGTGTTCAGCTGGGTGGCGAAACTGTCGTCGACCTGTGGGCCGGCATAGCCGACAACTCTGGTGATGAGGTGTGGCAGCAGGACACTCTGGTCAATCTGTTTTCCTGTACCAAGACCTTCACGGCAGTAGCTGCATTGCAACTGGTGGCTGAAGGTAAGCTGGAGCTGGATAGCCCTGTGGCCCGAATCTGGCCGGAATTCGCCGCCAACGGCAAGCAGGGCATAACCTTGCGCCAGTTGCTCAGTCACCAGGCGGGCCTGCCAGCGATCCGCGAGCCGCTGCCGCCGGAGGCGCTCTACGACTGGGAAAGCATGACACGCGCGCTGGCTGCCGAACGCCCCTGGTGGACGCCCGGCGAAGGGCATGGCTACGCGGCCATTACCTATGGCTGGCTGCTGGGTGAGTTGATCGGGCGAGCCGACGGGCGCGAACCGGGGGAGGCCATTGTCATGCGCGTCGCCCGTTCCTGTGGCCTGGATTTCCATCTGGGGCTGGCTGACAGCGACTTCCAGCGTGTGGCCTATCTGACCCGGATGAAGAACGATTTTGGCGATGCCGCGGCGCAGCGCCTGTTCAAGGTCACGCTGAGTCAGCCTGAATCGCTCAGCGCCCGCGCCTTCAACAATCCGCCCTCAATCATGACCAGTGGCAACAAGCCTGAATGGCGGCGCATGGCACAGCCGGCGGCGAACGGGCACGGCAATGCCAGGTCGCTTGCCGGGTTCTACAGCGCCTTGCTCCAGGGGCGGCTGCTCGACGAAGCCTTGCTGACTGAAATGACCCGTGAGCATTGCCTGGGCGAGGATCTTACGCTACTGACGCGGACCCGGTTTGCGCTGGGGTGCTGGCTCGATCAGCCGGATGTGGAGAACGCCACCTTTGGTGTCGGGCCGCGTGCTTTCGGTCATCCTGGAGCAGGCGGTTGCATCGGATTCGCCGATCCGGAGCGCGAGCTGGCGTTCGGTTTCGTCACCAATACCATGGGGCCCTACGTGCTGATGGACCCTCGCGCCCAGAAGCTGGCGCGAGTCGTACGGCGCTGCCTGGGTTGAGCCACTCGTCGGTTTCAGGGGCGATGACTTTTCATAACAATGACCTGCGTCCACAATTTGAGCCAGATCCTTGCACTAAGCTGCGACTTCCATGACCGCAACGCTGCGCTCGTACCCGTTTTCAATGGAATCTGCACATGAAACTGCTGAATTGCGCTTCCCTGATGCTTTGCATGATCGTCGTCGGTTGCAGCTCCACTGGCGACAAGTCGAGTGAAGCGGCGGTCGCTTCGGCGGCCAAGGTTGACTCGGCCTGGCTGGATGATTACGAACCGCGTCTGCGGAATGCGTTGAAGGACAGCCGGTTCGAAGTGGAGCGTCGCGAGGTAGGCGTGCTGGTCGTGACCGCTCCGGTAGATGCCTCCTTCAACCCGGATCGTCCCGGTATGCTGCTGCCGGCCACGCTCGGCCCCATCAGCCGAGTTGCCAAGCTGGTGGAAGGCGATGAGAAGACCGCGGTGATCGTGCTCGGCCATGCCGACAGTACTGGCTCCATCGAGATCAATCAGACTATCAGTCGCCAGCGTGCGGGTGCGGTAGCGGCGATCTTCCGCCTTAGCGGCCTGAAGCATGACCGTCTGCGCATCCGCGGTGTCGGCTCCGACATGCCGCGTGCCTCCAACGAGCACGAAGAAGGGCGCGCGCTTAACCGTCGCGTCGAGATGGTGCTGGCGCCACAAAGCACACTGCTGGCGTTGATCGCTCAGTACAACAAGGCCCCGACTCCAACTCCGGCTGCGGCGGAAGCCACTCAGGTCGCTACTGCGAAGTAAGCGCGGCTGTCGTTAGTTCCCACTGCTTTGCCTTGAATCAAGTGAGTTGAACGGCCAGGCAGGCTAAGCTTTCAGCTCGACCGTTTCAGGAAGCTTGTGATGACCCAGACTCTGGCTGATATGCGCCGCGATTACACCCGTGACGGGCTCAGCGAGGCGAATGCCCCCGATGATCCCTTGAGTCTGTTCCGGCTATGGTTCGACGATGCCGTGCAGACCGAGCAATTGCCGGTGGAGCCGAACGCCATGACGCTGGCCACCGTCGATGCCGAAGGCCGGCCGCATTGCCGAGTGCTTTTGCTCAAAGCGCTGGACGATCGCGGTTTCAGCTTTTTCAGCAACTACGAAAGTGAAAAGGCGAGAGAGTTGGAGGCCAACCCGATGGCTGCCATGACCTTCTTCTGGCCGGCTCTGGAGCGCCAGGTGCGTATCGAGGGGCGGGTGGAGAGACTGGCGGCGCAGGAGTCGGATGCCTATTACCAGGTCCGTCCTTTGGGTAGCCGTCTCGGTGCCTGGGCGTCTCCGCAGAGCCGGGTCATTCGTGATCGCGCCGAGTTGGAGCGGAGCCTGGCTGAGACCGAGCAGCGTTTTCTTGAACAGGCGCCGCCTCGTCCGCCGCACTGGGGCGGCTATCTGTTGCTGCCAGAACGTATGGAATTCTGGCAGGGCCGTCCAAGCCGGCTGCATGATCGGCTCAATTACCGACGTATCGCCAACGACTGGCAGCGAGAGCGTCTCGCTCCCTGATTGCTTGCACTGGCCGGCTCTCGCCGCCCCACACTGGTTTCAGTGTGGGGCGTAGCTGTCCAGTTCGCGTCTCAACCAGCTCTCCAGCTCCTTCCTCCGAACACCCTCGACTTTCGCTTGCATCAGGCGCTCCAGTGCCCAGGCGCGCTTTTGCGGATCATCTCCAGCCAGCGAAAGGGCCAGATCCCGATCCGCCCAACGTCTGAAGCGAACGAACAGCCAGCCATGGAAGGCCAGTCCGGCCAGAGTGGTGACGGCTATGATGAAGTAGTCCATGAAAATGAATCTCGCATACGACTTAGGCAGGGCGGATCATGCGGGGCGGGAGCGTGTGGCGTAAAGTAGCGTCCAACGGATACGGATGCTGAGCCGGGCAGAGGGGCCCTGCCAAGCTTTCCATCGCCGCAGGCGCCTGCCTGGCGACCGGGATCATCAATTCGCGACTCAGGAGTACACCAATGCGTAACGCCATTTTTATCGCATCGTTCACTGCTATGGCTCTTGCTACGGGTTGTACTTCCAACCTGACCGGCGACAGTTATTCCCGTGACGAGGCGCGTACCGTGCAGACTGTTCGTTATGGGACTATCGAGTCGTTGCGCCCGGTCAAGCTCGAAGGTACCAAAACCCCAATTGGCAGTGGCGCAGGTGCGATAGTGGGAGGCATCGCCGGTAGTGGCGTCGGCGGTGGACGTGGCAGTGCCGTGGCTGCGGTGATTGGTGCCGTGGCCGGTGGCATGCTGGGGGCGGCCGCCGAAGAAGGTATCACCCGTGCGCAAGGTGTTGAAATTACCGTCCGTGAAGATGACGGTAATATGCGCGCCTATGTCCAGGAGGTGGAACCCAACCAGGTATTTCGGGTTGGGCAGCGGGTTCGCATCATGACCGTCAACGGAACCAGCCGAATCGCTCCATAACGTAACGGCGCTCATTCCTGTCGTGCAGATTGGTCGTGTCATCGACGCCTCTGCGTGTGGCGAGGGTGTGTTGGAGATGAGGCGGATGGTCCGCCGCTAGCTTGGCGGGCCGATATCTGTTTTTTCTTATCTGTCAGGTGGTTGGGGCTGACAGCGGGCCGGCTTTTTGTTTTTCAAAATGCACGATTTCGGGACGTTGGCCTGGGCAATATGGATAATCGGCCCGCTGTACTTTTTATGGCTTTGGGCCGAAAGCTGGTCTGCCAGGGAAAACATGCCTACGTGTTGTCGGCTCAAAGGGGTTTAGGACATGGCGCTTGCGCTGATAATCGCTCTGCCATTCTTGGGGATATTCCTGCCTCTGTTGCTGGAGCGTACCGGGAGATCTGCCTGTGCATTCGGTGCCGGGCTGGCGCCACTGGCAGCGCTGGTCCTGCTGTTGTCGAAGCGCGAAGAGGTGTTTGCCGGCGAGACGGAAATTCAGGTGTTGCCATGGCTGCCCGAGTTGGGGTTGAACCTCAGTCTGCGACTCGACGGGCTGGGCTTTCTGTTCGCCTTGCTGATTCTTGGCATCGGGCTGCTGGTTATCCTTTACGCACGCTATTACCTGTCGAAGAAGGACCCGATGGGTCGCTTCTTTGGGTATTTCCTGCTCTTCATGGGCTCCATGCTGGGCGTGGTGCTTTCTGAAAACCTCCTGCTGATGCTGATGTTCTGGGAGCTGACGAGTCTGTCGTCGTTCCTGCTGATCGGCTACTGGAGTCATCGTTCGGATGCGCGACAGGGCGCGCGCATGGCGTTGACGATTACCGGCGGTGGCGGCCTGGCATTGCTCGCCGGTATTCTGCTGATCGGTCACATCGTTGGCAGCTACGATCTGACTACGGTACTGGCTTCCGGTGATCTGATCCGTGCTAACGGACTCTATCCGCTGACCCTGATCCTGGTGCTGCTGGGCGTCTTCACCAAATCCGCCCAGTTTCCCTTTCACTTCTGGCTGCCGCAGGCGATGGCAGCCCCGACGCCGGTCTCGGCATTCCTGCATTCGGCGACCATGGTCAAGGCAGGTGTCTTCCTGCTTGCTCGTTTGTATCCGGCCCTGGCTGACTCGGAATGGTGGTTCTATCTGGTTAGCCTGACGGGCCTGACGACCTTGTTGCTGGGTGCGGTCATGGCGTTGTTCCAGCACGACCTCAAGGGCCTGCTGGCTTATTCCACGATCAGTCACCTGGGGCTGATCACCCTGCTGTTCGGACTCGACTCACGCCTCGCTGCCGTGGCAGCCATCTTCCATGTCATCAACCACGCCACATTCAAGGCATCGTTGTTCATGGCAGCGGGGATCATCGATCACGAGACCGGAACCCGCGACATGCGCCGCATTAATGGCATGTGGAAGTACATGCCTCACACAGCGGTGCTGGCCATGGTGGCGTCGCTGGCAATGGCTGGCGTGCCGCTGCTCAACGGCTTCCTGAGCAAGGAGATGTTCTTCGCCGAGACTCTGGAGCAGCATCTGCTGGGTAGCTTCTACTGGGCCATTCCGGTGATCGCGACCTTGGCGGGGGCATTTTCGGTGGCCTACTCGCTGCGCTTCGTCCACGACGTATTCTTCAATGGCGAGCCGATCGACCTGCCCAAGTACCCCCCTCACGAACCGGCGCGCTACATGAAGATACCGGTGGAAATCCTGGTGTTGCTGTGCCTGCTGGTGGGCATGCTTCCGGCCTATACCGTCGCGCCGCTGCTGGCCGCTGCGGTGAACGGGACGCTCAACGGCAACGTGCCGGAGTACAACCTGGCGATCTGGCATGGCTTGAACCTGCCGTTGCTCATGAGTTTCATCGCCCTGGGTGGCGGCATCCTGATCTACGCGCTGCGCAAATGGTCGTTTAGCTGGTACGAAGGCTTGCCCGAGATGGATTCGTTGCAGGTCTTCGGCCAGCTCATACGCAGCCTGACCGCGAGCGCCCGCAGAATCACCGATATGCTGGAAAGTGGCTCCTTGCAGCGCTATCTGGCCGTGATGCTGATCAGTACGCTGATTCTGGTGATCTATGCGCTGATGCCGTTGGAGTCCCTGCGAGGTTCGCGGCCCCTGACTCCGATCGATGGTGGCACGCTGCTCGGAATGGGTATCCTGATGGTCTCGTCGCTGCTCACAGTGTTCTTCCATCGACGCCGTCTCGTGGCCTTGATGATCCTCAGTGTTGCCGGTCTGTTGGTGGCACTGGGCTTCGCGCGTTTTTCCGCGCCGGATCTGGCCTTGACTCAGTTGTCCGTCGAAGTGGTGACGATCATCCTGCTGATCCTCTCGCTGTTCTTCATGCCCGATCGTACGCCAGCCGAATCCAGTAGCCTGCGCAGCATGCGCGACCTGGTACTGGCCAGTGGCGTCGGCGTCATGATCGCGCTGCTGAGCTATGCAGTGCTGACGCGCCCGTTCGACAGCATCGCTTCGTTCTTCCTCGAGAACAGCGTATCGGGAGGTGGCGGGACCAACGTGGTCAACGTGATCCTGGTGGATTTCCGCGGCTTCGATACGCTCGGTGAAATCGGCGTCCTGGCCATCGCCGGCGTGGGTATCTACAGCCTACTGTATGGCCTCCATCTGCCGCACCCGACCCGTGATTACGGTGGTCGCCTGTGGTCGACCGACAGCCATCCGATGATTCTCGATAACCTGTCGAGGACAATCCTGCCGATGGCCTTGCTGATTTCGTTCTTCATCTTCCTGCGCGGTCACAATCTGCCGGGTGGTGGTTTCATCGCCGGCCTGATCACGGCCGTGGCACTGATTCTGCAGTACGTGTCCCACGGGGTTACCTGGGCACAGGAGCGTCAGCCGTTTAGCTACCATGGCATCGCAGGCTCCGGCGTGCTGATAGCGGGGCTCACAGGATTGGGTAGCTGGGCCTTTGGCTATCCGTTCCTGACGTCGGCCTTCGGTCACTTCCATATACCTCTGATTGGCGAGATCGAGCTGGCGACCGCCATGCTGTTCGATCTGGGCGTTTACCTGGCCGTGGTGGGGGCGACCCTGCTGATCCTTTCCAATATCGGTCACGTCAGTCAGGACGAGTCGGCCAAGGAGGTGCTGTGATGGAAGCCTTGTTTGCGATCACGCTGGGTGTCATGACCAGCAGCGGCGTCTACCTGCTACTGCGCGCACGCATCTTTCCGGTGGTGATGGGGCTGACGCTGATCTCCTATGCGGTAAACCTGTTCATTTTCTCCATGGGAAGGCTGCCGACCGGGATGCCGGCAGTTATCGGCAAGAGTGCCGAATACGGTGACCCATTGCCCCAAGCCCTGGTGCTGACTGCCATCGTCATTGGTTTCGCCATGACGGCCTTCGTGGTGGTGCTGGCACTGCGTGGGCTCGGTGAGCTGCGCAGCGATCATGTGGACGGTCGGGAGACGCGCGAATGACGCATGCACTGATCCTGCCGATTCTGCTGCCGCTGTTCATGGGCAGTCTGCTTTTGGTGCTGCACCGTCTGGAAAAGCCTGCCAAGCGTATCCTGTCGCTGATGGCGACCTTTGTGCTGGTGCCGATCGCTGTCTGGCTGCTGCTGCTCGCGGGTGATGACCAGCTGCGCATCTATGCCCTGGGCAATTGGCAACCGCCGTTCGGCATCATCCTGATGCTCGACCGGTTGAGCGCGTTGATGCTGCTGGTCACTGCCGTGTTGGCGGCAGGTGCGGTGCTCTATGCGTGCCGCGGCGATGATGCGCGAGGCCCCAACTTCCATGCGCTGTTCCAGTTTCAGCTGGTGGGCATCAATGGTGCCTTCCTTACCGCGGACTTGTTCAACCTGTTCGTCTTCTTCGAGATCCTGCTGATCTCCTCCTACGCCTTGCTGCTGCATGGCAACGGTGCCGCGCGAGTGCGGGCGGGGATTCACTACGTGGTGCTGAATCTGCTCGGTTCGGCGCTTTTCCTGATCGGCGTCAGCATGCTCTACGGACTGACCGGCACGCTCAACATGGCTGATCTGGCCGTCCGAATCAGCATTGCCGATGCGGCGGACGGCCCGTTACTGGCGGCTGCGGGCTTCCTGCTGCTGATCGTGTTCGGGCTCAAGGCGGCGCTGCTGCCGCTGTATTTCTGGTTGCCCAGTTCCTACGCCTCAGCCACCGCACCGGTCGCCGCGCTATTCGCCATCATGACCAAAGTCGGGCTCTACGCGATCCTGCGGGTATTCACCCTGCTGTTCGGCAGCGCGGCGGGTTCGTTGAGCTTCATGGTCAACGACTGGCTCTGGCCGCTCGCCCTGCTTACCGTCGCAGCGGGTGTCATCGGCGCGTTGGCAGCTCGGGGGTTGCAAGTGTTGCTGTCATACCTGGTGATCGTTTCGGTGGGCACCTTGCTCGCTGGTATCGCATTGGGTACAGAGCAAGGGCTGAGTGCGGCGCTCTACTATCTTGTTCACAGTACCTTCGTGGCGGGCGGGCTGTTCTTGCTGGCCGACCTGATCGGTCGCCAGCGTGGTGACAGCGAAACCCAGCTGATAGTCGCGCCCGCTCTGCGCCAGCCACTGCTGCTGGGCGCGCTGTTCTTCATTGGGGCGATTTCTGTGGCAGGCCTGCCGCCGTTCTCGGGCTTCATCGGCAAGGTGATGCTGCTCTCCGCGGTTGCGCCCGGCATCCAGGCGTGGATGCTCTGGTCTGTGCTGCTGGTGGGTGGTTTGGGAGTGGTGATTGCGTTGAGTCGTGCCGGCAGTCTGGTGTTCTGGCTGCCCAGCGAATCGGCCACGGTCGGGGCACCGGCCGATCCGATCAGGCTGATCGCGGCGGCCAGCCTGCTGCTTGGCAGCCTGGTACTGGTGATCTGGGCCCAGCCACTGCAGGCCTACGCGCAAAGTGCGGCAAGTCAGTTGCTTGATCTCGGGCCTTATCTGCAGATCATTCAAGGAGAAGGGGCATGAAAGCTCGTTGGATGCCTAATCCGGCTCTGTCTCTGCTGCTCATGCTGTTGTGGTTGCTGTTGAACAATACGCTGAGCCTTGGCCATCTGTTGCTCGGTCTGTTCCTGGGTTGGGTGATTCCGCTGCTGGTGCGCGGTTTCCTCGTGGAGGTGCCGGCGGTGCGCAGGCCCTTGCGGTTGTGCACGTTCATGCTCATGGTGTTCTACGACATCGTGCGGGCCAACCTGACCGTGGCCAAGCTGGTATTGGGGCCGACGCGCAATCTGCAGCCCGCATTCATCGAAGTGCCGATGCTGATTGAGAACGAGTTCATCCTGTCGGTACTCACGAGCATCATTTCCCTGACGCCCGGCACCGTCTCTTCGGGCCTCAGCCCGGATCACAAGATGCTGCTGTTGCATGCGCTGGATGCGCCGGACATCGACGCATTGGCCGCCGAGATCAAGACCCGCTACGAAGCCCCGCTGCTGGAGATATTCCAATGCTCGCGTACGTGATCCTGCTGTGCATGGCTATCCTTGGCGTGGCCGCGGTACTGACCCTGATTCGCCTGGTGGTTGGGCCGGAGATGCCGGACCGGGTGTTGGCGCTCGATACGCTTTACATCAATGCGCTCGCACTGATCGTGCTGTTCGGCATCTGGCTGGCTTCGGATCTGTTCTTCGAGGCAGCGCTGTTGATCGCGGTGATGGGCTTCGTTGGTACGGTGGCGGTGGGCAAGCATCTGCTGCACGGCGAAATCATCGACTGAGGAGATTCACGTGTCTTTCTGGCTCGAATTGCTCATCTGTTTCTTTCTGTTGACCGGCAGTCTGTTCGCCTTGATCGGGGCGATCGGACTGTTCCGGTTGCCGGACTTCTACACCCGTCTGCATGGTCCGACCAAGGCCACTACTCTTGGCGTCGGCGGTATCATCATCGCCTCGGGGATTTTCTTCAGTAGTCATGGCGAGGGTCTGAGCCTGCATGAGCTGCTGATCATCCTGTTCCTGTTCATTACTGCCCCGGTCAGTGCACATATGCTGGCCAAGGCAGCCATGCAGCAAAAACTCGAAACCAGCGAGCGTACCCGCGGTAAACCGTGGGATTAATCTAGATCACGATGCTGCTGGGGGAGGGTTGATGCTCATTCTCCTGGCTCAGTTGCTTGACCAGCGCCTGCTGTAGCTGCGTGCACAGCAGCAGGTCCGACAGCGGCTGATTATCGGCGTTGGTCACGAAGAAGACGTCTTCGACCCGTTCCCCCATCGTGGCGATCTTGGCGTTCTGCACGGAAAGATCGAATTCCAGGAACAGCTGGCCGATGCGCGCCAGCAAGCCGGGGCGATCCGGCGCGATGACCTCGATGATGGTCTGTGGTCGCTGGGTGTCGTTGTGGATGGTGACCTGCGGTGGAAAGGCGAAGTGCTTGAGCTGTCGCGGGACGTGCCGCTTGATGATCGTCAGGTAGTCTTCGGGGTTGCGCAGCGCATCGGTAAGGCCCTGGCGGATCTCCTGGATGCGCTCGGGATCATTGCCGATCGGTGCGCCATCGGCGTCCAGCACGATGTAGGTGTCGAGGGTGAACTGGCTGCTGGAGGTGATGATGCGTGCGTCGTGGATGTTCAGGTTGAGCTGATCCATCGCCGCCACCGTCACGGCGAAGAAGTCATGCTGGTCGGCGGCATAGATGAATATCTGCGTGCCGCCCTCGAACTCATGCTGAGTCGTTTCCTTGATCAGTACCAGGGGCTCGCTGTTGTCCGAGTGCCGGAGGATCGCCTGGGTATGCCAGGCTACGTCGGTCGATGAGTGGCGCATGAAGTAATCGTCACCCAGTTGCGCCCATAGCTGCTCGGCCTCGTCCGGATCGGTGCCGTTGCGCACCAGGCTGTCGAGCGCTGCACGCTGGGTCTGACGAATCTGCTCTTCACGCTCCAACGGGTTTTCCAGCCCGCGCTTGAGTGCCCGCTTGGTCGCGGTGTACAGCTGCCGCAGCAGGCTGGCCCGCCAGGAATTCCATAGCGTCGGGTTGGTGGCGTTGATGTCGGCCACGGTGTGCACGTACAGATAGTCCAGGTGCGTTTCATCACCGACCGCCTGAGCGAAGTCGTTGATCACCTGCGGGTCGGAGAGATCCTTGCGCTGGGCGGTCGTCGACATTACCAGGTGGTTTTCCACCAGCCAGACCACTAGGCGCGTATCCCAGGCCGGCAGCTTGTGGCGAATGCAGAACGCCTGGGCGTCCACGGCGCCGAGCTCGGAATGGTCGCCGCCGCGGCCCTTCGCGATGTCGTGATAGAGGCCGGCGATGTAGATCAGTTCGGGCTTGGGCAGGCGCTCCACGATCTTGCTGGCCAGTGGGTACTTCTCCGCGACGCCGGGCTTGCTCAACTTGCGCAGATACTTGATGACATTGAGGGTGTGCGCGTCCACGGTATAGATGTGGAACAGGTCGTGCTGCATCTGTCCGACGATATGACCGAACTCGGGAAGGTAGCGGCCGAGGATTCCGTAGCGATTCATCCGGCGCAGGTTGCGATGGATGCCTTCCTTGCACTTGAACAGCTCAACGAACAGGCTGGTGTTGCGGATGTCGCTGCGGAACTCGTCGTCGATCAGATGCCGATGGTCGCGTAGCAGGCGAATGGTTTCGGCGCGCACACCCTGAATCCGAGGGTTCTGCGCCAGCAGCACGAAAACTTCGAGGATGGCGAAGGGCGTGCGTTTGAATACCGAGTCGTTGGCGACCTCCAGGTAGTTGTCGCGCACCAGGAAGCGGCTATTGAGCGGCACGGCCGGCCCGCTGTCGCCTTCCCAGAGGATCACCTCGGCAAAATGCTGGCCCACCAGGTCGCTGAGTTCGGAAATGCTCATCACCACCCGGTAGTACTTCTGCATGAAGCGCTCGATCGCGAGCTTGGCGTCGTTGCCTTCGTTGCCTTCGTAGCCGAGCAGGGCGGCGAGGCTGCGCTGGTGATCGAACAGCAGGCGATCCTCGGCGCGACCGGCCAGCATGTGCAATCCGTAGCGGGCGCGCCAGAGAAACGCCTGTGCTGAAACCAGCAGCGAGTTTTCGCCCTCGGTGAGAAAGCCCTGGTCGACGATGGCGTTCAGGTTCAGCGTGCCGAACTGGCGGCGTGCGATCCAGAGGATGGTCTGGATATCGCGCAGCCCGCCCGGAGAGCCTTTGACGTTGGGCTCCAGGTTGTACTCGGTGTTGTTGTACTTGGAGTGACGGGCGCGTTGTTCGTTGCGCTTGGCGAGGAAGAATTCCTTGCTTGGCCACATTTCGTTCGGGCTGGTGACCTTCAGCATGTTTTGCCGCAGGTGCTCGGGGCCGGCGATGGTGCGGCTTTCCATTAGGTTGGTGACTACCGTCAGGTCCGCGCGCGCCTCTTCGGCGCATTCGGCCACCGAACGTACGCTCTGACCGACCTCCAGGCCAATATCCCAGAGCAGGGTCAGAAAGCCTTCGATGGCCTCGCGGAAAATTTCCCTGTCACTGTCATCGAGCAGGATCAGCAGGTCGATGTCGGAGTAGGGGTGCAGCTCGCCACGGCCATAGCCGCCTACCGCCACCAGCGCGATATCGGCATCTTCGTTCCAGTCGAAGCGCTGCCAGGCGGCGCGCAGGATCTGGTCGACGAACCAGGCCCGGTCTTCCACTAGGCGCCGGATATCCCGCCCGGCCAGGAAGCGCGCATCGAGAATCTTGCGCGCATTGCCGATTACCTTCTTGAAGGCAGCGATGGGGCTGGACTTGAGCGCCAGCTCGGCCTGGAATTGACTGCGATCGAACAGCTCGGGGTCAACCTGTGGCATGCGCTGGCCCTCCTTCGAGGAAGCTGGCTGGGAATGGGTCAGGCCGATGCGCGCGCGATGGTATCGTCCTTGCGCAGCGTGAATATCTCATAGCCATCGGCGGTGACCACGATAGTGTGTTCCCACTGCGCCGATAGTTTCCGATCCTTGGTAATGGCGGTCCAGCCGTCGCCCAGCAGGCGGGTTTCGGCGCGCCCCTGATTGATCATTGGCTCGATGGTGAAGGTCATGCCTTCCTTCAGTTCGAGGCCGGTGCCGGCGCGTCCGTAATGCAGCACCTGCGGCTCCTCGTGGAAGACCTTGCCGATACCGTGGCCGCAGTATTCACGAACTACGGAAAAACCGTTCTTTTCCGCATGTTTCTGGATCACCTCGCCGATATCGCCGAGGCGGGTGCCGGGTCGGACGATCTCGATGCCTTTGTAGAGGCATTCCTGGGTGACGCGGCACAGTCGTTCGGCCCATTCGGGAACCTTGCCGACCATGAACATCCGACTGGTATCGCCGTGGTAGCCGTCCTTGATCACCGTGATGTCGACATTGAGGATGTCGCCATCCTTCAGTGGCTTGTCATTGGGAATGCCATGACAGACCACGTGATTGATTGAGGTGCAGATGGACTTGGGAAAGCCCTTGTAGTTGAGCGGCGCCGGAATCGCCTGCTGCACGTTGACGATGTGGTCGTGACAGAGGCGGTCCAGTTCGTCGGTGGTAACGCCGGGGCGAATGTGTTCTTCGAGCATTTCCAGCACCTCGGCGGCCAGGCGGCCGGCGATACGCATCTTCTCGATATCTTCAGGCGTCTTGATGGTGACAGTCATGCAAACCTCATTAGCGCCGGGACGCGCAGCCAAAAACGAAAGCGCAGATGATAAACCAAATAGATGAAGAGCCGATAAAGCGCTGGAGGCTGGAAGGCTGAACGACAAGCAGGGCGTGTGGAAATCTAGTGATGTTCAGCCCCTAGTGGCCTGTGTGGTTAGTTTGTTAACTCAAGTTCGGATGATCAGGGTTCTGAGACAAGGCGCTGTGACGAGTCATAGCGGGCTATGGCGAGGAGCAGCAACGCCGTATCGGAGCCTTGAGCGCCGAAATTGACTAACTGAACTGGCCAGACAGGCCACTAGCGTCCAGCTTCACCTTTGTGCTATAAAACGCGCCGCTCAACGGGGACCACCGTTTTGCTTGAATTCCACACACGTGTCGACACGGTATCCTGGGTGCTCGAAAGAGTTGGATATCGGGGCGCGTGGAGGCCTAACCCGACTTATCTGAGGAAGTACCAATGACTCAAGTCACCATGCGCGACATGCTGAAGGCCGGTGTGCACTTCGGCCACCAGACCCGTTACTGGAACCCGAAAATGAACAAGTACATTTTCGGCGCGCGCAACAAGATCCATATCATCAACCTCGAAAAAACCCTGCCGATGTTCAACGACGCGCTGCAGTTCGTTGAAAAGCTGGCTGCGGGCAAGAACAAGATTCTGTTCGTCGGCACCAAGCGCTCCGCTGGCAAGATCGTTCGTGAAGAAGCTGCACGTTGCGGCTCGCCATACGTCGATCACCGCTGGTTGGGCGGCATGCTGACCAACTACAAGACCATCCGTGCGTCGATCAAGCGCCTGCGCGAGCTGGAAACCCAGTCCCAGGACGGTACTTTCGACAAGCTGACCAAGAAAGAAGCGCTGATGCGCACCCGTGACCTCGAGAAGCTCGAGCGCAGCCTGGGTGGTATCAAGGATATGGGCGGTCTGCCGGACGCCATGTTCGTCGTCGACGTCGACCACGAGCGCATCGCCATCAGCGAAGCCAACAAGCTGGGCATCCCGGTCATCGGCATCGTCGATACCAACAGCAGCCCGGAAGGCGTCGACTACATCATCCCCGGTAACGATGATGCAATCCGTGCTGTGCAACTCTATCTGGGCTCCATGGCCGACGCCGTGCTGCGTGGTCGCCAGAACGGCACCGGCGGTGCCGAGCAGTTCGTCGAAGAAGCCGCCCCCGAGGCTGCTCAAGGCTGAGCGAGTAGTACGCCTAGTTGATACCCGGTGAACAAAAAGGGGGCTATGCCCCCTTTTTGCCACTTCCAAATTGATCGCCCGAGCGAAGGGCGATGTCGATAACGAATCGAGAGGATTTGCGAACATGGCAGAGATTACTGCAGCCCTGGTTAAAGAACTGCGCGAGCGCACTGGCCAAGGCATGATGGATTGCAAAAAGGCACTCACCGCCGCTGGCGGCGACATCGAGAAAGCCATTGATGATATGCGTGCCGCTGGCGCCATCAAGGCCGCCAAGAAAGCCGGCAACATCGCTGCCGAAGGCTCGATCGCCGTCAAGGTTGCCGATGACAACAAGCGTGCCGTGATCATCGAAGTCAACTCCCAGACCGACTTTCTAGCTCTGCAGGAAGACTTCAAGAACTTCGTCGCCAACAGCGTCGAGCAGGCTTTCGCCGAGAACATGACTGATGCCGCTCCGCTGATCGCCGCTCAGGAGAGCAATCGCGAGGCACTGGTCGCCAAGTGCGGCGAGAACGTCAACATCCGTCGCCTGACTGCCGTTTCCGGCGAAACCGTGGGCGCCTATCTGCACGGCCACCGCATCGGTGTTCTGGTTGTCCTGAAAGGCGGCAACGAAGAGCTGGCGAAGCATGTCGCCATGCACGTCGCGGCTTCCAATCCGGCGGTCGTCACTCCGGATCAGGTCTCGGAAGAGCTGGTCGCCAAGGAAAAGGAAATCTTCCTGCAGCTGAACGCCGAGAAGATCGCCGGCAAGCCGGAAAACATCGTCGAGAACATGGTCAAGGGCCGCATCAACAAGTTCCTGGCCGAAGCCAGCCTGGTCGAGCAAGCCTTCATCATGGATCCGGAAGTCAAGGTTGGCGAACTGGTGAAGAAAGCCGGTGCCGAAATCGTTTCCTTCGTGCGTTATGAAGTAGGCGAGGGCATCGAGCGCGCCGAGGTCGACTTCGCCGCTGAAGTCGCTGCCCAGGTCGCCGCTACTAAGCAGTAAGGTCTCCCTGCTGTCCTCGAAGAGGCTGCCCGCTCACGCGTGCGGCCTCTTTGTCGAATTGGGCGGCGGAATAGTTTTTTTCGTCACGTTATAGTCACCGCCTGGCACCAATCCACGGCTGCGCTGTCATAGCGCCGTTGTTCGCTGGTTGGAACGCCAGTTCAGTCATGTACGCCGCAGGAGAGACAACGCCAATGGCTCAGCAGATGAGTGCACGCAATCCTCGCTATAAACGCATTCTGCTCAAATTAAGCGGCGAAGCCCTGATGGGTTCGGAAGATTTCGGCATCGATCCCAAGGTGCTCGATCGTATGGCGCTGGAAGTCGGTCAGCTGGTCGGAATCGGTGTCGAGGTCGGTCTGGTCATCGGGGGCGGCAACCTGTTCCGTGGCGCGGCGCTGTCGGCAGCCGGGATGGATCGCGTTACGGGCGACCACATGGGTATGCTGGCGACCGTCATGAACGCCCTGGCCATGCGCGATGCGCTTGAGCGCTCGAACATCCCCGCGCTGGTGATGTCCGCCATCTCCATGGTCGGCGTGACCGATCATTACGACCGGCGCAAGGCCATGCGCCATCTCAAGAGCGGCGAAGTGGTGATCTTCTCGGCCGGTACCGGCAATCCGTTCTTCACCACCGATTCGGCCGCTTGCCTGCGTGCCATCGAAATTCATGCCGACGTCGTGCTCAAGGCCACCAAGGTCGATGGCGTCTACACGGCCGATCCGTTCAAGGATCCGAATGCCGAGAAATTCGAGCAGTTGACCTATGATGACGTGCTCGACCGCAAGCTGGGTGTGATGGACCTGACGGCCATCTGCCTGTGTCGCGACCACAACATGCCGCTGCGGGTATTCAACATGAACAAGCCCGGCGCCCTGCTCAATATCGTGCTTGGCGGCGCTGAAGGAACCCTGATCGAGGAACCGAATCAATGATCAACGAGATCAAGCAAGATGCGCAGGAGCGCATGAAGAAGAGCCTGGAGTCCCTGGGACACGCATTCGCCAAGATTCGCACCGGGCGCGCGCATCCGAGCATCCTCGACGGCGTGATGGTTTCCTACTACGGCAGCGATACGCCCCTGCGCCAGGTTGCCAACGTCACCGTCGAGGATTCCCGTACGCTGGCGCTGACTGTGTTCGACAAGAGCATGATCCAGGCTGTAGAAAAGGCCATCATGACTTCCGACCTGGGCCTGAATCCGGCCACTGCCGGTACCACCATTCGCGTGCCGATGCCGGCGCTGACCGAAGAAACCCGCAAGGGCTTCACCAAGCAGGCGCGTGCCGAGGCCGAGAGTTCCAGGGTTGCGGTGCGCAACATCCGTCGTGATGCGCTCGCCCAGCTCAAGGAGCTGGTCAAGGAAAAGGAGATCAGCGAAGACGAAGAGCGTCGCGGCCAGGACGACGTACAGAAGCTGACCGACAAGTACGTTGCGGAGATCGACAAGGCGCTGGAAAACAAGGAACAGGATCTGATGGCGGTGTGATGCCGTTTTCGATCTTGTCCATCCGGACCGCTCGTGTCGGAACCTGTCGGCCTGAAACGGGTCGGCAGGCTAGGGGATTCGTTAAGCCCCAGGGAGTCGTTCGGCGACTCCTCCAATTGTTTGCAGCGTGAATGAGCGCAGGTAGAGTCGTTTGATGGAAAAGGTCAGGCAGATTGCCCGGTGGAACGTACCCCGCCATGTGGCAATCATCATGGATGGCAACAATCGTTGGGCAAAGAGACGCCTTCTGCCGGGCGTGGCTGGACACAAGGCGGGTGTCGATGCGGTTCGGGCCGTGATCGAGGTGTGTGCCGAGTCCGGCGTCGAAGTCCTTACACTGTTCGCCTTCTCCAGCGAGAATTGGCAAAGGCCCGCCGAAGAGGTGGGTGCGCTGATGGAGTTATTTCTGACGGCCCTGCGTCGGGAAGCCCGCAAGCTCAACGAGAACGGCATCCGTCTGCGCATCATCGGCGACCGGAGCCGCTTCCATGCGGATCTGCAGGCCGCCATGCTCGAAGCTGAGGCCATGACCGCCGGGAACGACCGTTTCGTTCTGCAGGTGGCCGCCAATTACGGTGGCCAGTGGGACATCATGCAGGCCGCACAGCATGTGGCTCGAGAGGCGCAGGCAGGCCGTCTCGACCCGAATACCATGACTCCCGAACTCTTCCAGAGCTTTCTTGCGACCGGAAACATGCCGCTGCCGGATTTGTGTATCCGAACGGGCGGCGAGCGGCGCATCAGCAACTTCCTGTTATGGCAGCTCGCCTATGCCGAGCTGTACTTTTCCGACCTGTTCTGGCCGGATTTCAAGCAGCGCGCCATGCGTGAGGCATTGGCCGATTTCGCCAAGCGTCAGCGGCGTTTCGGTAAAACCAGCGACCAGATCGAAACCGAGGTCCGCGCGGAATGTTGAAGCAACGCATCATCACGGCTGCCATTCTCCTGCCGATCGCGCTGATCGGCTTTTTTCTTCTCGAAGGCCTGGCCTTCGCCCTGTTCATCGGACTGGTCGTGTCGCTCGGGGCGTGGGAATGGGCGCGCCTGGCCGGGTTCGCCGGACAGCTGGTGCGAGTCGGCTATGCGCTGGTGGTGGTGCTGTTACTGGCTCTGCTTTACCAGGTGCCGGCCCTGGCACCCTGGGTGCTGGTCGCCGGGGGTATCTGGTGGTTGGCTGCCACGGCATTGGTGCTGAGCTATCCGGGCAGTTGCAGATACTGGGGAGGCGCGCCTGGTAGTCTGATTATCGGACTGTTGGTGCTGCTGCCTGCCTGGCAGGCGCTGGTTGTGCTCAAGCAATGGCAGCTGGGCAACTGGCTGATTCTGGCGGTGATGGCGCTGGTGTGGGCAGCCGATATCGGTGCCTACTTCTCCGGCAAGCGCTTCGGGCGCCGCAAGCTTGCGCCGCAAGTCAGTCCGGGCAAAAGCTGGGAAGGACTCGTCGGTGGTCTGCTGACCAGCCTGCTGATCACCTTCTGCGTCGGGCTTTATCGCGATTGGTCCGCGAGCGACCTGGTCCTGGCGTTGCTGGGTGCCGCACTGGTGGTGCTGATCTCCGTGGTAGGTGACCTGACCGAAAGCATGTTCAAGCGCAGCGCCGGCATCAAGGACAGCAGCCAGCTGCTGCCAGGGCATGGGGGCGTGATGGATCGTATCGACAGCCTCACCGCCGCGGTTCCGGTGTTTGCCTTGTTGTTGTGGATGGCTGGCTGGGGTGCCTGGTGAATAAACCCTTACAGATAACTGTACTCGGGGCGACAGGCTCCATCGGCTTGAGTACGCTGGATGTCGTCGCTCGTCATCCGCAGAATTACCAGGCGTTCGCGTTGACCGCCTTCAGCCGGATTGCCGAGCTGCGAGCACTCTGCCAGCGGCATGCGCCGCGCTATGCCGTAGTTGCCGATGCCGGGCAGGCGCGCACGTTACAGGCGCAACTGCTCGCTGATGGCCTGCAGATACGGGTGCTGGTCGGCGAAGGCGGGTTGAGCGAAGTCGCTGCGCATCCTGAGGTGGATGTGGTGATGGCAGCCATCGTCGGTGCCGCCGGGTTGCGTCCGACGCTCTCGGCGGTGCAGGCCGACAAGCGCGTGCTGCTGGCCAACAAGGAAGCCCTGGTGATGTCCGGTGCGCTGTTCATGCAGGCGCTGCGTGACAGCGCCGCGGTATTGCTGCCTATCGATAGTGAGCACAACGCGATCTTCCAGTGCCTGCCAGGCAACTATTCCACCGGGCTGACCAAGGTCGGCGTGCGCCGCATTCTGCTGACCGCATCTGGTGGCCCGTTCCGTGAGCTGCCCGTCGAGCGATTGGCCGCCGTGACGCCCGAGCAGGCTTGTGCGCATCCGAACTGGTCGATGGGACGCAAGATTTCGGTGGACTCGGCCAGCATGATGAACAAGGGACTCGAGCTGATCGAGGCCTGCTGGTTGTTCGATGCGCGACCTGATCAGGTGGAGGTTGTCGTTCATCCGCAGAGTGTGATCCACTCGATGGTCGACTACATCGACGGCTCGGTGCTGGCGCAGCTGGGCAATCCGGACATGCGTACGCCGATCGCTCATGCGCTGGCATGGCCCGAGCGGATCGATTCCGGCGTGTCTCCGCTGGATCTGCTGCAGATCGGACAGCTCGAGTTTCGTGCGCCCGACGAGCAGCGTTTTCCCTGTCTGCGGCTGGCGCGGCAGGCCGCAGAACAGTGCGGAACGGCGCCGGCAATGCTTAATGCTGCCAACGAGATCGCCGTCGAAGCCTTTCTGCAGGGGCGCATACGTTTCACCGAGATCGCGAGTATCATCGAGAGCGTTCTGGAGCGGCAGGCGTCGGTCGCGGTGCGCTGCTTGGAAGACGTGCTCGCCGCAGACGAGCAGGCTCGCCGCCTGGCCATGGACTGGCTGGATGGCCGCGATTGCTGATTGATCGGGCAGTCAGACAGATACAGCAGCGACTGTCGTTCGTGTTACCGGCTCGAACCCGATTCCACAAGGATTCGATGCCTGAAGGCCTTTCGAGGCAGAGGTTTTTATGAGTGCGCTGTACATGATCATCGGCACCCTGATTGCTCTGGGTGTGCTGGTTACCTTTCACGAGTACGGCCATTTCTGGGTGGCGCGGCGTTGTGGCGTCAAGGTGTTGCGCTTTTCGGTCGGCTTCGGCAGCCCGCTGCTGCGTTGGCATGACCGACATGGCACCGAGTTCGTGGTGGCGGCAATTCCGCTCGGCGGCTATGTGAAGATGCTCGATGAGCGCGAAGGCGAGGTTTCCGAGAGTTTGCTGAGCCAGGCGTTCAATCGAAAGAGCGTCAAGCAGCGTATTGCGATCGTTTCGGCAGGGCCGTTGGCCAACTTCATTCTGGCGCTGCTGTTCTTCTGGGTGCTGGCGATGCTCGGTAGCGAGCAGATCCGGCCGGTAGTCGGCGCAGTCCTGCCCGGCAGCATGGCCGAACAGGCCGGGTTGATGCCTGGGCAGGAAATCGTTGCGGTCAATGGTGAACGTACCGAGGGCTGGGCTGGCGTCAACCTGCAGTTGATTCGTCGTCTTGGTGAGAGCGGGGTGCTCGACCTGCATGTGCGTGATCTGCAGGGCTCGGCCGAACAGCATCTGCAACTGCAGCTCGACGGCTGGCTGAAAGGGGCCGAGGAGCCCGACCCCATCGGCTCGCTGGGAATCCGTCCCTGGCGCCCGGAAATCCCGCCGGTCATCGCTCAACTGGACCCCGAGGGCCCTGCGCAGAAGGCTGGCATCGCTCTGGGGGATCGCCTGTTGAGCCTCGACGGCCAGCCGTTGAGCGAGTGGCAGGAGGTCATTGATCAGGTCGGTCGGTTGCCGGGCAAATCGGTGTCGTTGCAGGTCGAGCGTGACGGTTTGCAGTTGGAAGTGCCGCTGACGCTTGCCGTGCGTGGCGAAGGCGACAGTCAGCGAGGTTACCTTGGCGCCGGCGTCGAGGCGGGTGAATGGCCGACTGAAATGCTCCGCGAAGTGAGCTACGGTCCGCTGGCGGCGGTGGGCGAGGGGCTCAAGCGCACCTGGACGATGAGCGTTCTGACTCTCGATTCGCTGCGCAAAATGCTCTTCGGGGAGCTCTCGGTAAAAAACTTGAGCGGCCCGATAACCATTGCTAAAGTGGCGGGCGCTTCTGCCCAGTCGGGGTTCGGGGATTTTCTCAACTTCCTTGCCTATCTGAGCATCAGTTTGGGGGTTCTCAATCTGTTACCGATCCCGGTGCTTGATGGGGGGCACCTGTTGTTCTATCTCGTCGAATGGGTCCGTGGACGTCCTTTGTCGGACAGGGTGCAGGGATGGGGCGTACAGATCGGTATCAGCCTGGTGGTTGGGGTGATGCTGCTAGCGCTGGTCAATGATCTTGGCCGCTTGTAATGCCGAAATATCACCGCGCCAAGCGCAAGTTCAATTATCAGGTTTGAATAAGAAAGGACTTCATGAAACGTCTGCTGCTACCTGCGGTGATTTCCGCATTGATGATCGCCGAGGTTCACGCCGAGTCTTTCACGATTTCCGATATCCGCGTCAACGGTCTGCAGCGGGTTTCCGCCGGTAGCGTATTCGGTGCATTGCCTCTGAACGTGGGGCAGGCAGCCGACGATACGCGCCTGGTAGAGGCGACCCGTGCACTGTTCCGGACGGGCTTCTTCGAGGACATCCAGCTTGGTCGCGAAGGCGACGTGCTGGTGATCAGCGTTGTGGAAAGACCATCGATTTCGGGCATCGAGATCGACGGCAACAAGGCGATCAAGACCGAAGACCTGCTCTCCGGACTGCAGCAGTCGGGGTTGGCCGAGGGTGAGATCTTCCAGCGAGCCACCCTCGAAGGCGTGCGCAATGAACTGCAGCGCCAGTACGTCGCTCAAGGTCGCTACTCGGCGACCATCGAGACCGAGGCCATTGCCCAGCCCCGCAACCGCGTTGCCCTGAAGATCAAGATCAACGAAGGCTCGGTGGCGGCGATCAAGCACATCAACGTCGTCGGCAACAGCGTCTTCGCCGACGAGGACCTTGTGGATCTGTTCGAGCTGAAGACGACCAACTGGCTGTCGTTCTTCCGCAACGACGACAAATATGCCCGCGAAAAACTTTCCGGCGACCTCGAGCGCCTGCGTTCCTACTACCTGGACCGCGGCTACATCAACATGGATATCACCTCGACCCAGGTATCCATCACGCCGGACAAGAAGGATGTCTACGTCACCGTGAACATCGCCGAAGGCGAGCGTTACACAGTTCGCGACGTCAAGCTCAGCGGCGACCTCAAGGTGCCGCAGGAAGAACTGCAGGCACTGCTGCTCGCCAAGGAAGGGCAGGTATTCTCGCGCAAGGTCATGACCACGACGTCCGAGCTGATCACTCGCCGACTGGGTAACGAGGGCTACACCTTCGCCAACGTCAATGGTGTGCCCGAAGCTCATGACGAAGACAACACCGTATCCATCACCTTCGTGGTCGATCCGGGCAAGCGTGCATACGTCAACCGCATCAACTTCCGCGGCAACACCAAGACCGAAGACGAAGTGCTGCGTCGCGAGATGCGCCAGATGGAAGGTGGCTGGGCCTCGACCTATCTGATCGACCAGTCCAAGACTCGCCTCGAGCGCCTGGGCTTCTTCAAGGAAGTCAACGTCGAGACGCCCCAGGTGCCGGGTACCGACGATCAGATTGACGTCAACTACAGCGTCGAGGAACAGCCGTCTGGCTCGATCATGGCCAGCGTCGGTTTCGCCCAGAACGCGGGCCTGATCCTCGGCGGCTCGATCAGCCAGAACAACTTCCTCGGTACCGGCAACCGTGTCAGCCTCGGTCTCAACCGCAGCGAATACCAGACGCGTTACAACTTCGGCTTCGTCGATCCCTACTGGACCGAAGATGGGGTGAGCCTCGGCTACAACGCCTTCTATCGCACCACCGACTACGACGAGCTCGATTACGACGTGTCCAGCTACTCGGTGGACAGCCTGGGTGGTGGAGTCAATATTGGTTATCCGATCAGCGAAACCTCGCGCCTGTCCTTCGGGCTTACCGTGCAGCAGGACAAACTGGACACCGGGCGTTATACCGTCGACGAGATCTACGACTTCCTGGAAGAGGAGGGCGACAGCTTCCTCAACTTCAAGGCATCGGTCGGTTGGTCCGAATCGACGCTGAACCGGGGCGTGCTGGCGACTCGCGGACATTCGCAGAGCCTGGTGTTCGAAACCACCATTCCGGGTAGCGAGCTGTCGTTCTACAAGCTCGACTATAACGGCCAATTGTTCGTGCCCATGACACAGAATTACACCCTGCGCATGCATACGCGCCTGGGCTATGGCGATGCCTATGGCTCCACGACACGCCTGCCTTTCTACGAGCATTACTACGCAGGTGGCTTCAACTCGGTTCGGGGTTTCGAAGATAGCAGTCTTGGTCCTCGCAGCACGCCAAGCCGGGCTTATGATTCGGCCGGCAATCTGTTGCCTGAAGGGGGTTGCGATGCCAGTGGTCGCTGCACCGATGATCAGGATCCGCTGCCCTTCGGTGGTAACGTGCTGGTTCAGGGGGGGCTCGAAGTGCTGTTCCCGATGCCGTTCGTCAAGGATCAGCGCTCGCTGCGCACCTCTTTCTTCTGGGATGTTGGTAATGTATTCGATACCAACTGCCCATCCGGTTCGAACAATTGCAGCGATATCGATTTCGGTGACATGGCCAGTTCGGTCGGCGTGGGCCTGACCTGGATCACCGCCATGGGACCGCTGAGTTTCAGCCTGGCGATGCCGGTGATGAAGCCGGACGATGCTGATACGCAGGTGTTCCAGTTCTCGCTGGGACAGACTTTCTAATCAACTGGTGCCGTCGGTATCAGAGTTTTTCAGGAGTGGTTTAAATCGTGCGCAAGTTGACTCAACTGTTTTTCATCGCCGCCGCGCTGGTCGCGACCCCGGCATTCGCCGATATGAAGATCGCAGTCATGAACTACCAGATGGCGCTGCTCGAGTCCGATGCGGCCAAGCGTTACTCGGTAGATGCCGAGAAGAAGTTCGGTCCGCAGTTGGAAAAGCTGAAGAACCTCGAGAGCGATGCCAAGCGTATCCAGGATCGCCTGGTCAAGGATGGCGACAAGATGCAGCAGGCCGAACGCGAGCGCCTCGAGCTCGAGTTCAAGCAGAAGGCCCGTGATTTCCAGTTCCAGTCCAAGGAACTCAACGAGTCCAAGGCCGTGGCCGACCGCGAAATGCTCAAGCAGCTCAAACCCAAGCTCGACAAGGCGGTGGAAGAGGTCATCAAGAAGGGTGATTACGACCTGGTGTTCGAGCGCGGTGCGGTGGTCGATGTCAAGCCGCAGTACGACATCACCCGTCAGGTCATCGAGCGCATGAACCAGCTGCGTTGATATGGCTGATTCAATCGCATTGAAGCTCGGGCATTTGGCCGGGCACCTGGGTGCCACGCTTCGTGGCGATCCGGACAAGGTCATTACCGGGCTGGCTACCTTGCAGGATGCCGGGCCTGGGCAGCTGAGTTTTCTCGCCAACGCGCAGTATCGCCGCTACCTGGCCGATTGCCGCGCCGGTGCGGTATTGCTGACCTCGGCCGACGCCGAAGGTTATCCGGGTGCGGCGCTGATCGTCGACAATCCCTATCTGGCCTATGCTCGCGCCTCGCACCTTTTCGAGACGCGTCCGCAGGTCACGCCGGGCATTCATCCCAGCGCAGTGGTGGATGCCGAAGCCGAGGTGCATCCCTCTGCCAGCATCGGTGCTCAGGTGGTCATCGAGGCCGGTGCGCGAATTGGTGCGGACGTGGTGATCGGTGCGCAGTCCTTCGTCGGCGCGCGCAGTTGCATCGGTGCCGGTGGTCGTCTTGCACAGCGGGTCACCCTTGGGCATGACGTGATCATCGGTGAACGGGTGGTGATCCAGCCGGGTGCGGTGATCGGCGGTGAAGGTTTTGGTTTCGCCAGCGCCAAGGGCGTCTGGGAAAAGATCGCGCAGATTGGCGGTGTACGCATTGGCGATGACGTGGAAATCGGTTCCAACACCACCATCGACCGCGGCGCCCTGTCGGACACCCTGATCGGTAACGGCGTCAAGCTGGACAACCAGATCATGATCGCGCACAACGTACAGATCGGCGATCACACGGCCATGGCAGCATGCAGCGGTATTTCCGGCAGCACCAAGATCGGTCGTCATTGCATGATTGCCGGGGGCGTCGGCATGGTCGGTCATATCGAGATCTGCGATAACGCTTTCATCACCGGTATGACCATGGTCACGCATTCGATCACCGAACCGGGCAGCTATTCGTCCGGCACGGCCGTGCAGCCTGCTGCCGATTGGCGCAAGAGCGTCGCCCGGTTCCGTCAGTTGGACAAGTTGGCTCGTCGTCTGCAACAACTGGAAAAACGCCTGGATACCGTGACCTCAGGGGGAGATACGGCTTCTGATGCCTGACCTTATCGTCTGATTGTCGTTTTTCTGGACGATGTAGCCGTGCCGCCACACAGGCGAGCCCCATAATTCTTACAGGCTTTTTCCTGACATGATGGACATCAACGAGATTCGCCAATACTTGCCTCACCGCTACCCGTTCCTGCTGGTTGACCGGGTCAGTGAGCTGGACATGGACGCCAAGCGTATTCGCGCCTACAAGAACGTATCGATCAACGAGCCCTTCTTTGAAGGGCATTTCCCGCGTCATCCGATCATGCCGGGTGTGTTGATCATCGAGTCGATGGCGCAGGCGGCGGGTATCCTCGGCTTCAGGATGATGGGAACCAAACCTGACGACGGCACGCTCTACGTGTTCGTCGGCTCGGACAAGCTGCGCTTTCGCCAGCCCGTGGTGCCGGGCGATCAATTGGTTCTCGAGGCCAGCTTTCTCAGCGCCAAGCGTGGCATCTGGAAGTTTGAATGCCGGGCCAGCGTCGATGGCAAGACGGCCTGCGCCGCCGAGATCATCTGTGCGGAACAGAAGATATGAGTCTGATCGACTCCCGCGCCATCGTCGATCCGGCGGCCCGGCTAGCTGATGACGTCCAGGTCGGGCCCTGGTCAATCATTGGCCCGGACGTCGAGATAGGCGAGGGGACGGTGATCGCCTCACATGTGATCGTCAAGGGGCCGACTCGGATCGGTCGCCACAACCGTATCTACCAGTTCTCGTCGATCGGCGAGGACACCCCGGATCTCAAGTACAAGGGCGAGCCGACGCGACTGGTCATCGGCGATCACAATGTGATTCGTGAGGGCGTGACCATCCATCGTGGCACCATCCAGGATCGCTCCGAGACCACCATCGGCCACCACAACCTGATCATGGCCTATGCCCATATCGGTCACGACAGCGTGATCGCCGATCACTGCATCCTGGTCAACAACACCGCGCTGGCGGGACACGTGCACGTGGGCGACTGGGCGATCCTGTCGGGCTATACGCTGGTTCATCAGTATTGCCATATCGGTGCGCACAGCTTCGCCGGCATGGGAACCGCCATTGGCAAGGATGTGCCGGCATTCGTCACCGTGTTCGGCAATCCGGCCGAGGCGCGCAGCATGAATTTCGAAGGCATGCGCCGACGCGGTTTCAGCGCCGAGGCCATCCATGCCTTGCGCTGTGCCTACAAGACCGTTTACCGCAAGGGGCTGACGGTGGAAGCCGCGCTGGCCGAGCTGGTCGAGGATGCGCTGGCATTCCCGGAGGTCGCACTGTTCCGCGATTCGGTCCAGTCCTCCAAGCGCGGTATTACCCGCTGATATGAGCAGGCCGCTGACAGTGGCGCTGGTTGCCGGCGAGTCGTCCGGTGACATTCTCGGCGCGGGCCTGATGCAGGCGCTCAAAGCCCAGCACCCGGACGTCGAGTTCATCGGAGTCGGTGGTGCGCGAATGGAGGCCGAAGGGCTGAAGTCCTACTTCCCGCTCGAGCGTCTGGCGGTTATGGGGCTGGTCGAAGTGCTGGGGCGCTTGCCCGAACTGCTGTCGCGCCGCAAGCGCCTGCTGCGCACCCTGCTGGATGTCAGACCGGACGTTTTCATCGGCATCGATGCACCGGACTTCAACCTGGATCTCGAACTCAAACTGCGGCGCGCCGGCATCAAGACGGTGCACTATGTCAGCCCCTCGGTATGGGCTTGGCGGCAGAAACGCGTGCTGAAGATTCGTGACGGTTGCGATCTGATGCTGACGCTGTTTCCCTTCGAGGCGAAGTTCTACGACGCCCATCAGGTGGCGGTGCGCTTCGTCGGTCATCCGTTGGCCGATGCCATTCCGCTGTGTGCTGATCGGGACGCTGCACGAACGTTGCTGAACTTGCCGGCGGATGCGCCTATCGTTGCGCTGATGCCGGGAAGTCGTGGTGGCGAGGTAGCGCGTTTGGGCAGTCTGTTTTTGGATGCTGCTGAGCGGCTGCGTGGCTTGCGCCCCGGCATTTGCTTCGTCATGCCCTGCGCCAGTCCCGAGCGACGTACTCAGCTGGAGCAGATGCTGGCTGGGCGGGACTTGCCCCTGACCCTGATCGATGGTCGTTCCCACGAAGCGCTTGCCGCCTGTGATGCGGTACTGATCGCCTCGGGCACAGCAACGCTCGAGGCGCTGCTCTACAAGCGGCCAATGGTGGTGGCCTATCGCGTTGCGCCACTGACCTTCCGCATCCTCAAGCGCATGGTCAAGAGCGCCTACGTATCCCTGCCCAACCTGCTGGCACAGCGGCTATTGGTGCCTGAGCTGTTGCAAGAGGCTGCGACTCCTGAGGCCATGGCACAGCTGCTCTCGCCGTTGCTCGAGCATGGCGAGGTGCAGACCGAGGGTTTCGATGAGATCCATCGCACTCTGCGTCGCGATGCATCCAGCCAGGCGGCCGATGCCGTGCTCGAGCTGGTTGGGAGGTCGTGATGCAGTTCGGGCTTGATTTCACGCTTGTCGAGGAGCTCGTCGCCGGCGTCGACGAGGTCGGTCGTGGCCCGCTCTGCGGTCCGGTGATCACCGCGGCGGTGATTCTCGATCCGGCGCGGCCCATCCTCGGTCTCAATGACTCGAAGAAACTCAGTGAGGTTCGTCGCGAGGCGTTGTTCGAGGAAATCTGCGAGAAGGCTCTTGCCTGGTGCATCGCACGTGCCGAGGTTGAGGAAATCGATCGGCTGAACATCCTTCACGCCACCATGCTGGCGATGCAGCGCGCGGTCGAAGGGCTCAGCGTGACGCCGCGTCTGGCCCTGATCGACGGCAACCGCTGCCCACAGCTGTCGGTGCCCAGCGCGCCGGTTATCCAGGGCGATGGGCGGGTGCCGGCAATCGCGGCGGCGTCGATACTGGCCAAGGTCAGTCGTGACCGCGAAATGCGCGCGCTGGATCTGCGCTACCCCGGCTATGGGCTGGCCGGCCACAAGGGCTACCCGACAGCGGCCCATCTGGAGGCTCTGCAACGACTGGGGCCGACCATCATCCACCGGCGCTCTTTCGCACCGGTGCGCAACTTGCTGGAGCAGGCTGTTCCGGTCGTCGAGCCTCTCGTCGACAACGCCTTTATCGTCTGAGCATTCATCGGGCACGCTAGCGACAACCTGCCCGCGGACTGTTTTCCGGTACAATCCCGCGCTTGTCGTTTCGCCAGTCCAGGGTTCGTTCATGCCTGTTTCCTTCGTCCACCTCCGCGTGCATACCGAATACTCACTGGTCGATGGCCTGGTGCGCGTCAAGCCGTTGGTCAAGACGGTGGCGTCCGCGGGCATGCCGGCGGTGGCCGTCACCGATCAGAGCAACATGTGTTCGCTGGTCAAGTTCTACAAGGCGGCGCAGGGTGCCGGCGTCAAGCCGATTTGTGGCGCGGACATCTGGCTGGCCAGCCGCGACGAGGACGGTCCGCTGAGTCGGCTGACGCTGCTGGCGATGACTGGCCAGGGCTATCGCAACCTCACCGAGCTGGTGTCACGCGGCTGGGCCGAGGGGCAGCGCAACGATCTGGTGATCATCGAGCGCGATTGGGTCAAGCAGGCTGCCGACGGTTTGATCGCCCTGTCGGGCGCCAAGGAGGGCGAGGTCGGTCAGGCGCTGCTCAATGGCGAGGAGGGCCTGGCTGATGCGCTGTTGGCGGAATGGTGCGAAGTCTTCCCCGAGCGTTTCTACCTGGAGGTTCAGCGCACCAGCCGGGTCAACGACGAAGAGCATCTGCACGCCGCCGTCGCCCTCGCCGAGCGCAGTGGCACGCCGCTGGTGGCGACCAACGACGTGCGCTTCCTCAAACAGGAGGATTTCGAGGCCCATGAGACGCGCGTCTGCATCGGCGAAGGGCGCGTGCTGGGCGATCCGCGCCGCCCGCGCACCTACTCGGACCAGCAATATCTGAAGACCCCGGCGGAAATGGCCGAGCTGTTCGCCGACCTGCCCGAGGCGCTGGAAAACACCGTCGAGATCGCCCGGCGCTGCAACATCGAGGTGCAGTTGGGCACCTACTTCCTGCCGAATTTCCCCGTGCCCGAAGGCATGACCATCGACGACTACCTGCGTCAGGTTTCGTTTGAGGGCTTGGAGGAGCGCCTGGAAGTCCTACTGCCCAAGGACACGCCCGATTACGAGGCGAAGAAGCAGGTCTATGTCGACCGTCTCGAGTTCGAGCTGGGCACCATCATCCAGATGGGCTTTCCCGGCTACTTCCTGATCGTCATGGACTTCATCAAGTGGGCCAAGAACAACGGCGTGCCGGTCGGTCCCGGCCGAGGCTCGGGCGCCGGTTCGCTGGTGGCCTATGTGCTGAAAATTACCGACCTCGACCCGCTGGCCTACGACCTGCTGTTCGAGCGCTTCCTCAACCCCGAACGGATTTCCATGCCCGACTTCGACGTCGACTTCTGCATGGACGGCCGCGACCGGGTCATCGACTACGTGGCGGAGACCTACGGACGCAACGCGGTAAGCCAGATCATCACCTTTGGCACCATGGCGGCCAAGGCGGTGGTGCGCGACGTGGCGCGGGTGCAGGGCAAGTCCTACGGCCTGGCTGATCGTCTGTCGAAGATGATCCCCTTCGAAGTCGGTATGACCCTGGAAAAGGCCTACGAGATGGAGGAACCGCTGCGCGACTTCCTCGCCGTCGATGAGGACGCCAAGGAAATCTGGGACATGGCGCTCAAGCTCGAAGGCATCACTCGCGGCACCGGCAAACACGCCGGCGGCGTGGTGATCGCGCCGACCAAGCTCACTGATTTTGCGCCGATTGCTTGTGACGAGGAAGGCGGCGGTCTGGTGACCCAGTTCGACAAGGATGACGTGGAGCAGGCCGGCCTGGTGAAGTTCGACTTCCTTGGCTTGCGCACTCTGACCATCATCAAGTGGGCGTTGGAAACCATCAACCGCGAGCAGGCCAAGAAGGGCCTGGAGCCGATCAACATCGACTTCATCCCGCTGGACGACAAGCCGACCTATCAGCTGTTGCAGAAGGCCGAGACCACGGCGGTGTTCCAGCTCGAATCCCGCGGCATGAAGGAGCTGATCAAGAAGCTCAAGCCGGACTGTCTGGAAGACCTCATCGCACTGGTGGCGCTGTTCCGTCCCGGACCTTTGCAGTCGGGCATGGTGGACGACTTCATCAACCGCAAGCACGGGCGTGCCGAGGTTTCCTACCCGCACCCGGACTACCAGTACGCCGGGTTGGAGCCAGTACTCAAGCCCACCTACGGCATCATCCTGTATCAGGAGCAGGTGATGCAGATCGCTCAGGTCATGGCCGGCTATACCCTGGGTGGGGCGGATATGCTGCGCCGCGCGATGGGTAAGAAGAAGCCCGAGGAGATGGCCAAGCAGCGCGGTGGCTTCATCGAAGGTTGTTCCAGCAACGGCATCGATAAGGATCTGTCGGGCAACATCTTCGATCTGGTGGAGAAGTTCGCCGGCTACGGGTTCAACAAGTCGCACTCGGCTGCGTACGGCCTGGTTTCCTATCAGACCGCCTGGCTCAAGGCGCATTACCCGTCGCCGTTCATGGCTGCGGTGCTTTCGGCGGATATGCACAACACCGACAAGGTGGTGATCCTCATCGAGGAATGTCGCAGCATGAAGCTGCGCATCGACCCGCCCGATGTGAACATGTCCGAGTTCAAGTTCACCGTCAACGATGACGGCCGTATCGTCTATGGCCTGGGCGCGGTCAAGGGCGTCGGCGAGGGGCCGGTCGAAGCCATCGCCGAATGCCGCGCCGAAGGTGGGCCGTTCAAGGATCTCTTCGACTTCTGCGCACGGATCGATCTGAAACGGATCAACAAGCGTACCCTCGAGGCGCTGATCCGCTCCGGTGCGTTGGATCGCTTGGGGCCGTACTTCTTCGAAGAGGCCAAGGCTTATCAGGCCAACATCGATCGCAATCGGGCGGTGTTGCTGGCGGCAATGGAAGAAGCGGTGCAGGCCGCCGAGCAGACGGCGCGTAGCGCCGAAAGCGGCCACATGGACCTGTTTGGCGGTTTGTTCGCTGAGCCTGAGGCCGATGTCTACGCCAACCACCGCAAGGCGCGCGAGCTGTCGCTGAAGGAGCGCCTGAAGGGCGAAAAGGACACTCTCGGCCTTTATCTCACGGGGCATCCGATCGATGAGTACGAGGGGGAGGTGCGTCGCTTCGCTCGTCAGCGCATCGTCGATCTGCGTCCGGCGCGCGGCGAGCAGACCATTGCCGGTCTGATCGTCAATCTGCGGGTAATGAAGAACAAGAAGGGCGACAAGATGGGTTTCATCACCCTGGATGACCGCTCGGGGCGCATCGAGGCGTCGCTGTTCGCCGAGGCGTTCAATACCGCTCAGGCATTGCTGCAGACCGATGCCCTGGTGGTAGTGGAAGGTGAGGTGAGCAACGATGACTTTTCCGGAGGCCTGCGCCTGCGCGCCAAGCGGGTGATGAGCCTGGAAGAGGCGCGCACCGGGCTCGCCGAAAGTTTAAGGGTGAAAGTTGCTGGTGAAGCGCTCAAGGGGGAGCGTATGCGCTGGCTGGCCGAGGTCTGTGGTCGTCATCGCGGGGCCTGCCCGATTACGCTGGAATACACCGGTCGTGACGCGCGGGCCCTGCTGCAGTTCGGTGAGGCCTGGCGGATCGACCCGGCCGACAACTTGATTCAGGCATTGCGTGACCAGTTCGGGCGCGACAACGTCTTCCTGCAATACCGATAGAGGGCGGACGCTCGGAAAGCCGTGGAAGCGCACTTTTCGAGCCAAGGCCCGAACGGCCCGGTGTTGACCGGGTCATGGTTCAGAACAATTTTTGTTCGACCTGAATGCGCCGCTCCCGTAAGGTAAGGCGCAAAAAAACGGAACAGCCTCCCGGCCGCCTGGCCGTCGACGCATGACGGATGCCTATGAACCCGAATTTCCTGGATTTCGAACAGCCGATCGCCGACCTGCAAGCCAAGATCGAAGAATTGCGCCTGGTTGGTAACGACAACTCGCTGAACATCGGCGATGAGATTGCCCGCCTGCAGGACAAGAGCGAATCGCTCACCGAAAGCATCTTCGGCAATCTGACCAGCTGGCAGATCGCCCGTCTGGCTCGCCACCCGCAGCGGCCCTATACCCTCGACTACATCAACCACCTGTTCACCGAGTTCGAAGAACTGCATGGTGATCGCCACTTCTCCGATGACGCCGCCATCGTCGGCGGTACTGCGCGTCTGGACGGCCAGCCGGTGATGGTCATCGGTCATCAGAAGGGGCGAGAGGTGCGCGAGAAGGTACGCCGTAACTTCGGCATGCCGCGCCCCGAGGGTTACCGCAAGGCGTGCCGTCTGATGGAGATGGCCGAGCGTTTCAAGATGCCGATCCTGACCTTCATCGACACCCCGGGCGCCTATCCGGGTATCGATGCCGAAGAGCGCAACCAGAGCGAGGCCATCGCCTGGAACCTGCGCGTCATGGCACGCCTGAAGACACCGATCATCGCCACCGTGATCGGTGAGGGCGGCTCTGGCGGCGCCTTGGCTATCGGCGTCTGCGACCAGCTGAACATGCTGCAGTATTCCACCTACGCGGTGATCTCGCCGGAAGGCTGCGCTTCGATCCTCTGGCGCACCGCCGAGAAGGCGCCGGAAGCGGCCGAGGCCATGGGTGTGACGGCCGAGCGCCTGAAGGACCTGGGTATCGTCGATCAGGTCATTGCCGAGCCGCTCGGTGGTGCCCATCGCAATCCGGTCGCCACCGCGGCATCCGTTCGCGAAGCGCTGACCGTACAACTCGAAATGCTCAAGGGGCTCGATACCGACGCCCTGCTAGCGCGCCGCTACGAGCGCCTGATGAGCTACGGTATCGCCTGAGTGTGACGGCATGATGAAAACGGCGGGCCTGGCTCGCCGTTTTCTTTTTGAATCCGCACCCTGCGAGCTCGTTCAGTCCTATCCTTGGCGTCTCGCCTTTCCGAGCGTGCGCGCATGGCACTCGAATCCCATCTCCTCTCCGTTCTGAAGCCCTGGCTCGATGCACCGGCATGGCGTGTTGCCTTTTCCGGCGGGCTGGATTCGACCGTCCTGCTCGATGCACTGGTTCGCCTGGGACGGCTGCAGCGGTTGCCGCCGATCGGAGCCATCCATGTCCATCATGGTTTGCAGTCCGTTGCGGATGGCTGGCCTGCGCATTGCGAAAGAATCTGCGATCGCCTGGGCATAGCGCTGGATATCGTTCCGGTGCAAGTCGCGGCAGGTGCGAGCGTAGAACGCCAGGCGCGAGTGGCTCGCTATCGAGCATTCGCCGACCGGCTTGGCGAGGGCGAGGTGCTGCTCATGGCCCAGCATCGTGATGACCAGGCCGAAACCCTGTTGTTTCGTTTGCTGCGCGGTGCGGGCGTACGTGGCCTTGGCGCGATGCCCATCAGTCGCGAACTGGGGCAGGGTCGGCTGGTACGGCCGCTGCTCGGCATCGATCGCGCCGAACTGGAATCCTATGCGCACACACGGCGACTGGAATGGGTCGAGGATCCCTCCAATGCAAGCTTCGAACATGCGCGCAACTATCTCCGTCACCAGGTGATGCCGGTGTTGAGACGGCGCTGGCCGAGCGCATCGCTCAACATGGCGAGAACCGCTGCGCACCTTGCCGAGGCGCAGGTGTTGCTCGACGAACTGGCCGATATGGATCTGCAGGGCGCCCACGGATCGGATGACTGGTCATGGTTGTCTCGGCCGAGTCTGACGTTGCCGGCCTTGCGCGCGCTGAGTCCCGCTCGTCAGCGCAACGCCCTGCGCCGATGGCTGGCGGCCTTCACGCCGCTGCCCGACAGCGATCACTGGGCCGGCTGGGAAGCGATGCGAGATGCGGCCCCGGATGCTGCGCCGCTGTGGCGTCTGGCCGACGGCGAACTTCATCGGGCAGGGGAGCGTTTGTGGTGGTTGAGCGGCGACTGGCTCAAGGCGGTCGAAGGGCGTTTCGACTGGTCGCAGGACTCTGCCATATTGACGCTTCCCGGTAACGGCTCGGTGAGCCTCGCGAATCGACCGGAAGGCAGGCTTGAGGTGCGCTACCGACAAGGCGGAGAAACAATGGCCTTGCCCGGTCGCGGCAGACGTGATCTGAAACGATTGCTCAACGAGGCCGCCGTTCCCGGATTCGTCCGCCCGCGCTTGCCTCTGCTCTACCGCGACGGCGAGTTGGTTGCCGTCGCCAATTTGCAGCATCTAGATGCCGCCCAAGTGTCATTCGTCTGGACGCCACCGGCTTGATGTCTGTTTGAGCTGATGGGGTCTTTCCAGTAGACTACGCTCCCGTCTCAATACAGCTTCTGCGGTTTTCTCGAATCCGCGGCAGTTGCGCTATTGCCGATTGACGAGCAGTGGCATCTTCGCTTTCCCCTGGCGGCGCCAGCCGCTTAACGCAGACTTCTAGGGTTTTTCATGACGCGCTACATCTTCGTCACGGGTGGTGTTGTTTCTTCATTGGGGAAAGGCATCGCCTCGGCTTCATTGGCGGCCATCCTGGAGGCGCGGGGCCTGAAGGTCACGATGCTCAAGCTGGACCCTTACATCAACGTCGATCCGGGCACTATGAGCCCGTTCCAGCACGGTGAGGTGTTCGTCACCCACGATGGCGCCGAGACCGACCTCGATTTGGGTCATTACGAGCGCTTCATCCGTACCCGGATGACCCAGAACAACAACTTCACCACCGGTCGCGTCTATGAAGACGTGATTCGTCGCGAGCGCCGTGGCGACTACCTGGGCGCGACCATTCAGGTCATCCCGCACATCACCGACGAGATCAAGCGTCGTGTCATCAAGGGCGCCGGTGATGCAGATGTGGCGCTGGTGGAAGTGGGTGGCACCGTGGGTGACATCGAGTCGCAGCCGTTCCTGGAGGCGATTCGTCAGTTGCGTGTAGAAGTGGGCGCCAAGCGCGCCATGCTGATGCACCTGACGCTGGTGCCCTACATCGCCACCGCTGGTGAGACCAAGACCAAGCCGACCCAGCACTCGGTGAAGGAGCTGCGCTCCATCGGCCTGCAGCCGGACGTGCTGGTATGCCGTTCGGAAGTGCCGATCGACCTGTCCTCGCGGCGCAAGATCGCCCTGTTCACTAACGTTGAAGAGCGCGCGGTGATCAGCCTGCCGGACGCCGACACCATCTACAAGATTCCCGGCATGTTGCATGCCCAGGGTCTGGACGACTACGTGCTCGAGCGTTTCGGCCTCGAATGCCGCGGCGCCGATCTGTCCGAATGGGACCGCGTGGTCGATGCCAAGCTGAACCCCGAGAAGGAAGTCACCATCGCCATGGTCGGCAAGTACATGGAACTTCTCGATGCCTATAAATCTCTGATCGAGGCCATGAGCCACGCTGGCATCCAGAGCCGTACCAAAGTGAACCTCCGTTACATCGACTCCGAAGATATCGAGAACCAGGGTACCGGCCTGCTCGAAGGCATGGACGCGATCCTGGTGCCGGGCGGTTTCGGTCTGCGCGGCGTTGAAGGCAAGATCGCCACGGTGCAGTACGCACGAGAGAACAAGATCCCCTACCTCGGCATTTGCCTCGGCATGCAGGTGGCAGTGATCGAGTTCGCTCGCAACGTGCTGGGCTGGGCCGATGCCAACTCCACCGAGTTCGACAAGGACAGCGGCCACCCCGTAGTGGGTCTGATCACCGAGTGGGCCGATGCCACCGGTGCTGTGGAAACTCGCGATGATGCTTCCGACCTGGGTGGCACCATGCGCCTGGGTGCCCAGGAATGCGGTCTGGAGGCCGGTTCCAGGGTATTTGCCTGCTATGGTGCAGAGCGCATCGTCGAGCGTCATCGTCATCGTTACGAAGTGAACAACAACCTGCTGCCGCAGCTACAGGGCGCCGGCCTGAATATCACCGGGCGTTCCAGCGACGGTGCGCTGGTGGAGGTGGTTGAGGCGCCGGATCATCCCTGGTTTGTGGCCTGTCAGTTCCACCCCGAATTCACCTCCACGCCCCGTGACGGTCATCCGCTGTTCAGCGGTTTCGTCCAGGCGGCGCTGGACTATAAGGCGGGCAAGGCATGAGTCAGAAGATCATTCGGGTCGGCAATATCGAGATCGCCAACGACAAGCCGTTCGTGCTGTTCGGCGGCATGAACGTGCTGGAATCCCGAGACCTGGCGCTGCAGATCTGCGAAACCTATGCGAAGGTGACCGAGAAGCTCGGCATTCCCTACGTGTTCAAGGCCAGTTTCGACAAGGCCAACCGCTCGTCCATCAACTCCTTCCGTGGCCCCGGACTGGAAGAGGGCATGCGGATTTTCGAGGACGTGAAGAAGGCCTTCGGCGTGCCGGTGATCACCGATGTGCACGAGCCGCACCAGGCGCAGCCGGTGGCCGAAGTCTGCGACATCATCCAGCTACCGGCCTTCCTTTCCCGCCAGACCGATCTGGTGGTAGCCATGGCCAAGACCGGCGCCGTCATCAACATCAAGAAGGCGCAGTTCCTGGCACCCCAGGAAATGAAGCACATCCTGAATAAGTGTGAGGAAGCGGGCAACGACCAACTGATCCTCTGTGAGCGTGGTTCGTCCTTCGGCTACAACAACCTGGTGGTCGACATGCTTGGCTTCGGCATCATGAAGCAGTTCGAGTACCCGGTGTTCTTCGATGTGACCCATGCGTTGCAGATGCCGGGCGGTCGTGCCGACTCTGCGGGCGGACGCCGCGCCCAGGTGACCGAGTTGGCCAGGGCCGGCCTGTCCCAGGGCCTGGCCGGGCTGTTCCTGGAAGCCCACCCCGATCCCGATAACGCCAAGTGTGACGGTCCCTGCGCGTTGCGCCTGGACAGGCTCGAGCCATTCCTCTCCCAGCTCAAGCAGCTGGATGACCTGATCAAGAATTTTTCGCCAATCGAAACTGCTTGAAGCCTTGAAGCTATCTACGGAGTGTTAATAAAAATGGCAAAGATCGTCGACATCAAAGGGCGTGAAGTTCTCGACTCCCGTGGCAACCCCACTGTGGAAGCGGACGTTATCCTCGATAACGGCATCGTCGGCAGCGCCTGTGCGCCGTCCGGTGCGTCCACCGGTTCGCGCGAGGCGCTGGAGCTGCGCGATGGCGACAAGAGCCGTTACATGGGCAAGGGCGTGCTGAAGGCGGTCGGCAACATCAACGGCCCGATTCGCGATCTGCTGCTGGGCAAGGACCCGGCCGACCAGAAGGCTCTGGACCGCGCGATGATCGAGCTGGACGGTACCGAGAACAAGGCCAAGCTGGGCGCCAACGCCATCCTCGCCGTATCTCTCGCCGCCGCCAAGGCCGCTGCCCAGGATCAGGACCTGCCGCTCTACGCGCACATCGCCAACCTCAACGGCACGCCGGGCCAGTACTCAATGCCGGTGCCGATGATGAACATCATCAACGGCGGCGAGCATGCCGACAACAACGTCGACATCCAGGAATTCATGGTCCAGCCGGTCGGTGCCAAGACGTTTGCCGATGCGCTGCGCATGGGTACCGAAATCTTCCATAACCTCAAGGCCGTCCTCAAGGCCCGTGGCCTGAGCACTTCCGTGGGCGACGAAGGTGGTTTCGCACCGAACCTGGCGTCCAACGAAGATGCCCTCGGCGCCATCGCCGAAGCGGTCGAGAAGGCCGGCTACAAGCTGGGCACCGACGTGACCCTGGCGCTGGATTGCGCTTCCAGCGAGTTCTACAAGGACGGCAAGTACGACCTGGCTGGTGAAGGCAAGGCGTTCGACGCTGTCGGTTTCGCTGATTACCTGGCCGGCCTGGCCCAGCGTTATCCGATCATCTCCATCGAAGATGGCATGGACGAGTCCGACTGGGCTGGCTGGAAGGTCCTGACCGACAAGATCGGCGCCAAGGTGCAACTGGTCGGTGACGACCTGTTCGTGACCAATACCCGCATCCTCAAGGAAGGCATCGAGAAGGGCATCGGCAACTCGATCCTGATCAAGTTCAACCAGATCGGCTCGCTGACCGAGACCCTGGAAGCCATCCAGATGGCCAAGGCAGCAGGCTACACCGCGGTGATTTCGCACCGCAGCGGCGAAACCGAAGACCACACCATCGCCGATCTCGCCGTGGGCACTGCCGCTGGTCAGATCAAGACCGGTTCGCTATGCCGTTCCGATCGCGTTTCCAAGTACAACCAGCTGCTGCGCATCGAAGAGCAGTTGGGTGGCAAGGCGCCGTACAAGGGGCGTGCCGAGTTCCGCGGCTGACAGGCTGTTGAAAAACTAGCTGCGTTGGCAATATTGCGTTAAAAACAGGCTCGGAAAGCCGCTTGCGGCTAACGCGCTTTAGCGCGGCCCGGAGGGCGAACGAAGTGAGTACTGCTCATTTAGATCACTAAACTCCGCGTCCTCGCCTGTTTTTGCCTGCCACGCTTACGTTTTTCCACTAGCCTGTTAAACCCGACGTGGTAGAAAGGGCGGCGTAAGCCGCCTTTTTTGTGAAAGCTCAAGTCCGGTTCTGATGCGGGTGACTAACATCATGGATCAATCGGCGATTGAAAGGGTCGGATGATGTCGTCGTTTGCCTTTACACCCTCCTTGGAACCCAACCGAATTCATTCAATGCCGTCCATGCGCACTCCCTACTGGTTGTTCGTCGTTCTGATCCTGCTGCTGGGAGGCCTTCAGTATCGCCTCTGGGTGGGCGAGGGCAGCATGGCCCAGGTCAGTGGGCTGAACCGTCAGATAGCCGAGCAGAAGGGCGAAAACCAGCGCCTGCTGGAACGCAATCGCATCCTTGAGGCCGAGGTGATGGAGCTCAAGCAGGGTATGGAAACCGTGGAAGAGCGCGCCCGCCAGGAGCTGGGCATGGTCAAAGAGGGCGAAACCCTCTATCAGCTCAGCGAATGAGTGCTCTGCCATCCTTCTGGGTCGTGATCCCTGCGGCCGGTGTGGGCAGTCGCATGCGCGCCGACCGTCCCAAGCAGTATCTGCCACTGGCCGGGCGGACCATTCTCGAGCACACCCTCGATTGCTTTCTTGGGCATCCTGGCTTGAGAGGCTTGGCTGTAAGCCTGGCTAGCGACGACCCCTGGTGGCCGTCCCTCGGCTGCGCCACGGATCCGCGGGTTCGGCGAGCTGAGGGTGGTGCCGAGCGTGCCGATTCGGTATTGAGCGGGCTGCGCCTGCTGGGTGAGTTGGGCGCTCGCACGGATGATTGGGTGCTGGTTCATGACGCGGCACGACCCAACCTGACATCTGAGGATCTCGACAGGCTGCTGACCGCGTTGGTGAACGACCCGGTCGGGGGGCTGCTTGCCGTTCCGGTGCGCGATACGCTCAAGCGTGCCGGCCCTGACGGTCGCGTGCTGGAAACCGTGGACCGCAGCGTGATCTGGCAGGCCTATACGCCGCAGATGTTCCGTTTCGGTGCGCTGCACGCGGCGCTCGCCGGTGCGTTGGCGGAGAGGGTAGCGATCACCGATGAGGCCTCGGCGCTGGAGTGGGCCGGGCAATCACCGCGCCTGATCGAAGGCCGGGCGGACAACCTGAAGATCACCCGTCCGGAAGACTTGCAGTGGCTGGAGCAGTACTGGAAATCCTGATTGCCGCTGCTTTACCGATCAGAAGCGATAGATCGCCGCCGTACGCGCTCTGCGTAGGCATTCGTTGGATCTGATAGCGATCGGCGAAAGAGATCTGTCCGTCGGACGCGCGGCCAGGATGATGCTGATCAATCAGGCCGGCGATATTCCAGACGATTGGCAAGGCCTTCCTTCAGCGCCTGGATCAGCAAACGCACCTTGGGCAACGGGTAGCGGCGCTGCGGGTAGACGGCCCATACGGCAGTGTTGGGCGGCTGATGGGCTTCGAGCAGCGACACCAGTTCGCCCCGGCGCAACGGCTCCTGCACGTAATAATCCGGTAGCTGACACAGGCCGAAGCCGCGCAGGGCTGCGTCCAACACGGCCTGGCCGCTGTTGCAGCGCCAGTTGCCGCTGGGCTTGAAGGGTTGCTCGCGGCCATCGATCTGCAGCATCCAGGTATCGCCGGTGCCCACCAGACAGTTGTGTCGCGCCAGTTCGGAAAGGGTGTGCGGACGCCCATAGCGCTCCAGATAGGCCGGCGCGGCACACAGGTACATGGCCCGTGGCGCGATGCGGGTCGCCACTAGCCGCGATTCGCTGAGGCGACCCAGGCGTATGGCGAGGTCGAAACCTTCCTGCACCATGTCCAGAGTACGGTTGGACAGCTCGATCTCCACCCGCAACTGCGGATGCTGCGCCATGAAGTCATTCACCAGCGGTACGATGAAACGCTCGCCGTAAGCCACCGCGGCGGTCATGCGCAGCAGCCCGGTGGGGGCCGTGTGCAGGTCGCTAATGGCATGGAAGGCTTCGTCGCGTTCTTCGATCAGGCGCTGGCAGCGTGCCAGGAAGGTGTGACCGGCCTCGGTCAGCGAGACGCGCCGCGTGGTGCGGTAGAGCAGGCGGGCCTGCAGTCGTTCTTCGAGACGCGCCACTTGGCGGCTGACGTGAGAGGGCGAAACCCGCAACTGCTCGGCGGCGCGCATGAAGCTGCCGCATTCGGCGACAGCGACGAACTCGTCGAGGCCTTCCCAGCGATTCATATCGGCTTCCTTCTGTGAGCTTCTGATTATCCCTAGGGAGCAACAATGTTTCCATGATTGACTCATTAACCCAGCAGATGAATGAAACTACACTCTGCCGCATCCATCCAGGAGGACATCGTTCATGACCATCAAATCGCGCGCCGCCGTCGCCTTCGGCCCCAACCAGCCTCTGCAGATCGTCGAGGTGGACGTCGAACCGCCCAAGGCTGGCGAAGTGCTGGTACGCATCATCGCCACCGGCGTTTGCCACACCGACGCCTATACCTTGTCCGGCGAGGACTCCGAAGGTGTCTTTCCCTGCATTCTCGGCCATGAGGGCGGCGGTATCGTCGAGGCGGTTGGCGAGGGCGTGACCTCGGTGGCGGTGGGTGATCATGTGATTCCGCTGTATACCGCCGAGTGCCGCCAGTGCAAGTTCTGCACCTCCGGCAAGACCAACCTCTGCAGCTCGGTGCGTGCCACACAGGGCAAGGGCCTGATGCCCGACGGCACCACGCGTTTCAGCTACAACGGCGAGCCGATCTACCACTACATGGGCACCTCGACCTTCTCCGAGTACACGGTGCTGCCGGAAGTCTCGGTCGCGAAGATTCCCAAGGAAGCGCCGCTGGACAAGGTCTGCCTGCTGGGTTGCGGTGTGACTACCGGCATCGGCGCGGTGCTCAATACGGCCAAGGTGGAAGCGGGTGCCACGGTGGCTATCTTCGGCCTCGGCGGTATTGGCCTGGCGGCGATCATCGGCGCGAAGATGGCCGGTGCCAGTCGCATCATCGCCATCGACATTAACCCATCGAAGTTCCCCATCGCCGAGGAATTGGGCGCCACCGATTTCGTCAACCCGAAGGATCACAACAAGCCGATCCAGGAGGTCATCGTCGAGATGACCGACGGTGGCGTGGACTACAGCTTCGAATGTGTGGGCAACGTGCAACTGATGCGCGCCGCGCTGGAGTGTGCACACAAGGGCTGGGGCGAGTCGGTGATCATCGGCGTCGCCGGCGCGGGGCAGGAGATCAGTACCCGTCCGTTCCAATTGGTCACCGGCCGGGTCTGGCGCGGCAGCGCCTTCGGTGGCGTCAAGGGTCGCACCGAACTGCCGGGCTACGTGGAGAAGGCGCAGAGCGGCGAAATTCCGCTGGATACCTTCATCACCCACAACATGGGGCTCGATGAAATCAACCAGGCCTTCGACCTGATGCACGAAGGCAAGAGCATCCGCACTGTCATCCATTTCTAAGCCAGAAGCTGGGAGTTCTAAGCTTGAAGCCACAGGCTTTTGCTTCCAGCTTCCAGCTTCCAGCTTCCAGCTTCCAGCTTCCAGCTTGAAGCGGCCCGGAGGGCCTATGACTCTCGAAAACATTTCCTGCCAGAAGAGCTTCGGTGGCTGGCACAAACGTTACCGCCATCGCTCCAGCAGCCTGAATTGCGACATGGTGTTCGCCGTGTACCTGCCGCCGCAGGCGGAACAGGGCGAGAAGCTGCCGGTGCTGTATTGGCTGTCGGGGCTGACCTGCACCGACGAGAATTTCATGCAGAAGGCCGGCGCGCATCGGCTGGCCGCCGAACTGGGGCTGATCATCGTCGCGCCGGATACCAGCCCGCGCGGTTCGGATGTGCCGGACGACCCGGACGGCGCCTGGGATTTCGGCCTGGGCGCGGGCTTCTATCTGAACGCCACCCAGCAGCCCTGGGCGCAGCACTACCGCATGTACGACTACGTAGTCGACGAGCTGCCGGCACTGATCGAGGCGAATTTTCCGGTGTCCGACAGGCGTGGCATCAGCGGGCATTCCATGGGCGGCCATGGCGCGCTGGTCTGTGCGTTGAAGAATCCCGGTCGTTATCGCTCGGTTTCGGCTTTCGCGCCCATCACCAATCCTCTCAATTGCCCTTGGGGTGAAAAGGCGTTTTCCCGCTATCTGGGTGAGGACCGCTCGCGCTGGCGCGAATGGGACGCCTGCGCGCTGCTGGCCGAGGCGGGCGAGAGGCTGCCGCTGCTGGTGGATCAGGGCGACCGCGACGACTTCATGGCCAACCAGTTGAAACCCGAGGCGCTGGAAGCTGCGGCCAAGGTGGCGGAGCATCCGCTGACACTGCACATCCAGCCAGGCTACGACCACAGCTACTACTTCATCGCCAGCTTTATCGATGACCATTTGCGGCATCATGCCAAAGCGTTGAAGGCGTAGGGTGGATGACGGCGCAACCTCATCCACGCGTCGAGTTCGTTCGCGACTATGTTGTCGGCGTTTGCGCGATGTGCTGGCTGCGTGGAAAACGCTTCGCGGTTTTCCACCCTACGAAGCTGTAACCGCGGCATTGAGGGCATCAGTTGTCATAAAAAAGGCCCGACCGAGTGACCGGTCGGGCCTTTCCATCGCCGGGAGCTAGAGCGATGGATAATCGGTGTAGCCTTCCGCGCCCTTGGCGTAGAACAGTTCAGGCTTGGGCTCGTTGAGCGGTGCATCCTGACGCAGGCGCTCGACCAGATCCGGGTTGGCGATATAGGGAATGCCGAACGCCACCGCGTCGGCCTTGCCTTCGGCCAGCCATTCGTTGGCCTGTTCCCGGGTGAAGCGTTCGTTGGCGATATAGACGCCGCCGAAGATCTGCTTCAGCTGCGGGCCGAGGCTGTCTTCGCCAGCCTGCTCGCGGGTGCAGATGAACGCGATGCCGCGTTTGCCCAGTTCACGAGCTACGTAGCCGAAGGTCTCGGTGCGGTTGGAGTCGCCCATGTCGTGGGAGTCGGCACGCGGTGCCAGGTGCATGCCGACGCGTCCGGCGCCCCACACGCTGATGGCGGCATCGGTGACTTCCAGCATCAGCCGCGCACGATTTTCCAGGGAGCCGCCATATTGGTCGGTACGCTGGTTGGTGCTGTCCTGCAGAAACTGGTCGAGTAGATAACCATTGGCGCCGTGGATCTCCACGCCGTCGAAGCCCGCTTCCTTGGCATTCTCGGCACCCTTGCGGTAGGCCTCGACGATGCCGGCGATTTCCTCGGTCTCCAGTGCGCGCGGAGTCTCGTAATCCTTCATTGGCCGCACCAGACTCACATGCCCGGCGGGCTTGATGGCCCTGGGCGCGACCGGCAACTGGCCGTCGAGGTAGATCGGGTCGGAGATGCGCCCCACATGCCAGAGCTGCAGCACGATCTTGCCGCCCTTGGCATGCACGGCATCGGTGATCTTCTTCCAGCCTTGCACCTGCTCGGCAGACCAGATGCCGGGGGTGTCTGGGTAACCGACGCCCATGGGCGTCACCGAGGTGGCTTCGCTGATGATCAGGCCGGCATCGGCGCGCTGGCGGTAATACTCGACCATCAAGTCACCGGGTACCCGGCCGGGTTCGGCTCGGCAGCGGGTCAGGGGCGCCATGATGATGCGGTTGGTCAGTTCCAGATCGCCAATACGGATCGGGTCGAAGAGTGTGGGCATGCGGTGTTGCTCCTCTACAGGGTACGAAAGGGTTCAGAGTTCCTGCCCGATGCGAGCCAGAAAATCCTGTATGACCAGTTCGTTGCGCTTGAAGAAATGCCATTGGCCGACCTTGCGGCTGGTGATCAATCCGGCTCGCTGCAAAGTGGCCAGGTGCGCCGATACCGTCGATTGCGAGAGGCCGGCCCGCTGGTCGATCTGTCCGGCGCATACGCCGTTTTCAAGGGAATGGTGCTGCTCGGAAAAGTAGCGTTGCGGCTCCTTCAACCACTGCAGGATTTCACGGCGCAGCGGATGGGCGAGGGCTTTGATGATGTCGTCGAAATCGTCGGGCATGGCGTTCGTCTGGTTCGGCATATCGCGATGGAGCGAACTATATATCGCTGAATTCCGATACGGGATCGATTCGGTCGATGGTGACCATCGCGCCCATCGATACCGGCGCAGGGCGTGAGGATCTGTTGCTGTTTCGTCGCGGTCGCGCAAAACGACAACAGACCCCTGGTGAGCCAACCTCTGGCAGCTCCTGTAGAATCCGCGGCTGATCTTTTCAGGGGTTCTGACTATGCGTATTGGCCACGGCTATGACGTACACCGCTTCGCCGAGGGCGACTTCGTGACCCTCGGTGGCGTGCGGATTCCTCATCGGTTCGGCTTGCTGGCGCATTCCGATGGTGACGTGCTGCTGCATGCTCTCAGCGATGCGTTGCTCGGTGCCGCTGCGCTGGGCGATATCGGCAAGCATTTCCCGGATACCGACCCGCAGTTCAAGGGTGCCGACAGCCGCGTGCTGCTGCGCCACGTGCTCGAACAGGTGAAGAGCAAGGGTCTGAAGGTTGGCAACGTCGACGCCACCATCATCGCCCAGGCACCGAAGATGGCGCCGCATATCGAAACCATGCGCGGTCTGATCGCCGAGGACCTGCAGGTCGAACTGGATCAGGTCAACGTCAAGGCTACCACCACCGAAAAACTGGGCTTCACCGGGCGTGAAGAGGGTATCGCCGTGCATGCCGTCGCCCTGCTGGTTCACGTATGACCGAAGCACTGCTGCTGGGGCCATGGGCGCATGGTGGTCCGTGTGGCAGCGCCGTGCTCAAGGCCGTGGCCGAGGATTTCCAGGTCGATGAGGTGCTGGACATTCCCCTGTCCGGCGAAGGCGAGCATCTCTGGCTCTGGGTCGAGAAGCGCAACCTCAATACCGAGGAAGCGGCCCGTCGCATCGCCCGCGCTGCAGGCGTGCCGCTGCGCAGCATCAGCTATGCAGGTCTCAAGGACCGCCAGGCGCTGACGCGCCAGTGGTTCAGCCTGCACCTGCCGGGCAAGGCCGATCCGATCCTCGACAAGGCCGAGGATGAGACCTTGAAGATCCTCGAGACTCGCCGCCATCAACGCAAGTTGCAGCGCGGCGCTCATTCGGCGAACGGTTTCACCCTGCGCCTGACCCAACTGGACGCCGATCGTGGCGAACTGGAAACGCGCCTTGAGCGCATCAAGGCGCAGGGTGTACCCAACTACTTCGGCCTGCAGCGCTTCGGCTTCGAGGGCAGCAACGTTCATGGCGCACGCGAATATGCCGAGCGGCAGGAGTTGCCGGTACAGCGCAACCTGCGCTCGCGGCTGCTCTCGGCCGGGCGCAGCTATCTGTTCAACCGGGTCCTGGCAGAGCGTGTCGGCAATGGAAGCTGGAACCAGGTGCAGGTGGGCGATCTGCTGGCCTTCACCGACAGTCGCAGCTTTTTCCCGGCGGGGGAGGCCGAATGCGAAGACCCGCGCCTGGCGATCCTCGATCTGCATCCTACCGGCCCCTTGTGGGGTGCCGGTGAGTCACCCGCAACCGGTCAGGTACAGGCGCTGGAAGCCGAAGTCGCAGCGGCCGAACCGGCAATCGCCAAGTGGCTCGCAGAAGCTGGAATGATGCATGAGCGGCGTATTCTCCGCCTCCCCATCGGCGGCTTGTCGTGGCATTATCCCGGGCCTGACATTCTGCAACTTGAATTCGTCCTGCCGACCGGATGCTTCGCTACCGTCGTGGTGCGCGAGCTGGTCAGCCTGGCAGGGCAGACGGACATCTGATGCGTATTCTGATCGCCAACGACGACGGGGTGTATGCACCCGGGCTCGCCGCGCTTTACGACGCGCTGGCGGGCTATGCCGAGTGCCGGGTCGTCGCCCCCATCCAGGACATGAGTGGTGCCAGCAGCGCACTGACCCTGGACCGCCCGCTGCACCCGACGACCATGCCGAACGGCTTCATCGGCGTGAACGGCACACCCACCGACTGCGTTCACCTGGGTATCAACGGATTGCTCGAAGAGGCGCCCGACATGGTGGTTTCGGGTATCAATCTGGGCGCCAACCTGGGTGATGACGTGCTCTATTCCGGTACCGTGGCCGCCGCCATCGAGGGGCGTTTCACCGGCAAACCGGCCTTCGCCTTTTCACTGATCTCGCGCTCACCGGACAACCTGCCGACGGCGGCCTACGTCGCCCGCAAGCTGGTGGAGCGGCACGACCAGCTCGACCTGCCGCCGCGTACAGTACTCAACGTCAACGTACCCAACTTGCCGCTGGATCATATCCGCGGCATTCAGCTGACCCGGCTTGGTCATCGCTGCCGGGCCAAGCCACCGGTGCGCCAGGCCAACCCGCGGGGCAAGGACGGTTACTGGATCTCCGTGGCCGGCGACGTCGAGGACGGCGGGCCGGGAACCGATTTTCATGCAGTGATGCAGGGCTATGTCTCGATTACGCCCCTGCAGCTCGATCGAACCTTTCGTGAGGCGTTTGAAGGTCTGGAAGGCTGGTTGGAGAAGGTGCTGTGAATCATCTTGGACAGGAGAATCTGATGCGCCACGGAACCGGGATGACGTCGCAGCGTACCCGCGATCGCTTGATTCAGCGCCTCTACGAGGAAGGACTGTCCAACGCGCACGTGCTGGAAGTCATTCGTCGCACACCACGCCATCTATTCGTCGACGAGGCGCTTTCGCATCGCGCCTACGAAGACACTGCGCTGCCCATCGGCCACAACCAGACCATTTCCCAGCCGTTCATGGTTGCGCGCATGAGCGAATTGCTGCTGGCCGACGGCCCGCTGGACAAGGTGCTGGAGATCGGCACCGGCTCGGGTTACCAGACTGCGGTACTGGCGCAGTTGGTGGAGCGGGTGTTTTCCGTCGAGCGGATCCAGGCGTTGCAAGAGCGCGCCAAGGAGCGGCTCGGCGAACTGAAGTTGCGCAATGTGGTCTTTCGCTGGGGTGATGGCTGGGAGGGGTGGTCCGCATTGGCACCTTACAACGGCATCATCGTTACCGCCGCAGCAGCCGATGTGCCGCAAGCCCTGCTCGATCAACTGGCACCTGGTGGGCGTCTGGTGATTCCGGTAGGGGTAGGTGAAGTACAGCAACTGATGCTTATCGTTCGTGAGGAAGGTGGTTTTTCCAGGCATCTGTTGGACACCGTACGCTTTGTGCCGCTGCTAAATGGACCCGTAGTTTGAGTATTCAGCGGAAGGAAGCATGAAGAACGCGTTAATGCTGTACATCAAGGGTATCGCCATGGGTGCCGCCGACGTGGTACCTGGCGTATCCGGCGGCACCATCGCCTTCATCACCGGCATCTACGACGAGTTGCTACGATCGATTGCCGCGATTCCCGGTGCTGCGATGCTGCTGTTCCGCGGTCGCGTTCGGCAAGCATGGAAGGCTGCCAACGCCAACTTTCTGCTTGTTCTGCTGGGCGGCATCCTTACCAGCGTCGTCAGCCTGGCCAAATTGATTTCTTACTTGCTCGATACTCATCCGATTCCGGTATGGTCGTTCTTCTTTGGGCTGATATTGGTCTCCGTGCACCTGGTCGGCAAGGAGATCCAGCGTTGGGGATTGTCGCGTGTCGTCGGATTGGTACTGGGTGTCGTATTCGCCTACGTGATCACCGTGGCTGCACCGGTACAGTGGAGCAACAGTGGTTTAAGCCTGTTTTTCGCCGGCGCCATCGCGATTTGCGCGATGATCCTGCCAGGCATTTCCGGCAGTTTCATTCTGGTGTTGCTGGGTTTGTATCCGGTTGTACTGGGCGCGGTAAAAGATCTCGATGTGACTGTGCTGGCGATTTTCGCTTCCGGCTGCCTGGTAGGTATCCTGAGCTTCGCGCGCCTCCTCAGTTGGATGCTTAATCGCTGGCGCGACCTCACCCTGGCTTTTCTTACCGGGCTGATGCTGGGCTCGCTGAACAAGGTCTGGCCGTGGAAGGAAGTGCTGACCTGGCGCCTCGACTCGCAGGGTGAGCGCACGCCCGTGCTGGAGCAGAACCTGCTACCGGGCAGCTTCGCGGAGATCACCGGTCAGAATCCGCAGCTCTTGCTGGCAGTACTGATGGCGGTTGCGGGGATCGTACTGGTACTGGGGCTTGAATGGTTCGCCGGACGACGTCAGCCTATGGCGCAAACAGATACGACAATGTAGGGAGCGGGCATTGAAGCTCACAGCAGTTGTGCGGTGGATCCGCCATCCGTCGGTTCGCTGCGTTCTGGTTGCAGCAATCGCCGGGACGCTGCTGGCTGGTTGCGCGAGCCCGCCTCGAGGCGGTGTGCAGGTCGTCGACCGCAACAACCGCGATCGCGTGACGACGGGGCATTACATCGTTCAGCGTGGCGACACGTTATGGTCCATCGCCTTTCGTTTCGGTTGGGACTGGAAAGAACTGGCTCAACGCAACGGTATTGCTCCTCCCCATGTGATTCATCCGGGTCAACAGATCCGCTTTGATGGTCGTGCACCGCGCAATGTCGCTGCTGCTCCAGCGCCGCAGGTATCTGCGCCGCGGACCGCAAAGCCGGTCGTGACCACGCCCGTACCGACCCCGCCGCCTATCTCCAGGGCTCCGCAGGCCGTGCCACCGGCCAGTACGCCGATCAAACCGGTAACTCGCTCGGCCAGCGGCTGGGCATGGCCGGTGAATGGCCAGATCATTGGCCGATTCTCGTCAAACGGCAGTTTGAATAAAGGCATTGATATCGCCGGGGAATTAGGACAGCCTGTTTTAGCTGCTTCTGATGGCGCTGTTGTGTATGCCGGTAGTGGTTTACGGGGTTACGGCGAACTTGTGATCATCAAGCACAGCGATACCTATGTAAGCGCCTACGGCCACAACCGCAGGCTGCTGGTTCAGGAAGGCCAAAAAGTCAAAGCTGGGCAGAGCATTGCCGAGATGGGATCGACTGGAACCGACCGGGTGAAGCTGCACTTCGAGATTCGCCGGAAAGGCAAACCTGTTGATCCTCTGCAATACCTGCCGAAACGTTGACCTGAGACCCGCCTGTTCCGGCACTAGGGGGCTCGAGTAACGCCAGGGATAGGGTGCTATCCGGGCCTGTTGTCGAACTCAGAACAGGACAACAATAATGGCTCTCAAAAAAGAAGTGCCGGAGTTTGACGTAGACGATGCCGTTCTACTCATGGAACCCACCGCTGGGTCCAAGCGCCCCAGCGAAGTCTCTCGCGTTCGTTCTATTGGTGCCCGATCCAAGACCACGGTCGCCAAGCAACACAAGTTCATCGATTACAACCGGGCGCTCGACGCCACGCAGCTGTACCTCAACGAAATCGGCTTTTCCCCCCTCCTGACTCCCGAAGAAGAAGTGCATTTCGCTCGCCTGGCCCAGAAGGGCGATCCGGCGGGTCGCAAGCGCATGATCGAGAGCAACCTGCGTCTGGTCGTCAAGATCGCCCGTCGTTACATCAACCGCGGACTTTCCTTGCTCGATCTGGTCGAGGAGGGCAACCTCGGGCTGATCCGTGCGGTAGAGAAGTTCGACCCTGAGCGCGGTTTCCGCTTCTCGACCTACGCGACCTGGTGGATCCGGCAGACCATCGAGCGGGCGATCATGAACCAGACGCGTACCATTCGTCTGCCGATTCATGTGGTCAAGGAGCTGAACGTCTATCTGCGCGCAGCTCGAGAGCTGACCCAGAAACTCGACCACGAACCCAGCCCGGAAGAAATCGCGCATCTGCTGGAACGGCCGGTAGGTGAGGTCAAGCGCATGCTGGGCCTGAACGAACGGGTGACTTCGGTGGATGTCTCGCTGGGGCCGGATACCGACAAGACCCTGCTCGATACGCTGACCGACGAACGGCCCTCCGATCCCTGCGAGCTGTTGCTGGATGACGATCTTGCCACCAGCATCGATCGCTGGTTGTCGGACCTCACCGAGAAGCAGCGCGATGTGGTCATCCGCCGTTTCGGCCTGCGGGGGCACGAGAGCTGCACCCTGGAGGAGGTCGGCAAGGAAATCGGCCTCACCCGCGAGCGGGTACGGCAGATTCAGGTAGAGGCGCTCAAGCGTCTGCGCGAGATCTTCGAGCGCAATGGCCTGTCCAGCGACGCGCTTTTCCAGTAATCGGTGAAGCTGTCCGACCGATAGAACGGTCGGACAGCGAGTCGACCGACTCTATCGGTCTGCGCTATGCCCTCTATGTGGCAGCCCGATGGTTAATTCCTCCTCAGTTTCCATTTCCCAGAATGCACTGCTGCTTGTAGGCATTTGCTTACAAGGTATGTAAGTAAATATGTGGGAATGGATTCAGCTGTTCTCCCTTTACATGCATGATGCTCGTAACTTGCAGGCATCAAAGGACTTTTTCAGCGTTACGGCTACGAAGTGACCTCTTGCTGGCCTGTCCGAGTGGAGTTGCTGCAAACGTACGGATCATTAATATCGGCTCCGTGCTGACGGATCAGTGCGGGCCATCAGGATGATGGTTGGGAACAATCGCTGGAGGCGATTTCATCAGGACGATGAGCAGGAAACAAAGGGAGCAAGGAAGGAGGCGGGCGGGCTTAGTCCCGCCCCTTTTTTTTGGGCAATTCGCCGGCGGCATCGAACCTGTCGCCTCGATGGCAGCCTAATCGTTCAGAGCGTCGCTCGTATCAACACGAGGAGTAGCGTCATGAACGGGAGCGAACCGCAGAACCCCGTCCCTCCGGCCGAGGAACAAGATGATCGCATCGAGCGGAGTCCGGACGAAGCCGACGAAGATCAGCTGGATGAAGCCCTGGAAGAAACCTTTCCGGCCAGCGACCCGATTTCCCCATGAGCTCTGCGCTGATGGCAGCAGGTGATGGCGTGTGTCAGTGCGCCGTGGTCGCACGCTCGCTCAGTACCGGCAGGATCTTTTCCCGCAGCAAGGGTGCAAGCCGAAGTGCCTCCGGTGCTTCCAGTGCGAGCCAGCCCGTCTCTTCGATTTCCGCCTGAACCCGCGGGGTTTGGGTGAGCTTGCCGATGAATACCTGAGCTTCTACCCAATGTCCCGGCTCGTTGGCCGCGGGCGCCTGGAAATGTCCGAGCCACTGCAGGTCGGCATCGGCGAGTTCCAGCGCAAGCTCTTCATGCAGTTCGCGCCGAACGGTCATGAGCGCGGTTTCACCTGCTTCAGCCTTGCCGCCCGGCAGCATGAAGTAGTGAGTGCCGCGTTTGCGTACCAGCAGAATGCGGCCTTGCTCGTCGTGCAGGCAGGCGGTGGCGATTCTCAGAATGGGTTGGGTCATTTCGTTCCTCACGAGGGCAATCAGCGGCTTGTGCCGAGTGTATCGCTGCAGGCGGTCGTGCAGCGGCTCCGGTAGGTCCTCTTCCGCTGCCAGCGCAAACCCCAGCCGTACGTAGAAGTCTGCCAGGCGCGGATGGCAGAACAGCCATACCGGTGATCGAACGCTTTTCAATGCTTGCTCGATCAGCCGCCGTGCCAATCCCTGACAGCGGTATTCGGGCGCGACCAGCAGCCCGGTCAGCCAGTGTCCCTGCGCGACGGGAGTGAGGCACAAGCCAGCGATGATTTCCCGATCCATGGCTACCCAGCAGCTTGCCCCCGGCATGCCACGCATCTGGCTGCGTTGAGCGCGATAGAATTTGTCCAGCAAGGGCTGCAGTTCGGCAGGAAGCTGGCGAATGACAGGGGTTGGCATGGTCTGGGGGCTCGATCGAACAATGCATATTAACCTGCCGGGCGCGGAGACCGAATTCCGACGGCAGCGGTTATCTCGCGCGGCGAAGCATAGCCTGTCCGACCTATCGAGACGCACAGATAGCGGGCCAGGTAGTTACCTTGCGCGTGTTGCTGCGCAGGATGGTGATCACTATCGGCCGGCTGGCGCTGTATCCATTCATGCCGGCCGAGATGGAAGGTGTCGGCTTTACCACGGGCCGGTTCTGCCCCGGCGGGCTTCAGGGTTTGATGTTGCCTCCGAGGACGATCATGCGTATGCCTTACCGGCTGAGGATTTCCTGCTGCACGGGGTTGGGCTTGTGCGAGAACACGTAGGAAATGGTCCGCACGCTTTGGATTTCCCGCTCGTTCCACACTTTCGACAGCTTGCAGAACCCCGCTGCCTGCAGCCGTTCCCAGAAGGCCTGAGTCAGATCGCCGGGGAAATCGTTCAGGCTGTTCACGTAGAGCGCGGTATGCTCGACGAAGACCGGTTTGCCGATCAGCTGAATGCCACCAGCAGCTTGTCGCTCACCAGTTGTTGCTGATCCTCGGTACGCATCTCCTCGATCTTGACGGGAAGGGCAGTATCTCGATGCCACTTGGTTCGAGGATGTCCCTGACTTCGGAAATTATCTGTTGATTGACCGAGGCGAAACGGATTTTCATGCAGATCCCGAGTATCGGCTGTCCTGTGTATGGATGCGGCAAGTCATGTTTGGATATGACGTGCGCCGGGCTCATCGGCTCGGTAGAAGGAGATTTGATGCGACTCTGGTCACTACATCCCAGGTACCTGGACAGCAAAGGGCTGGTTGCGCTGTGGCGCGAGGCATTGCTGGCCCAGGCTGTGCTGGCCGATCTGACACGCGGTTACCGCAATCACCCTCAACTGCGTCGATTCCGGCAATGCGATGATCCGCTGTCGCAGATCGCAGCCTATCTGACCGAGGTGCATGCCGAGGCCACGGCCCGTGGCTACCGTTTCGATGTCAGCAAGATCGGCCGGGTCGAACAGACGCAGCCCATGCAGGTGAACCGCGGCCAGCTCGATTACGAAACCCGGCACTTGCTGGCCAAGCTGGCCGTGCGCGAACCTTCGAAAATGCCGGCGCTGGCGCAAGGTGATCCGCAGCCGCATCCGTTGTTCCGGGTCGTCGAAGGAGGCGTGGCGGAATGGGAGATAGTGACGGCGCTGGAATGACGGTTCAGTCCGTGCGCGGCGAAGGAGGCCGTATCGCCAGGCCCGCCTGCCGAATACGCTCGGCCGGCAAGCGCAGCTGGGCCAGCAGATATTCGGCGAACTCCGGCGAGTACGGCTGCAGGGCGATAGCCCGCTGCATGCAATCCAGCCAGGCGTCCCGCTCGGCCTCGCCGACCGGCCAGCGAGTATGGAACTGCGGAATACTGATGCTGCCGAATTTCTCGGCATAGCGGCGTGGTCCGCCCAGCCAGCCGCTGAGAAAGGCGGCCAGCTTCTCGCGGGCCAGCGTCAGGTCTTCGGGGTACATGCTGCGCACGTCTTGCGCGGCCTCTGACTCATCCATGACGCGATAGAAGTCCGCTACCAGGCGCTCGATGCCGGCGCTGCCTCCAGCTGCCTGGTAGGAGGCGTCGCCGACGCCGAACAATGGTTGGATGGGGATGTTCATCATGAGCCTTTTGGCGATATCTGAGTCATTCTGACGCTGACAGACCGCGAAGGGCGTGGTCTATGCTGGTGGCAAAGCATACAGGAGATTGATAATGCGCAAGATTTTGCTCGCCTTTGACGGTTCCGAAAACTCGAAACGAGCCGTGCAATACCTGATTGATCTCGACACGCCTCCTGTCGAGGTGCATGTCGTCAACGTGCAGCATGAACCGGTGATCTATGGGGAATACGTGACGGCCAACATGCTCGAGGAGCTCAACAACAGCCTGCTGACCAAATCGCGCAACGTGCTGGCAGAGGCGGTTGATGCGCTACAGGCGGCAGGCATCGCACATCAGACTCATGCCGTGTTGGGCAATGTGGCCGAACAGGTCAATGAGGCCGTGAAGCGGCTGGGTTGCGATACGGTCGTCATGGGCACACGTGGCCTGGGCAGCTTCGGTGGGTTGCTGCTTGGTTCGGTGGCCACTCGGGTGATTCATGAAGTCTCGGTGCCGGTACTGCTGGTGAAGTGACCGGCACGCGAAGGGCGGGCTCAGTCGGGCTTGCCCTTGAGCAGATCGGCCAGGTTGGCGAAGGCCTTGAAGGTTTCCTTCGGGCCCAGGTCGCTGCCGGGCCTGGCTTCGGCCTGGTACTGGTTGTCGGTATAGCGCGAGTGCTCGTTGTCGTGGCAGTACAGGCAGAGCAGTTCCCAGTTCGAGCCGTCTTCGGGGTTGTTGTCGTGGTTGTGGTCCTTGTGATGGACCGTCAACTCGCTGAGCCGCTTGCCCGAGAACTCGCGGGCACAACGTCCGCAGACCCAAGGGTACATCTTCAGCGCCTTTTCACGATAACCCTGTTCGCGCTGGGCGTAGGGGGTGTTGGGCTTCTGGGTACTCATCGTCGTGACCTGCTCCCGATTCGTCGAATGATGGGCGCCGGCCTCAACCGGCCAGCCCTACGTACAGGTTCTGCACATCGTCATGGGCGTCGATGGCGGCGAGAAAGGCTTCGACTTCCTCGAGCTGTGCCGCGGACAGGGTCGTGACCGGATTCTTCGGTCGATAGCCCAGTTGTGCCGATTGCACGCTGAAACCGAACTCGGGTAGCGCACGGCAGACCACGTCAAGGTCGGCAGGATCGCTGACGAACAGTGTGGTTCCGTCTTCGCCCGCTTCGAAATCCTGCGCGCCGGCCTCGATGGCAGCCAGTTCCGGATCGGCGTCCGCCGCGTTCGGTGCCGCTTCGATCATGCCGCAGTGGTCGAAGTCCCAGGCGACCGAACCGGAAGCGCCCAGCTGGCCCTTGCGAAACAGTACGCGGATCTCAGCCACCGTACGGTTGACGTTGTCGGTCAGGTACTCGACGATCAGCGGTACCTGATGCGGGGCGAAACCTTCGTACGTGGTGCGTTCGTAATGAACGCTTTCACCCAGCAGGCCGGCGCCTTTCTTGATCGCGCGTTCCAGCGTTTCGCGCGGCATTGAGGCCTTCTTCGCCTGCTCCACCACCAGGCGCAGGCGCGGGTTCATGTCCGGATCGGCACCGCTGCGCGCGGCGATCATGATCTCTTTCGACAGCTTGCCGAAGGTACGTCCCTTGGCGTTGGCTGCCGCTTCTTTATGCTTCGCTTTCCACTGTGCGCCCATGGCTGCTCTCTTGGTTCGTTCAGAAGGGGATTTTAGCTCGTGCGGCGGTTGCAGGCACGGCGCGCGATGAAACGGGAACTGACCTTAGTCCGGATTGCCGAGCATGGTCGCAACGTCGGCAACTGTATGACCGAATCCGCTGTCGGCTGTACGAGTGCAACTGGGTCATGCTCGGTTCTAATGAATCCTTTATCCGGAAAGCTCTGCCATGTCGCCCAAAGACCTGTTGCTGACCCTGGTGGTGATCGTCGTCTGGGGCATGAACTTCGTGGTGATCAAGGTCGGCCTGGAGGATATACCGCCGATGTTGTTGGGCGCCCTGCGTTTCATGCTGGCGGCCTTTCCGGCAGTATTCTTCATCCAGCGTCCACAGTTGCCGCTGCGCTGGCTGTTCGCCTACGGCGCGACGATTTCCCTGGGCCAGTTCGCCTTTCTCTTCTATGCGATGAACGTCGGCATGCCTGCCGGGTTGGCCTCGCTGGTGCTGCAATCCCAGGCGTTCTTCACGCTGTTCTTCGCGGCGCTGTTCCTGGGCGAGCGCCTGCGCGCGAGCAACCTGATCGGGCTGCTGATCGCCGCGGGCGGTTTGCTGTTGATCGGCCTGCAGGGCGACCGCAGCATGACCCTGGCCGGCTTCGTGCTAACCATCTGTGCGGCCTCGATGTGGGCACTGGGCAATATCGTCACGCGCAAGGTGGGCAAGGTGAATCTGGTGGGGTTGGTAGTCTGGGGCAGTCTGATTCCGCCACTGCCATTTCTCGCCCTTTCCTGGCTGCTGGAAGGCCCGGTACGCATCGAGGCGGCCCTGCGGGGTATCGGGCTGGATTCGATCCTGGTGCTGGCCTATCTCTCCTTCGGCGCGACCATTCTCGGCTACGGTCTGTGGAGCTGGCTGCTGTCGCGCTATCCGGCTGGAACCGTGGCGCCGTTCTCGTTGCTGGTTCCGGTGGTGGGGCTCACCTCGGCGGCGCTGCTGCTCGACGAACACCTGGGTTTGCTGCAGACCTTCGGCGCGCTGCTGGTGATGCTGGGATTGGTGATCAACGTGGGCGGCGGCTGGTTGCTGGGGCGGGTGCGCACGGCCCTGGGCCACTCGTCGACCTGAGGCCGGTCATGAGTTGCCTGCATTCAGGCGTTGCAGCTCGCGGCGCACCATGGCCGCATATTCCGGTGGGGACAGCTGATAAAGCTCGGCGGCGACCCAGGTCAGCCAGCGGCTACCCAACACTTCCCGTTGATCGAGCAGGCGCTGTGCCTCGCTGCGGGCGCGCTCGGCGTGTTGCTGGTGAAAGTCGAAGCGGCTCATGGTGAATTCCTGGTTGCGACAGGCAATTCTAAACAGCTCGCAGCGTAGCAATCTTGGTAAACCCACCAACCCGCGTTAGGCTCCCGTTCTCTTCATCGACGAGTGCGACCTCATGCCCGGGCCTGTGAACTTCAAGGACAAGATATCCCGCCAGCGGCCTTACGGTCGTTCGGAGTCGGGCATGCGTGCATCGGACGGCAACCTGCAGGCGGTGATCGACCAACTGGAAAGCGACCGAGGTCGCATCATGCATTCGGCCGCCGTGCGCCGGTTGCAACAGAAGACCCAGGTATTCCCGCTGGAGCGCAACGCGGCGGTGCGCAGCCGCCTGACCCATTCGCTGGAAGTGCAGCAGGCCGGTCGTTTCATCGTTCGCACGCTGTACAAGCAGCTGGGCAACAGCGCCAGCGACCATGGCCTGGATGGCCTCGAAAGCGCGCTGGAAAGCCTGGTGGAAATGGCCTGCCTGATGCACGACATCGGTAATCCACCGTTCGGTCACTTCGGCGAGTTCGCCATCGGCGAATGGTTCGAGCGCTCGCTCGATGAGCTTTTCGCCAGCGCTGTGCCCGCAGACCAAGGGGATGCCGCGTTGCGCCAGCGCATGCTGAGCGACCTCAAGCGTTTCGAGGGCAACGCCCAGGGCATTCGTCTGGTGGTGACCCTGCAACGCCTGAACCTGACCTATACCCAGACCGCCGGGTTGCTCAAGTACGTGCGGGCCGCCTATGCACCGCGGCCCGAGAAGGGAAGCCTTGGGGCCTATCTGCACAAGAAACCGGGTTTCTACCTGTCCGAAGAGCCCTTCATCGACGACCTGCGCAATGCTCTGGATCTGCCACCCGGAACGCGCCATCCGGTCGTCTACATCATGGAAGCCGCGGACGACATCGCTTACTGCCTGGCCGATATCGAGGATTCGGTGGAGAAGGGCATCTTCAGCATTGAGCAACTGGCGCAACTGCTGCTCGACAAGTTCGCCGATCACGGCTCGCCCGACGAGGCGATCGCCGGTCCCAATCGCAGTTTCCGCAGCATGGTGAACTACGCGCTGGAGCGGGCGGCGAAGGAGCCCATCAACAAAGTGGGCGAGTTCTTCATTTGGCTGCGGGTGACTCTAGTCCACCCGCTGGTGCAGCACGCTGCCCAGCAGTTCATCGACAACATCGAGGCGGTCTACCACGGCACCCTGGATCGTGCATTGCTGGAAGATGCCAGCCTGCCCAACGCGATCGTGCAGACTTTCAAGGATGTGGCGATGGACCGGGTGTTCTGTCATCGCGAAGTGGAGACGCTGCAGCTGCAGGGCTATCGCATCCTGCAAGGACTCCTGGACGCCTATGCGCCACTGCTTTGCACCAGCCCTGCGACCTTCCATGAGCTGACCGACGGTAACTGCCGTCGCGAGCCGCACCTGCAGATGCTTGTCCGGCGCCTGCCCAGCCAGCTGGTCAAGGCCTACCACGAGGCGCTGAAGACGATTCCCGAAAGCTCGCCTGAACAACCTTTGTGGGAGTTCTACTACCGCAGCCGGCTGCTTCAGGACTTCATCAGCGGCATGACCGATCAGCATGCCCAGGACGAGTACCGCACCCTGTCAGCGCAGGGCTAACAGACTGCTGAGAGGATCGGCTGAAAGGTACGCTGCAACACCGGCAGTCAGTTGTCGCGCTTGCTGCTGTCAAAGCTGCCGCAGAGCAGCATGTGCGTTGTCGGGTTCGGTTTGAAGGCGGTACGCAGCCGGTTAACAGCCTGCGGGGAAATGTCGCGAACCGACCAAACTGCTGGGCTTGCTTAAAACTTCCATTAGTGGCTATCTAGGGTTGCCGTTTGAGCAAAGCGGTGTGACCCAGGAATATGCAGAAGGAAAGACGTTTATGCAGATTCAAGTCCACAGCGATAACCACATTGAAGGAAGTGCCCGGCTCGTAGAGTGGGTAAGCGCCAGCGTTGCCGACAAGCTCGACCGTTTTGATGATGAAATCACCCGCGTTGTCGTGCATCTCAATGACGAAAACGGAATCAAGGCGGGCTCGCAGGACAAGCGCTGCCAGATCGAAGCGCGGCCGAAAGGGCTGCAACCCATTTCCGTCACCCACAAGGCCGAATCGCTCGACCAGGCCGTGGAGGGTGCCATCGACAAGCTGGGCAATGCCCTGAACCATCAATTCGGCAAGTTGCGCAGCAAGCGTGTCACCAGCCCCGCGCCCGTTGCGGAGGAGACCATCGAAGGCCAGGACGCGCTCCTGGAGGAAGATTTCCTGGCTGACGAGCAACTGCGCTCGTCCTGATCCTGTAACGGCAACAGACCCTGCCCATGCATACGGGAGCGCCCAGTCGCTCCCGTTTTCCTTTCGCCCTCTGCTAGGTTCTGTTGCCGTTTCGTCGCAGGCGCGGATGAAATGGCAACAGAACCTATAGCGCTTCGCTCCCTGCCTTCGTACTCGACCACCGGCATGCTGTCGTGGTTTTCACTGTGCTATACACAATCGACCCGAATTGGCATGAGCGCCGGATATCCGTGCGTGCTCACAGGGGAGAAAGCAACGGGAAACCAGGCAGGTATCGCTTCGTCGTCCTGATAGCTGCCTTCGGTAAGGAGGTGAATCATGAGCTTGATGCAATGCGAATACCGGGGCCACGTCATTTCGGCCGCCGTTATGGAACATCCCGGCAGTCCGACGCCCTGGGCCGGCGGCTGCCGTATCGCAGATCCGAATGGCAACCTGACACGGCGCCTGCCGTTACCGGTGGGGCATGCCTTCATGGCTGAGCTGGACCAGGCCCAGCGCGCGTCCATCGCCCACGGAAAATGGCTGGTGGATCAGTGCCTCGATCATGGCAGGCCGCTTTTCGATCAGGCGGCATAGGGGCAGTCAGTTTCGGGAACTGTCGCTGCCCGCGGCGGCTCTACTCAGGACATGCCGTATCGCTGTCAGGCGGTGCGGCATCCGCCTGCCACCTGATGGAGCCTGCCATGGAACTGTCCAACAAAGATATCGGTACTCTTTTCGAGCAGCTGGGCATGCCTTCGGACCCCGCCAGCATCGATGCCTTCATCGCCAGCCATGCTCCGCTGCCGGAGCACATGAAGCTTGCCGAAGCTCCCTTCTGGAACGAGTCGCAGCGTACCTTCTTCGAGCAGGAATGGATTGAGGATGCCGACTGGGCGCCGATCGTCGACGAGCTCAACGTCCGACTACACGAGACACCCCATACGGCCTGATGGCGCAGGCCTGCTTCGCCCGGTAGCGGCATAGCCGGTAAGCTGTGTGGCCAGCGTATCCCTGGCCGGCATTGTGCCGGCTGGGTTGCGTTTCCTCACTGGCCGAACCAAGGACCACCCATGACCACGACATCGCCCGCCGCGCAAGATGGCCTGGATATCGATGCCCGTTACGCCTTTGCCATGCGCGTCGCGCTGGAGGCGGCGCGCATGGGCATGAATTACTACCGCGATCGCAACGCACTGGTAGTCGAGCATAAAGGTGACCCGCAGGATGTGGTCAGCCTCGCCGACAAGGAGATCGAGCAGTTCATCCGCCTCCAGCTTTCGGCACATTTTCCCGAGGATGGCTTCCTCGGCGAGGAAAGTGGCTCAGCCGCGCTCGCGGCGCGCTGCGTGTGGGTGATCGACCCGATCGACGGAACCGCCTGCTTTCTCAATGGCTTGCACAACTGGTGCGTGTCGATTGGCCTGTTGATCGATGGCGAACCCTATCTGGGCGCCATCGCTGACCCCAATCATGACGAACTCTTCCATGGCTGCCTGGGACGCGGTGCGTTCGTCAACGATGTGCCGCTGGCCGTCAGTGCGGCGCTGCATGTGCGAGAGGGGTTGACCGGTACCGGCACCTTTCATCCGCGTGGCAAGCAGCATTTCATTCCTTTTCTGCAAGGCCTGCTGGGTGAGGGCGGGATGTTTCTACGTAACGGTTCCGGCGCGCTGATGACCGCCTATGTGGCGGCGGGACGACTGATCGGCTACTACGAGACCAACCTGAAAAGCTGGGATTGTCTGGCTGGCCTGGTGCTGGTCAAAGAGGCGGGTGGACTGGTCAACGACTTCTTTCGCGATGACGGGTTGTTGCAGGGCAATCCATATCTGGTCGCCTGCCCGGGTGTTTATGACCAATTGGCGGCGTTGATTGGTCCGTCACTGGACGGCGCCGCCGATTAAGCCTGGCTTGGAAACCGACGTAATCAGGTGCTGCTTCAAAAGCTTCGCCGCGAGGCCAGCCAGGGCTTCCACGAGTCACGCATCGCTTGTGTGGGGCCGCCCCTCGCAGCGAAGGCAGGCGTAGCCTGCCTGCCGGAGGCCAGAAGCTGAGCCTCGGACGAAGCTCACGGATCAACAGGTCAGATACGCAACTCCGGCGGCACCGTACCGCCATGTTCGGCGAGCTGATGCATCACGGCCTTGTGTAGCCAGATGTTCATTGCCGCCGAATCGCCCATCTTCTCCTGGGGACAGCCGAGTTCGGTGGCCAACTGCTTGCGTGCTTCCAGGCTGCTGTCGAGCCCCAGCAGCTTGAGCAGGTCGACGATGGATGTGCGCCAGTTCAACTGCTGGGAATGAGCGGCAGCCATGCCGTCGAGCTTTGCCGGCACGTCCACGGCGCTGACGTTGGCATCCGTCGTGCCAGTCAGCGGTGCGCTGCCCGATGGCGTGGTTGTGGCGTTGTGAGCGGCCGTCGGGCGTTGCGAGTCGGTGGCATGCTGATTGGGTGTAGTGGTTGGATCGACAGGCTTGTGCGCCTCGTTGCTGGTGCCGCCTATCCCCAGTTTCTCTTTGATCTTGTCGAACAGGCCCATTTTGCGATTCCTCAGGTTGTGGTAGATCCGTATTGGACCCGTGCGGCCCGCAATCGGCTCGTTCAGAAAATCAGCATGAACAGACCGATGACGACCAGCAGGCCGATCAGGAAGATGATGCCGACCGTGCTACCGATAAACTTCAGCATGGCGATGACTCCTGCATTGGGTTCACTATCTGGGACTGGCAGCAGGAGGCATCGTTCAGAGAGACGACTGGTGAGCGACGGCCTCAAGCCACTGATGCGCCTGTTCCACCTCATGCAGATCGAACGCCTTGATCGTCAGCCCCGGAATCATGATGCCCTCGATCTTGCTGGCCCTCCGGATCCATTCCTTGCCCGCGACGACCGCGCAGCGGTCGAAGCGTCGGACGAAACGAAACAGTTCGGGGATGCGCGACAGTTCGACGCCCACAGCTCCCAGCGTGGGCATGTCGAAGTCGCCGATTCGATAGAGCATCTGTCCGTGGGAAATGCCTTCGGATTTGCGCATCAACTCATCCAGCGCAAAGCGCATGTTGTTGCTGTCGAGTTTGCCGGAGAAATCCACGTCGATGCGTTTGTCGCCTATGCGTGTTACCTGGAACATCACATCGCTCCTCTATCAGAGTGGGCAATCATTCCTTCACTTCCTTGACCATAGCTCCTGACGAGGCGTTTAGCCGGAAAAAGTAACTCCTCGGCCAATTTGATTGATACGGATAAAGCACTTCAAGGAAGGTTTTGATTCTGTGTTAATAGAAAAATTAATTGTTAATCAATTAGTTGAGGGTGGGTGATCTTGGAGCCTGAACTGCAAGATATTCCTCTGTCTGCTGGGGCAGGTGGGCGGGATGATTTGTGGAGCGCGCAGGCCGATGACAGTACCCGCAACGTAGAAGGGCGGTAGGCTGAAATCGACCAGGTCGTCGGCGTAGTACTCACCATATGCGGCACGGCCATCATGCCGAGCATGAATGGCCTGGAGCGGCTGACCGGACGTTATTTGCCTGGGTGTGTGACAGGAGGCTGGTTTGGCCTATTTGGGCCGAATGTTGAGAGATAAGGCAGGAGAAACACCCCCGCGCCGAACGCGGGGGTGCGGCATCAGTCCTGGCGGCTGGTGACTTCCAGCAGGTGGTAGCCGAACTGGGTCTTCACCGGGCCCTGTACGACGTTGAGCGGCGCGCTGAATACCACGGTGTCGAACTCCTTGACCATCTGGCCGGGGCCGAACGAGCCCAGGTCACCGCCCTGGCGGCTGGACGGGCAGGTGGAGTTGTCCTTGGCGACCTGGGCGAAATCGGCGCCGCCTCCGATGGCAGCTTTCAGCTCGTTGCACTTAGCTTCGGTGGGAACCAGGATGTGGCGGGCGGTGGCTCGGGCCATGGGGTGATACTCCGTCTTGAGAAGTGGTCGAGCCTACCGCAATCGAATGCGATTCGAAATGCCTGCTAGGGTCTGTTGCCGGCCCGGCCGCGGACGAAACGGCAACAGACCCTAGGCCGCCTGCTCCTTCGCCTTCGTCATGGCGAGGTAGTGCTGTAGCCGGGCCGTTTCCTGTTCGCTGAAGGCCAGGCCGAGCTTGGTGCGGCGCCAGAGGATGTCGTCCGGACGGGTCGCCCATTCCTGATGACGCAGATAATCCACTTCGCGGGTGTACAGGTCCTGGCCTATCAGCTCGCCCAACTCGTTCACCGCGTGCGCTTCGCCCAGCATGCGCCAGACGCGGCTGCCGTAGAGGCTCGCCCAGCGCCGCGCCAGCGCCGGGTCGATGCCCCCGATCTTCGCCACCAGTTCTTCGGCCAGCGTATCAGGGCTGCTCAGGTCTTCGCCGCCAGGCAGGGGGGCAGTTCGCGTCCAGCGTTCGCCCATGTTTGGAAAGAAGGGTGCGAGTTGTGCCAGCGCCGCCTCGGCCAGTTTGCGATAGGTGGTGAGCTTGCCGCCGAATACCGAGAGCAGAGGGGCCTGGTGCTGTTCGGCCGACAGGGACAGAGTGTAGTCACGGGTGATTTCCGAAGGGTTGTCCGACTCGTCGTCACACAACGGCCGCACGCCGGTGAAGGTATGCAGGATGTCCTTGCGTTCCAGCTGCTTGCGGAAATGCGCGTTGGCCACTGCCAGCAGATAGGCGATCTCTTCCTCGCTGATGCGTGCTTGCGCCGGGTCGCCGTGGTATTCGCGGTCGGTGGTGCCGATCATGGTGTAGCGACCCATGTAAGGAATGGCGAAGACGATGCGGCGGTCCTCGCTCTGCATGATGTAGGCCTGCTTACCCTCGTGCAGTCGCGGCACGATGATATGGCTGCCCTGGATCAGGCGAATGCCGTAAGGCGAGCGCTGCTGCAGGTTGTCATCGATGAACTGCGCTACCCAGGGGCCGGCGGCGTTGACCAGCGCCTTGGCGCGCAGGGCGAAACAGGTGCCGTCCTCGCGCTGCAGCTCGACGTGCCAGATGCTGTCGGCGCGCCTGGCACTCATACATTGGGTGCGGGTATGGATGTGCGCGCCTTTCTCGCGGGCGGCCATGGCGTTTAGCACCACCAGCCGCGCGTCGTCTACCCAGCAGTCGGAATACTCGAATCCGCGCCGGATCGACGGTTTCAGCGGGCTGTCGTCGCCAAAGCGCAGGCTGTGCGAGGCGGGGAGCTTCCTGCGTTTGCCGAGGTTATCGTAGAGAAACAGGCCGGCCCGGATCATCCACGCTGGGCGCAGGTGCGGGCGATGTGGCAGCACGAAACGCATCGGCTTGACCAGGTGCGGCGCCTTGGCCAGCAGTACTTCGCGTTCGGCCAGTGCTTCGCGGACCAGGCGGAACTCATAATGTTCAAGGTAGCGTAGCCCTCCGTGGATCAGCTTGCTGCTGGTCGAGGAGGTATGGCTGGCAAGGTCGTCGCGCTCGCAGAGGAAGACAGAAAGTCCGCGCCCGGCCGCATCGGCGGCGATGCCCGTGCCGTTGATCCCGCCGCCGATGACGGCGATATCGTAGAGTTCGGAGACGGCACGGGCAGCATCGGTCATGAAATCCTCCTCGATAAGCGAACATTCATTTTCGAATGTGAACATCGTAGTGCGGGAGGATTCCCCTCGCCAGAGGTTTGATTTCGTTTTTTATGCTTAAAGAAAATAAACGAACCAGGTCTGGCTTCTATTGCGGCTGGCCAAAAGGGCGGGTGCGTTTGTAGGTGGTGTGCCTTCACTCAATCACGTTCGCACCGGGCGGACCGGGCACGAAGCGCAAATCCGTGGAAGTCGACCTTCGCGGCGAAGGCAGGCGCTGTGAGCTGGGAGTCGAGTCCAGATGCGTCGAAATCAGCCGGTCACTTCCAGCCTTACTTCGTGGCGGGCCAGCAGCTCACTGAAGGCTTCGGTCGGCTGGGTATCGGTGAACAGCATGTCTATCTGGTCGAGCGAGCCGAGGCGCGTCATGGCGTTGCGGCCGAACTTGCTGGAGTCCGCCGCCAGGTAGACCTTGCGCGCGTTGTCGATGATGGCCTGGGATACGCGGACTTCCTGGTAATCGAAATCCAGCAGGGTGCCGTCTTCGTCGATGCCGCTGATGCCGATCAGGGCGAAGTCGACCTTGAATTGGCTGATGAAGTCTGCGGTGGCCTGGCCGACCACGCCGCCGTCGCTGCGTACGTTGCCACCCGCGATCAGCACGTCGAAATCTTCCTTGGGGCTGAGGATGCTGGCCACGTGCAGGTTGTTGGTGATGATCTTGAGGCCGCGATGTTTGAGCAGGGCGTGCGCGATGGCTTCGGTGGTGGTACCGATGTTGATGAACAGCGACGCCTGATCGGGAATGTGCGCAGCCATGGCATCGGCGATGCGCCGCTTTTCATCGCGCATCTGCCGGGCGCGCTGGGTGTAGGCGGTGTTCTGCACGCTGGAGTCGTGGGCCGCGCCACCGTGGTAGCGGCGCAGCAGGCCAGCCTCGCCGAGCTGGTTGATGTCGCGGCGGATGGTCTGTGGCGTCACCGTGAACTGCTGCGCCAGTTCCTCGATGCTGACGTAGCCGCGTTCGCGCACCAGTTCGAGAATGCTCTGCTGCCGTGGGGCCAGGTTCATGTGCGCTTCCTTGTTGTCGACTGCCGGAAAGCATGCCGCAGTCCGGTGTTCGATAAAAGAATTGTTCGCTTGTGAACAGTCCCGGTTCCAAAGGCATGTCGGGCCGGGGTTGGCAATGGACAGTCTCGCTTGCGTCAGTCCTCCGCCCAGTCACGGGTTCGGCTGACGGCTTTCTTCCAGCCCTTGTAGAGCGCTTCGCGTCTATCGTCGTCGCAGGCGGGCTCGAAGACACGCTCGATGCTGGCCTTGCTGCGCAGTTCTTCCAGGCTGCTCCAGAACCCGGTCGCCAGCCCGGCCAGGTAGGCGGCGCCCAGCGCGGTAGTTTCCTTCATGCGTGGGCGCTCGACCCGGGTGCCGAGCAGGTCTGCCTGGAATTGCATGAGGAAGTTGTTGGCCACCGCGCCGCCGTCCACCCGCAGCGACTGCAACTGCTCGCCGGCATCCTGCTGCATGGCCTCCAGAACGTCGCGAGTCTGGTAGGCGATGGATTCCAGCGTGGCACGAATGATGTGATCGACCTTGACGCCACGGGTCAGGCCGAACAGCGCACCGCGTGCACGAGGGTCCCAGTAGGGCGCGCCGAGGCCGGTGAATGCCGGCACCAGGTAGACGCCATTGCTGTCCGGCACCTTGGTGGCGAAGTACTCGGAATCGAGTGAGTCGTTGATCACCTTCAACTCGTCGCGCAGCCACTGCACGGTAGAGCCACCGTTGAAGATCGCACCTTCAAGCGCATACTGGACTTCGCCCCTGGGGCCGCAGGCGATGGTGGTGAGCAGGCCGTGTCGGGACTGCACCGCCTTGCCGCCGGTGTTCATCAGCAGAAAGCAGCCGGTGCCGTAGGTGTTCTTGGCCTGGCCCGGCTCGACGCACATCTGCCCGAACAGAGCGGCCTGTTGATCGCCAGCGATGCCCGCGATGGGAATGCCGGTGCTCTGGCCCGAACCCAGGTAGGCGTGGCCGTAGATTTCCGACGACGAGCGCACCTGCGGCAACATCTCGCGCGGGATATCCAGCGCCTGCAGCATGACCGGGTCCCAGTCCAGCTTGTGAATGTCGTAGAGCAGGGTGCGTGAGGCGTTGGTGTAGTCGGTGACGTGGGCCTTGCCCTGGGTCATCTTCCAGATCAGCCAGCTGTCGACGGTGCCGAACAGCAGCTCGCCGCGCCGTGCGCGCTCGCGGCTGCCCTCGACGTGATCGAGAATCCACTTGATCTTGGTGCCGGAGAAATAGGGGTCGATCACCAGTCCGGTGGTCTGGCGGATGTGCTCTTCCAGGCCATCACGCTTGAGCTGATCGCAGACAGGCGTGCTCTGGCGGCTCTGCCAGACGATGGCGTTGTAGATCGGGCGGCCGGTGATCCTGTCCCAGACGATGGTGGTCTCGCGCTGGTTGGTAATGCCGATGGCGGCGACCTGTTCGTTGGTGATACCGGCTTGGGCCAGGGCCTCGACGAACACCGCGCTCTGGGTGGCCCAGATTTCCATGGGGTCATGCTCGACCCAACTGGGCTGGGGGTAGATCTGTGCGAATTCGCGCTGGGCGATGGTGACCACATTGGCGTTGCGGTCCAGCACTATGGCTCGGGAACTGGTGGTGCCCTGGTCGAGGGCTACGATGAATTGCTTGTTGTTCGGGTCGCTCATGGTGGGGATTCCTTGATGAGCCTCTTGGGCTTTGACATCGATTTCCGGAGCGCTCACCCCAGGAGCCTCGGCGCGGTCATCTTCAGCAGAATAGCGGGTTCGAAAATGTTCGGAATCGAAAACTTAGAGTCCGATACGGAACCTGTCAAAGATACCCGGCTATCCCTTCAGTTCTACTATGGGCGCTGGTTGCGAAAGCAGCCCTGACACAGGCGGAACTGCCGACTGAGCACTGGCATTGTCTTGCCACACTTCTGGCAGTTGCTGGACTCCCCCGATACACGCCGGCGGTCCGAATTGCGCGGTTTGCGCCGCCGCGACAGCTCGCGGGTGATGGCTTCGTTGAGCAGGCTGCGGTGTCCTTCGGCCTGTTCCAGTGCGGGGAAGTGCGCCGGCAGCGTGCGGGCCAGGTGCAGGTAGGTTTCGATGATGTGCAGCGTGCTTTCCAGGGTGGCCAGGTCGGCCTCGATGAACAAGCGTGGCAGCTCGACCGGCTTGTCCTGTGCAACTTTCTTCAGCCATTGCTGGGCGTGGGTAGCGGCCGGACTATCGAGGCCGCCTCGGATTGGTGTGCAGGCGAATATCCAGCGCAGGCGCAGGTCGATCTGCGGGTCGTCGATCAGCTTGATCCATTCGGCCAGCTCATCCGGCAGGATGGAGATGAATTCCGCGCCGTAGTTGATGTTGCGGTTGAAGGTCAGCCAGGCGCGCAGCAGGCTAGGGTCGCCCATCAGTTCGGCGATGGCCTGCAGGTGCTCGATGGAAGGCCGCACCTGGAACTGCGACAGGTCCACCGGTTGGTCCGGGCTGTAGAACAACTGCCGGATCGCTTGCAGCGTCTGGCTGTCCAGCGCGGTGATGGTGCCGCTGTCGTGATGGCCGAAGCGCCCGGCGCGACCGCCAATCTGCTTGACCTCCTGCACTCTGAGCTGGCGGTTCTGGATGCCGTCGTATTTTTCATCGGTGTAGAAACACAGGGTATGGGCCGGCAGGTTGAGGCCCATGCCCACCGCATCGGTGGCCACCATGAGATCCGCTTCGCCTTCGCGAAAACGCCGCGCCTGCTCGCGGCGAACTTCCGGCGACAACGCACCGTAGACCACCGACACGCTCTTGCCGGTCATCTCCAGCAGTGCCTTGAGTTCCAGTACCGTCTTGCGGCTGAAGGCCACCAGCATCGAGCCTTCGTCCAGTTGCTTGAGTGAGGTGGCGCGGCGGGCTACCTCCACTGGTGACAGGCGCTTGGTGCGCTTGACCACCAACTGATCCTCGCAAAGGTCGCACAACGTCTTCAGCGAGGGCTGGATCAGCATCGGTCCGGTCATCATCAGCTCCGGCGTGTAGGCGCTGACCAGGGCATCGACCCAGGCCCAGCCGCGCTGCGAGTCGGCCATCATCTGCACTTCGTCGACCACCACCACGTCCCAGTGCTGGTGGCGAAAGCGGGCGAACTCCTCGACGGTGCAGCAGAAATGCGTGGCGCCCTCGCGGATGATCTCTTCCTCGCCGGTGACCAGCGAGCAGGGCACGCCCATGGACTCGATACGCTCCTGGTTCTCCAGCGCCATCAGTCGCAGTGGCGAAAGGTAGATGGCGCGCTCAACGCTGGTCATCGCCTCGATGGCCCGGTGCGTCTTGCCGCTGTTGGTGGGGCCGAGCAGGGCGGTCCAGGTACGGGTGATGCGCCGTGCCGCGTAGAGCCTGTGGTAGTGCATGAAACGCGGGTCGTTTTCCAGCAGCACCGCGAAGGCCATCTTTTCCTTGTGGTTCTGGCGGGCGAAGCGGATGGTGCGGCGCAGCTTCTTGGGCTCCATCATGAAGACTTCGGTCAGGCGCTTTTCGCCCAGTACCTGCAGGTCGAAGTCGTCGGCTTCCTCGATCATCATCTCGAATTTAGCGACCAGTGCCTGGCGATCCTCTTCCTTCAGTTCGGCCACTTCCCGCGTGCTGAGCACATGGCCCTGGCCGGACGGGATGCGTCGCTGCATATCCAGTGCGAGCTCGCCGTGACGCAGTTCCACCACATAGCGCAGCTCGTGCATCACCTCGTTGACGATGTCGGCGGCCTTGGCGGTGAAGTCATCGAGCCGGGCCAGGCGGGGCGGCACCCGGTCGAGAATGCGCGCCTTCTGCTCTTCGCCGAGGCTGGCGAAAGGCTTTTCCAAGATGCGCAGGCGGCTCAGGACCAGCTCCCCGATGGCACTGCGAACATGGGTTTCGAATTCATCGGCCGACGTGCTGTCGGGAATGCGCAGCGCCAGCTCGGGTTCCAGCAGGTTCTGTACCGGGCCGCAATCGAACGCTTTCTCGATGCCGTGGATATCGACGTTGCAGCTGAAGTCGTTCAGGTCGCGTTTGAGCAGGCGACCAAGCAGGCCGGCCGGCTCGTCGGCCTGTAGCGTGGATTCAACCGTAGATTCATCCAGCCCCAGCCAGAACAGCCGGGCGGCGCGACCAATCTCCGGTGGCTGGTGGCCGATGTAGGTGGCGAACCATTTGTCTTGATGTTTCTTCTTCGGGACGAAG